>NZ_MBEJ01000015.1 GCF_001953975.1 Mycobacterium sp. NS-7484
GGCGGCTACGACATGCCCGACCGTGGCAGCCCGACGCAGAACCACATGGACCACGTCCACATCTTCAGCGGCCCGGGTATCGCCGCGGGGCTGCGAGGGTCACTGAAGGGCTTGCGCCCCGGGCCGTCGTCCGCTTCCGCTGCGATGTCTGCCCCGACACCGGGTGCGATTGACCCGGCCAGCAGCGACCAGACCGGCGCCGTGGACTCCGCAGGGGGATCGTCGGGCGGGCTGGGCAGTGTGCCGTCGTCACTGTCTGGGCTGTCGAGCTGGGGTTTGGACAGCTTGGGCAGCGGGGTCGGCGAGACCAGCACTGGATCGGATCTGGGGCTGTTCGGCGGCGCGGCCGGGTCGGCTGTTTCTGGTCAGGTGTCCTCGGCGCTCGGTGTGTTCGGCGTCAACGATTCCCCCGGCTGGCTCAAGGGCATTTCAACTTTCGTTGGCGGCCTGTCGATCTCGGACAAGAACGGCAAGAAGGTCTTCGACGGCAGCAACATCGGCGGCACGCTGAGCGGCGCGGGTTCGCTGTTTGGCGGCGCAGCGCCGGCCGCGCCGTCCGCTCCGGCTGCGCTACCCGGTGGAACCGTGCACGGCGCCCAGGGCGGCCAGCCCGGTCCCGGGGGCGGCCCGACGTACAACATCCGCACTGCGGTGGTCGAGGACGCGTTCGTCGCGGCGCAGCAGCAGGAAAAGGTCAGGCTCGCATCGAAGTTGGATAGGTACTGACGTGGCAGTCGCAACGATCACCCTCGAATCGGACAACGGTGACAGCATCGTCATCTCCGATTCGCTCGACGACATCTACCTGCGCGACGACTTCATCGTGCTCGATACGAATCCGGATGGCATGTACGACACCGGGTTCACGATGCGCACCCAGTCGGGGGCGTTCGAGCCGGGTGGGCGTGCGGTCGGCGAGTCGGTGCCGATCCGCAACCCGATCCTGCCGTTCTGGCTGACGCCGGAGTCTCGGCCGCGGTTCCAGAAGTTGTGGGGCACGCCGTACAACCTGCGCAAGGTCAAGTGCACCTGGAACGGGCCGTCGGGTCCGCGGTTCCTGTGGCTGAAGCTGGCCAAGGAGATCAAGTACGCCACCGAGGATGGTTTCGACGCCGATATCGACCAGATCTATCACGCGGTCGTCTCGGCGAATGCGTATAACCCGATGTACGAGGGCGTCGAAGACGTTGCGGAGTGGGTTAATCCGGGCAACTTCACCGTCTACAACGCGGGCTCGGAAGGTGCGTACAAGCTGGGCTATGCCGGCGATCTGACCGGGGATCTCGATTTCGACGCGGACATTGCCACCATTCAGGCCGCGCTGGAGGCGTTGCCGTCGCTGGGCGTCGGCAACGTGACTGTGTCGGGGACCTCGAAGCAGTTCACGGTGCTCACCCCGATCACGCATCCCGGGATGCTGACGGTCGACGGCAGCGGATTGGCGCCGCTGGCGTTCTCGGTGACGGTGGGCACGCTGTCGTTCACGCTGACGGTCGGCGGGCAGACCACCGCGCCGATCTCGTTCCTGTCGTCGGCCTCGACGGTGCGCCAGGCGCTGGAACAGCTGTCGAACATCGGCACCGGCGGCGTCTCGGTGACGGGCACGTTCTTCGGTTACGTGCTGTCGTTCACAAGCGGCCCGTTGGCGGGGTTCCTGACGGCGCTGTTCACCGGCAAGACGACCGCGGTCGCTCCGGTGATCCGGGTGGTGGCGAATCCGAACACGAGCTGGTTCGACGTGTGGAATCCGACCGATCAGAAGTTGTGGCTGGAGTGGGCGTTCGACCCGGCGGTGTCGTGGCAGTTCCCGGATTTCGGGTTCGGGCAGGAACGTCGCTGGGGCCGGGCTGTCGGTGAGGATGCGGCACGCATGATCGTGACGCCGCAGCTCACCCAGATGCTCAGCGTGATGTCCGACCCGTTCATGGACACCTACGTCAACGCCGATCTGTCGAACGCTGCAGGGCTGTTCAACGGTGTCGAGCCGATCTACCCGGTGCCGCCGTACACGGGCACCGAGGATGAGCCGGTACTGATGCCCGTGGTGTGTCAGGGCCCGTCGGGGGCGAAAGTGCAGCTACGGCAACGGCGCTTCTGGTCGGCCGAGTCTGGCCTGGAGGCATCATGACCGTCGCAACCTTCGCCGAGCCGTTCACCGGCACCGAGCACGACGACTTTGTGGCCTGGGCCCGTGAGGTCCGCGAGTACCGCGTCGAACGCGCCTCCGACCGGCCCATCATTAAGCTCTACGACGGCGACTGGGTGTACCGCGGCACGGTGTACGGCGAGAACGCCGGCAGCGTGAACGTCATCGTCAACGAGACCGGCACGATCCAGCTGCGCTTGCCGATCGACCTCGACGACCCGCGCCGTACGTGGGCCGCGTTCTGGGCCTTGGACGAAGAAGCCCGGGGCACCAGCAACATTCACATCATCGTGGAGACGATGGGCGCCCGTATCGGCGGCCGGATGAAACCCAAGAAGGGTGTGACGGTCGTCCGCGGCGAGAAGGGTGACGAGGTTGTCATCGACTTCTTTGACGATATCGAGGAGCTTAAACACGTTTTCGTGGCGGGTAATCCATTCCTGCCGCTCAGTTTGATCCAGCAGCCAAAGGCGTGGATGCTGCTTTTGCAGGCTGACCACGGGATCCTGTTGACGTTGGCGGCGAACCTGCTTCGGTTGCAGTTGACCAACATCGACGTCGGCGATCTGCTGAAGCTGCTCGACCCGGACAACTGGACGATCGAGGGCCTGGTCGATGCGCTGCGCGGGTTCTGGCAGCAGTCGCAGATCGTGGTCAAGCCGCGGTTCTTCGGCGACAGCGCGGCACCTCTGGCGTTGGTGGTCGGGTCGATCCGTACGTCGATCTTCGACGTCGCGGCACCCATCCTCGAGGATGCCGAGTTGCAGTGGGATCTGCGCCGGTGGTTCAAGGGTGATCCGGAGCCGTGGCCGGGGGCGGGTACCAACTGGCGCGACGGCACGCTGTTCGTCGGGATCGTCGACAAGTCCGGGTTCCGCTCGGGCACGTCGATCGGCGGCAACCTGCTCACCGGCCTGACTCGCTCTATCGCCTCGGTGCTGTCCAATCACGTCGAGGATTCCTACGACCTGTTCACCGGCGAGACGATCGACGAGACCGGATACCGGCTGCCAGGGTTCCTGGGGACGCTGCCGGGGCACCCGTACGTGATCTATCGGGACGGCGACATCACCGGCATCCAGACCTCGGAGTTCTCGCGGTCGCCGGGTGGCGCGGGCCGGATCACGGTGGGCGGGAAGTCGATGCCCGGCGTCAACGAGCTCATCAGTGCGGCCATCCAGTACGGCGGTGATGTTCTGGGCGACAACATCTCTGCGGTCATCAGTGCGGGTGTGGGTTACAACGTGTCGGTCGGTTCGCTCGGTGGTGCCATCGACTCGTTCCTCAACCCGATCTACCGGGACAGCATCCTGGCGAACATCTCGGTGCCGCTGCTGCTGCGCACGGCCAAGCAGGGCTGGGGCCACTACCTGGAGGACACCAGCCCCAACGTGACCCAGGCGTTCACCGCGGCGAGCGTGATGGATCTGCGCCGGCGCCGCCGCGAGACGGACCCGGATACCGATTTCACGCTGATTGTGGCCAACGCGTCGCCGTGGTTGATCGGTGACAACGGTTTCGGGCACTGGTGGAACGGGGACCGGGTCGGCGGCACGTCGAAGTACCTCATGCCTCGGGTGTACGTGCGGCGCTGTCGAAACCTCGGCATCGACTGGGGTCAGGGCAAGGGCCTGGCCATCGCGGCGAAGTTCGGCGACACCCGTAACCACAAGGATGCGATCGAGCACATGGCAGAGCTGGTGGGTAGGGCGATGACAGGACTGCAAGAAATAGGCTTGTGGTAGGTCCGAGGGACGGTGAACGAAGTGGTGAACAGCAAAGCTGAGCGGTTGTCTCCGGAGTCGGCGAAGGCGTTGGCGGACAAGGTCATCGAAACCAACGTCGTGCCGAAGAAGGTTCCGGCCCTCGACGATATCGACGGGCAGACGAAGGCGCTCGGTGGCGCCCTGGCCTCGGCGCTGTTGACGGCCACCGAGATGCCGTTGCACGCGCTGCAGCCGGTCATCGGGGCACTGTCCGCGCAGCTCGTCGCGCTGGGCATCAGGCAGACCGAGCACGTCGACCCGGAAGCCCTGTACGCGCCGGCCTGGATCACCGACGGTGTGCGGCAGGAGTCGATCAAGCTGCCCGATCCGCCGCAGCACACCGAGGGTGAGCCGCATGTGGAGATGACCACGGTGGCGCCGAAGTGCCCGAAGCGGATCGCCAAGGCGGCGCGGGCGGTGCGCCGGTGACCACTCCGGGTGGTGTTGCGAATCTGCCGGCTGGTGCGCTGACGCTGGAGACGCTGCAGTCGAAGCTGCAGGACATGTCGGCCACGGCGAATCGTCAGCGTGCCGCGGATCGGGTGCCGTCGATCTTCAACAACTCCACTGGTGGCAGCATCTTGTCGGATCTGTCGCCGTTCGGGATCATCACGCGTATCTGGGCTGAGGTCAATTCGCTGGTGGCTCAGGCTGATCCGGCGGATATTCAGGGCCCGGAGGATCTGCCGCCGCTGCTGCTGGAGTTCATTGAGGGGCTGCCGGTCGTCGGCGAGCTGGTGGGTCTGCTGGAGGCGATCCTTGGCAACTACGACGGTGACGATGAGGTGCTGAGGGCCATTCAGCAGGTGTTCTTGCCGATCCGGCTCGTCATGCAGATGATCGCCGGTAACGAGGTGGGATTCCCGACGCCCGAGGAGATTATCGACGGTTGGGAGAACCTGGGCAGCGCGGCCGCGAACGCGTTGCGCGACGCCATGACGGGGATCGTCAACTCGACGCCGACCGATTTGGACAACTGGTTACTCGGCCTGCTCACGAACAACTCGCCACTGAATCCGGCCAGGCTGAGCGAAAACCTGTGGCCACTTGGCGCATTCCCGGCCGGCTCGGTCAACGGCCAAGGCATCTGGATTCCGGATCCCGAGGTGACCCACACTGCCGACTCCACCGGCTCGGTGCGGGTGGTCGCCAACGGCACGATGAAGGCGCTGCTGGGGGTGCCGACGACGGTCGTGGTGGGCCAGCAGGTCGACGTGTCGGTGTTCGTGCGGTGGGGCGGCTACGCGGGCACCGGGGCGCCGATTCAGTTGCACATCGCCGAGTATGTCCACGACGGCAGCTCGTCGAAGCGCCTCGGCTCGACGATGGTCACTTCACTTGGGCCGGGGGTCGTTTCGGGCGGTTGGGCTGAGCTGGCCGGTACGTACACGGTGCCCGAGGGTGTGAACGAGATCCGTTGCCGCCTGGTGGTGACACCGTCGGCGGTCGAGGGAACCATTCACTTCGACGACGCGACGGGCCGGAACAAGCTGCTTCTGGAGTGGATCGGTGGCCTGCCGGAGCAGCTGCAGGACCAGATCGCGCGGTGGCAGTCGATCATCGACGCAGCGGTGCAGGCGTTCACCAAGTCCACCGTCATCGGCAACACGATGGAAGATCTGCTGTTCGCGCTGAACAACATCCGACCTGAGAACATCTCAGGTCTGTGGGGGCCCGGCACACTGCCCGAGGCGCTGCAGAAGTTCCTCGATGCCATCATGTCCGGCGGTGTCGGAGCGGATGGTGAAGGCGCGGGCATACCGGATATTCGTGACCTCTTGGAGCAACTTGGCTCCGGCTCGTGGCTGGGCAACGAGTCGTGGAAGCTATTGGCCAACAGGTACAACCGCAAACTCGACTCTGGCCTGTTGCCGTCGGAGCGGTCGAACTTCAATCTGTCGGAGATCAATTCGTCGTTCACCCTCGCGCCGGGTACGTCGCTGATCGCGTTCGACTTGATCGAAGAATCGATGCCCCTGGGCGCGATCTCGTGGCTGGGCTGGGGAACGAGCGGGATCACCGAGTTCTATGTGAACGTCTACAAGGTTGGCAACCTCAACGCGGCCGGCGGCGAGGCCGTACTTCTGCACGCCTCACCGAACATCGTCGGCATCCTCGACTCTGGCGCCACGTCACCGCTGGGTGGCTACAACCGGTATGAGCCCGACGCACCGCCCGGTGTCGAGATGGGCGACATCGTCGCCTACGAACTGATCACCGTGGGCGGCTCGCACACCATCCGCGGTCGCGCCTACAACCTGCCGGAAGACAACCGGGCACCGACAAGCGCTCACGCGGCGATCCGCGCCATCGTCGATCCGGACAGCCCGCCTGCGACGTTCGACAAGAACGACATCACCTGGTCACAAAATGCGGCGTGGATCGGCATCGCGGTGGACACCGGCTCTGGCGATGGGCACCACGACCCCGAGCAGCAACAGCTCAACAGCGCGACGTCGCTGCCGGTCCCGAACTGGTGCGACATCATGGATTGGGTTCTCCTGCCCCCCGGCGGCGACGGGGCCGACGGATTCACCGGGTTCTACGGAAACCCTGGCAGCCCAGGCTCGTACAAGACCGCAACCCTGGTCCGCGGCGAGCACTTCAGCGGCACCAGCACGATCATCACGTTCGACGGTGTTGCGGAGATGGGCATCCCCGGGTTCACCCTCACCGCCAACCGCGGCGCCAACGGTTCAGGTGTGCGACCGGTCGGGCTCGGTCAGCCTGTGGGCCGCGGTCCTGGTGACCTCGAATACAACGGGATGAAGTGCCGGGGCGGTGGCGATCAGTCCGCGTACGGCGGCAAGGGCATCACGCCCGGCGGCGCCGGCAACGGCGGCCACTGGTTCGGCCTGTACACCCAAGGCGGCAAGGGAGGGGCGGCCCGGGCGTGGGTGCAGTTCCGCAAGGTCCAGCCGGGGGAGACGCCTGCCGGTAGCGAGCCCGACAACACCGCGCCGAACATCAGCGGCCTGACCGTCGATGTTTCGGCGACCTCCACCACGCTCACGCTGACGCCATCGGGGGCGGTCGACGATGCCTAGTGGACTGAAGGGCTACAACGTCCGGCTCGACGGGGTGAAGATCAACGAGGCCCCGGTCACCGACGGCGGCGCGCTGCCACTGTCCGGCCTGGCGGCGGGTACCGACTATTCGGGCCGGATCACGATCAGCGCTGTCGATAACGCGGGCAACGAAACCACACCGGTGACGTTGGCCAACCTCGCGGTCACCGCGCAGACGGCAACACCCAGCGTCACCGATCCACTGCCGGAAGCCACGCGCAACGCTATCGATGCGCTGGTTGCGTCGAAGCTGAAGCCGACCACGAAGGTCGACGGGGCGCTGCTGGCGGTCCGGACCCCGTATGGCAGCTATGAGCGGGCGTACGGCGGTGACCGGACGGCGAATTCACCACTGACCCTGGACGACAAAATCCGGTACGGGTCATGCACAAAGATGTTCGTGCACCTGCTGATACTGGCCCAGATCGACGCCGGGCACCTCACTTTCGAGGACACCGTCGACATGTACGTCGACGACATCCCCAACGGCGACAAGGTCACCATCAAGCACCTGCTGATGATGCAGTCGGGCATCAAGGACTACCTGCAACAGGACCCCGCGCTGCAGCAGGCGTTCTTCCTCAACCCGACGTCGGCGTTCGACCCGATGCCCTACATCCGCAGCTACGAGCCCCTCTATGAACCGGGCACCCAGGCGTCATACTCCAACTCCAACACCATCCTGCTCGGCATGATCCTGGAGTGGTGTGACAGCACGTACGGCACTGGCCGCGACATCCGCACCATCCTCGTCGAGGACAGTTGCCAAGCGCTCGGCCTGCAGGAATCAGAATGGCCGACAACGAATTACATGACCCCGCCGTACTCGCGGGGGTGGGCGCCGAACCTGGCACTGCCGCAGATTCAGGCCATGCTCGGCCCGTTCGCGTTCCTGGCGGGAATCCTCGGCTACCCGACTACCAGCGAGATCGAATGGACCGCCGTCAACACGACGTGGGCCGGGGCCGCAGGTTCGTTGGCCGGCCCGATCACCGACCTGGCCACATTCGGGGAGGCGCTACGTGACGGCGCGCTGATCTCCCCGGCGATGCAGCAGCTGCGCGACGAGACGTTCACTACGTACCTGACCTACCAGCCCAAGAAGCCGTGGGAGGGCCCGGGCTGGATGGGCTTCGGCATCGGACTCATTCAGTGGGGGCACTGGATGGGCTGGGTGGGCAACCTCGGCGGTTACATCACCGTGTTGTTCTACAGCCAGCGCGACGGATCGGTGATCGCGGTGGCGCTCAACAACTTCGGCGGCGAAACGGTGGACCTGTTCTATCAGATCGCCTATCTGCTCGATCCGGAATCGACGCTGATATCGGATTCGGTGCTGCGCGTGGCGACCGGCGCTGAAGGTTCGAGCGAGGTCGGCGGTTTGCGGCTGGTCGAGTGGCAGCCTGCCGGCGATGAGGACGGTGTCCTGACCGTCCCGCACAAGGTGCCCATTGTTCTCTGAGAGGTTGTGTAATGGCTGTTGATGGGCTGTTTGATGGTGCCCGCGAGAAGTTCGCCGGTGGTGAAATCAGCTGGCCGACTGCGGATGTTCGAGCGGTAATGATCCATGAGGCCGACTATGCGGTGGATCTAGCGGCGCACCAGGTGCTCGACGACATTCCGAGCGCCGCCCGGGTGGCGATGTCCGACAGCCTGGCCGACAAGTCGGTGGCGGCGGGCTGGCTGAGCGCGGGCAATATCAGCTTTCCGGCCATCGTCGGTGCGTCGTGCGAGGCGCTGGCGTTCGTGGCCTACACCGGCGATCCGGCAACGTCCACGCTGATCGGGTACCGCAGCAGTGGTGTGGCGAACCTGCCGTACACGCCGAACGGTTCATCGGTGACCATCATTCGTGAGGCCAGCGCACCGGGGTTCTTCCGGCTATGACCGCACCAGTTGGGTGGTGGGCCGAGCTGTTCGCCGAATTCGCTTTGGCTGCCGACGGGCAACTTAGCTTCGCACCACCCGAGGTCGCCGTGGCGGGTGAGTTCGCCCTGGCCGCCGATGCCAAGTTGTCGTTCACGGTGGACAAGGTTCTTGCCGCCGCCGAGTTCGCGCTGGAGGCCGAGGGCGCCGGCCTGGAAATGGTGTTCAGCCCGAGGGCCGGCTTTGGGCTGTACGCGGACGCGGCACTGAGTTTCACCGGCACTGGCCACGACGGCTGGACGCCCGGCGACGAAGACGGCGTGACGACGCTGCCCCACAAGATCCCGTTCACCCTGGGCTGAGAAGGAGACGAAGATGGCACTACACGACGACACCCACAAGGCGATATGTGACGCGATCGTTGCGCGCGGCGACTGGGTCGGGGTGTTCACCGCAGATCCTGGGACCAGCGGGGCGAACGAAGCCAGCGGCAGCGAGTATGGCCGCGAGGAAGCCGCATTCCCCACTGGCGGGATGGTGTCGGGCTACTGGGTGCGCACCGCACCCGCGGTGGAAGTGGGCCTGCCCAGCGGCACCTACACCCACGGCGGCCTGTTGTCGGCAGCGTCGGGCGGGAACTTCGTGGGCGCTGAGCCGTTCGCTGGCGGCAGTGTCACGGTCACCGGCACCGGCGCGTCGATCACCATCACACCGTCGGTGAAGGGATGAGCGCGATGCAGGCAATAACCGATCACCAGATCATCGCCCCACCGGCCAACAACAACCTGATGATCCTCACCGACGGCACCCTCGACGGTGAGCTGAAGCTGAAACAGATCGTGACAGCGGTCCGCGGCGAGGACGGCGTTTGGACCGTGACCGCGGCGGGTGTCGACGACTTCCGGACCGCCGACCGTGGCGAGGCGATCCAGGCGATGCTGTACAACGCGTTCATGTCGCTGGGCCCGAGGGACGAGGCGGGCCGCGG
>NZ_MBEJ01000016.1 GCF_001953975.1 Mycobacterium sp. NS-7484
GATCTACACCGACGTCGACGGTATCTTCACCGCCGACCCGCGCATCGTGCCCAACGCCCGCCACCTCGACACCGTCACCTTCGAGGAAATGCTGGAGATGGCGGCGTGCGGGGCCAAGGTGCTCATGCTGCGCTGCGTCGAATACGCCCGCCGGTACAACGTTCCGATTCACGTGCGGTCGTCGTACTCGGACAAACCCGGCACCATCGTCAAAGGATCGATCGAGGACATCCCCATGGAAGACGCCCTTCTGACCGGAGTAGCCCACGACCGCGGGGAGGCCAAGGTCACCGTGGTGGGCGTGCCCGACGTACCCGGCTACGCCGCCCGGGTGTTCCGCGCCGTCGCCGACGCCGACGTGAACATCGACATGGTGCTGCAGAACATCTCCAAGGTGGAGGACGGCAAGACCGACATCACCTTCACCTGCCCCATGGACAACGGACCGGGCGCGGTGCAGAAGCTGACCTCGCTGCAGGACGAGATCGGCTTCAGCCAGGTGCTGTACGACGATCACATCGGCAAGGTCTCGTTGGTCGGTGCGGGTATGCGCAGCCATCCCGGCGTCACCGCGAAGTTCTGCGAGTCGCTGGCCGAGGCCGGGGTCAACATCGATCTGATCTCCACCTCCGAGATCCGCATCTCGGTGCTGGTCAAGGACACCGACCTGGACACCGCCGTGTCCGCACTGCACGAGGCCTTCGGTCTTGGTGGCGATGACCAGGCGGTCGTCTACGGCGGGACAGGGCGATAGACGTGGGGCGAGCGAAGCGACGGGGTAAATAGCATGGTTTCGATCGGTGTAGTCGGTGCCACCGGCCAGGTCGGCCAGGTCATGCGCACCCTGCTGGAACAACGGAACTTCCCCGCTGACTCGGTGCGGTTCTTCGCCTCGGCCCGGTCCGAGGGCAAGAAGCTGACGTTCCGCGGCCAGGAGATCGAGGTCGAGAACAGCGAGACCGCCGACCCGTCCGGTCTGGACATTGCGCTGTTCTCCGCGGGCGCGACGATGTCGCGGGTGCAGGCGCCGCGGTTCGCCGCGGCCGGCGCCGTCGTCGTCGACAACTCGTCGGCCTGGCGCAAGGACCCTGACGTCCCGTTGATCGTCAGCGAGGTGAACTTCAAGCGCGACGCCGGGCGGCGACCGAAGGGCATCATCGCCAACCCGAACTGCACCACCATGGCCGCGATGCCTGTGCTCAAGCCGTTGCATGAGGAAGCCGGCCTGACCCGACTGATCGTGTCGAGCTACCAGGCAGTGTCGGGCAGTGGCCTGGCCGGGGTCGAGGAGCTCGCCTCTCAGACGCGCGCCGTGATCGACGGGGCCGAGCAGCTGGTGCACGACGGTTCGGCGGTCGATTACCCCGCGCCGGTGAAATACGTTGCGCCCATTGCCTTCAACGTGGTGCCACTGGCCGGCTCACTGGTCGACGACGGCTCCGGCGAGACCGACGAGGACCAGAAGCTGCGCAACGAGAGCCGCAAGATCCTCGGCATCCCCGAGCTCGCGGTGAGCGGTACCTGTGTGCGCGTCCCGGTGTTCACCGGGCACTCACTGTCGATCAATGCCGAGTTCGCCCAACCGCTTTCGGTCGAGCGTGCCCAGGAGCTGTTGGCTGCGGCCCCCGGCGTGAAGCTGGTCGACGTGCCGACCCCGTTGGCCGCTGCCGGTGCCGACGAGTCCCTCGTCGGCCGGATTCGTCAGGATCCGGGCGTGCCGGAGGGGCGTGGTCTGGCCCTGTTCGTGTCTGGTGACAACCTGCGAAAAGGTGCGGCGCTGAACACGATTCAAATCGCTGAGCTGCTGGCCGCCGAACTCTAGACCCCTTGCGCCGAAACCGCATTCCAACAGGCGTTCTCTCGGTTTTTCTCTGTTGGAATGCCATTTCGGCGGTGCCTGAGGCGGCTGCCGACGCGGGGGTGTCGCCGTTGGCTCCCGGACAGGTTCTGCGGATCGGGCCGAGCGCCGGAACCGGTACTCCCACGCGCGATTACGGTATCGGCGCCACCGACCTGTGTGAGTTCATGGAGTTCCCCAGCCGCGTGCTGCAGGTCTGCGGGGACAGCTTCGCCGGCCAAGCCGTCGGCTTCGGCGGCTGGTATTCACCGGTGGCCCTGCACGTCGATGCCGATTCGATCGACGACCCGGCCGGGGTGCGGTACCGCGGCGTCAGCGGGGTGGACAAACCACTGCTGGCCGATGCGGCCCCGCCCGGTTCCTCCCAGTTGCCTGCCGGTGTGGTGTCGATCAACCGCGAGAACTACATGTTGGTGACGACCACCTACAACCTCAAGCCGTACAGTTCCCGGCTGGTGAAAGCCGATGCGGCCCGGCCCAATTGGCCGACGGTGCCCGGTTCGGTGCGGGAGGCGAAGTTTTCCGGTGGCGCCCAGTCGCAGATCACCGGCTACTACGACCCGATCCCGGCCCCGGACTCTCCGAGTGGATGGGTCTACATCGTGGCGAACAACTTCGACCGCAGCAGCCCGCCGTTCCTCTACCGATCCACACCGCAGACGTTCACCGATCGGGCCGGCTGGCAGGGCTGGTCGGCCACCGGCGGGTGGGGCAAGCCTCCGACGGCGTTGTTCCCCGACCGGGTGGGGGAGATGAGCATCCGGCAGATCGACGGCAAGCCCGTGCTGTCGTATTTCAACGCCACCACCGGGAATATGGAAGTGCGGGTCGCCTACGACCCGACCGGACTCGGCGCGGCGCCGGTGACCACGGTGGTGTTCGCCAGTGCCTGGCCGGACCCGGTCGAATCCCTGCCCCCGCCGGAGATCAACCAGTTGGCCCAGCCCTACGGCGGCTACATCTCACCGGGGTCCACGCTCGATTACGTACGTGTCTTCGTCAGCCAGTGGAACACCATGGCCCGCGGCGGCTCGCCTTATCGGGTGATCCAATACGCGGTGAATCCGTTCAAGCCGTGGGAGCTATAGCTCGCTTTCCCGTCACACCTCTGCGCCGGTTTCTACCGCAGGGCTGTGGTGCGCGCCCGGGAGCGACCATGGTGCAGAAAAGGGCGACCGGTGTCCCGGGGCTTTCATAGCCGATTCATAGTCAATTCTTGATCGGCACCTCAGCAGCGCTTGCATGCTCGTAGGTATGACTGACACACCCCCTCCGCCCGATCCTGCGACCGAGCCGGTGGGCGCAGCCGAACCGGTCGCGGTCACGCCGGCACCGGTGGCGGCCCAACCTGTCGAGAAAAAATCCAGCCGCCTGTTCCAGGCACTTGCCTGGGTGGGCATCGCCGCCGGCATCGTCTTCATCGTCGCCGTGGTCTTCAGCATCGGCTTCTGTCTCGGTGCCCACTCCGACGGCCATCACCACCGCGGCGGCCACGATCGCGGCGGGATGATGACGTTCCACCACGGCGGACCAGGCGGTGGACCGGGGCAGATGGGACCGGGACGTCACATGATGCCGCCGTTCGGCCCCGGAGGTCCCGGAGGACCCGGCGCGTTCGGCCCTGGCGGACCCGGCGGCCCCGGTTGGGGGCCTGGCCCGGGTAACGGATCGGAGCGTCCTGAGACGCCGCCCACTCCGACCCCGCCGGCGCGACCATAATCACACCCTGCTCTTTTGGATTGACTCCAAAAAGTGCGCATACTGGAACCGTGACCACGGTGCATGAACACGACCCCAAGGCCCTGTTGCGGGCCGCAGGGTTGCGCGTGACGGCACCGCGGGTCACGGTTCTCCAGGTTCTGGCCGATCATCCGCATTCGACTGCAGACGATGTGGCCGGTCTGGCCCGCGAAACCCTCGGTTCGGTCTCCACCCAGGCCATCTATGACGTGCTGCGGGCCTGCGTGAACGCGGGTCTGGTGCGTCGTATCGAACCTGCCGGCTCCTCTGCCCGGTATGAGACCCGCGCCGGCGACAATCACCATCACCTGGTGTGCCGGGTGTGTGGCACCGTGGCCGACGTGGACTGCGCCGTCGGCGACACCCCCTGCCTCGAGCCTTCTGATCTGGCCGGCTTCGCGGTCGACGAGGCCGAGGTGGTGTTCTGGGGCATCTGCGCCGATTGCCAGGGTGCCTCCGTCCCCAACTAGACAACTCTGCAGCCCCAGACGCCCCGGTCACTTCCCCTTGGTGACCGGGGCGCCCGGCTTTTCGACCCGGTGTGCCCAAGCCCTGGGCGCGTCATGGGGAAACGTGAGATTCTCGCTAACCATGACCCGCAAACGGCTTCTGGTCGCCGCGCTGCTCGCAGTGGCGGCGCTGACGGCCGGGTGCGGCATGGGTGGAAAAGCCCCAGAGCGCAGCGCGGCCATGGTCTTCTCGGTCGGCGATTGCGTCAGCGTCCCGGCCACCACGCCGGCCGCGCCCGCGGTGTCCCGCGCCGCCAAGGTGTCCTGCGGAGTCGACCCGAGTTACACCGTCGGAGCCATCGCCGACGCCACCGGGGCCTGCCCGAGCGCCGAATATCAGCATCTACCGGCCGAGGGCGCCGATCCGTCGACCGCGCGGCTGTGCCTGGTGCCGAACCTGGTGGCCGATCACTGCTATGAACTGGGTCTGCCGGCGGGGCTGGTCGAACTGGCCAATTGCACCGATCGGGGCGCCGGCGTCATGGTCCAGGTGACCCGGCGCCTGGACGTGCGGGACGGGTCGGCCTGTTCTGCCGAGACGGGCCACCACGCCTGGCCGTACCCGTCACCGGCCCGCACCTATTGCACGCGGACGGTGTACTGACTGGCATGATCGTGGGCATGCGTGCCCTGACTGTCGGTTTCGGGCTGGCCGGTCTTGCGCTGGCGTTGGCTGCACCTGCCGGTGCGCGTCCCTCGGATCCGGGTGTGGTGTCCTACGCGGTCATGCCCAAGGGTTCGGTGGGCAACATCATCGGTGCCCCGATGGGGTGGGAGGACCAATTCACCGCCCCGTTCCAGGGGTTCTCGGTGGACATCCCGGTGTGCAACAACTGGGCGGACATCGGCCTGCCCGAGGTGTTCAACGATCCGGACCTTGCCTCGTTCAACGGCGCCACCACTCAGACCGCGGCCGACGATCAGAACCACTACGTCAAGCAGGCGATCGGTGTGTTCGCCACACCGGAGGCTGCCGACCGGGCATTCCACCGCGTGGTGGACCGCACCAACGGCTGCTCGGGGCAGACCACCGCGATGCACCTGGACAACTTCGTCACGCAGGTGTGGACGTTCACCGGTGGCGCGGTCGGCGATACCAACGCCGACTGGGTCAAACAGGAAGCCGGAACCGACCGGCGCTGTTTCAACACCACCCGCAAACGGGAGAACGTGCTGCTGCAAGCCAAGGTATGCCAATCCGGCAACGGCGGCCCCGCGGTCAACGTCCTGGCCGGTGCGATGCAGAACACGCTGGGGCAGTGAACATGTCGGTCCGATCTGGATGATGGAACAGAACCGAGCCGTTTGATAGCGGTGAGGATCGGGAGGTGGCGCCATGGCAGTACCCGTGTGGACTGATGCCTCTGGCCTGTCTCCTGTCGAGTTCACCAGTGCCGAACATGCCGCGGCGTACATCGAGGCCCGCTGTCTCGACGACGGCCCGCTCGGACAGGTCGGCCTGGAGATCGAGGCGCACTGCTTCGACCTCGACAACCCGTCGCGCCGCCCGGGCTGGGAGGAGCTGTCCGCAGTCATCGCCTCGGCACCGGCCATGCCGGGTGGCAGCCGGATCACCGTCGAACCCGGCGGTGCGGTCGAACTGTCCGGACCACCGGCCGACGGCGCGTCAGCGGCCGTGGCCGCGCTGCAGGCTGACCGCACCGTGTTGCGCGCGACATTCGCCCGCCACGGTCTGGGCCTGGTGCTGCTGGGCGCCGATCCGGTGCGGCCCACCCAGCGCGTCAACCCCGGCCCGCGGTATCAGGCCATGGAGGCGTTCTTCGCAGCAAGCGGGTCCGCCGAGGCCGGCGCGGCGATGATGACCTCGACCGCGTCGGTGCAGGTGAACCTCGACGCCGGCCCGCGGGACGGCTGGGCCCGACGGGTTCGGCTCGCGCATGCCCTCGGCCCGACGATGATCGCCATCACGGCCAATTCGCCGATGCTCGGCGGCGAGTTCACGGGTTGGAAGTCCACCCGGCAGCGGGTGTGGGGTCAGCTGGACGCGGCGCGCTGCGGGCCGGTGCTGGGTGCCGACGGTGACGCCCCGGCCAGTGACTGGGCGCGCTACGCGCTGCGCGCGCCGGTGATGTTGGTCAACAGCCCCGATGCCGTTCCGGTGACCAATTGGGTTCCGTTCGCCGACTGGGCCGACGGACGCGCCGTACTCGGCGGCCGCCGTCCCACCGAAGCTGATCTCGAATACCACCTGACCACGTTGTTCCCGCCGGTACGGCCGCGTCGCTGGCTGGAGATCCGTTACCTCGACAGCGTCCCCGACGCCCTGTGGCCGGCGGTGGTCTTCATGCTGACCACGCTGCTCGACGATCCGGACGCCGCTGCGATTGCCGAGGAGGCGACGGCTCCGGTGGCCACCGCCTGGGACCGGGCCGCGCGGATCGGACTGGGGGATCGACGGTTGCAGGAATCTGCGCTGAGCTGCGTGTCGGCTGCCGCGCAGCGGGCTCCGACGGAACTCGCGGAATCGATGGCACGGTTGACGCGTTCGGTCCAACAGGGGCGGTGCCCGGCCGACGATTTCGCCGATCACGTGGTGGGGCACGGGATCGTCTCTGCGATGAGCCAACTGGTGAAAGGCGAGCTTTGAGCACACGCGAGATGCTGGCGCAGCAGCTCACCCGCGCGCGGGACCGCACGCTACGCCTGGTCGACTTCGACGATGCCGAACTGCACCGCCAGTACAGCCCGCTGATGAGCCCGCTGGTGTGGGATCTCGCCCACATCGGCCAGCAGGAGGAGTTGTGGCTGCTGCGCGGCGGCGCGACGGACCGCCCGGGCCTGCTGTCTCCGGAGGTGGACCGGCTCTACGACGCCTTCGTGCACTCACGGGCCAGCCGCGTGGATCTACCCCTCCTGCCGCCCACCGATGCCCGCACATACTGCGCGACAGTGCGATCAAAAGCCTTGGACGCCTTGGACGTTCTCGACCCCGATGACTGCGGCTTCAACTTCGCCCTGGTGATCAGCCACGAAAATCAGCACGACGAAACCATGCTGCAGGCATTGAATCTGCGGGCCGGCCCGCCGTTGCTGGATCGCGGTGCCGCGCTGCCGGCAGGCCGGCCCGGGCTGGCCGGTACATCCGTGTTGATCCCCGGCGGTCCGTTCGTGCTCGGCGTGGACGAACTGACCGAACCGTATTCACTGGACAACGAGCGGCCACCGCATGTCGTGGACGTTCCCAGCTTCTATATCGGCCGGGTACCGGTGACCAACGCCGAATGGCGCGAGTTCATCGACGACGGTGGCTATCAGCAACGGCGGTGGTGGTCGGAGCGTGGGTGGGCGCATCTGCGGGAGGCGGGCTTGTCCGCGCCGCAGTTCTGGGGCCCGGACCACACGCGGACCCGCTTCGGCCACGTCGAGACCATCCCGACCGACGAACCGGTCCAACACGTCAGCTTCTTCGAAGCCGAGGCGTATGCCGCCTGGGCGGGCGCCCGGCTGCCCACCGAGATTGAATGGGAGAAGGCCAGTGCCTGGGACCCGGTGGCCGGTTCTCGCCGCCGATTCCCCTGGGGTGCAACCGAACCCACCGCGGCGGTGGCCAACCTCGGCGGTGAGGCGCGTCGGCCCGCGCCGGTGGGGGCCTACCCGGCCGGTGCGTCGGCCTACGGCGTCGAGCAGATGCTGGGCGATGTGTGGGAGTGGACCACCTCGCCGTTGCGGCCGTGGCCCGGCTTCACCCCCATGGTGTACGACCGCTACACCGAACCCTTCTTCGAAGGTAATGGGGCCGGTGACTACCGCGTCCTGCGTGGCGGCTCATGGGCGGTGTCCGCCGACATCCTGCGGCCCAGCTTCCGCAACTGGGATCACCCGGTCCGGCGCCAGATCTTCTCCGGCGTGCGCTTGGCCTGGGACGCCGGCGATGAGCCGCTTGCGCGAAGAAAATTCAGCTGATGTGCCGGCATCTCGGATGGCTCGGCGCGCCGCGTTCGGTGTCGTCTCTGGTATTGGATCCCCCGCAGGGCCTGCTGGTGCAGTCCTATGCCCCGCGCCGGCAGAAGCACGGTCTGATGAACGCCGACGGTTGGGGCGCCGGATTTTTTGACCGTGGCGTGGCGCGCCGCTGGCGCAGTGAGAAGCCGCTGTGGGGTGATGCCTCGTTCGCCTCGGTGGCCCCGGCGTTGCGTAGTGAATGCGTGGTCGCCGCGGTGCGTTCGGCCACCATCGGGATGCCGATCGAACCCTCGGCCTCGGCGCCGTTCACGGATGGCGAATGGTTGTTGTCGCACAACGGGATCGTGGACCGGGCGGTGTTGCCGCCCCGTTCGGTCGCCGAATCCACGGTGGACAGCGCGGTGTTGGCCGCCCTGATCTTCGAGCGGGGCCTGGACGTGCTCGGCGAGACGGTGGCCGAAGTCGGAGCCCTCGACCCGAACGCGCGGCTGAACATCCTGGCGGCCAACGGTTCCCGTATGGTGGCCACCACCTGGGGTGACACCTTGTCGATGCTACGACTGCCGGACGGCGTCGTCCTGGCCAGCGAACCGTACGACGACGATCCGAACTGGTCGGACATCCCCGACCGGAATCTGGTCACCGTGGCCGGCTCTGACGTCGAGCTCACACCTCTGAAAGGTTCGGTATGACGCTCACCCTGTCCAACTATCTGGCCGCCGACTCGGCCGCCACCGCATTGCGTCGTGATGTGCGCGAGGGGCTGACCCAGTCACCGAAGACCCTGCCGCCCAAGTGGTTCTACGATGCCGTGGGCAGTGACCTGTTCGATCAGATCACCCGGCTGCCCGAGTACTACCCGACGCGCACCGAGGCGCAGATCCTGCGGGAGCGCTCTGCGGAGATCGTCACCGCCGCCGGTGCCGACACATTGGTGGAGCTCGGCAGCGGAACCTCGGAGAAGACGCGGATGCTGCTCGACGCCATGCGCGAGGGTGGGCAGCTGCGCCGATTCATCCCGTTCGACGTCGACGCCGGCGTGCTGCGCACGGCGGGTGAGGCGATCGGGCACGAGTATCCGGGGGTGGAAATCAACGCCGTATGCGGTGATTTCGAGGAACATCTCGGGAAGATCCCGGCGGTGGGACGTCGGTTGGTGGCCTTTCTCGGGTCCACGATCGGCAACCTGACGCCGGGCCCGCGTGCGGAGTTCTTGGCGGCGCTCGCCGAGGCCATGCAACCGGGTGACAGCCTGTTGTTGGGCACCGATCTGGTCAAGGACGCGGGCCGGTTGGTCCGTGCCTACGACGACAGCGCCGGCGTGACCGCCGCGTTCAACCGCAATGTGCTGTCGGTGGTGAACCGCGAGCTCGACGCTGACTTTGCGCTCGAGGCGTTCGAGCATGTGGCGAAGTGGAATGCTGCCGAGGAGCGCATCGAGATGTGGCTGCGCGCCTGTGCGCCGCAGCGGGTGCGGATCGCCGGTTTGGATCTCGACGTCGACTTCGCCGCCGGCGAGGAGATGTTGACCGAGGTGTCGTGCAAGTTCCGGGTTGACGGGGTAGCCGGCGAGGTGGCGAAAGCCGGTCTGCGGCAAACGCATTGGTGGACCGATGGCGCGGGAGACTTCGGCCTGTCCCTGGCGGTGAAATGAGCCTCGCGCAGCAGTGGGCGGACGCTCGCCCCAAAGTCGCCGGCCTGCACCTGGACAGCGGCGCCTGCTCACGGCAGAGCCTCGCGGTGATCGATGCCGTTGCTGCCCACGCCCGTCACGAAGCAGAGGTCGGCGGCTATGTCGCCGCCGATGCGGCGGCACCCGTACTGGATGCCGGCCGGGCCGCGATCGCGGCGCTGACCGGGCTGGATGCCACCGGCGTGGTCTATACCTCCGGCTCCAACCGTTCGTTGGATCTGTTGCTGGGCAGCTGGGCGGGGGAGCGGACGGTGGCTTGCCCACCGGGTGAGTACGGACCGAACCTGGCGGTGATGGCGGCCAACGGTTTTCAGGTGCGCGCGGTGCCGGTGGACGCTGCTGGCAGAGTGGATGTCGATGCGGCTGCTCGGATGCTCGCGTCTGATCCGCCGGCGCTGCTGCACTTGACCCCGCTGGCCAGCCACCGAGGGGTGGCCCAGCCGCTGGCGGAGATGGTCACGCTGTGCCGCGACGCCGGTGTTCCGATCATCGTGGACGCCGCGCAAGCCTTCGGGCATCTGGACTGCGGGGTGGCTCCCGACGCGATCTACTCGTCGTCACGCAAATGGCTGGCCGGGCCACGCGGGGTCGGATTCCTCGCGGTGAGCGCCGGCCTGGTTGCGCAGCTGCAGCGCCGGGTGCCGCCGCCGAACTGGGATGTGCCGATGACCGTGCTGCAGAGCTTCGAGCACGGTGAGCACAATGCCGCCACCCGCGTGGGATATTCAGTGGCGCTTGGCGAATATCTCGCTGTCGGGCCGGAATCCATCCGCAGGCGGCTCGCCGAGGTGGGACGTGCGACGAGAGAGGCGTTGGCCGGGGTACCGGGTTGGCGGGTGGTGGAACCCGTCGAGGAGCCCACGGCGATCACCACGTTGGAACCCGTCGACGGTGCCGATCCCGCTTCGGTGCGCACCTGGCTGATCGCCGAACGCGGCATCGTCACCACGGCGTGCGAATTGGCGCGGGCCCCATTTGAGATGGCCACGCCGGTGCTGCGGGTCTCACCTCACGTCGACACGACCGCTGAGGATCTCGAGCAATTCGCCTCGGTATTGCGGGCAGCGCCGTAGTCGGCGCGGGTGGACGGTGGCCGGGCGCTGACCGGCGGGTTGAGCCGTCACCGCGTCGCGGACGGAAAGCACCTGACGATCTGCCCGCTTAATAGCGACAATCGAGCGACAATCGCCTCCTGAACATCTGAGGCACCGCTGGCCACAAGGTCATGAGTGCAACTGTCACTTGAGTCGCCAAAAGCCTCACGTGCCACGGATTTTGGATTGTTCACCTATTAGCGACGGAGTCGCTCGTATGCGGGCGCTGGACGGGTGATGCTCATGGGGCCCATGGTGTGAGAGTGGCAAAACCGCCGAGCGACAATGGGTTTGGTGAGGTGCGTGATGACCAGTGTGGCGATTGTCGCTCGATTGTCGCTATTAGGCGGGCGCATCGGATACCCGTCCGAAAGCTGCGATTGACTTGGCCAGAATGCTGCCGAATCACCGGACCCCGACGCCCGGCGGTTTCAGGGAACGGGACGTCAGCCGGCCTTGTGCGCACTCAGCAGGAACGCCGGGAACTTGATCCGGCCCTTTTCGTCGAAACCGTGTTTGGGCATCTCGAACGGCACGTCGGCAGGCATCGCGACGGCGTTGGCGTGGATGAACGCCGGCCGGATGTCGTCGACCTCCCAGTACTTCGACACCGCCTCGCGCAGTTCCACTTCGGACACCTCGTTGGGCTTGGTCTCCAACTCGGCGGGGAACGCGCCTTTCGCGAACACCAGCACGTAGTAGCCGGCGCCCGGCGCCGACGCCCGGTGGATCGAGCGCAGGTACCCGTCGCGCCCCTCCACTGGCAGTGAGTGGAACAGGGTGGAATCCACCACCGTGTTGAACCGGCCGTCGTAACCGGTGAACGACGTGATGTCGGCCTGGGCGAAGCTGGCCGTCGACAGCCCGCGAAGCTGTGCGGCATTGTTTGCCGCGGCGATCGCCGTCGGGCTCAGATCCAGACCCACCACGGTGAAGCCGTCGGACGCGAGGGCCAGGGACAGCTCGGCATGACCGCAACCCGCGTCGAGCACATCGCTGCGGAACTTCCCGGCCCGGTGCAGCGCGGCAAGCTCGGGCTGCGGCTCACCGATGTTCCATGGCGGCGGCCCCTCGAAACCGCCCTCCCCCTTGTATGCGCCATCCCAGTCCAAGACCTGTTCAGATGTCATGACTCAAAAGTACGCGTCTCAATCCCAGGTGTGGACCGGCTCGTTGCTGTGCATCAGCTGGACGTAGCGTCGCAACATCTCGGCCAGTGCCTTCGGCCGCGTCAAGCCCTGTGACTGCAGCTCCTCGACCGTCGTCACCTGCCACGTCGCCCCGGTGCGGCGGGTCTTGGCGCGGCCCTCGATCACCCCGAGATAGCGGTCGCTGACCTCGCTCGCCACCCCCCACCGGCGCAGCCCGTCGTGCGCCAGCGGCAGTAACTGTCGCAGCACCAGCTCGTCGGCAGTCACCTCGCCGAGTCCGGGCCAGTACAGCCGGGCCTCGATCCCGTGCTGCGCGCCCGCGGTGAAGTTGTGATGGGCCGCCGCAAAGCTCATCTTGGTCCACAGCGGCCGGTCCTCCTCGGACAACGTCCGCAGCAGGCCGTAGTAGAAGGCCGCATTGGCCATCATGTCCACCACGGTCGGGCCGGCGGGCAGCACCCGGTTCTCCACCCGCAGATGTGGACGCCCGTTCACCACGTCATAGACCGGGCGGTTCCACCGGTAGATGGTGCCGTTGTGCAGCCGCAGCTCCGCCAGCTGTGGGGCCCGGCCGGCCGCCAGCTCGGCCACCGGATCCTCGTCGGAAAGCTCGGGCAGCAGCGACGGAAAGTACCGTACGTTCTCCTCGAACAGATCGAAGATCGAGGTGATCCACCGCTCGCCGAACCAGACCCGCGGGCGTACCCCTTGGGCCTTGAGCTCGTCGGGGCGGGTATCGGTGGCTTGGGTGAACAGCTCGATGCGGGTCTCGGCCCACAACTGGTGGCCGAAGAAATACGGTGAGTTGGCGCCCACGGCGAGTTGCGGGCCGGCCAGTACCTGAGCGGCGTTCCAGTTGCGGGCGAAGTCCGCGGGGGAGACCTGCAGGTGCAATTGCATGCTGGTGCACGCGGACTCGGGCGCGATGGACGCCGACTGCAGGCTGAGCCGTTCGGGGCCCGAGATGTCGATCGGCATGTCCTCGCCGCGGGCGGTGAAGATCGAGTCGTTGAGCGCCTGATATCGCGTGGACTCGCTCATCCAGCCGTTCGAGAGATGCTCGGGCATCAGGGTCGGCAGGATGCCCACCATCACGATGTGCGCGCCGTCCTCATGGGCTTTGGTCTCGGCGGCGTTGAGGCTCAGCCGCACCTCCTCCTCCAGGTCCAGCGCGGCCCGGCCCGGCAGCGGGCGCGGCGGCACGTTGAATTCGATGTTGTAGGCACCCAATTCGGTCTGGTAGGCCGGATCGGCGATGGCGGCCAGCACCTCTTGGTTGGACATCGCCGGTTGGTACTCGTTGTCGACGAGGTTGCACTCGATCTCCATGCCGGTGAGCGGGCGTTCGAACTCGAAGCTCGACTGGGCCAGCATGGTCTCGAACACGTCGAGGCACAGTTGCACCTTGCGCCGGTACTCCTGCCGGTGCGATCGGCTGAACTCGGTGTTCTTGACCTCTTCGCCCACACCGCGATGCAACACGCCGCGTGGGGCCGGCGCAACCGAACACGCATAATCTCTGCACCACGGGGTAGCCGGGCGGAATGGAAATCACCGTCACGTTCGTCGGCAATGCCACGACGTTGATCGCGGTCGACGGCATCACCCTGCTCACCGATCCGAACTTCCTGCACCGGGGCCAGCACGCCTACCTCGGATACGGCCTGCTCTCCAAACGGTTGAAAGAACCAGCGTTGACCATCGAAGAGCTGCCACCGGTGGATGCGGTGTTGCTCTCACACATGCACGGCGACCACTGGGACCGGGTAACGCAGCGCAAGCTGGACCACACCCTGCCGATCCTGACCACTCCGCACGCCGCCAAACGGCTCGAGCACCGCGGCTTCGGTCAGGCCGTCGGGATGACCACGTGGCAAAGCCACCGCATCGTCAAGGGCGACACCACGGTGACCGTCACCTCGCTGCCCGGACGCCATGCCCCCACCCCGTTGGACCGGTTGTTGCCGCCGGTGATGGGCTCGATGGTGGAGTTCGCCAACGCGGGCGCGACCCGGCGGCTGTATATCTCGGGTGACACCCTGTTCGTCGACGAGCTACGTGAGATCCCGGTGCGGTTCTCGTCGATCGACCTCGGGGTACTGCATCTGGGCGGCACTCGCCTGCCTGCCGGGCCGAAACTGCCGGGTCTCACCGTGACGATGGACGCGCGCCAGGGCGCCGACCTGGTGGAGTTGTTGGACCTGCCGAAGATGATCCCGGTGCACTTCGACGACTACAGCGTCTTCGCATCGTCATTGAACGACTTCCGGGCCGAGATGGCCCGACGCGGGCTGGGGGAGCGGGTCATCGAGCTGGACCGGGGAGCATCCGTCGCATACTGACGCGGTGACGTCGTCGTCGAACGACACCGAGCAGGGCGGTCTCGAACAGGTTTCGCGTGCCGATCGGGTCGCCGCGCTCACCGGGGTACGCGCGGTGGCGGCGTTGACGGTGATGGGCACCCACGCGGCGTATGGCACCGGCCTGCTGTCGCAGGGATATCTGGGGTTGATGAGTGCCCGCCTCGAGGTCGGGGTGGCGATCTTCTTCGTCCTGTCCGGTCTGTTGCTGTTCCGGCCCTGGGTGCACGCGGCTGCCTCTGGAGGGAAAGCGCCCAGCGTTGGGCGCTATGCGCGAAATCGGTTCCGCCGCATCATGCCGGCCTACGTCGTCACCGTCCTGATCGTCTACGGCATCTACGAAATCCGGCCGGTGCAACCGAATCCGGGACACACCTGGACCGGCCTGCTGCGCAACCTGACCCTGACCCAGATCTACAGCGACAACTACTTCACCGCGTATCTGCACCAGGGGCTGAGTCAGATGTGGAGCCTGGCGGTGGAGGTCGCGTTCTATGCGGTGCTGCCCGCGTTGGCCTATGTGTTGTTGGTCCTGCTGTGCCGCAGGCGTTTTCGACCGGTGGTGCTGTTGACCGGGTTGGCGGTCCTGGCCCTGGTCAGCCCGGTGTGGCTGCTGTTGTTGCACAACACCGACTGGCTTCCGGTCGGCGGTGGGACCTGGCTCCCGCACTATCTGGTGTGGTTCGTCGGGGGGATGATGCTCGCCGTGTTGGGCACGGTGGGTGTGCGCTGCTATGCGTTGGCAGCATTACCCTTGGCGTTGGCGTGCTATCTGGTGGTGTCCACCCCGATCGCGGGCGTGACCACCGCCGTCTCTCTGGATTTGACCGAAGACCTCGCCAAGACCCTGTTCTACGCCATCATCGCGACCCTGGTGGTGGCGCCGCTGGCGTTGAACGGCAACGGTGTGTACGCCGCGGTGATGGGCAGTCGGCCGATGGTGTGGCTCGGCGAGATTTCCTATGAGATCTTCCTGTTGCACGTGGTGGCCATGGATCTCGTCATGGAATTCGTGCTGGGCTGGCACGTGTACACCGGCTCGGCGACGGTGTTGTTTCTCGTCACGTTGCTGGCGACGCTGCCGTTCGCGTGGCTGTTGCACGTCACGACCAGGCCGCAACGATCGCGCTGAGCGCCACCGCGAACCCGATGCCCACCAGCACCAGGTAAGTGCCGTAGAGCCGCCGTAGCCACGGATGCAGCAGTCGGGCCAGCCACCAGATCACCAAACCCCACAAGCAGATTCGCAGTCCGCGTTCGACCAGGGTCCAACCCGTCAAGGCCCACAGACCGATCCCGTGTTCACCGGCGGCGCGGGCGTACACCTTCACCGGGACACCCGACAGTGCCTGGTTCAGCATGGCGTGCGGGCCGGCGGCGAGTTGCTCGTAGGCGGTGGCGGCCATACGCGTCGTCGTCCACGGCGCCGGCAACAACACGCCCCGAGAGGCCAGCCAGGCCGTGGTCACCACGCCGAGCACGGACCCGGCCGTCACCGCCAGCGCCCACGGCATCACCCGGCGCGGCACTGCCGCCGCCAAGGTGATCAACGCCATTTCGGCGATGATGGGCCAGCTCAACGCCTCGGCGAAACCCCACAGCAGCGCCAGGAGCACGCCCAGCCGCGCATCGACCACGCGGGCGATCGCCGACCAGACCCGCGAGGTGCGGGTGCGGACCGGCGCCGCATCGCGGGCGGTGACGACCGTCTCGCGCAGCGCGGTGGCGTCGAGCGTGTTCGGGTCGAGGGGCTCGCCGATGCGGACCTCCATGGGCCCGGGATGGAACGCGCCGTTCTTGGGTAGGACGTCGCGGGTGCCCAACAGCGCGACGGGTATCACCGGTACTCCACAGTCTCGGGCCAGATGCAATGCCCCGGAACGGAACTCGCCGACATCGCCGGTGCAGGAGCGGGTGCCTTCGGGGAAGACGACGACGGCGCGGCCGGCGGCGACGGCGGGCCGCACCGCCTCAAGGAGCCCCGCGTAGGTGCTGGACGCGGTCCGGCGCACGGGCAGGGCGCCGGCCAGAGTGGTGATCAGGAAGCGGCGTACCGGCACGTCGAACCAGTAATCGGAGGCCGCGGCGAACACCGGTGCCGCCGACGGCGGCAGCGCCGCGAGCAACGCCGCGGTGTCGGCGTGCGAGCCGTGATTGGCCACGACGATGCAGCCGCCCGGATGCTGCCAGCGCCCGGTGACGGTCAGGCCGCCGGACAGGCTGCACGCCACGCGCCACAGGTGATGCCGGAACCGGCTGCCGATACTCATGACAGCAGATACGCCAGAGGCAGCACCAACAGCAGGGAGTCGATGCGGTCGAGCAGCCCACCGAACCCGGGCAACCAGTCGCCGGCATCCTTCACATTGGCCTGGCGTTTGACCATCGACTCCAACAGATCACCCAACACCCCGCCGAACGCCACCGCGACGAGAAGCCCCACCGAGATCGTGCCCAACAACGTCAGCACGAGGAAGGCGCCGAGCACCGCGCCGACGATGCCGCCGACGGTTTTGTTCGGGCTCAACGGGGACAGCGGGCGGCGGGCCCAACCGAAGCGGCGCAGCCCCTTGCCTCCGCACCAGGCGGCGACATCGGTGGCGGCCGCGGCGAAGCAGACCAGAAAAGCGTTCTCCCACAACATCACCAGATGCGCCAGCGACCAACAGATCCACACCGAACCGAACCCGGTGAAGGCGGCGCGGCGGCTGCCGTCGGCGACGTCGCCGCCGAGCACCGCCGGCAGCGCGCACAACAGCACGCCGATGGCGGCCAGCCCCAGCCAGGACGGGTGCAGCCAGGCGGTCAGCGGGTAGAGCACCGCCAGACCGAGCAGCACCGAGGTGTCGACACGGTTGAGCTTGACCAGGCGGGCGTACTCGCAGACGGCGATGACGGCCAACACCGCGGCCAACACCGCCGTCGGCCCGCGTCCCAGCCAGATCGGGATGCCGACCACCGGCAGGATCAGCACCCACGTGGTCCACTTCTGGATCAATTCCCGCTTGCGAGAGGCGAATACGGCGATGCCGGCCAGCGCCAGGATGATGAGCGTGACCCACAGGTAGAACACCGACCGGCCCACGATGTGAATGTCGAACGGGCCCCAGTCGATCACCAAGGGCAGGTTGCGGTCCCAGTGCAGCAGCCGCAGATACTCGTCGACCAGCATCAGGCGGCCAGTTCGCGATGTGTGCCGACCAACCGGGTCGCGGTGGTCAACACAGAACCGGCCACGATCACGATGCAGACCCAGTCGAGGATTGCGGGCAGTGCGCACGCCACCACAACCGCAAGGCAACGCTCGGTTTTGCCGAACGGGCCGCCGTTGCGCCGCGTCGCACCTGCGCCCGCGGCGGCCAACGAGGCGAACGTCGGCAGCGTCGCGGCCAGCGCCGCCACCAGCACCCACACGACCGACCCGCCGGTGCGGGCCGCCAATGCCGCCAACCCGGCGAACACCACCAGGTCCGAGGTCCGGTCACCGATCTCGTTGAGCACGAAGCCCCACGGCCGGCTCACCCCGCGGGCCCGGGCCACCGCCCCATCGAGGTTCGCACCGGCCAACCGCGCGCCCAGCAGCACGATCACCAGCGGCCACCAACCGTAGGCGACGGCGACGGCGGCGGCGGCCGCGGCGATCACGCCGGCGACGGTGAAGACGTCCGGGGAGATGCCGCGCGTCACCGCGGCGTCGACGATGCCGCCGAGACGGCGGGTGTACCACGGCTTGAACGCGTACAGACCTTGCATGTCAACGGCTTCTGCGGGCGATGACGATCTGCGGCGAGGCCGGGCCGCCGCGCAGGTCGACCTCGATGGACGGGTCGGCATGGCGGGCCAGGCTGCGCAGGGCCGAGGGGCTGTAGGTGCGCAGTGAGCTGATCACCCCGTCGTGGGCAAACGGCAGTACCAGGGCGGCGGGCAGCATGGTGGCCAGCTGCAGCAGGTGCAGCGGCACCGGCGGTCGGGGCAGGTCGATGATCAACAGCGTCGTGGCCACCCGGGTGCCCTCGGCGAACACGCGGGCGGCCAGGGCCGGGCGCAGATGGTGAAAGGACAGGGCGAACAGCACCAGGTCGTAGCTGTCGTCGGCGGCGTCGATCGCGGTGGCGTCCATCTGCCGGACCTCGGCGCGGGGGTGGCTGCCGAGGTCGCTTTCGGCGATGCGGGCCACCGACTCGGCGTCGATGTCGGTGACGGTGACGCGGGCCGTCGGGTGATCGGCCAGCAGTTGCCGGGACACCCCGCCGTGGCCGGCGCCCAGTTCGAGGATGCGTGGATCGGGCACCTCGGCGACGAGATCGAGCGTGATCGCGGCGAACCGCTGATGGTTCTTGAAGAACCGGCCGGTCCAATCCAGTGCGCCGATCACCTGGCGCTTGACCGACACGTCGACATCGTCGCGGTCCAGATACTCCTGCCGGTCGGTTTCCAGCAGCCGATCCAGGCACGACGCCCGGAACCCGCCCCTTGGCATCCGGTCGATATCGGTCGGCTCACGGTCCATGTAGGCCATCATGGACGATTGCGACAGGTTCCCGGCACAGTAGTTCTACCTGTATGGAGGAAAGACGTTGGCCGACTTCGTAGCCGCGATCGACCAGGGCACCACCAGCACGCGCTGCATGATCTTCGATCACAGTGGTGCCGAGGTGGGGCGTCATCAGCTCGAACATGAGCAGATCCTGCCCAAGGCCGGGTGGGTGGAGCACAACCCGGTCGAGATCTGGGAACGCACCGCCGCGGCCATCATGACCGCGCTGAACAAGACCAACCTGTCCGCCGGTGACGTCGCGGCGCTGGGCATCACCAATCAGCGCGAGACCACCCTGGTCTGGAATCGGCACACCGGCCGTCCGTACCACAACGCCATCGTCTGGCAGGACACCCGCACGGACCGCATCGCCGCCGCGCTGGACCGGGACGGCCGCGGCGACGTGATCCGGCGCAAGGCCGGATTGCCGCCGGCCACGTATTTCTCGGCGGGCAAGATCCAGTGGATCCTGGAGAACGTCGACGGCGTGCGGCGGGATGCGGAAAACGGTGACGCCATCTTCGGCACCGCCGACAGTTGGGTGACCTGGAATCTGACCGGCGGCTACCGCGGCGGTGTGCACGTCACCGACGTCACCAACGCCAGCCGCACCATGCTGATGAACCTGGAAACCCTGGACTGGGATGACGAGCTGTTGTCGTTCTTCGACATTCCGCGTCAGATGCTGCCCGAGATCAAGCCGTCGTCATATCCGAAGTCGTTCGGGATCACCCGCGACGACGGGCCGCTGGCCGGGCAGGTGCCGGTGACCGGCATTCTGGGTGACCAGCAGGCCGCCATGGTGGGGCAGGTGTGCCTGGCCCCCGGTGAAGCCAAGAACACTTATGGCACCGGCAATTTCCTGCTGCTCAACACCGGCGAGAAGATCGTGCGCTCGTCCAACGGCTTGCTCACGACGGTGTGTTACCAGTTTGGAGATGCGAAACCCATTTACGCCCTTGAGGGTTCGATCGCGGTGACCGGCTCGGCGGTGCAGTGGCTGCGGGATCAACTGGGCATCATCAGCGGTGCGGCCCAGAGCGAGGCGCTGGCCCGGCAGGTCAGCGACAACGGTGGGGTGTACTTCGTACCCGCGTTCTCCGGGCTGTTCGCCCCGTACTGGCGTTCCGACGCCAGAGGCGTCATCGTCGGGCTGTCGCGGTACAACACCAACGCACACCTGGCCCGCGCCACCCTCGAGGCGATCTGCTATCAAAGTCGCGACGTGGTCGAGGCCATGGAGGCCGATTCCGGTGTGCACCTTGAGGTTTTGAAGGTCGACGGCGGCATCACCGCCAACACGCTGTGCATGCAGATCCAGGCCGACGTGCTCGGTGTCGAGGTGGTCAAGCCCGTGGTGGCCGAGACCACCGCGCTGGGTGCGGCGTATGCGGCCGGGCTCGCGGTCGGGTTCTGGGAGAGCCCCGAGGACCTACGGGCCAACTGGCAGGAAGGCCAGCGCTGGAGCCCACAATGGGATGACCAGGCCCGGCAGTCCGGCTACGCCGGCTGGCGCAAAGCCGTTGAGCGCACGCTGGATTGGGTGGAGATCTAGCGAGTAACCGAGATCTGACACGTCGTCAGAATGGACTTGAGTTCGTTCTGATACTGCGTACCGAGCAACGCGTGGTCGGCCTTGCGGCCACTGCCGGCCGCATCGACGATCTGTCCTGCGAGCTCACCCATCCGGTGTGCGTGCTGGGCGACCTCGCCTTTGGTCACCTGGTCGGCCTGCTCGCGGATGATCTTGGCCCAGTCCTGGTAGTCACCGGCCGTCGGTCCCTGGTTGGGGCCGACGGCCGGCATGAGGGCGCCGGTACTCACCAGGCTGGACTGCACGAGCGGATCGACCTGGCGGCAACCTGCGCTCCGGACGTAGGTGAGGGCCGTCGAGCCCACCACCGCCAGGACCGCCGAGAGAGCCGCGGCCGTCGCGATGGCCTGGATCTTCGGCTCGGCGTCGGGGACCCGGCGCCGCCACATCACGTGGGCGAGTACGACGGCGGCGACCCCGACCGCGGCCATCACGACCGCCTGCCACAAGCTCCCGACCCCAGAGGCCGAGCCGGTGGCGCCCATCGTCGCGACCGCCGCGAGCAGGACCAATAACCACTGCCAGATGCCGCGCCGGCGCTCATAGGCGTCGACATCACGGAATTCGAGTCCGATGACGGCGCCGGCTGCGGTCAATACTGCGACGAGCGCCGGTACGACGACGGCGACGAGACTGTCCACGAGGGCAGCCTACGGGGTGGCCCAAACCGGCCGGATTCGTTGACGGCTGCCGCTGGTGTATCGCGTTCTAGTTCGGGGCCGGCTCTATGTGGAGGATTACGGTCAGTATTGAGCAGTAACCCGCCACATAGAGTCTGTCTAAGCATCGTGAATAGCATTGCGCCTCACCTGTTCGCGCGAACAAGCGAGCTAGCCGCGGCTACTCCTCGGCCAGGACCTGGTAGATCTCGCGGCGGGCGTTGTTGACGATGTCGAGGATGCGTTGGCGCTGCTCCTCGGTGGCGGCATAGGCCGACTGACCGACGGCCGTCATCAGCTGCGCGGCGGCCCCGTGCAGGTTCTGGTGGCCGGGGGTCTCGTCTTCCTGATCCGCCAAAATCTGCTCCCACGGCGGGGTGTCGATCTCGGCGGCGGCCTGACGGCCCTCTGCCGTCAACTCGAAAGTCTTCTTGCTGCCCTCGGTTTCGGCCGGGGCAATCAGGCCCTCGTCGACCAGCAGTTGCAGGGTCGGGTACACCGAGCCGGGGCTCGGCTTCCACAGGTTGTTGCTGCGGGCGGCGATCTCCTGCGTCATCTCATAGCCGTGCATGGGCCGCTCGGCCAGCAGGGTCAGGATGGCGGCACGGACGTCACCGCGGCGGCCCCGTCGGCCACCCCGGCCGCCGCGACCCCGCGGGCCACCGAAAGGTCCGCCGAACGGTCCGCCGCCGAAGGGGCCCGGACCGAAGCCGAAGCCGAAGCCGCCGCGCGGTTCGAATCCGGACCCGGCCTGGCAGGTGGGATCGATGCGTTGCTCGCGGGCGGCGTGGGCCTGGGCGCGCATCTGGTCACGGAGATCGCGACGGGCGGTGCGGGCCTGGCGGAACATGGCGCGGGCTTCTTCGCGGCCAAAGGGCACGAATCCGAAGCCGCCTGGTGGGTTGAATGGGTTGGTCATTGGAATGACTCCTTCGTTGTCGTAGGGAGCGCGGTGCGCGCTTCCGATGCGTCAACGATATATCGGGATCTATCGCTTGTCGATAGTCTTCGTGAGCCACCGGGCCCACTCGGCCTGCATGGTGTTGAGGCGCAGGCCGTATTCCAGGACGGCGTGCCCGTAGAGGTCGTCGGCATCGGGCCAGGGGATGGATGCCTCCAGTTCTTTGAGGCGTGCGACTTCGGCGTCGGCGTGCGCGGCCATTGCCTCCAGGTGGGCGAGTGCCAGCTCACGGGGTATTTCGCCGAGCAGGAACAACCGCAGCAGGGCGGCGCTGCGCTCGGGTGGGTCGTCGGCGGGGTGGGTGATCCAGTGCTGCAACTCGCTGCGGCCGGCGGGCGTGATCCGGTACTCCTTGCGGCCGCGTGGCCCGACGGCCGAGACCTCGATCAGGCCGGCGTCGGCGAGCTTGTTGAGCTCGCCGTACAGCTGGCTCTGGGTGGCCGGCCAGACGTTGGCCATCGACTTCTCGAACCGCTTGAGCAGGTCGTACCCGCTGCCCGGGTGCTGTGCCAACAGGCCAAGTGTCGCCGTCCGCAGACTCATGAGGGCAGTCTACAGTCCACTATTGACATGTCAGTTTTGGAATGTCACCGTGAATGCATGACTTCCGCACTGCCCATCGGTCAAACCGACTTCTTCCGGCGCGGCAATTACGCGCCCGTCGCCGACGAACTCACCGAATACGACCTGCCCGTCGATGGCGCGATTCCCGCCGAACTCGACGGCTGGTACCTGCGAAACGGGCCCAACCCGCGCCAGGCGGGGCAGCACTGGTTCACCGGCGACGGAATGATCCACGGTGTCCGCATCGAGAACGGCGCGGTCAAGTGGTACCGCAACCGCTGGGTGCGCACCGACAGCTTCATCGAGGACTTCCGGTTGTACAACGCCGACGGCACCCGCAACCTGCGCGCCTCCGTCGCCAACACCCACGTCGTCAACCACGCGGGCAAGACCCTGGCGCTGGTGGAATCCTCACTGCCCTACGAGATCACCAACGACCTGGAAACCGTGGGCGCCTACGACTTCGGCGGCAAGCTCGTCGACTCGATGACCGCGCATCCCAAGATCTGCCCGACGACCGGCGAGCTGCACTTCTTCTCCTACGGCAGCATCTTCGAGCCCTACGTCACCTACCACCGGGCCGACGCCGATGGCGACCTGATCGTCAACCGACCGGTGGATGTCAAGGCGCACACCATGATGCACGACTTCGCGATGACCGCGAGCCACGTCATCTTCATGGATCTGCCGGTGGTCTTCGACCTGGACGTCGCAGTGGCCGAGGGCGAAAGCGGCATGCCCTACCGCTGGAGCGATGACTACGGTGCCCGGTTCGGTGTGCTGCGTCGCGACGATCCGGACGCCTCGATCCGGTGGTTCGACATCGATCCGTGCTACGTGTTCCACGTCGTGAATAGTTACGAGGCAACGCCTCCGAATGACAATTCGATTGTGCTGCAGGCGGTTCGATACTCCGAGATGTGGCGCAATAACGGTGGTTTCGATGTCGAAGGCAAGCTGTGGGAGTGGCGGATCGACCTGGCGGCCGGAACCGTCCGCGAACGCCAGCTCGACGAACTCGGGGTCGAGTTCCCCCGCATCGATGATCGGCTGGCCGGTCTGCCTGCCAAGTACTCGGTGTCCGTCGCGGACAAGGCCTGGATCCGCTACGACCTGCGCACTGGTGCAGGCGTCCGTCACGAGCTCGGCTCCGGCGGACCGGGGGAGGCGGTGTTCGTGCCCGGGGCGGGCCAGGCCGACGAGAGCAATGGCTTTTACCTCGGCTATGTCTACAACCCGGAGCGCGACGGCAGCGACCTGGTGATCCTGGATGCGTCCGACTTCTCCGGAAAGCCCGTGGCGACCATCAAACTGCCGCAGCGTGTGCCCTACGGGTTCCACGGGAACTGGATCAGCGCCTGAACTCCCGCGAAAGTGACGCTATGGTCGTTACGCGTCGAAAGTTACGACCACAGCGTCACTTTCGCGATCACCCCCTGCGAAATGCCGTCGCCACGATCCCGGCGGCCGCCAATGCCAGCACTGCCGCGATGATCGCCGTGGGCGCGATACCCGAATCGAACGCCGTGCGGGCCGACTCCAGCAGCTGGGCGGAGGTCGCCGCAGGCACGTCTGCCGCCACCGAAACCGCCCCGCCGATGCTCTCACCGGCGTCGGCGGCCTGCGTCGGGGTCAACCCCGCCGGCACCTGAATGTTGTTGCGGTAGAACGCCGTGAAGATCGTGCCCAGCGTCGCGGTGCCCACCACTGCGCCGAGCTCGTAGGCCGTCTCCGAGACAGCCGATGCCGCACCGGCTTTGGCGGCCGGAACGGACGCGACGATCGTGTCGTTGGACACCGTCTGCGAGATGCCCACGCCGAGTTCGAGCACGACGAAGGACACGATCACCGCGACCACCGAGAGATCGTGGCGGAACAGCAGGATCAGGAGGAACCCGGCCGCCACGAAAATCAGCCCGGTGATCATCAACGTCTGCGGGGCAAAACGTTTCGCGGCCTGGACCACCGCGATGCCGGCGATCATCGACACCACCGCACCGGGCAGCGTCACCAGACCCGCGGTCAACGGCGACAGAGCCAGCACCAGTTGCAGGTGCTGCGAGATGAAGAAGATGAACCCGATCAACCCCACGATGGACAGGAAGTTCGCCAGGATCGACGAGCTGAAGGGTCCGTAGGAGAACAGCCCGATGTCGAGCATCGGGGTGGCGCTGCGCCGCTGCCGGCGAACGAACAGCGCCGCTGAGCCGATACCGGCGACGAACGCCGCCGCGACGACGACGGAGAAGCCGTCATGGGCAGCGGTTTTGATCGCCCAGACGAACGGCAGCATCGCGGTGAAGGACAACACCACGCTGGTCAGATCGAGCGGGCCGGGATTGGGGTCACGCGATTCGGGCACCAGCTTGGGACCCAGGATCAGCAGCGGAAGCAGGATCGGTACGGCCACCAAAAAGACCGAGCCCCAATGGAAATGCTGCAGCAGCGCACCGCCGACGATCGGACCCAGGGTCGATCCGGCGGTGAAGCAGGAGGCCCAGATCGCGATCGCGAGCCGGCGGGCCGACGCGTCGGTGAAGATGTTGCGGATCAGCGACAGCGTCGACGGCATCAGCATGGCGCCGAACACGCCGAGCACGGCGCGCGCGAGCACCAGGTGCTGAGCACTCGGCGCAAACGCGGCCGCGACGGACATCACCGCGAAACCGGTGGCGCCGATCAACAGCAGCCGCCGCCGGCCGAACCGGTCGCCGAGACCACCCATGGCGACCAGCAGCGCAGCCAACACCAGGGAGTACACGTCGACGATCCAGAGTTGGGTGGAGGCCGGGGGCCGGAAATCCTCGGCGATCGACGGCAGCGCGAACGCCAGCACGGTGTTGTCGATCGCGATCAACAGCACCGGCAGCGTCAGGACGGCCAGGGCCAGCCAGGCGCGTTTGGGGGTGGTGGTCGACGGCGAGCCGTCGAGGCGGGTGGACATTCGAGGAGCTCCAGAAGAGTGGGGTCAGCCGCGCGGGAGATGCACGGTGCCCGCGGTGAGGCTGGTCATGATGGCGTCGACGATTTGATGGCGCGGGGTGCCGTCCTGCTTGGCGGCTTCATAGCCGGCATCCAGCAGGGCCCAGAACACGCGGCGGGCCCAGCCGGGCGGGTACGGCGGGTACTCGGGCCGGTCCACCGAGGCTCGGTTGAGTACCTCGACGATGGCCTCGTCGCCGGTGTCGAGGTGCGCCGCCAGTTCACGGTCGGCCAGGATCGACGGCTCGCTGTAGACGAACAGCACGATCGGGCCCAGGTCGAGTTGGCTCTCGACCACGCGGCGCAGCGCGTCGTAGGCCGGCCCATGCGTGGGATCCGCACGATCGATGGCCGCGTTGCTGAGTTCGTGCACGTGGCGGGCCAGGGCGCGCAACAGGTCCGTGCGTTCCGGGTAGTACCGGTGCACCGTGCTGCGGCCGACGTCGGCGGCGGTGGCGATGTCGGTCAGTGACGCCGACGGATTGTCGGCCAGCGCCGTCATGGCGGCATCGAGGATCGCCCTGCGGGTGCGTTCCCGCGCCCCGCTATGCACCACTGCCGAACTGGTCATGCGTGAAAATCTAACATATCTGGGCCAAAATGAGACAGTGATGTCCCACAGATCTACCCCGGCAGCGTGAACCCGCTGGTCGGCGGTGGGGGCGGATAGCTGGGGTACGGCGCCGGGAACGCCATCGGTTGGGCCGGTGGCAGTAACCGGGCCAGGGCGCGGCGGTGCCGTTCGGCCAACACCGCGGCCAGCACGTACTCCACCGGCGCGCCCGGTGGCGGTGGCGGCGAGATGCGAGAGGCAATCTCGGCGAAGATCCGCTGGCCCATCTCGTGGCGGATCTGCGGATCGAGCTGTGCCGAGCGGGACAGGAACTGCCGTGCCAGTTCGGCCTGCTCGGGGCCGAGGCCGGACAGTTGAAGTGAGGACGCCCACCAAGCCAGGGGCGGCGGCATGACCGGTGGCGGATTCAGCTTCGGTCCGCGTTCACTGATCACCACGGTGCCGGCGAAGATGTCGCCCAGCCGCTTGCCCTTGGCGGACAACAGACTGCAGATCACCGCGGGACCGCCGGTGAGCATCCAGATCTCGACGAAGCCGGCCAACCCGCGAAACAGGGCCTGGCGGAAGCGTTCCGGGCCGCCGTCGTCGGCCACGACCCGCAGCCCCAGCGCCATCTTGCCCAACGACCGGCCCCGCGTCGCGGTCTCCATCACCACCGGATAACCGACCAGGGCCAGCACCGTGAAGATGATCAGGATCGCCGCCGACAGCGCGTCGTCGAGCTGGCTCAGCGTGATCGACCACAGCACCACGCCGATGACATAGCCGACGACGACCACCACGATGTCGATCAGGGCGGCCAGCGTGCGCACCGGCAACTGGGCGATCGCGACGTCGAGGACGACGGCGTCCCCGGTCACCACCGGCGCGGGCTGCGAGACCATAAAGCCCCACGCTACCGATAGGCTCGACCGGGTGGATGTCGATGCGTTCGTCGTGGCCCATCGCCCCACCTGGGACCGGTTGGAGCAGTTGGTAAAACGACGCCGACAGTTGAGCGGTGCCGAAGTCGACGAGCTCGTGGACCTCTATCAGCGGGTCTCCACGCATCTGTCGATGGTGCGTTCGGCCTCCGGCGATGCGGTGTTGATCGGTCGGTTGTCCGGTCTGGTGGCCCGGGCCCGCGCCGCGGTGACCGGTGCGCACGCCCCGCTGTGGCGCGAGTTCGTCCGGTTCTGGACGGTGTCTTTCCCGGTGGTGGCCTACCGGTCCTGGCGGTGGTGGCTCGGCTCGGCGGTGGCGTTCTTCATCGTGACCGCGGCGCTGGCGCTGTGGGTGGCGGGCAATCCCGAGGTGCAGGCCGCCATCGGAACGCCCAGCGCGATCGACGAATTGGTCAACCACGACTTCGAGTCGTACTACAGCGAGCACCCAGCCGGATCGTTCGCCTTGCAGGTCTGGGTGAACAACTCCTGGGTGGCCGCCCAGTGCATCGCCTTCGCGATCCTGCTCGGATTACCCATCCCGTACGTGCTGTTTCAGAACGCGGCCAACCTCGGGGTGATTGCCGGGCTGATGTTCAGCGCAGGCAAGGGCGATCTGTTCCTCGGGCTGATCACCCCGCACGGGCTGCTCGAGCTGACCGCGGTGTTCCTGGCCGCGGCGGTGGGAATGCGGTTGGGGTGGACGGTGATCGCGCCCGGGGACCGACCCCGCACCCAGGTACTGGCCGAACAGGGACGTGCGGTGGTCGCAGCCGCGATCGGTCTGGCGGTCGTGCTGTTGGTCTCCGGCCTGGTGGAAGCCCTCGTGACGCCATCTGCGCTGCCCACGTGGGCGCGGATCGCCATCGGCGTCGCCGTCGAGGTCGCCTTCCTGGGCTACGTGTTCCACTTCGGCCGGAAGGCCGTCCGGGCCGGGGAGACCGGCGACCTCGAAGACGCCCCAGACGTGGTCCCGACGGGCTGATTTCTTCGCCGAGCAGACGTAAAAACGTACTTTTCGCAGCGAAAATTGACCGGTTTGCGTCTGCTCGCGGAAGAAAACTAGAGCTTGCCGGCCGCCTTCATCGCCAGGTAGTGATCGGCCAGGGCGGGCGCGAGATCTTCGGGGCGGGCATCGACCACATCGACACCGTGGCCGCGCAGCCGCGACGCGATGGCCCGGCGGTCATTGCGGGCCCGTTCGGCAGCGGCGGCGTCATACACCTGGGCGGCATCGGAACGGCCCGCCGCCAACTGGTCCACCCGCGGATCGGCCACCGCTGCCAGCAGCACCTGATGGCGTGCCGACAGCTGCGGCAACACCGTCATCAAGCCCTCGTCCAGCGCCGAGGCGTTCAGATCGGTCAGCAACACCACCAGGGCGCGGCCCCGCACCCGGCGCGACACCGCCGACACCATGGCCGTGGCGTCGGATTCCACCAGGGCGGGCTGCAGCGGCGCCATTGCCGCGACCAGCGCGGCCAGCAGTTCGGCGCGCGAGGCATTGAAGACGCCGGCGCGGGTCTCCCGGTCGATGGCCAGGAAGTCAAGGTGATCGCCGGCCCGCGACGCCAGGGCGGCCAGCAGCAGCGCGGCGTCCATCGACCAGTCCAGCCGCGGCCAGCCGCCCGGGTCCCGCGCGGTGGGGTCGACACCGACGCGGCCGGCCGAGGTACGGCCGGTGTCCAGCACGATCACCACCCGACGGTCGCGTTCCGGGCGCCAGGTGCGCACCACCACGTCGGCCCGGCGGGCAGTGGCGCGCCAATCGATCGAACGCACGTCGTCGCCGACGACATACTCACGCAGCGAGTCGAATTCGGTGCCCTGGCCGCGGATCAGCACCGGGATGGCGCCGTCCAACTGCCGCAGCCGGGCCAGCCGCGACGGCAGGTGCTTGCGGGACAGGAACGGCGGCAGGACACGCACCTGCCCGGACAGCGATTGTGAGCGTTGTCGCGCGGCCAGACCCAGTGGGCCGATCGAACGTATGGTGACCAGCTCGCAGCGTTGATCGCCACGCCGTACCGGATTCAGTCGGGTGATCAACCGAACCTGTTGGCCCGCATCGATGTTCACCTGGTGGGCGCGCGGTTGCGCTGTGGCGCTGGGCGGCCAGGCGTCGCGGATGGCGCCGCGGACCCGGCGCCGGCCGGTGTTGCGCACGGTGATGACGGCATCCACGGTCTGACCGAGCCGCGCCGTGGCCTCGCCGCCGCGGGCCAGATGCAGCCCTCCGATACCGCCGGCCAGTGCGACATCAGCGATCACCGCGACGACCAAGAGCGCCGCCAACACCGCGAAAGCCGTTGCCGGCCAAGGAGCCAACGCGATCGGCAGCACACAGATCAGTGCCACCAGACCCACGCGGCCGGTGAGAACCATCAGCGCGGCACCGGTACGGCGGCCAGGATGCCGTCGAGCACACCGTCGGGCGTGGCGCCTTCCAGCTCGGCTTCCGGACGCAGTGCCACCCGGTGGCGCAGTGTGGATCGGGCCATCGCCTTGACGTCGTCGGGCGTCACGTAATTGCGGCCGGACAGCCAAGCCCAGGATCGCGAGGTGGCCAGCAGCGCGGTCGCCCCGCGCGGTGACACGCCAAGTTGCAGCGACGGCGAATGCCGGGTGGCGCCGACGATGTCGACGATGTAGCCCAGCACTTCGTCGCCGGCCAGCACCTGACGCACGGCTTCGCGACCGGCCGCCAGCTCGGCGGCCCCGGCCACCGGTTGCACCGCGGACAGATCACGCGGGTCGAAACCGTGCGCATGCCGGCCCAGGATCGCGATCTCGGCATCGCGCGGAGGCAGCGGCACGGTCAGTTTGAGCAGAAAGCGGTCCAGCTGTGCTTCGGGCAGCTGATAGGTGCCCTCGTACTCGATGGGGTTCTGGGTGGCCGCCACGATGAACGGGTCCGGCAGCGGACGGGGCGTGCCGTCGACACTGACCTGTCGCTCTTCCATCGCTTCCAGAAGTGCGGCTTGGGTTTTCGGTGGGGTCCGGTTGATCTCGTCGGCCAGCATCAGGTTGGTGAACACCGGGCCGGCCCGGAACTCGAACTCGGCGGTGCGTGCGTCGTACACCAGCGAACCGGTGACATCGCCGGGCATCAGGTCCGGGGTGAACTGCACGCGTTTGAAATCCAATTGCAGGGCGGCGGCCAGGGTGCGCACCAGCAGGGTCTTGGCCACCCCGGGCACACCCTCCAGTAGCACGTGGCCGCGGCACAGCAGCGCGACGACGAGCCCGCTGACCACGGCATCCTGCCCGACCACCACTTTGGCGATCTCGGCACGCAGCGCCATCAGGGCGTCGCGGGCCTTGTCGGTGTTCTCGTTGCTGGGCTGAGTCACGAGTGCGCGACCTGCCTTTCGATGTCGTCGAGTTGGTGGGCGAGGGAGACGAGTTCGGCATCGGTCTGCGGGGCGGGCCCGAACAGCACCTGACCCGCGGAGTTCGTCGCAGTACCGCAGCGCGCGGCGACGGCGGCCGCGACGGTCTGCGGGGCGGCCCCCGGGCTCAGGCCGAGTCGGGGGAGGAGTCGCCCCAGTGTGGCGGCGCGCAACGCGTCGGCGGCCCGGTCCCGCGCGCGCCGCGACCGGTAGAGCCGCCCGCGGCCCTCGACGGTCTCGGAGGCACGGACCACGACCGGCAGCGGTTCGGAGACCAGCGGGCCCAGCCGCCGAGCCTGGGCCACCGCCAGCACGGCCACGACCAGACACAGCTGCAGCACGATCCAACGCACCTGCGGCGGCACCAGTTCCGACACCGTGCCGTCGCCGGACGAGCCGGCTTCGAAATGCTGTGGGGCATACCAGATCATCCGTGGGGAGGCGCCGGCCAGGTTCATCGCCAGTGCGGCGTTGCCGTCCTTGAGCAGGCGCGAGTTCATCATGAAGTCACCGGTGCCGACGACCGTCACGGTGCGGGCCCCATCGTGGTAGCGCACCAGCGCGCCGCCGTAGCACGACGTCAGCTCGACGTCCCGGGCGGTGTAGGTGTCGGTGCTGCCCAGCTGGGTGCGGCCGGCCCGGTTCGCTTCGGGCAGTGCGCAATCCGGCTGATCACCGCCGAACTCCGTCGGCTTGTCGAGCTTGAGCTGCGGGGCCAGCTTCTCGCGGGTGAGTGCCGTCGGTGCGACGAGCAACAGATCGCCGGGGACGTCGGCCAGCTTCGCCATGGTGTCCTCACCGGACAGAAAGACCGTCTGTGCCACCACCAGCAACGTGTGAGGCCGGGCGGCGCGTTGCACATCCTCGGTCGTGGCGGCGGTGATCACCTCGACGCCATGGTCACGCAACAGGCTGATCAGGGCGTGCGTCCCGTCCGGCGAGGTGGAGTCAGGATCCATCGCCCCGCCGGGGCGCGGCGCGGTCAGATAGACGGTCGCGACAGCCACCGCGACGATGACCGCGAAGGCCAGCAGCACCCAACGCGTCGTGCGTAAGCGTCCCTTCATCGCACCCCGGCCTCATCGAGCGCGGCAATGGCCCGGTAGGCGGATTCAGTACCCGGCTGTTCGCCGTACGTGACGTCGTTGAATGTGGTTGCTGCGCTGAACAGTTCACTCGACAAGCCGGGGAGCGCGGCGGCGGCGTCGCGGGCGAGTTCCGTCGCGGTGCGTCCCGGAACCGGATCGAGGAGGCCGGTCTCTTCGAAACGGCGCGCCAGTGCGCGGAGCCGATGACGAATGGCTGACGACCAGTCGCCTTGTGCCGCATACTGTTCGGCGATCGAGCGGTGCTGTGCGGCACTGAGCGTCGCATTGTCGAACAACGCGGGGTCGGTGCTGCGGTCAGTGCGCATGGTGCGTCGGGCAATCCGCACCGCCACCACCACGGCCACCACGACCAGGATCGCCAGCACCGAGATCGTGAACCAGCCACCGGGCATCCGCGAGCCCGCCGAGGCGACCTTGTACAGCAGGTCGTTGAGCCAGTCACCGATCTGATCGGTCGGTGTGGCCCGCGGATAGATCGGTTTGCTCAGCTCGTTCTGCGCGGCGTCATGCGCAGCGTCCCGGTCGATGTCGATGGTCGTCATCTCGGCACTACCGCGGCAACCACAGTCGATCGGCGGTCTCGGCGGGGGCCACGGCCCCGGTCTGCAACATCAGATCGAACGCCTCGGCCCGGAAGCGGCGGTCGGCATACAACAGCACCACCACGCCCGCGCTGAACGGCGCCGTGACGATCTGTCCGATGGCCGCGCCGACCGAGCCCAGGACCAAGCCGGGGAGCGACGGTCCGTCGGCCATGAAAGACATGGTCTCGCCGGCGATGTTGAACGGCGCACCGACACCCCAGGCGATGATCGAGGCCACGAAGGTGGCCAGCACCCAGATGCCGAACACCCGCCAGAAGTCCTTCTTCACCAAGGCGAATGACCGGGCGATCGCCGCAACGATGCCACGTTGCTCCAACACGATCACCGCAGGCGCGAACAACAACACCGTCGACACGTAGAGCACCGCGACGAGCGTGAGGAACACCAGGGGCGCACCGACCGCGAACGCTGCCAAGGCGCCGACGGCGGCACCCGCGCCGGCGATCATGACGGCCACCGCCGCGATGACCACGACCAGTGCCAGACCTTGCAGGATGCTCAGCCCGATGAGCGCGGGCAGCCGGCCGCGCAGCCGCTGCCAGGCCTCACCGATGGTGATGGTCCCGCCGAACACCGAGCGGCCGATCACCACGGTGAGCATTCCGCTGAGCAGAAGCGAGGCCAGCGTGGTGACGACGACGCCGGCGAACGCTCCCCCGGCGAAGACCGCCACCGTGCCAGCCGACGGCGGCTCACCCTGCAGCGTGGAATCGAATTCACCGAGGGCCGACATCGGCCCGACTTGCAATGCGAGCGTGATGATCTGCGCGCCCAGCACGACGATGGTGGCCAGCCCGAGCGTCGCCTTCGGATTCGTCCGGACGTAGGCCACGGCGCCGTTGAAGATGTCGGTCAGGCTCAGCGGACGAAGCGGGATGACGTCACCTGCCGAGAAGTGGGCAAGGTGTGGCCGACCGCTCGTCATACGTTCACCGTAGTTGCCGGCAGCAACTACGGTGAGGGCATGCCGACCGAGATCATCGTGCGTGGGTCCTTTTCCGCTTTTCAGCCGCCCGAACGTGCGACGGCGCATGTCACGCTCGGTTACGAAGGCCCGGCGATCGAGCCGGTGTACGAGCGGTTGGTACGCGATCTGGATGCCGTGAAAACCTCGATCGCCCCGCTGCACGATCCCGCGGCCGGGCCGGTCACCTGGTGGTCCACCGGGCAGGTCCGCACCTGGGCCAACCGGCCCTGGAACAACGAGGGCAAGCAGTTGCCGCTCGTGCACCACGCCAGCGTCGGCCTTGAGGTGAAGTTCAGCGATTTCACCGCCCTGTCGCGGTGGGTCGGCGGGCACGTCACCGAGACCGGCGGATTCTCGTTGTCCCGCATCGGATGGGCGTTGACGGCCGAGCATCGCGCCGAACTCGTCGCCGACGTGCACACCCGCGCGGTGCAAGACGCCGTCACGCGCGCCCAGCGTTACGCCGACGCATTGGATCTCGGGCCGGTGCGACCGGTGACCATCGCCGACGCCGGCATGCTCGGCCGCAGCCCACTGTCGTCGTCGGGCCCGCCGATGCTGCGCGCCGCGGCCGCCCCCGGTGGGATGGGCGGAGCACCCGAACTCGATTTCACCCCGGCCGACATCGAGGTCGCGGTCTCGGTGGACGCGAAATTCGTGGCGGGCGCGGACTGATCGCGGCGTAGGTTGACGCTATGGCCGACCTCAAGGACACGCTGCGTGCCGATCTGACCGACGCGATGAAGTCTCAGCACAAGCTGCGCACCGCCACGCTGCGCATGGTGCTGGCCGCGATTCAGAGCGAGGAGGTCTCGGGTAAGCAGGCCCGTGAGCTGTCCGACGCCGAGGTGATCGCCGTGCTGGCTCGGGAGTCGAAGAAGCGCGGTGAGGCAGCGCAGATCTACACCCAGAACGGTCGGGGTGAGTTGGCCGCCAACGAGCATGCCGAGGCGCGCGTCATCGACGAGTACCTGCCGACGCCGCTGACCGACGCCGAGCTGGCCGACGTCGCCGACACGGCGATCGCTCAGGTGGCCGAGCAGATCGGAGAACGTCCCGGCATGCGGCAGATGGGTCAGGTGATGAAGGCTGCCACGGCCATCGCCGCGGGCAAGGCGGACGGCGCACGGCTCTCCGCGGCGGTCAAAGCCCGGCTCTGAAGACGTTTGGGACGGCGGTGCCCGGGTACCCGCCGCCGATCCGACCCGTTACTCAGCCCTTGGAGGTACCCGGGATGTTCGTTCACAACAAGGATCTGCAATTCGAGGTTCGGGTCACCGAGCCCGACCCACGCTTCGCCAGCCTGCTGCAGGAGCAATTCGGCGGTGCGAACGGCGAATTGAAGGCCGCCATGCAGTACTTCACGCAGGCGTTCGTGCTGCGCGAGAAGAGCCCCAAGATGTACGACCTCTTCATGGACATCGCCACCGAGGAGTTGTCTCACCTGGAGATGGTCGGCTCGATGATCACGATGCTGCTCGACGGGCTCAACGACGACCTGAAGATCGCCAACGAGCGATGTGACTGGATGCCCGCGGTGGGCAACGCCGACGGCCGGGACCAGATCATCCACAGCGTCGCCGTCAACCCGCTGTACTTCGCGCTCACCGGCGGCGGGCCCGATATGAAGGATTCGGCGGGCGTGCCGTGGAGCGGCTCCTACGTCAACTCCAACGGCGATCCGTCGGTGGATCTGCGCAGCAACCTGGCCGCCGAGTCTCGGGCCAAGATCGTCTATGAATATCTCAAGCAGTTCACCGACGATCCGGGCGTACAGGACACCCTGACCTTCCTGATGACCCGCGAGGTGGCCCACTTCCAGCAGTTCACCGCGGCGCTCAACGAACTGCCGGTGAACTTCCCGCCCGGGCAACTGCCGGGCGACGACCGGTTCCAGAACGTCGCGTTCAACATGTCCAACGGCACCGGCGATGCGCGCGGTCCGTGGAACCAGGGCCAGGGACCGTGGCCCGAGGGTATGAAGTGGAAGTACGTCAACAAGCCGCAGGAAGAGTGGCTCGGCGGCAAGCTGCGCCAGAACCAGGGGGCGAAGAAGAATCCCGAGGGCAGCCCCGCCGTGGACAGCGAAAAGCCGTTCACCCACGAACAGCATTCTGCTGCTTTGTAATTCGACGAATTCTACGATTGACGGCCGACGCTCCCGGGGGCGTCGGCCGTCAGCGATGGTTCGGGGCTGTCAGTGGACCTGGGGGTCTGGTGGGTTGTCCTCGTCCCGGCCGGTCGCGGCGTCTCGGACGTGGTCCATCATCGCGGCCGCGGCGCCCATCGTCTTCTGGACTGTTGAGTTCGACGGGGTGTCCGGGTGCGGCCGGGTGGGTGCGATCTTCTTGGCCTGCTCGAGCTTGGCGCCGAGTTTCTCGCGTTCCTCGGCATCGACGGCGGCCTCGAACTTCGGCCACACCACCTCCTCCTCGAACGCGATGTGCTCGCGGCCCACTTTCACGAATTCGCGGAGTGCGTCGTGATAATCGGGTTCGCCGGGTTCGCCGTCTTCGAGCCGCTGCAACAGCTCCTTGCCGGCCTCTTCCTGCTCGATCGCCTCATCGGCCAGCTCGTCGCCGTTGTCGAGCACGTCGCGGACCATGGGCCAGAATATCTGCTCTTCGATGGCCTCGTGCTGGGATTCGGCGATGATCAGGTTGGTCACCATGGTGGCCAATCCGCTTTCCTGCGCGCCCGGGCCGGTCGGCGCGCCGTCGAGGACCTCGAGCATGCCCAGCACGCTCTTGTGGTCCTGACGCAGAAATGTCAGTGCATCCATAATTCGTTGCCCTTCGTGGTCGGGACTCTTCGTGTCGGGAGAATTCGGGGCGCATACCCGCGGGGGTGGGGTTGAAACGCGCGCCGACGGGTATGTGAAGGCACATGCCAACGGGTAAGGGGATCTACGACGAAGAGCACCGTGACAACAGCGGTGACAAGCCCGATCGGAAGAAAGAGGTTCCGGAGGACACCCCGGACGTCCAGAGCGCCAAACACAACACGCAGGAGCCTCCCGACTGAGTTGCCGGCGCGTCGCTACTCGGCGTCCCGCCCGATCCGGCTCTTGCGGTAGGCGACGCGGCGAACGTCGGCCAGCCAATCGGGGACGAGGGTGACCCCGGCCGCGCGGTGCAGTACCGGATCGAAAGCCACATCGCGATCGTGCGGCAGCTTCTGACGCAGGGACAGCCGCGCCAGCGGCTCGAATTCGCCGCTGGCGGCGCACTGTTCGATGTCGAACTCCATGCCGCCGCGTTCCAACTGGCTGCTCACGCTGTCCAGGCACAGCCCGGCGCCGTCGAACTCGGTACGCAGCTTGGCCCGCAGCCACCACACCTTGCCCTCGTACCGCAGCGGCATCACGCTGGAGAACGTGATGCCCGACCAGGAGTTGGCGGGCCACAGCAGGAAACGATTGCCGCCCAACGTGGAAGCCAGCAGCACATCCCACGGTGTGCCCGTCAGCTGCGGTGGCATGCGCCAGGCCAGGCCGACGATGTCGGGCACCGAATCCGGTGTCCCCACTCCTTTCGACAGCCGCCCGATGACGTCGCACGAATACAGCGGCAGGCCTCTGCCGTCGGGCGCGGTCCGGTTGAGCGAGCCCCGTGCCAGGACACCGGTCGGGTGGAACAGGCGCCGGTGCCGCACCGCGGCGCCGAACTCGACTGGCCAGGCTGCGACATCGGAGATCTTCATTGCCACCGACTGCCCGCCGTGACGGTGTTGCAAACGTGCGGGCTAATCCTGGGCGATTCGCCAGAGCGCTTCCTGGTTGACACTGGCGATCAGCGTGCCCGCCTCGTCGTAGAGCGAGCCGCGGGCCAGCCCGCGGGAATCGTTGTGGTTGGCCGGCCGCAATTCGTAGCGGTGCCAGTGATGCGGCCGAAACGGTCGGTGAAACCAGATCGAGTGATCCAGGCTGGCGGCGAATCCGAGATCGGCCCGCAGGGTGACGGTCGGCGGCAGCGCCGAGGGCACCGGCCCGAGGTCGGACAGAAAGGTCAGAGTGCAGGCCCGGATCAGCGGGTCGTCTTCGATCTCCTGCTGGGTGCGGATCCAGAACGGGGAGACCGCGAATTCGGAGTCGTCGGCGGGCATGGTGCGCAGGTCGAACTTGTCACCGAAATCCATCACCTCGGATTTGGGGACGGCCGCGTCCAGCTCCAGGGTGGGCGGAGCATCGGGATACCAATCCAACCCGGGCTCGGGTTGATGGAACGAGACCATCATCTCCAGGATGACCGCCCCGTCCTGGCTGGCGGTCACATGGCGGGTGGCGAACGCGCGTCCGTCGCGGGTGCGGTCGACGTGGAACTCGACGTCGGCGTCGTAGCGCCCGCCGCGGACGAAGTAGGTGTGCAGCGACTGGGGCAACTTGCCGTCGTCGATGGTGGCGCCGGCCGCGGCCAGCGACTGCGCCGCGATCAGGCCGCCGAACAGCCGCTCGACCGCGCCCCGACGCGGTTCGCGGATACAGAAGTCGTCGCCGTCGCGGTCAAACTGCAACAGTTGGGCGATCCAGCTCAACGCGGCCATCCGGCGACGCTATCAACCGCTTGGTTGGGCGGATCGGGTGGGATTGGAACCGCTGCCAAAGGGTACGCCCCAGACCGTGACTTCGACATTGAGGACATTGAGGACATCGAGCGACCGCATCACCGTCCGCGATCCACACACCGGCGAGGTCGTGAGCCGCGTTTCCGTCACCGAGCCCGCCGCCGTCGACCGGGCGGTCAGCCGTGCCGCGAAAGCCCGCTCGGAATGGGCCAGGACAGCGCCGGCGGACCGGGCCGCCGCGGTGGCCACCGCCGCCGAGGTGGTTCGGGCGGCGGCCGACGAACTCGCCACGCTCAACGAACGTGAGACCGGCAAGACCGCTGCCGATTCCCTCGGTGGCGTACAGGCCGGGGTGGGCACGCTGCGGCAGTACGCCGAACTCGGCCCGCTGCACCGCGGTTCGACCCTGCAGGGCGGTTGGTCGGCCACCGACCTGATGGTTCCCCAGCCGCGTGGCGTCGTGGCGGTGCTGACGCCGTGGAACGATCCGGTGGCAGTGGCTGCCGGTCTGCTCGGCGCGGCCTTGGTGACGGGAAATACCGTGGTGCACAAGCCAAGTGAGCGTTGCCCGCAGACCGGCCGGCGGTTCGCCGAGTTACTGGCGACTCAACTGCCCGACGGTGTGCTGGAGATCGTCGACGGGGACGGTGAGGTCGGCGCCCAGCTGGCGGCCTCGCCGCAGGTCGACGTCGTCGCGCACGTCGGCAGCAGCGCGACCGGCCGGCAGATCACACTGGCCTGCGCGCAGCGCGGGGCCAAGGCCCTGCTGGAAAACGGCGGCAACGACGCGTTGATCGTCGACGCCGACGTCGACCCACAGTGGGCGGCCGAGCAGGCCGCGCTCGGAGCCTTCGCCAACGCCGGGCAGATCTGCGTCTCGGTGGAGCGCATCTTCGTCGTCCAATCACTGGCCGAGCCGTTCATCGAGGCGCTCGTCGCGCAGGCGGGGGAGTGGGCCGAGAAGATCGGCCCCCTCGTCGACGAACGGCACTGCCAACAAGTCCACGCCCAGGTCACCGACGCGGTCGATCGCGGCGCACAGGTGCGCGCCGGCGGTGAGCCCAGGCAGGGGCCCGGCAGTTTCTATCCGCCCACGGTGTTGACCGAATGCACCCCACAGATGCTCGTGATGAGCGAGGAGACGTTCGGCCCGATCGCCCCGGTACGCGCGGTGCCCGACTTCGCCACCGCATTGACCGAAGCCGCCGACGACCGGTACGGCCTGGCCGCCACCGTGCTCACCAACGACATGAGCCACGCTCAAGAAGCCTGGCGGGCCCTGCCGGTCGGCACCGTGAAGATCAACAATGTCTTCGGCGGCGCGCCCGGCGGTGCAGCCGAGCCGCGACGGGCCAGCGGATCCGGCTTCGGTTTCGGCCCCGAACTGCTCGACGAGATGACGGCGATGAAGGTCGTCCATTGGTCGGCGCCGGAATCCGGTGACTGATCGAGCGGCGGTAACCCGGCTCACACGCAGGCGTGTGCGATAGTCGCCCTATGGGGAGCGCCGATCACCTCCTCGCCAACCGCTACGAATTACGCGGCGTTCTCGGTCGCGGCGGCATGGCCGAGGTGCGCGATGGCTGGGATACCAGGCTGTCGCGGCCGGTGGCGATCAAACTGCTCCAACCGGGCCTGGCCGCCGATGTGGTGATGCGGCGCCGGTTCGAAGACGAGGCTCGCGCCGCCGCGGCGCTGAACCACCCCAACATCGTCGTCGTGCACGACACCGGGGAGCATCACGGCACCCCGTTCCTCGTGATGGAGCGGTTGCCCGGGCCGACCCTGGCCGACGAGATCGCGGCCGGGCCGCTGACGAGTGACCGGGTGCGCTGGGTGCTCGCCGACCTGCTCGGTGCGTTGACCGCCGCGCACGGCGCCGGCATCCTGCATCGCGACATCAAGCCGGGCAACGTCCTGATCTCTGCCACCGGCAACGCCAAGCTTTCCGACTTCGGCCTCGCCAAGACCGTCGGCGCGGCCCACACCCAGGCCGGCATCGTGTTCGGCACCCCGGATTACCTGAGCCCGCAACGGATCACCGGCCAACCGGCGTCGGTGTCCGACGACCTGTATGCGCTCGGAGTGCTCGGCTACGAGGCGCTGACCGGGCGGCGACCCTTTGACCGGGGGAATCCGATCGCCACGATGCGTGCGGTTGTCGACGAGGCGGCGATGCCGCTGCTGATGGTGCGCCCGGATGTCGATCCGGCGCTGGCCCACGTGCTGGAATCCGCGATGTCCCGGGACCCGGCCTATCGCTTCCCCGATGCCGCTTCCATGCGGGCTGCGCTTTCAGGGGCCTCGCCTCCGCGGCCCGCCACCCTGGTGTTACCCACGCCGCTGCCGCCTCGTCGCTCCAGGCTGCGCCTTGCGCTCGGGACCCTCGCGGTCATGGCTGCCGTCATCCTCGGTGCCGTTCTGCTCATCGCCGACCCGCCACCTCAGCGGGCACCCGTCACTCCGGGGACTCCGTCGGTCGCGCCAGCGGCGCCTGTCGCGCCTGTTGAGCCTGTTGAGCCGACCGTGCCGGTGGCCACGAGCATCCCGACCGTGCTACCGACCATGCCCGAGGACGCTGGGGATCACGGCAACGGCAAGGGGCGCGGCCACGGCAAGGGACACGACAAGAAGAACCGCCCGCATGAGTGACGTCGTTGCCGCGGACGTCAGCTCAACCCGTTCGAGCAATTGCGTGTGTGCGGCACCGGATTTTTTCGGCGGCGCGAAAACGGGGGCCTCATTCGGCGGGACGATGTGACCGATGACATGGCTGTGCCGCGTGATTGCAGTACGTCGTCCCCGTCTCGACGTCGGCCAGAACGTATGTCGAGTTCTGGCTGCAGCTGACCCACTGTCACCGTCTTCATGAAGTCGACGCGGGGTTAATGGCCAAAATGTGTGTACAGAATCGCTGATTTATGACCGTTGACCTCCCCTGATAGGGGTCCGAACATGC
>NZ_MBEJ01000017.1 GCF_001953975.1 Mycobacterium sp. NS-7484
CGCACAGGTCCAGGTGGTAGTACCGCTGCAGATCTGCCTCTATCGCATCGCCATGCTCAGCGAGCAGGCGAAAGAGGCCGACTAGTTTCCCGAGACCTCGCTGATCTTGGTGCCCAGCTCGCGGTATTCACGCCAGGTCGGCTGAGTGGCCTTGAACGCTTCCCACTGCTCCGGACCGAGCAGCGCCCGCGTCAACGCGATATCCCGCCGCCGGTCATCGGCCTCGGTCGGAGATTCCGGCTGCGGCGCGTCGATCTGCTCCATCAGGTCCAGGGGGACGTTGTCGCCGACCGGGATTCGCAGCTTCAGTCCGCAGTGCTCGATGGTCACGAACCCGTCGCCGGCTTCGGCCTGGCGGGCCTGTGCGACTTCTCGCGCGGCGCGTTGTCGTTGCGGCGGTTGGGTGTTCTGGTTCGGCAGTTGCCGCCAGAGTCGGCGCTGGTGCGATCGATCTACGGCCCGGGGTGGGCAGCGGTCGACCTGCTGGCCGATCTCTGGACGGTGACGGTTCAGGCGAATTCCGAGAAGGGTTCGTTGCCTGATGATTTCGACCATCCGGTTCGGGCCAGGATGACCGCCGAAGCCAAGAGCGAGCGCAAGCGGGCACTCAAAGAGGAGTACCTGCGGCGCAAACGCGATCGATCGGCCCGCAAGCAATCATGAATCTCGTTGTGGAGGTGAGGCTTTGACGACCATCGGCACCGCTGTCCTGCAGATCATTCCGTCGCTCCGTGGCGTGACCGAGGAGATCGAGAAGCAGATCGACGGCAAGGTCGTCAACGTTGAGATCGCGCCGAAGGTCGACCAGCGCGCCGTTGAGCAGGCCGCCAAGCAGACCCGGGAGACCGTCGAGAAGCAGACCACTCAGGTCAAGGTCGAGCCGAAGGTCGACACCCGCGCCGCCGAGCAAGCCGGTAAGGCCACCGGTGAGGCGGTCACCAAGAGCGCGAATGAAGCTGTCCGCAAGGGCGA
>NZ_MBEJ01000018.1 GCF_001953975.1 Mycobacterium sp. NS-7484
GTTGTGTTTAAGTGCCAGGCCAAGCCGGCTGGTGGGGGGGCCGGGGCGGGGGGGGGGGGGACAGCCACCGGCCCCGGGGTCTTGGATGCCGGCCCCGCCGACAGGCCCGCTACCGCTTCGCGAACCACTTCGCGCACCAAGGCACGTAGGTCGTCTCTGCTGACGTTCATGCAGTGGCCCTGGCCAGTGCGTCTTGGGCCGCCTCGGCCGCGGTGCGGATGTCGGCCTCGGTACCGGACAGGTACACGCGGCCGGTGGCGCCGATCATCCGGAAGTCGATCACCTTGATGTCGGCGGCTTTCTCGGCCTCGTTGGTGGCCAGGATCGCGTAGGACGCCGGCTGAACCTCGAGGACGAACAGCGATTCCCCGGGCAGCACCATCGAGCCGATCTTGTTGCGGTTGATCAGGAATGCGTGTTGGTGGTCGACGCTGGAGATGATCCGCGAGGCCAGCACTTCCGGTCGTTTCGCGTTGCCGGTGTCACCGCCGAGCTCATCGAGCGCGGCGTCGGCCGCGGCCTTCACCGCACCGGTCTCACCGTGGAACTCCAGGTACCCGAATTGCCGCTCGACCACGAGGATTCCGGCCTTGACCTCGGCATGCTTGAGCGCCACGTCGGTGACCCCCTCGATGTCGAGGCCGGGGGCCACCTCGATGATCTGGGCTGCCTGGTTGGCCCGGGGCAGGGCACCTTTGATCCAGGTGCCCAGATACGACATCGTCTGCGGTTGCAGCCGGTCGATGAAGATAAAGGAACGCAGTTCGGCCACAGCCCTACCTCTTGATCAGTTGTGCGAGTTCTTCGACGACCAGCGCGCGCAGCTCGGCCCGCAACGCGTCCAGCCCCGGGTCGTTCGACCGGCCTGTCGCGGCATAGGAGCGGCGCGGTGGCACCGCGACGCCGTTGCGGTCGTTGGATGCGCGCGGATACTCCGGCACGGGACCGGCGGGCGCGTGCCACGGGTCGATGCCCGCGAAATTGCCCATCGGCACCGCCGAATCGCTGTTGTAGGCGATGCGGGCCCAGTTGATCAGGTTCTGCGGTTGCAGGTTCTCACCGATCGAGCTGCGCCCGACGAAACCGGTGCCGATGGTCATCGACGGCGCCAGGTTGGTGTCCAGCCCTGAACTGCCGGTGCTGTTGCCGACGTTGACCGACACCCGCAGCACGGGTACCTGCGCAGCGAAATCGGTGATCACCGAGGCGTTCTCGCTGTGGATGGCGGCCGAGTGGCCGGCCCCGCCGATCCGGACGACGGCCCGGGCCGCGCGGATACCGCGGGCGGCGTCGGCCGCGGTGGTCATGCCCAGCACCGGGGACAGCTTTTCGTGGGCCAGCATCTCCTCGGCGATCACGTCACCGAACGGCGCGATGAGCACCCGGGTCTTGGGGGTCACCCGCAGCCCGGCCTGCCCGGCGATCCAGGCGGCGTCGCGGCCCACGACCTCGGTGTTGAGGTGGCCGTCGGCAAACATGTAGGCCCGCAGCCGCCGTGCGCTGTCCTCGTCGAGGATGTGTGCCCCGGCGCGGGTCAGTGCCCCGCCGAGCCGCTCGGCGATCGCGTCCTCGGCGATCAGCACGGATTCGTTGGTACACAGCACCGAGTTGTCGAACGCCTTGCTGTCCACGATCCGCTTGGCCGCCGCATTGAGATCGGCGCTGGCCTCGACGAACACCGGGACGTTGCCCGGCCCGACGCCCAGTGCCGGGTTACCCGACGAGTACGCCGCCCGCACGACGCCGGTGCCGCCGGTGGCGACGATGACATCGGTGCGCTCGTCGGCCATCAGGGCCTGGACGAGGGGGATCGATGGTTCGTCGATCACCTGCACGATGCCGTCGGGTGCACCGGCGGCGACGGCCGCCTCGGCCAGGAGCCGGGCCGCGTCGGCCGAGCACCGCTTGGCCCGCGGGTGTGGGGCGATGACGACGGCGTTGCGGGTCATCAGGGCCAGGATGGTCTTGAAGTACACCGTGGCAACGGGATTGGTGGTGGGGGTGAGCGCGAGAACCACTCCGGCGGGCCGGGGTAGCTCGACGATCTTGCGTGCGGTGTCGACGCGGGGCGACACGTAGTCCTCACCCGCGTAGTAGTCGACGATGCCGCGGGAGCAGGCCCGGTTCTTGGTCACCTTGTCGGCGGCCACACCCATACCCGTCTCGACGACGGCCTCGGTGGCGAACCGTTCGGCCGCCGCGTAGGCGGCGTCGGCCACCGCGTTGACGATGTTGGTCACCGCAGCGGCGTCGTAGTCGGCGTATGCCGCAGCGGCCCAGCGGGCCCGCTCCAGCATGTGCCCGGCTTGTGCGGTACTGGTCATGATGCTTTACGTCCTCTCACGACGGACTCGGCCCGGGCCACCGCAACGGCGAGGCGGTCCAGCACGTCTTCACACAGCTCGCGCGAGAGCAACAGGCCCGGCTTGAACTGCAGCACACGGGGATCCAGCGTGGAGAAGATCGCCCACACCCCGTTGTCATAGAGCTCGCGCATCACGAACTTGGCGCCCTCGGGGTGATCGAACTCCAGTCCGATCACCACACCGTTCTGCCGGATGCCGACGAACCAGTCCGGATGGTCGGCTTGGATGCGCTGTAGCCCGTGGTCGAAGATGTCGGCGATGTAGTGCACCATCGAGCGCACCTCGGGCCGGGTGGAGATCTCCAGCGTCTTCAGCGCTGCGACACAACCCAGTTCGGCGCCACCGAAGGTGGAGATGTGGCCGAAGCCGTCCTCATCGAGCCACTTCGCGGCGCGATCACTGAGCAGGGCCGCGGTGATTGGGTACATACCGCCGGACAGGCCCTTGCCGGTCACCAGGATGTCGGGCTCGATGCCGTGCTTGGTGATGCCCCACAGCTCGCCGGTACGCATCAGCCCGGTCTGGACCTCGTCGGCGATGTAGAGCGTGCCGTGTTTTTCGGTGGCCGCCTTGACCGCTTCGAGGTAACCCGGTGCGGGAAGCGGGAATCCGTAGGTGGCCGGAATGGTCTCCATGATCACCGCCGCGACGTCGCCGCCGGCCAGCACGCGTTCCATCGCCTCGATGTCGTTGAACGGCACCTGCAGGAACTCATCGGGCTGATCGGCCAGGAAGAACTTGGCGAACCGATCGTCGCCGGTGGCCACCGCCAGACCGGTGTGCCCGTGGTAGGCCTTGACGATCGAGACGATCTTGCGCCGCTTGGTGGCGTGCCGGGCGCTCTTGAGGGCGATGTCGATCGCCTCGCCGCCGCCGGACCCGTAGGCCACCTTCTTGATCGACGCCGGCGCGGTCTCGACCAGGCGCTGTGCCAGCGCGGTGCGGGCCACCGACGGGAAGTGGTGGTTGCCGACGTCGAAGTGCGTCATGCCTTCGGTGATCGCCTGCATCACTTCGGGATTGCGGTGGCCGAGGTTGTAGGTTCCCCCGTTGAGATGCATATCGATCAGGCGGCGTCCGCCCATATCCCACAGGAAATATCCCTCGCGGCGGTCGATCACCAGATCGACACCCGTGTCGGTCCAGAACTGTGTCTTGTCTGGATTCCAGAACGTCTTGGCTCGTTCCAGCACTTCGGCTTTGGAATCGAACGTGAACGTGCCGTAGTCGTACATGCGGCTCCCTCTTCAGCTATCCGGTAGCTGTGATGGCCCTCACCGTAAACGGTTGCGACCATTTGTGTCAATGGTTGCAGGAAACGCTTGCGAACGCCTTTTGGTCATGCCAATATGCGTAAGGTTCGTTATGTGGTGCAGGCCACAACGGGCGTCCACTGTAACCTGGAAGGTATTCCACTAGATGACCGATCAAGCTGTCGCTGGGAGCGAAACTGCAGCTCATGACGTCCAGAGACTGAAACGCAACGCCGTCGGCACCGTCGGCGTCATCTTCATGGCGGTGGCGACCGCCGCCCCGATCACGGCAATGGTCGGCAACGTCCCGATCGCTGTCGGATTCGGAAATGGTTCACATGCGCCGGCCGGCTACATCGTCGCAACCGTAGTCCTCGGCCTCTTCGCCGTCGGCTACGCGACCATGGCCAAGCACATCACCACCACCGGTGCGTTCTACGGCTATATCTCCCACGGACTCGGCCGTATCGTCGGCATGGCCAGCGGCGGATTGATCACCATGGCCTATGTGGTGTTCGAGGCCTCGTTGATCGGGATCTTCTCGTTCTTCTTCCAGAACTTCATGCAATCCCAGCTGGGCATCCACATCCACTGGATCATCCCGGCGCTGCTGATGCTGGTCACCAACGCGGTGCTGACCTACTTCGACGTGAACCTCACCGCCAAGGTGCTCGGGGTGTTCCTGGTGACCGAGATCGTCATGTTGGCGCTCGGTGCGGTGGCAGTGCTGTTCCAGGGTGGCGGTCCGGACGGATTCGCCGTCGCCGAGACCATCAATCCCATCGGGGCGTTCTCTCCGGCAGCCGGAATTGCCGGTGCCAGTGCCGGTTTGGGTCTGTTCTTCGCCTTCTGGTCCTGGGTCGGCTTCGAATCGACCGCCATGTACGGCGAGGAGTCGCGTAACCCAAAGAAGATCATCCCCCGGGCCACCATGCTCAGTGTCGTCGGCGTCGGTGTGTTCTACGTGTTCGTGTCCTGGATGGCGATCGCCGGCACCGGCCCGCAGCACGCGGTGGAACTCGCGCAGGATTCCGCGACGTCCTCGGAGATTTTCTTCGGGCCGGTGCGTGACACCTACGGCGAGTGGGCGATCACGGTGTTCAACATCCTGCTGGTCACCGGATCCTTCGCCTGCGGTATGGCGTTCCACAACTGCGCCTCGCGCTACCTGTACGCCCTCGGTCGTGAGGGACTGTCCAAGAACTTGCAGAAGACCTTGGGCGCAACACATCCCACGCACGGCTCACCGCACATCGCCTCGTTCGTGCAGAGCGGGATCGCGTTGGTGATCATCCTGGCCTTCCTGTTCGCCGGGATGGATCCGTACGTGCACATGTACACGCTGCTGGCCATCCTCGGCACCATGGCGATCCTGATCGTGCAGTCGCTGTGCGCCTTCTCGGTCATCAGCTACTTCCACATCCGCAAGAACCACCCGGTCTCCAAGCACTGGTTCAAGACCCTGATCGCCCCGGGCCTCGGCGGAATCGGCATGCTCTACGTCGTGTACCTGCTGTGGGAGCACAAGGATGCGGCGGCAGGCACGGCGTCGGGCACCCTGCTGTTCAAGCTCACGCCGTGGATCGTGGTGGGCATCTTCATCCTGGGCGCGGGTATGGCCACGTACTTCAAGCTGCGTGACCCGCGCCGTTACGAACTGATCGGCCGGATCGTGTTCGAGGACACCGTCGTTCGAGACTGAGTCAACGGACAACGCTGGTAGATGGACACTTTCGAACGTCTCCTGCTGAAGTTCGTCCTCGCGTGGGCTCCCTACGGGGGTCCACGCGAGGACGATGTCTGGCTAGAGTTCGGTATGACCGCCGAACAGCTGTGCGTCCGGTTCGCCCGGATCGTCACCAGATTGGTCCCGCGGGTCAGGACGCTGTCGGCCGCCGATCGCTGCCTGTTGGAGCGGGCCTGCCGGTACCTACGTCACCAACGTGAATCAGCTGAACGCGGCGCGTAGGTACGCGCCGGCCGGCACTTTCAGAGCACCCGGACGAAACGCTGGTCTCGCGGTGTCAACGCCGCAGTCATGCGCCGGTCGAAGGTGACCAGTTGACCGCCCTCGGATGCGACCAGATTGACCAGATGAAAGTCTGTCGCTTGCTTGTGTCCGGAGAAACCGATGGTGTCGATCGAGGCGCTGGCCAGACTGGAACTGTCGGCAATGAACACCGCGCGGTTGTGGGCCCGCAATTTGGTGAGCACTGCGAGGACCTGCGCTGTCGATATCTGTTGACCCACCACTGCCGGGTTGAGCAGCAGGCGCACCAAGCCGTTCTCGGTAATCGGTGTCGTGGCGAAACGCGGGCAGGTTGCCAGCCACGCGTGCGCCTGACGGTGATGCTGGTGGGTGGCGTTGGTCAGGGCGACGAGCACGTTCACGTCGGGCATGGTGAACGTGGGCTCTGGCTCCTCAGGCATCCTCGGCTAAAGCCTTCTCAACCATTTCATCGGTGATCAGGTGGCCTTCGACCGCTGGGAGGACCGGAAAATCCGGATCCTCAAGCTCGGCAGTCGCGTGCTGAGCTTCGTAGCCGGCCATCGCGAGCTCCGAAATCGCCTGGCCCAGGGTCATTCCACGAGCGCGGGCCATTCCTTTGGCAGCAGCGAGGACGCGCTCGTCGATGTCGACTGTCGTCCGCATTTCGCCATGGTACATCACGCATCACGCATCAGTTTATGGCTTGTCGGTACCTACGTCACCAACGTGAATCAGCCGAAAGTCGCACGTAGGTAGTCGCATTGGCTGGCCAGGAAGGACTGGGCCACAGCAGTTTTCGCGGCGATCTGGTCGAATCCGTGGAACGCCCCGTGCACCTCTTCGACGTGAACCTCGACCCCGGCGGCGCGCAGACGTTCGGCGTAGGCCAAGTCTTCGTCGTGGAACAGGTCCAGCGTGCCGACGCCGATCCACGTCGGTGGCAGCCCGGCGAGATCGGTGCGGCGCCCGGGCACGGCCACGGCCGGGTCCGCCTTACCGAGGTAGGCAGACCAGCCGAACTTGTTGCTGCCCTGGGTCCACAACCGGTGACCGGGATTCTCCAGCTCCGGGCCCACCGACCGGTCGTCGAGCATCGGGTAGACCAGGATCTGCGCCGCGAGGGGAACCTCACCGCGATCGCGGGCCAGCAGGGCCAGGGCGGCGGCCAGGCCGCCACCGGCGCTGGCCCCGGCCACTGCAACCCGTGCGGCGTCGACCGCGGGCAGCCGCGACAACCATTTCAGGGCGTCATAGCAATCCTCGAGGCCGGCCGGGTAGGGGTTCTGCGGGGCCAGCCGGTATTTGACCGCGGCCACGGTGGCCCCGAGCTCCCGGGCAAACCGTCGGCAGAGCGCGTCGTCCTGGGCGGGGCTGCCCAGTACGTACCCGCCACCATGGATCCACAACAGCGCCGGTGCCGGGGTGGTGACGCCCTCGGGCCGGAACAGCCGGACCCCGACACCCGAGCTCAAGGTGAGCACCTCGACGTCTCTCGGTGTCTGCCGGTTCTGCAGGCTGGTCAGCCGCTGAAACAGCGGCAGCGAGCGCCGGTTCACCATTCCGCGTGGGAGGAAGCGGGCGATGCGTGCAAGGTCGGGATGGAAACCGGTGCTGGACGTCACGCTGTCTTTTCTACCGTGCCCGGAATCTGTCGACGTCGGTTTCCACGTCAGGGTCGTCGATCCGGCCCGCGCACAGCCCTGACGTGGAAAGCGGCGAATCTACTTCAGCAGCGGGTCGCGGGGCAGGCCCAGGATGCGCTCGGCGATCGTGTTCCGGGTGATCTCCGACGTGCCGCCCGCGATCGTCATCGCCCGGTTGCCCAGGTAGGCGCGGGTCAGCTTCGGCGTCTGCCCGGTCACCCCGGCCGAGCCGACCAGATCCATGCCCAGTTCGGTCAGATGCTGGGAGTGCTCGGCCACCAGCAGCTTGGTGACGTTGCCCTCGGGCCCGGGTTCGGTGCCCGCGATGGCCCGGCTGACCCGGCGCAGGTTCAGCAGCCGCAATGTGTGGCCGACGGCGATCACCTCGCCGGCCCGGCGGACATAGCGGGCGCCGTCGGAATCCGTGTCGATCAGGGCCACGAGCTCGTCGGCGTCGAATCCGGTCGGGGCGGCCGAGCCGCCGCCGATCGAGATGCGCTCGTTGCCGAGAGTGGCGCGGGCCACCAGCCAGCCCTTGTTCACGTCGCCCACGACATCGGCGTCCGGAACGAACACGTCGTCGAAGAACACCTCGTTGAAGTGGGCGTCACCGGTCAGGCCCCGCAACGGATTGACGGTGACTCCAGGGGCTTTCATGTCGATCGCCATCATCGTGACACCGGCGTGCTTGGGCGCCTCGGGGTCGGTGCGCACGGTGGCCAGCCCCCACTGGCAGTGCTGCGCCAGGCTGGTCCAGACCTTCTGGCCGGTCACCCGCCAGCCGCCGTCGACTTTCTTGGCGGCGGTGCGCACCGCGGCCGCATCCGAACCGGCGCCCGGCTCGGAGAACAGCTGGCACCACATCACCTCACCGCGGAGCACGGGCTCCACCCAGCGCTCGCGCTGATCGTCGGTGCCGGCCTGGGCGATGGTCAGCGTCACCCAGCCGGTGATCCCCATGTCCGCGCGCTCGATGTCGGCGAACTCCTCTTCGATCACCAACTGCTCCAACACATTTGCGGCGCGTCCGTACGGCTTGGGCCAGTGCGGCACCAGGTAACCGGAGTCCACCAGGTAGTCGCGGCGCTTGTCCTCGGGCAGTTCCTTCACGGCCGACGCCGCCGCCTGTGCGTCCTGGCGGTACTGCTCGGCCTCGTCCGGCAGGGCGAAGGACGCCCCGTGGGCCTGCCCGGTGCGTTGCCCCTCGACCACGTCGATCAGCGGATCGGCGCCGTCACCGAGCACCGCGGCCAGCGTCCGGGCCCGACGCAGGTAGAGATGCGCGTCGTGTTCCCAGGTGAACGCGATGCCACCGTGCAGTTGAACATTGTTCTGCGTGCAGAAGATCTGCGCCCGGATGGCGTGCGCGGCGGCCACCGCGGCGGCGAACCAGGCTCCGTCGAGGTCGTCGGCGCGGGCGGCATCCCAGACTGCGGCGGTGGTTTGCTCGGCGTCGACGAGCATGTTGGCGGCGTGGTGCTTGACCGCTTGGAACGTGCCGATGGTGCGGCCGAACTGCTCGCGCACCTTGGCGTAGTCGACGGCCATGTCCAGTGCGGCCCAGGAGACTCCGACGGCTTCTGCCGAACCGAGGATGCGGAACACCGTGCGGGCTCCGCGGGCGGCGCCGCGCAGGATCCGGCTCTCGTCGACGGCCACCGCGCGCAGGTCGACGGAGCCGATGCTGCGGGTGGTGTCCAGGGAGTCCTCGGCGGTGACGGTGATCCCGTCGGCGGTGGCGTCCAGGATGACGACGTCGTCTCCGGCGGCGAGCACGAGAACCTGCGCGTCGGGCGCCCCGAGCACGGCGCGCGCCTGCCCGCCGAGTCGGCCGTCGTCGCCGATGCTCACCGAGCCGGCCAGGCCGAGCGCGGCCACGGTCGCCCCGTCGGCCAGCCCCGGAAGGAGTTCGGCGCGAACGGGATCCGGCGCGAAATGGTCGATGACCACGGCAGCCGATACTGTCGGCAGAAACGGTCCGGGGCACAGTTCTCGGCCGGCGACCTCGGCCACCACGGCCAGCTCGGGCAGGCCGAACCCGGAGCCGCCGTACTCCTCGGCAATGGCCAGGCCGTTCCAACCGAGTGCGGCGCCGGCCGCCCAGATGTCGGCGGGGTAGCGGCCGGGGGTCTCCAGTGTGGCGCGCGCGGCGGCCCGGCTGTCGAGCCGGTTCAACTGTCCGAGCGCCGACTCGGCGAGGTCCTGGTGCTCTTCGGTGATGGCCAGCGCAGAATGGGTCATGGTCAGCGAAGCTAACGGCGGCGGGTGCCGACGTCGACGTGATCCAGGTCACAACACGACGGCTAGTGAACAACTCGGCGAAGTTGTCACCTGAGTCCAACCCCGGCGGGGTAGGCTCGCGAAATGACGGCACGACCGGATACCCGGTACCCCGCACCGACTCTCGCCGATCGGGCGCGATGGTTGCTGACGGCCAAGCCCGCGGACCATATGCTGGCGCTGAGCGTGGCATCAGCTTCGCTGCCGGTCGTCGGCAAGCACCTGGAACCGTTCGGAGCCATGGCCGCGATGGGTGTGTGGGGCTTCCGTAACCTGCCCGAGTTCGTCACCGCCTCGGCGAAGTCCTGGCTGGCCCCCGGTGCCGCCGGAATTCGCAAGTCCGAGCGCGAGCAGACCAATGCCGTGGTGCAAGAGGCCATGCGTGCCGTGGTGTCCGCGGCTGACCTGGCCGTCGACTGGCCGGCGCCGGACAACATGCCGCCGCTGTGGCGGACCCGTGAGTACCGTCGCGACGTGTACCGCACCTCGGTGCGCTACGGCGACGACCCGTCGCAGCTTCTCGATGTCTGGCGGCCCCGGGACCTGCCCGCCGAACCGGCGCCCGTGCTGCTGTTCGTGCCGGGTGGCGCCTGGGTGCACGGTGGCCGGGTCTTGCAGGGGTATGCCTTGTTGTCGCATCTGGCGCGACAGGGGTGGGTGTGCCTGTCCATCGACTACCGGGTGGCCCCGCATCACCGCTGGCCGCGGCATCTCACCGACGTCAAGGCGGCGATCGCGTGGGCACGGGCCAATGTCGACAAGTTCGGTGGCGACCGCAACTTCGTCGCCGTCGCGGGCTGCTCGGCCGGCGGCCACCTCGCCGCGCTGGCCGGCCTCACCCCCAACCACCCCGATCTGCAGGGCGACCTGCCCGACGGCTCCGACACCACCGTCGACGCCGTTGTCGGTATCTACGGACGCTACGACTGGGAGGACCGCTCCACCGAGGAGCGGATCCGCTTCGTCGACTTCCTGGAACGAGTCGTGGTGGGCCGCAAGCTCGACCGGCACCCCGAGATCTTCCGGCTGGCCTCGCCGATCGCCCAGGTTCACCCCGACGCTCCGCCGTTCCTGGTCATCCACGGCACCGGGGACAGTGTCATCCCGGTCGCCCAGGCCCGCAGCTTCGTCGACCGGCTCAAGGCCGTGTCCCGATCGGTGGTCGGCTACATTGAACTGCCGGGTGCCGGGCACGCCTTCGACATGACCGACGGGGCCCGAACTGGAGCGATGGCGACCGCAATTGGGTTGTTCCTCAACCAAATTCACAGAAACAGGGCGATTGACCGGACTAAAGCGGTTATATAGACGCCTCCACACCTGGGGAGGGACACCGTGAAGCGGTTGAGTGGGTGGGACGCGTTTCTGCTGTACACAGAGACGCCCACCGTGCACATGCACACATTGAAGATCGCCGTCATCGCGCTCGACGATCTTGGGGGACGTAAGTTCGGGATCGACGAGTTCCGTGAGGTGATCCGCGCACGCCTGCACAAGCTCGAACCGTTCTGCTACCAACTCGTCGACATCCCGTTCAAGTTCCACCACCCGATGTGGCGGGAGAACTGCGACGTCGACCTGGAGTACCACGTGCGGCCGTGGCGGGTGCGCGAGCCCGGTGGGCGCCGGGAACTCGACGAGGCCATCGGGCAGATCGGCAGCACCCAGCTGGACCGCAACCGGCCGCTGTGGGAGATGTACTTCGTTGAGGGTCTGGCCAACGATCGGATCGCGGTGGTCAACAAGATTCACCACGCGCTGGCCGACGGTATCGCCTCGGCGAACCTGCTGGCCCGCGGCATGGACCTGCAGGACGGACCGAAACACGACGACGCCTGCTACGCAGCCGATCCGGCGCCGTCGAAGACCGAACTCGTGCGCTCGGCGTTCACCGACCACATGCGCCAGCTCGGCCGGCTTCCCGGCACCTTCCGCTACACCGCCCAGGGCTTCGGGCGGGTGCGACGCAGCCACCGCAAGCTGTCACCGGAGCTGACCCGGCCCTTCACCCCGCCGCCCAGCTTCATGAACCACATCCTCGAGGAAAAGCGGCTGTTCGCCACGGCCACCTTGGCCTTGGCCGATGTCAAGGAGACCGGCAAGGCGCTCGGGGTCACGATCAACGACCTGGTGCTGGCGATGTCCTCAGGGGCGCTGCGCAAACTGTCGCTCAAATACGACGGTCACGCCGACCATCCGCTGTTGGCCTCGGTGCCGATGAGCTTCGACTTCTCGCCAGACCGTATCTCGGGCAACCGGTTCAGCGGTGTGTTGGTTGCGTTGCCCGTCGATGTCGCCGACACCGCCGAGCGGGTTCGTTGTGCGCACGATACGGCCGCGCTGGCCAAGGAAAGCCACCAACTGATCGGCCCCGAGCTGATCGCCCGGTGGGCGGCCTACATGCCGCCGGCGCCCGTGGAAGCGGTGTTCAAGTGGCTGGCCAACAAGGACGGCCAGAACAAGGTGCTCAACCTGAACATCTCGAATGTGCCCGGCCCGCGCGAGCGCGGCAAGGTCGGTGGTGCCACGGTCACCGAGATCTATTCGGTGGGACCGATCACCACCGGCAGCGGGCTGAACATCACGGTGTGGAGCTACGTCGACCAACTCAACATCTCGGTGCTCTCCGACGAGGCCACCGTCGACGATCCACATGAGGTCACCGACGGCATGCTCGAGGAGTTCCGTGAAATCCGCCGGGTGGCAGGGCTTTCCGATGAACTGACGGTGGTCGACTCCGCGATGCCGCAATAGCCCTGCCCCGCGAGCGTGCGTGTCTGCCCCTGGACACGCCGTCAAGCGTCAGCAGTTTGCGCACGCTCGCCGGAGCCCGGCCGCGTCGGGATTCCGTATGGCCTGTCCATCCGGCAACTCTTGACGTAGGATTTTTCCAACTAGGACTTGGATAAATTCCTGTGGAGGCTGCCGTGCGCGTCGAAGTTGACCTGGATCGCTGTGAAGGCAACGCCATCTGCGAGAAGCTCGCGCCGCAACTGTTCGAGCTCGACGAGGACGACTACTCCGTCGTCAAACTCGATCCGGTGCCGCCGGAGTTGGAAGAGCTCGCCGCCCGTGCGATCGAGGAATGCCCGCGCGCGGCACTGCGGCGCGGCTAGCCTGCAGCCCGCGAGCGTGCGCAGAAGGTTGCTGTTGCGCGGCGTGTCGGGCGACAGACGCGCACGTTCGCGGTGCGAGCTTTACTACTGGATCGGCTCGTCGCCGAGCACCGTGGTGCGCAGCATGTGCCGGCGTGAGTTGGGCTCATACGGCGCGGCGCGGTGCAACACCCCCTGGTTGTCCCAGATGACGGTGTCGCCGACGGACCACTTGTGGCTGTAGACCTTGTCCGGCGTGGTGGCGTGGTCGAGGAGTTCGGCCAACAGTGCCCGGCCTTCGTCGCGGTCCATGCCGACGATGTAGTCGGCGGAGGCGCCCAGTACCAAGGACTTTCGTCCGCTGCGGTGGGTCCACACCAGTGGGTTCTCGTGTGTCGGGCGAGCGGCCCACCGCGCGCGTTGCTCGGGTGTCGGATCGGGGTAGACGCGACGCTGTGAGGCCTCCAGGGAGTGCACCACCCGCAGCGTGGCGTAGCGCTCCTGCTCGGCGTCGGACAGGGATTCGTAGGCCGCATATGCGTTGGCGAACTCTGTTTCCCCGCCGCGGGCGGCCACCTCCACCGCCGAGAGCACCGTGGCCTTCTGCGGACATTCGTCGTGCATGGGGGTGCAGCCGTCGATGTGCCAGTCGAAGGTGGCCTTGAGGTACTCGGCCGCCTTGTTCTTCGACTTGTCCAGGGTGATCGGGTAGATGCCCGCCACTGGGTGATGACCGTCGGCGGAGTGGTCGATCTCGCCGAGGCGCCGCGACAATGCGACTTGGGCCTGCGGATCGAGGTGCAAGTCGTGGAAGACCAGCACGCCGTTGTCTTCCAGGGCGTCCAGGATGGCCGCGCCCAGGCTGTCGTCGGCGCCGAGGCGCTCGGGATCGACGCCGACAACCTCGGCGCCCACGGACGTGGTCAGCTTGTTGATGGTCAACACACTCATCGGTGTGCCCTTTCGTGTTCGGTGGCGGTTATGGCCGTGGTTCTCCGGTGCGGACCATGACGGCATCGGCGGAGTCGGTCGGGGCCGGCTGGTGCATGATCTCCACCGACATCGCGACCATGATCAACGAATAGATCAAGTGCAGCAGGTTGATCGCGTCGTCGGGCATGTCGTCGAGCGGAAACTTGTCGCAGTACTCGATCGCCTCTTCCAGCCGCGGGAAGAACGCGTCATAGAACTCGTGCATCTCCGGCATGGCGCTGGCCAGGCGACGTTCCCAGCGCTCGGTCTCGGTTGCCAGACACCAGGTTTCGGCGTACGGCTCCAGTTCGGCGAAGGCGCTGGGTAACCGCGGGGAGGTCATCGTGAGGCTCCCGCCGGGGTGAGGTCGCGCTGATACGCCTCGACCCAGTCGACCGCCGTCTTGTGCAGATGGCGCACCAGGATCTCCTGATCGTTGAGCGGGTAGTCGTCGATGACGTCGTACTCGAGCGCGGCCTGGGTGCCGCCGAGCATGCCGGCATCCTGCAGGGCGAACTCCTTGAGCACCACGGCGGCCACCTCGTGCTCGATGCGTTCACGCACGGTGCGGGCCGGGTGGAAATACGTGAAGGCCTCGTACCGGTGGGTGTTGTGCGAGGTCGGCCAGTACCGGTACAGCAGGTACCAGCCGCCGTAGATCAGGATCTCGATGTTGGGGAAGATCTGGAAGTTGCTGATCCCCCACGGCTCGATGTTGCCGGGGTTGAGTCCGTGCATCGGCAATTCACCCAGGTCGGGGGTCCGCCACGGACCCACCAGCCCGCTCTGGGTGGCCCGCTCGATCGGGTACATGTACTCGGGTGCCAGCAGCCAGCGCCGGGTGCCCGCCGTGGAGACGAGCCGGTGCGGGCCGTCCAGCTGGAAATGGCCACAGGTGAAGCCGGCGTTGGGATCTCGGACCTCCGGCGGCACCTGCTGGGTGTGCAGCGACGGCACGTGGTAGTACTCCTGGAAGGCGTCGGCGAAGATCTTCCAGTTGCTGTTGTTGTGCGCCACCCAGTCGTAGCGCTCCGTCAGCTTGTCGAAGGGATAGTCGTCGAGCGCGGTGACCATGGGACCGAGAAACTCCCGCAGGCTTTGGCGCGGTTCCCGGTCGAAGTTGACGAACACGAAGCCGGCCCAGACGTCGCAGTGCACCGGTACCAGGCCGTAGTCCGCGAGGTTGAATTCGGTGAAGCGTTCGGCATCGGGCGCCGAGGTCAGCCGACCGTCCAGTCCGTAACGCCACCCGCAGTGCCGGCACTCGAATTCGTCTCCGGCGTTACGCAATTCGGTGGCCCGGAAGTCCACGGGCACGACGGTGTGTCCGCGGCGACGGCACAGGTTGTGGAAGGCGAGGATGGTGCCGTCGTGGTCTTTGACCAGCAGCAGCGAGGCATCGGCCGCCTCGATCTGGCGGGTGATGTAACTGCCGGCCTCCGGCGTCTCCTCGACCCGGCTGACGTTGAGCCACGCGCGCTTGAAGATCGCCTCGCGTTCCATGGCGTAGAACTCTTCGGAGATGGAGTCGCGGAACGGGATCGGGCCGGTGCCCAGGTCGGGATAGTGTTCGGTCCAGGATCCCTCGGCCGGTTTGGGCCACTTGGTTGCCATGCGAACCTCCGTGTGACTAGTGGTTTTCCAATTGTCGAGCCGGGTCTACACGACCGCTACATCACGGAGCCGCCGTTGACCCCGAGGGTCTGGCCGGTGATGAAGCCGGCCTCCTCGGAGCACAGGAACCCCACGGCCGCAGCGATATCCGCTCCGGTGCCCAATCTGCCGAGGGGGATGTTGGCGGCGATGGTCTCATTGGGCGGCAGATAGCCCGCCGCTTGGGACTGGTGCTGCATCGGGGTCTCGATTCCCGACGGCGGGATGTTGTTCACCGTGATGCCGTGCGGGGCGTATTCGCGCGCCAGCGACTTCGTCAAGGTCAGCAGCGCCCCTTTCGACGCGGCGTAATGCGCCGCGAACGGGGTGCCACGCTGGGCGCTGGAGGAGGAGATCATCACGATGCGGCCCCATCCCGCGTCGACCATGTCGGGAAGCGCCACCTGGCAGCAGCGGAAGGTGCCGCTCAGGTTCACCTCGATCATCTGTGACCACGACTGCTCGGTGATGTCGGCGAAGGAGGCGTAACCAAACAGGCCCGCGCTGGTCACCAGAATGCCGACCGGACCGAGTTCGCTGCGCACCTTGTCGAACGCGTCCTGCACCGCGGCGCGGTCAGTGACGTCGGCGCCGACCGCGACGGCGGTCACGCCAACTGACCGTAGATCCTCGGTAACCCGTTGTGCTTCATCGGTGTTCACATCGAGCACGGCGACCGCATGGCCGCGGCGCCCTAGTTCGTGGCACGTCGCCTCACCCATCCCGGAGGCCCCGCCGGTCACCACGGCCACCCTGTTCGTCACGTCAGCCACCTCATTCGTAGACCACTCTCACTGTGCGACTGGTGGGTAGCGCCTGACAGGTCACCACCCAGCCGTCGGCGACCTCGTCGTCGTCGAGGGCGTCGTTGTTGAGCATGCGTGCGCTGCCCTCGACCACCTGCGCCATACAGGTTCCGCACGAACCGGTTTCGCACGACGACGGCGCCTTCAGGCCGGCCAGCCGGGCGGTCTGCAACAGGGTGTTCCCGGCGCGGTATGGCGCGGTGACGGTGCTGCGGTCGAGTTCGATGGTCACCTCTTCGGTGACCGCGGGTTCGGCTGGGTCTGGCACGGGGACGGCGGCCACGCTGAAGCGCTCCAGATGCACCTGCTGCTTGGGGATTCCGGAGTCGAAGAGGACCCTTTCGACGGTGTCCATGAACGGGGCGGGCCCGCAGACGTAGTAATCGGTTTCCGCGTGGCTACCGTCGGCGATGAAGTCGGCGATGTGTTGCGGCGAGACGACGCCGTCCAGATCGTCGAGATGATGGTGCACCGCAAGGCGCTCGCTGTAGGTGTCGACGAGGGCGGCCAACGCCTCCCGGAAGATGACGGAGTCAAGGTTGCGGTTGGCGTAGAACAGTCGAGTGCTGCGGGTGGTGGCGGCCAGTGCCGACTGCACCAACGAGAACACCGGGGTGATGCCGCTGCCGCCGGCGAAGGTGACGACGTTGCGCGCGCCGGCGGTGAGTACGAAGCGGCCTTCGGGGGGTGCGACGTGCAGTTCGTCGCCCACGCGCACAGTGTCGTTGATCCAGTTGGAGACCAGGCCGTCGCGATCACGCTTGACGGTGATCCGCAGGTCGGGATCGACGGCCGGCGACGATGACATCGAGTAGCACCGGCGGTGTTCAGCCCCATCGATTCTCGGCCGAATGGTGATGAATTGCCCTGCCGCATAACGGAACCGGTCTCTGATCGGCTCGGGGATATCGAGCACCAGGGACACCGCGTCGGAGGTCTCCCGGATCACCTGCTTGATCCGCGCGGGGATGAACCCGTCGGCGTCGGTCACGTCGGCGGATTCCATGCGGGGTGTCGTCGTCGATGTCTCCATCGCGGCCAACAATATCAAGTACTTGTCATTAATCTCAAGTGGTAGATAACGCCTGTCGTGGGGGAGGCATGACCAACTCTGGTGGAGGTGCGCGGACGGTCCGCCAGCGCCGCCATTTCGCCTGGTCGGCGCGCTCGATTACCTGTCGGTAACTCTGAGGCTCTAGGCTGCGGTCCGACGCTCGCGGTGATTGTGCCGCTCTACCTGCCGCACACACCCCGAGGACACCTTGATGGCGATCGCCGATGTTCCCGCCTACCTGCATCTCAGCAGCGCCGACGTCGAAAAGATCGCCGATGAACTCGATGCCATCCGCCGCGACGTCGAGGAGTCGCTCGGGGCGCCGGACGCGGCCTACATCCGGCGGGTGATCCATTTCCAGCGCGCGCTCGATGTCGCCGCGAGACTGATGATCGCCGGTACTCGGTCGAAGGCCGGATGGTTGGCGGGGACGTGCGCGCTGGCATATGCGAAGTCCATCGAGAACATGGAACTGGGCCACAACATCTCCCACGGCCAGTGGGATTGGATGAACGATCCCGAGATCCACTCCAGCACCTGGGAGTGGGACATGGTCGGGCATTCCGCGCAGTGGCGGTACTCGCACAACTACCGGCATCATGTGTACAGCAATGTGCTCGGGATGGACGAGGACATCGGCTACCGCCTGCATCGGGTCACCACCGACCAGCCGTGGCGCTGGGTCCACTTGGCAACTCCGGTGCGGAACCTGGTGCTGGCCGCGATGTTCGAGTGGGGCATCGCCCTGCATGGCCTGCACTCCGAGCGTCTGCGGCATGAGACGCCAGACGGCCTTGCCGTGGAGAAGCGGAAGTTCTTCGGCAAGATCGCCCGCCAGCTGAGCAAGGATTACGTGGTCCTGCCCGCCCTGAGCCTGCGCCGGTGGCGGCGGACTCTGGCGGCCAACATCACCGCGAATGTGGTCCGGAACCTGTGGGTGTACGTGAACATCATCTGCGGGCACATCCCCGACGGCACCGAGACGTTCGACCCGGCGGTGGTCACCGACGAGACCAAAGGCGAGTGGTATCTGCGGCAAATGGTCGGGACGGCAAACTTCAACGCGAGCCGGCTGCCGGCGTTCTCAGGCGGTCACCTGTGCTACCAGATCGAGCATCACCTGTTCCCCGACCTGCCGAGCAACCGCCTCCCGCAGGTCAGCGTTCGCGTACGGGAACTGTGCGACAAATACGACCTGCCCTACAACACGGCATCGCTTCCGCGCCAGTACTTCCGGACTCAGTGGATCATCCACGGGTTGGCGTTTCCCGACTGGATGGTGAGCATCGGCCGCCGACGCCGCAAATAGGCCTGGCGGCCTCCACCGGGAGACGTCATGGGTCGATGTGATCGGCGTGCGGCGTGTGGCCCGTACCTTGTTCGATCACCCGGCGCAGCAGAGCCTTCAACTGCTCCTGCTCGTCCTCACTGAGCACCCCGAACACCCGGTCGTGGGCGGCGACGGCATCGGCGACCACCGCCGAGGCCACCGCCCGACCCTCGTCGGTCAGAAAGACCTGAAGGATGCGGCCGTGCTGGGGGTCCTGCTTGCGCTCGACCAGGCCACGCTTCTCCAGAGCGGTGAGCGCGAGTTGTACGCCCTGGGGCGTGATCAACAGACGGCGGGCCAACTCGGCCCCCGACAGGCCCGGTTGGTTGGCCAACTGCCGCAGGACACCGATCTGAGCGGTGCTGACGCCGTGATCCTTGACCGACTCGTTGACGGCCGTGAGCGAGAAATAGAACGCCTGCTTGAGCCACCACAGGGTGTTCTCGGTGAGGTCCATCTTCTCGTCTCCTGCCACATGCGCGTCAACTCGACGCTAGCGCACAGTGCTACTTGTGCTTGACGACGCTGCCGTCCTTCATCACGAACCGGACGTCGAGTGTGGTCGCGATGTCCACGCTGGGATCGCCGACGACGGCGATGACGTCGGCCAGATAGCCCGGGGTCAGTTGACCCAGTTCGTCGGCGGCATCGACCAGGTCGGCGGCCACCACCGTGGCGGCCTGCAGGGCCTGCATCGGGGTCATGCCGCGTTCGACGAGCGCACACAGCTCCTTGGCATTCTCACCGTGGGGGATCGCCGGCGCATCGGTGCCGCACGCCACGCGCACCCCGGCGGCAATAGCCTTGGGCAGCATGGATTTTGCCCGCGGGAACACGTCGAGCGCCTTCTTGCGCAACTCCGGCGCGATCCGATCGATGGCCATCGCATCGGTGAGATACGTGGTTGACACCAGGAACGTGCCGTGGTCGACCATCATCTGGATCGTCTCGTCGCTGGCCAGGAATCCGTGTTCGATGCAGTCGATGCCGGCCCGGATGCAGGCCTGGATGGCGCTGTCCCCGACGGCGTGGGCGGCGACTTTCACCCCGGCGCGGTGGGCTTCGTCGGCGATCGCGGCGAACTCGGCATCGGAGTACTGCTGGGCACCCGGTGCGGTGCTGTGGGACATCACGCCGCCGGAGGCCGACACCTTGATCAGCTTGGCGCCGTGGCGGATCTGGTAACGCACACACGCGATGACGTCGGGGACACCGTTGGCAATGCCCTCGGCGACCGACAGCGGCATGATGCCCGGCGCCAGCCGCTGGAACACCGTGGGGTCCAGGTGGCCGCCGTAGGGGGTGACCGCGTGTCCGGCCGGGTAGATGCGCGGGCCGACGTGCCAGCCCTGATCGATCGCCCGCTGCAACGCGACGTCGAGCAGATAGCCGCCGGTCTTGACCATCAACCCCAGGTTGCGCACGGTGGTGAACCCGGCCTCCAGGGTGGTACGGGCGTTGACCGCGCCGCGCAGCGTCCGGTACGCCGGGTCGTCCTGCACCCCGTGCATCGGGGTGGGCAGCCCATTGGGGTTGCCCGGCCCGCCGATCAACAGGTTCAGTTCCATGTCCATCAGGCCGGGCAGCAGCGTGACATCGCCCAGATCGATGGTGGTGGCCGAATCCGGCAGTGGGCCTCCGGGATTGACCGCCGTGATGCGGTTGCCCTCGACGACCACAACGGCCGGGGAGCGGACCTGACCGCCGACGACGTCCACCCACCGGGCGGCGCGCAATACCGTCGGCTGATCGACGGTGCCGGTCACGGCACGGGCTCGACGACGCAGTCCAGCGATGTCGCGCCGGAGTCCGGTACCCGCGGTTGTTTCCAGCATTCCACCGGGAAGGACACCGTGATCATCGAGTACAGCAGGTGCATCAGGTTGAGCACATCCTCGGGCATGTCGTCGAGGCTGAACTTGTCGCAGAAGCTGATGGCTTCCTCCGCGCGCGGGGTGATCGCGTCGTAGAAGGCCTGCATCTCGGTCATCGTCGAGCCCAGCCGCTTGGCGTAGCGCTGCGGTTCACTGGACAGGCACCAATCCGAGAACTGTTCGAAATCGGCGAATTCCGCCGGTAGTTTGCTCATCGGTTCACACCCCCGCAGTCTTGCGCTGGTAGTCCTCGATCCATGCCGCGGTCTCCTTGTGCAGGTGGCGCAGCAGGATCTCCTGGTCGCACAGCAGGAACTCGTCGACCACCCGGGTCTCGATCGAGCTCTGGGTGGCCTCCAGGGTGTTGGCGTCCTGTAGGCCGTATTCCTTGAACGACACCGCGGCCAGCTCCTGGGCCAACCGCTCCCGCGGCGTGCGCGGCTGCGGGAAGTACAGCGTGCATTCGAAGAGGTGGGTGTTGAACGAGGTCGGCCAGTAGTGGTACGTCAGGTACCAGCCCTGGCCCCAGAACAGCATGACGAAGTTCGGGAAGAGCTGGAAGGAGTCCAGCCCCCACGGATCGCATTTGGCGGGGTTGAGGCCGGCCGGCATCTCGCCCAGGTCCGGCTTGTCCCACGGCCCGAAAAGCCCACTCTGACAGATGTCTTCGATGGGCTTGCGCATCTCGTCGGCCATCTCCCAGGCCCGCACCCCGGACGTGCTGACCAGGCGGTGCGGCCCTTCGATGCGGTAGTGCGGTGCTTCGAAGCCCGCCTCGGCGGCGGCCTTCGAGTAGGCGGTCGGGGATTGGTTCGCATGCAGGATGGGTGCGTGGTAGAACTCCTGGAAGGCATCCATATAGAGCTTCCAATTCGCTTTCACCTCAGAGCGATAGGTGAACCGTGACGTCATCTTGTCGAACGGATAGCCCGCCAGGTCGGTGATCATCGGGCCCAGGAATTCGCGCAGGGACTGCTCGGGTGTCTTGGCGAAGTTGACGAAGATGAAGCCCTCCCACACCTCGCAATGCACGGGCACGAGGCCGTAGCGACTCTTGTCGAGATCGAAGAACTCGGCCTCCTGCTGGACGAAGGTCAGCTCACCGTCCAGGTCGTATCGCCAGGCGTGGTACTTGCAGGTGAACTGCCGGCACACCCCGCTGGTCTCCTCCAACGGCATGTCATCCCACACCAGTTTGTTGCCACGGTGGCGGCAGACGTTATGGAAGGCCTTGACCTCGCCCGATTTGTTGCGCACCACGATGATCGAGGTGTTGGCCGCCTTCATTTCCCGGGTGAAATAGCTGCCCTTACGTGAAAGTTGTTCCACCCGGCCGACATTCAACCACGCGCGCTTGAAGATCGCCTGGCGTTCCAGCTCGTAGATCTCCGGGCTGATCGAGTCTTCGTAGGACACCGGCCCGGTGCCCAACTCGGGGTAGTGCTGGGTCCAGCTGCCTTCAGCCGGCTTGGAAAACCGAGCCATGCCCGCTCCTCTGCGATGTGATTCGACAGGCTCGACGGTAGACGGCGGTTCCCTCAATGACAAGTAGTTGATACTCTTACTTCGACTGAGGCGGGAGGGTCCGGATGGATCAGCATCTTGGGGAGTATCTCGGTGTCGAAGCCGACTGGTCGCCGAGCGGCGACCCGGCCGACACGATCGAAATCATCTCGCCGCACACCGAGCAACCCATCGCCCGCGTACCGGCCGCCAGTCTGGCCGACGTCGACGCCGCGGTCGACGCCGCTCGTGCGGCCATCGACCGGGGGCCCTGGCCCCGGTTGGCGCCCGCCGAGCGCATCGCCGCGGTGCGCAGGCTGGCCGGCATCTACGCGCAGCGACGCGACGAGATGGCACAACTGATCTCGGCCGAGATCGGCGCACCGATCAGCTTCGCCCAACGCGCGCAGGTCGGGTTGCCGACGATGATGATGTCGGCCTTCTGCGACCTGGCCGAAACCTATCCCTGGCATGAGGTCCGGCGCGGATTCTTCGGCTCCGACGTCCAGGTCAAGAGGCAGCCGGTGGGCGTCGTGGCCGCGGTCGTCCCGTGGAACATGCCGCAATTCCTCATCGTCACCAAGCTGGTCCCCGCGCTGCTGGCCGGCTGCGCGGTGGTGCTCAAACCCGCGCCCGAATCTCCCTTGGATGCACTGCTTTTGGCCGAGATGCTCAAGGAGGTCGGCCTGCCTGACGGCGTCGTCACCGTCGTGCCGGGCGACGCCGCGGTCGGCAGTCACCTGGTCTCGCACCCCGGCGTCGACAAGGTCTCGTTCACCGGCTCGAGTGCGGCCGGGCGGGCCGTCGCAGCGGCGGCCGCGGCCAACCTGACCAAGGTCAGCCTCGAGCTCGGCGGCAAGTCGGCGGCCATCGTCCTCGATGACGCCGACCCCGAAACCGTCGCCGCCGGCGTCCGGTCGGCCAGCCTGTCCAACAGCGGCCAGATCTGCAATGCGCTGACCCGCATCCTGGTTCCGGCTGCGCGGGCGCAGGACTACGTCGACGCCCTGGCCGCCCGGATGGGCGCTCTCGTCGTGGGCGACCCGGCCGACCCGGCCACCGAGCTGGGGCCGCTGGTGTCGCGTCGGCAGCAGCAGCGGGTGCGCGATTACATCGACCTCGGCGAACGGGAAGGGGCCAGGCTGGTCTGCGGCGGGACCGCCCTGCCCGACGGACTCGACAGCGGCTGGTACGTGCGGCCCACGCTGTTCGCCGACGCCGACAATTCGATGCGCATCGCCCGCGAGGAGATCTTCGGCCCGGTGCTCACCGTGATCGGCTACCGGGACGAGGACGACGCCGTCGCGATCGCCAACGACTCCGACTACGGCCTGGCCGGCTCGGTGTGGACCGCCGACACCGATCGCGGCGTGAGCATCGCCGACCGTGTACAAACCGGCACTTTCGGGGTAAACCAGGGATACACAATGGATCCGTTCGCACCGTTCGGCGGCGTCAAGTACAGCGGGTACGGCCGGGAGCTGGGCCGCGAAGGTCTCGACGGTTACCTCGAGGCCAAGTCCATCGCCGTCGCACCCGCACGTTGAGGGGACGAGCATGACCGTCACAGCTTCGCCGAGGATTCCGGCCACCGAACGCATCGCGGTCCGCTGCGTCGATTCCGATGTGCATCCCGTGCCCCGACGCGGGGACCTGGGCCAGTACCTGCCCGAGCCGTGGCGCACCCGGTATTTCGGTTCGCACGACGTGGGCGATCTCATCTACTACGACGCCCCCGACTACGCGCACGCCTACGCCATGCGCACCGATTCCTTCCCGGCCGACGGTGAATTCGCCGGCAGTGATCCTGACCTCGCCTTCCGGCAGTTGATCATGGAGGCCGGCGCCGACATCGCCATCCTCGAGCCCGCGGCGTACTCGGCGCACATCCCCGAGGCCAACCACGTGATGAACTGTGCGCTCAACGACTGGCAGGCCAACCACTGGCTCGATTCCCACAACAACTGGCACGAACGCTGGCGCGGCTCGATCTGCCTGGCCGTCGAAGCCCCCGAGCTCGGCGCGCAGGAGATCGAACGGTGGGCCGGCCATCCGTACATGGCGCAGATCCTGATCAAGGCGGAGCCGCGGCCGTCGTGGGGCGATCCGAAGTACGACCCGATCTGGGCCGCGGCCACCAGGCACGACATCACGGTGAGCTGCCATCTGTCCCGCGGCGAGTACGAGGAACTGCCGATCCCGCCGGTCGGATTCCCCAGCTACAACCACGACTTCATGGTCACGTATTCGTTGTTGGCGGCCAACCAGGTGATGAGCCTGATTTTCGACGGGGTGTTCGACCGGTTCCCGACGCTGCGCATCGTGTTCGTCGAGCATGCGTTCACCTGGATCCTGCCGTTGATGTGGCGGATGGATGCGATCTACGAGGCGCGCAAGAGCTGGATGGACATCAAGCGCAAGCCGAGCGAATACGTCAAGGACCACATCAAGTTCACCACCCAGCCCCTGGACTATCCGGAGGACAAGACCGAGCTGTCGCGGGCGTTCGAGTGGATGGAGTGCGACAAGATCCTGCTGTTCTCGTCGGACTACCCGCACTGGACCTACGACGATCCGCGCTGGCTGGTCAAACACCTGCCCGAGCACGCCCGCGAAAATGTGATGTTCCGCAACGGAATTCAGACCTATAAGCTCCCCGAGACCGTGCCGGTGCTCGAAGGTCAGGTGCGCGTCTTCTAGGGCGCGCCCAACTCCTGCGCCGAGACTACGGTTTATCGCCCAAATTCCGGCGAATGACGCCAAGAACCGTAGCGTCGGCGGGACTGAGTCATGGCAGCTTGATCGCCGACACGTACATGTCGACGATCGGCCGATAGAGGTCGACGTCATCGAGCTCGCTGCCCAGCACCACCGAATCGCTGGTGGCGATAAGCACCTGCGCAAAGGTCCTCGGCGGGATCAACAATGTGCCACCGAGTTTCTCGATGCCCTCGACGATGAAGGTCGCCAGCGCGTCGACCACCTCGGATCGCTTGGCCGCGACGCGATCCCGTGAGTCCGGGTTTCTGCGGAGGTAGAGCGTGAACTCGTGGCCCAACGCGGCATGCTCGGCGCCGCGGTCCTGGCTCAGCTGGCGCCAACGCGTGGCGATCTCGTCGCGTTCGTGGACACCGACCTGCTTCGCGCTCGACATCACCTCGGCGAAGTTGTCGAAATACCGCCGCCAGTAACGGTCACTCACCGCCAGGAACAGGTCTTCCTTGGTGGCGAAGTGCTTGTAGATCGCACCTTTGGTGTAACCGGCGGCCCGCGCGATGTCGTCCAGAGTGGCTGGCGCAAAACCTCTTTCGGCGAATACCTCTTCGGCGGCATCGAGCAGCACTGAGCGGGTGTGCTCAAGTCTGCGTTCGCGGGTCCAGCGCTCAGCCATGGCAAAAGTCTGCCACAGAATCTGAGTAACCTATTGGAATCTCAGATACCGATAAGTATATTTACCGCATCGGTTGGCCGCGTTCCGCCGAATGCCTCCACGATCGCCAAGGGGAAACCGAACATGAGTGATCTGTCCAAGAAGCCCGCCGTCACCGAATCGGTCGGTGGCATCGCCGAACTCGACAAGCAGGGCCCGCCGTCGTCGAACGCGTACCGAATCTGGGCGACCGTCGGCGGCGCGTTCCTGCTGGTGACGTTGTATGTCTTCACCCGGTGGGTGACCGGGCCATATTTCGAGTCGGTGCCGGGCGGGCCGAGCGAACCACCGATGTACATGAAGATCCCGCTGATCGCCAACGCCGTCGTGCTCTGGGTAGGTCTGCCGTTCGCGTTGTGGTTCTTCATCATTCGGCCGTGGCTGCGGGAGCGGCGCATCACGCTCGACGGCATGCTCCTGGTGTCGATGGGCCTGATGATGTTCCAGGATCCGATGCTCAACTACTACAGCACCTGGTGCACGTATAACGCGTGGCTGTTCAACCAGGGGTCATGGGCGCCGTACTTCCCGGGCTGGGTGGCGCACGAGGAACCGGGTCATACGGTGCCCGAACCGCTGCTGACCAACGTCCCGGGCTACGCCTACGGTGTCCTGCTGCTCACCATCGTCGGCTGCGCGATCATGCGCAAGATCAAGAACCGTTGGCCGGCGATCAGCAATCTGCGGTTGGTCTTGGTCACCTATGCGATCGCGATCGTCTTCGACTTCGTCATGGAGGCCCTGATCATGTTGCCGATCGGGTTCTACTCCTATCCCGGTGCCATCCAGTCCTTGTCGTTCAACGCCGGCACCTACTACCAGTGGCCGATCTACGAGGGCTTCATGTGGGGCGGGGTCCAGACGGCGCTTGTCTGCCTGCGCTTCTTCACCGACGACCGCGGCCGCACCCTGGTCGAACGGGGGATCGACCGGGTCCGCGGCGGGTTTGTCAAACAACAGTTCGTCCGCTTCCTGGCCATCTTCGGCGGTGTCAGCGCATGCTTCTTCCTGTTCTACAACGTTCCCGCGACCTGGCTCGGCACGCAGGCCGATCCGTGGCCGGAGGATGTGCAGAAGCGTTCCTACTTCAATCCCGGCATCTGCGGCGAAGGGACCGACCGACCGTGCCCGAACCCCGACCTGCCGTTACCGACCCACCGTTCGGGCTACATCAATCACGAGGGTGAACTGGTCCTGCCCGAAGGCGTGACCATCCCGCCGGTCGTGCCGATCCAACGGGCGAACAACGATGACGGTCAGTAAGATTCGGCCAATCGGCGAAGCGGGTGCCCCGTCGCCGTACTACCGGGCCGCGGGAGGGGAGATCGAGACCTTCCGGGCGGCTGCCCGCCGCGGCGCGCCGGTGTTGCTCAAAGGTCCCACCGGGTGCGGGAAGACGCGTTTCGTCGAGGCAATGGCGCACGAACTCGGTCGTGAGCTCGTCACCGTGGCCGGCCATGAGGACATGACATCGGCGGATCTGGTGGGCCGCTTCCTTTTGAAGGGCGGTGAAACCGTCTGGGTGGACGGCCCGTTGACCAGAGCGGTACGCGAGGGTGCCATCTGCTATCTCGACGAGATCGTGGAGGCGCGGCAGGACACGACGGTGGTCATCCATCCGCTCGCCGATCACCGACGCGAACTGCCCATCGACCGGCTCGGCACCACGCTGCCCGCGGCGCCGGGCTTTCAACTGGTGATCTCCTACAACCCCGGCTACCAGAGCATCCTCAAGAGCCTCAAAGACTCGACCCGACAACGCTTTGTCGCAATCAGCCTGGACTTCCCGGCTGCCGAGATCGAGACCCAGATCGTGGCCCACGAGGCCGGGATCGACTCCACCACTGCGGAATCGCTGGTCCGGCTCGGAAACGCCATCCGAGGTCTGGACCGCTCGGCACTGAGCGAGGTGGCGTCGACCCGCATGCTGATCCTCGCCGGCGGGCTGGTCGCCGAAGGGCTCAGTCTGCGCGACGCGATCCAGTCCGCGGTGGTGGAGGTGCTCTCGGACGATCCCGATGTGATCCGGGGTCTCGGGGAACTCGTCGAGGCCGTCCTGTCACGGTGAGCACCGGTTACCCCGAGCCGCACCACTTTCGGTTCCTGGCCGGTTTCCTCGCCGGGCGGCCGGTCGATGTCGCCGTGGCCCGCGCAGACGAATTGGCCTACACCGACGGCCAGATCATCTTCGTGTCGGCAAATGCCGACCCGGACCGGCAGCGTCGCGAAGTGCTGGTCCAGAGTGCGCTTCTGGGAGCCGGCAGCCTCGAAGGTCAGTACGTCAAGCGGCTGCGGGCCCGGCCTGTGGCGACCCGCCGCTACCTGACGCTGGAAGGCCACCGCGTCCTTGCCGAGCTCAGCCCGCGCGTTGCCCTGGCGGCTGCGGTCTGTCCCGCCTGCGCTGCGCAGTCCACCAATTCGGAGGAATCACTGCACATTGCCTTGGGCAGAACCACACTCGACGCACCACCGGAGTGGTTCGGGACCATCAAACCGTCCACACTGATCCGCGCCCGCATCGGCGGTGAGCCGGGGTCGCGGGCCACCGATGCCGACGTCCGGATGAACGCCGCGCAACCCGACCCGTCCGAGATGGTTCAGGACGATGACGACGACGGCGGACCGGCCGAGAAGAGCTGGATCCTCAAGCTGTTCGAGGTTCCCATCGGCGCGCAGGCGCCCGCGAGATTCTTGCGCTCGCTGTTCGGCAGTTCTCGCTCGTCCGAAAGTGAGGGTGCCGGTGCGGAGTTGGGCGTCGGATCGATCCGACGGACATCGCGCGCCGGGGTGAATGCGCGTCCCGTACCGACCCCGATTCACTTCACCGGTGCCGAGAAGCCTGTTGCAGCGCTCGCCGTCGGTGGCGCGTGGTATCCGGAATGGGATGTCTTCAGTGACCGGTATCGAGAAGAGTGGTGCCGTGTGATCGACTTTCCCGTCACCGCCACGGTCGACGTCTCAGCCGTCGGTGTGACGCGTGACGCGGTGCTGCGACGCAGACTGGCGCGAGTGGGCCTCGGTCCGAAAGTGTTGCGCGCCCGAGCCGACGGCGACGACGTGGACACCGAGGCCTTGATCGACCTGTTCGTCGATCTGCGCTCAGGCTATTCATCACCCGAGCATGTGTACACCGAGCGCCGCAAGCTCGCCCGCAATCTCGGGGTGCTCATCCTCGTCGACGCATCGGGATCGGCGACCGACGCCGACGGCGACGGCCTCGCCGTCCATGAACACCAACGCCGTGCGGCTGCGACGCTCGCCGTGACACTCGAGGAGCTCGGCGACCGCGTCGCGGTGTACGGATTTCGCTCACAGGGGCGTCGCGCGGTGCACCTGCTGGCCGTCAAGACCTTCGGCCACCGCTTCGGGGCCGCCGAACGGGCCCGGCTCAGCCGGCTGCAGCCGTACGGCTATACCCGGTTGGGGGCCGGTATCCGGGGCGCCGGAGAGATCCTGAAAACTCAAGCCGGAACGCCGAATCGGCTGTTGATCGTGCTCTCCGACGGCTACCCCTACGACGACGGCTACGAAGGCCACTACGCTCGGGCCGACGCCGCCAAGGCCCTCGAGGAACTCAGAGCCGATGGGGTGGCCTGCCTGTGCCTGTCCATCGGTGCGGATGCCGACGCCGACGCACTCGATCAGGTTTTCGGCGCAGCCAGTCATGCCAGTGCTGCCACGTTGGGCGAGCTGAGCCCGCGGATGGATGAGCTGTTCTTGGCGGCCTTACGTGAACTCGCCGCACCCAAACCGGCCCGGCGAAACTAATTTCGGCCCAGTTACTTCTCAGCTATTTCCGCGCCGCCCAGACCCGCGCCCACGTCAGGAACTTCGCGACCGCATCGGCCGTGTAGTGCCCGCGTGGTGAACCGAAGAAGTCGAACGCGTGCTGGGCATGCGGAATCTCGGCATAGATCACCGGTGACTTCGACACGTTGCGCAGGGCTTCGACGAACTCACGACCCTCGACCACCGGGATGAGTGAGTCGTTGGTCCCGTGCAACACGAAAAACGGTGGGGCGTCGGGGTGGACGAGGGTGATCGGTGAGGCGTCGCGGTACACCTGGTCGTCGGTGCCCAGCGGAATCTTGACGATCAGCCGTTCCAGGATCTCCATGAACTCGGCCCGGCCGGGGCCGGTGGTGGAAAACCAGTCGTAACGGCCGTAGACCGGCACCGCGGCGGCCACCGAGGTGTCGGCATCCTCGAAACCCGGCTGCCACTTGGGATCGTTGGGGGTCAGCGCGGCCAGCGCCGTCAGATGCCCGCCTGCCGATCCACCGGTGATGCAGACCGCGTCGGGGTCACCGCCGTACTCGGCGATGTTCTCCTTCACCCAGGCCAGCGCCCGCTTCACGTCGATGATGTGGTTGGGCCACGGGTGCCGCGGGCTGATGCGGTAGCCGATCGACACGCAGATCCAGCCCTGCTCGGCCAGGTAGCTCATCAGGGGATAGGACTGCGGCCGGCGCATACCGATCATCCAGGCCCCGCCCGGAACCTGCAGCAGCACCGGGGCCTTGCCGTCCCGCGGTAGGTCCGGGCGCATCCAGATATCGGCCAGGTTGGCCCGGTGCGGGCCGTAATGCACGGTCTCACGTGCGTAGCGGCGCCGGCTCATCGACGTGGAGTACACCTCGCCGCGGCGCAACGGCCGCAGGGCCGCGGGATACTCCTCGGCCAGGGCCTCGTGTACCGGATCTTCGAAATACGGCCGGGATTGCACGTTGCGCCGGTGCACCAGCACCAACAACGCCCAGGAGGTTGCCTTGAGCAGCAACGAGATTCGTCCACCCGTGGAGCGGTAATCGCCGCGGATGGCGCGTCGCACCGCATCCAGCGCCGACACCGTGATCACCAGCGGCGCGTTCTCCGAGGTCGGCCAACCGAACGCGAAGGCCGGAATGGTGCTGTAACCCTTGCGGCCGAGCGGTTTCACTGCGTTCGCAGCATTGAGGAACTCGGCGGCCGCCGTGAGCAGTCGCCTTCTCAGACCGGGTTGGCGTTCAGCCATTCACCTTCTCCTGGAGCGCGCGTCGGTCGATCTTGCCGGTGCTGTTGCGCGGCAACTCGTCGAGGACGGCGATCTCCCGCGGCACCTTGTAATTGGCCAGGTTCTCTCGAACATACGCTTTCAAGTCATCCGGGCTGGTGGGGGCGTCGGAGCCGGACAGCACCACAAACGCCGCCAGCCGCTGCCCGAACTGCTCGTCGTCGACACCGATCACCGCGGCCTCGGCAACCTCGGGATGGCCGGCCAGGACCTTCTCCACCTCGATCGGGTACACGTTCTCGCCGCCGGAGACGATCATCTCGTCATCGCGGCCGACCACGAACAACCGACCCGCCTCGTCCAGATAGCCGACATCGCCCGAGGACATGAACCCGTCGTGGAATTGCTTGGTGGTGCCGGAGGTGTAGCCGTCGAACTGTGTCGAGTTGCGTACGTAGATGGTGCCCACCTCGCCGGTGGGAACCTCGTTGAACTCGGCGTCCAGAATGCGGATCTCGGTGCCCTCGGCGGGTTTCCCCGCAGTATCGGGCGCGGCGCGCAGATCGGCAGGTGTCGCGGTGGCGATCATGCCGGCCTCGGTGGCGTTGTAGTTGTTGTAGATGATGTCGCCGAACCGGTCCATGAACGCGGTGACGACGTCGGGACGCATCCGCGAACCCGACGCCGCGGCGAACCGCAGCGAGCGACCGTCATAGCGGCGCAACACATTCTCGGGCAGTTCCATGATCCGGTCGAACATCACCGGCACCACACACAGGCCCTTGGCCCGGTGCCGGTCGACGAGCTCGAGGGTGGCTTCCGGATCGAACTTGCGTCGGGTGACGATCGTGCAGGCCATCGACGCCGCGAAGGCCAGCTGGGAGAAACCCCAGGCGTGGAACATCGGCGCAACGATCACCACCCGCTCCTCGGTGTGCCACGGGGTGCGGTCCAGGATCGACTTGAGCACTTCCGGCCCACCACCGGAATGCTTGGCGCCCTTGGGTGTTCCGGTCGTTCCCGACGTCAGAAGGATCACTTTGCTTTTCTCGCTCGAGCGCCGCGGCTCGGTCCCGCGATGTTCTTCGACCAGCTTGGCGACCGTGACGTCGTGCACGTGGGTGTCGGTCCAGGCCACGATCCGGGTGGTCGACGGGCGGTCCGCCAGTGCGCGGTCGACGATCTCGGCGAACTCCTCGTCGTAGATGACGGCATCCACCGACTCGCGTTCGACCACCTCGGCCATCGCCGGGCCGGCGAACGAGGTGTTGAGCAGCAGCACGTCGGCACCGATGCGGTTCGCGGCGATCAGCGACAGCACGAAGCCACGGTGGTTACGGGCCATGATGCCCAGCACCTTCGGCTCACCGGCCGGCAAGGCCTGCAGGCCGGCCGCCAAGGCGTCGGCCTGCTGGTCGACCTGTTGCCAGGTCAGCGTGCCGAGTTCGTCGACCAGGCCCGGCCGATTCGGGCACCGTTGTGCGGCGGCCGCGAAACCTGAAGTGACACTCATGTTCTCGCGAGCCATCGCGGCAGCGATGCGCAGATACTTGTCCGGCCGCATCGGCGCGATCAACCCGGCCCGGCGCATGGTGGTGACCATCCCGACGGCATCGGTGACCCGGTCCAGCGGCCCGGTCAGCAGATCAAGAGGTCCCACGGTTCAGCCGATCACCGGGAACCGACGCTGTTCGGCCAACTCATCGAGGGCCCGCTGCATGACCCGACGGACATGAGCGTCGACCTCGTCGATGTCCGGGTCGTCGCCGAACTCGGCAATGATGTCGATCGGCGGCAGCGTCTTCATCACGATCTTGGACGGCAACGGCACATTGAGCGGAAGTACCGCCGACAGGCCGAACGGGAAGCCGAAGGAGACCGGCACGATCTTGGTGCGGGCCAGGCGTGCGATGGGGCCGAGTGCCTTGGCCACCCCCGTACCCCGGGACAGGAAGAAGTGAGTTTCCTGACCGCCGATTCCGACCATGGGCACGATCGGTACGCCGGCGTTGATCGCGGCCTTGACATAACCGGTGCGGCCGGCGAAGTCGATCTGGTTGGCCGAGAGGGTGGGCCGGTACACGTCGTAGTCACCGCCGGGGAACACGACGACGACACCGCCCGAGCGCAGGGCCTCGTCGGCGTTCTCGTGGTTGGCCCGGATGAAGCCGGTCTTCTTGAAGAAGGCCGCCGTCGGTCCGGTCATCAACATGTCGTGACTGAGGGTGTACACCGGCCGTTCGTAGCCGAACTTCTCGTAGAAACCCGTGGCGAATACCGGAACGTCCAACGCGAACAAGCCACCGGAATGGTTCGACACCACCAGCGCGCCGCCGTTGGGAAAACTGTCCAACCCACGGACCTCGGCACGGTGATAGCCCTTGATCAGCGGCCGCAGGAAGCCCATGACCTTCTCGGTCAGACCCGGATCCCACTTCGTGATTTCGGACGGGTCGATGTCGGTTGCGGCCACAGAGTCCCCCTGAGGTGAAATGAAACGTGTTCTAGTTTGCCCAGTGTACCCAGGTCGGGGGCAAAAAACCGATTCGCGCTCAAAGTTCTTGCACCCGATATCGGATTGCCGCCGTCAATACTTTCAAACTTCCCGTCCGGTAAGACTAGTTCCACTAGTCCGACTGGTTCTAAACTCGGCTGGATGAAGACCGTCACCAGCACGGAGGCGAAAGCCAAGCTGAACGCCCTTCTGGCCGAGGTCGAGGCGACTGGGGTCTCCGTCACGATCACGTCCCATGGCCGCCCCGTCGCCGTGCTATCCCCAGTTGCTCCGCGGGGGCGGACCTTCGGGCAGTTCCCCGGCATCCAGATCCCGCAAGACTTCGACGAGCCGCTGCCACCTGGCGAACTCGACGCGTGGGAGGGCCTCAGCTCGTGACCGCGATTCTTCTCGACACCAACGCGGTGCTGTGGCTGGTGAAGTCACCGGACCAGGTGCTGCCGGCGGCTCTGAACATCCTGGAAGATCCGACGAACGCGTTATTTGTTTCTGCGGCTTCGGCGTGGGAAATCGCGACAAAGACGCGCCTTGGCCGACTCGATGGCACCGCGCTGCTCTCGAGCTGGTCGGACATTCTTGAGGCGATGGGAGCCGTGGATCTGCCGATCGATTCGGCGGACGCTGCGCTGGCCGGCCAACTCAACTGGGAGCACCGTGATCCATTCGACCGCATGATCGTCGCTCAGGCCATGCGTCGAGGGCTCACGATTGCCACCAGTGACAAGGAAATTCGCGAGGGGGCGATCACCCCCGTCATCATCACCCGTTGATTCTCCGGACCAGCTACGGCCACCTGCGGCTTCGTCGTCGTGCGATTGTTCAAGTGGTAGGCGGTATTTCAAGCGGATGTTGGCTCAACGGATCGACCACGATCCACGCAGTTTTCATCGGTTCGATCGAACGGTTGAGCTGGAGAATGCTTTCGATGTCACCCTCAAGCACCATGTACGCCGCACGATTCGCCTTGTCGTAGAACTCTTTCATGCCGTCGATGCTCCGAAACACCGGAAAGAACCGAACGCCGCTGCGCTCGAGCAGAAACAACTTTTGGCGGCCGTCCTTCGTATCGCCAAAGGGTGTCGAATACCAGACTTTGGTTTCGAGAGGGACTGCCTCCGGTCCAGGGCCGCGCATGCCGCGGTCAGTGATTCCCGGAGTTGCGGGCAGCCCGTCGCTCGAATCAGGCACTGACATGCCGCTTGTATAGCACCTGACTGCGGTTTCGGTTTGCGCATTCGAATGGTGACATTGACCTCAACCACTGTTGAGGCAGCATCATGGATGACCATGGGATTCGACCTCACTGTGTACTTCGACCGGATCGACTACCACGGCTCGGCAGCAGCCGATCTGGCCACACTGCAGGACATCGTGGCCGCCCATGGCCGGTCCATCCCGTTCGAGAACCTCGACCCGCTGCTGGGTGTTCCGGTCGACGATCTCAGCGCCGAGGCACTGGCCGACAAGCTCGTCACCCGACGCCGCGGCGGGTACTGCTATGAGCACAACGGACTGCTCGGTTACGCCCTCGACGCGTTGGGCTACGGCATCGAGCGTCTCGCCGGACGCGTGGTCTGGATGAAAGGACCCGACGCGCCGTTGCCCGCGCTCACCCACAACGTGTTGGCCGTGACGGTCCCGGGTGAGGCGGGACGCTTCCTGGTCGACGTCGGCTTTGGCGGGCAGACCTTGTCGTCGCCGATCCGGCTGCAGGCCGGCGCGGTGCAGCAGACCCGGCACGAGCCGTACCGTCTGCTCGAGCCGGCCGGCGGCGAGTTCGAGTTGGCCGCTCAGGTCCGCGGCCAGTGGCAGCCGCTGTACCGGTTCACCACGGCGCCGCAACCGCGAATCGACCTGGAGGTCGGAAGCTGGTATGCCTCAACGCATCCCGGTGGCGTCTTTGTCGTCGGGCTGACGGCGGCGCTGGTGACCGACGACGCCCGGATAAACCTGCGCGGCCGGAACCTCTCCATCCACCGCCACGGCGAGACCGAACGTATCCGCTTCGACAGTGCCGCAGAGGTTCTCGACGCGCTCACCGAGCGGTTCGGCATCAAGCTGTCCGATCTGGACGACGTGGACGTCGAGGCTCGGGTGGCGCAGGTGTTGGACAGTTGAGCCGGCCCGCTCTGTGTCAGCCGTCCGCCGGGTAGATCAGCTTTCCGCCCTCGAGTTTCGCGTTGTCGTTCAAGGTGGCCGGCCGGGCGGAGGTGGCCGACATGATGTGGGTGACCTCGACCCCCTCGATGATCAAGGCATCGGTGATCAGCCGACGATGGCACCGCCACGGCACGGCCTCGCTGCACATGATCACCGGCCGGTGTTCCCTGGACAGCTCGATCAGCTCACCGAGGCCCTCGGCGAACTCGGGAGTCTGCATGTAATCGGCATAATCGCGGAACGCCTTGACCCGCCACGCGGTATTCAAGGTGGGGGTGCCTGCCGGCGTGTGGCGGCGGCCACCGAGTTTCGGCAGCCACTGATAACCGATGTCGGGCGGCAGGCTGTCGATGATGGCCGCCTTGTTCCACTGCGGGAACTTCCGGGACGCCGGGAATGAGCGCACGTCGACCAGATAGGTGAGGTCGTATGTGCGCAATAGCTCGACCAGTTCGCCGAATTCACGGGTCGAGTGACCGACTGTCCACACCCGCTGGGTCATGTTCTCTCCTCCTCGGCGCTGGCATACCCCGGGTCGGCCCAGTTTCACCCCAGATGGCCGCGGGTAGCTCACATGACATGAACACCCGATTCAAAGTTGGCGACCACGTCAAATGGAACTCCGAAGCCGGGTATGTCAGCGGCAAGATCATCAAGGTTCATACCCGTGACGTGGACTACAAGGGGCACATGCGTCGCGCGAGTGGTGACGAGCCGCAATACGAGATCGCAAGCGACAAGACCGATCACGTCGCGATGCACAAGGGCTCAGCGCTCCAGAAGATTCCCCAAAACGGCGATTGATCCGGGCCGGCCGGCGGCCATACTGATCCCCGTGGATGAGAGGCTGACCGTGAAAACCGTGTACTACACCGCGTCGAGTCTGGACGGGTACATCGTCGACAGCGACGACAGCTTGGACTGGCTGATCTCACGTGACATCGACCAGAACGGGCCGTTCGGCTACGACGAATTCATCGGAACCATCGGCGCCTTGGTGATGGGATCTGCCACCTACGAGTGGATCGTGAAGAACCAGCCCGGCGAGTGGATGTACGAGCAGCCGACGTGGGTGCTGACTCACCGGCCGCAGATCGTCGTCGCCGGGCATCCCGTGCACGTTCATTCCGGAAGCGTCGGCGAGTTGCATCCACAGTTGGTGACGGCCGCGGCGGGCAAGGATGTCTGGGTGGTCGGCGGGGGAGAGGTCGCCGCTCAATTCGTCGCGGCGGGCTTGATCGACGAGATGATCGTCAGCTACGCGCCCTGTTCCCTGGGGGAGGGTGCACGCGTGCTGCCGGTCCGTTCCGAATGGGTACCGGCCGAATCGGCGCTCAACGGCGAGTTCGTCTGCGTTCGCTGGGTCAGGGCCAGTGCCAGGGCGGACAGTTCGCCGGGCCGCTGACATTTCCCCTGCCGAACAGACACAAACCCTTACCTTTTCGCGCGAAAAGGTAAGGGTTTGCGTCTGCTCGCGGGAAGAACCCGCGGGAAGAACCCGCGGGGAGAACTCGCGGGGAGAACTAGGGGGTGTAGCCGAACGGCAGCAGCACGCTCTTGGCCTGGGTGTAGGCGTCGATGCCCTCGGGACCGTTCTCGCGGCCGATGCCGGAGTTCTTGTACCCGCCGAACGGTGAACCCGGATCGAAGGCGTACATGTTCACCGCGTACGTGCCGGTGCGGATCTTCGAGGCGATCTCGAGAGCCTTGGGGAAGTCGGTGGTGTACACGCTGCCGGCCAGGCCGTAGGGCGAGTCGTTGGCGATGCGCACCGCGTCGTCCTCGTCCTCGAACGGAATGACCACGAGCACCGGCCCGAAGATCTCCTCCTGGGCGATGGTCATCGAGTTGTCGACATCGGCGAACACCGTCGGCTGCACGAACCAGCCCGAATCCAGACCCTCGGGACGGCCGCCACCGGTGACGACGCGCGCGCCCTCCTCGATGCCCTTCTTGATGTAACCCTCGACGCGGTCGCGCTGCTTTTCGCTGATCACCGGGCCGATCATGGCGGCCGGATCATCGGGCAGCCCGGCCTGCATGGCGCCGACAGCGCCGGCCAACTTCTCCACGACCTCGTCGTAACGGGACCGCGGGGCCAGGATGCGGGTCTGGCCGACGCAGGCTTGCCCGCTGTTCATCAGCCCGGAGAACACCAGCATGGGCAGCGTGGAATCCAGGTCGGCGTCCTCGAGGATGATCGCTGCGGACTTGCCGCCGAGTTCCAGCGTGCACGGCTTGAGCTTTTCGGCCGCGATCTTGCCGATCTCCTTGCCGACCGCCGACGAGCCGGTGAAGGTGAACTTGTCCAGCTCCGGGTTGTTGGTCAGGGCACGGCCGGTCTCGGGGCCGCCCGGAACCACCGACAGCACGCCTTCGGGCAGGCCGGCCTCGGCGAACACCTCGGCCAGCAGGTTTGTGGTCAGCGGGGTCTCGCCGGCGGGCTTGAGCACCACGGTGCATCCGGCCAGCAGGGCCGGCCCCAGCTTGTTGCAGGCCAGGAAGAACGGCACATTCCAGGCGATGACGGCGCCGACCACACCGATCGGCTCCTTGAGCACCAGCGTCTGGCCGTAGATGCCGTCGCGGATGTCGCGCCAGGTGTACTTGTCGGCCGCACCTGCGTAGTACTGCAGGCCGGACACACCCGCGCCGAACTGCATCATGTCGACGATCGTCTGCGGCTGGCCGGTCTCCAGCTTCAGCAAGTGCTTGAACTCTTCGGCGCGCGCATTGATCAGCTCGACAGCCTTGGCCAGGACGGCCTGCCGTTCCTCGGGCGACAGGTGCGGCCACGGGCCCTCGTCGAACGCCTTGCGCGCTGCGGCGCAGGCCGCGTTCACATCGGCCTCGGCGGCCAACGGCACCTGCCCGACCTTCTCACCGGTGGCCGGCGAGAAAACTTCGATGATCTCCGAGGTCGACGGCTCGACCCACTGACCACCGATGAAAAGCTTGTCGTAATCGGTCTTGGCGACAGTTGCGCTCTGTGTCATGGCCGTCACATTACCGAGGAATCGGCCAAACGAGAACCTGTTCCAGTTGACGGTTTCAGGATGGCCGGAGAACCAGCACCAGATTGCTCACCAGGAACTCCCGCAACCCCGGCACCGCGGTCATCCACCACGCCCATCGTGGGTGGTAGCGGGGAAAAGCGGCGATCAGGGAACCGGTCGAGCGCGCCCACTCCAGACCGTCGGCCGCCGACACCGCGAACAACGACGAGCCGTAGTCGTTTTTCGGTCGGTGGCCGTGCTTGCGGGTGTAACGCTCGGCCGCCCGGGCGCCCCCGAGGTAATGCGTCAGCCCCATCTCATGGCCGCCGAATGGGCCCAGCCACACCGTGTAGGACAGCACCGCCAACCCGCCGGGCCGCGTGACCCGCAGCATCTCGTTGCCCAACCGCCAGGGTTGGCGTACGTGCTCGGCGACATTGGACGACAGGCAGATGTCGACGCTGGAATCGGCGAATGGCAGTGCCATGCCCGACGCCCGGACGAATGTGCCCTCCGCGGCGTCGGCCGCCGGGCCGGCGTGCATTTCACGGGCGTCGGGCTCCACTCCGATGTAGCGCATTCCGGCCGCGTCGAACGCCGAGGCGAAGTAGCCCGGTCCGCCGCCCACGTCGAGCACGGTCCGCCCCGCCGGGGATTCGCCGGTGCTCGCGGTCCACAGATCGGTGACCATGGCGACGGTATCGGCGGCCAGCGCGCCGTAGAAGCGGGCCGGGTCGCTCTGCTCGAACCGGAACTGGGCCAGCAGGCCGATCGACCGACGCAGGCTCGCCCGCCGGGCGAAGCGTGCCGAGATGTCGCTGGGCTGCACCCGCCCAACCTACTCACCGGTACCCTCAACACGATGCCTGCCCGTCCTGACCCCCGCCTCCGGAGCGTCCTGCTGCTCTGCTGGCGTGACACCGGTCATCCTCAGGGCGGTGGCAGCGAGGCGTATCTCCAGCGGATCGGGGCCTGCCTGGCCGACGACGGTGTCGACGTCACCCTGCGCACCGCCCGTTACCCGGGCGCCGCCCGTCGTGAGGTGATCGACGGCGTGCGGATCAGCCGGGCCGGCGGGCCCCACAGCGTCTACATCTGGGCCGGGCTGGCCATGGTGGCTGCCCGCGTCGGGCTCGGTCCGTTGCGCCGGGTTCGGCCCGACGTGGTCGTCGACACCCAGAACGGATTGCCGTTCCTGGCCCGGCTGGCGTTCGGCCGGCGCGTGGCGGTGCTGGTGCACCACTGTCACCGGGAACTGTGGCCGGTGGCCGGACCGGTGCGGGGCCGGATCGGCTGGTTCGTCGAATCCAAGCTCTCGCCGCGTCTGCACCGCCGCAACCAGTACGTGACGGTGTCGCTGCCTTCGGCCCGCGACCTCAACGAACTCGGCGTCGATTCCAGTCGGATTGCGGTGGTACGCAACGGGCTTGACGAAGCGCCCGGCGCCACCCTGGAGCTGCCGCGGTCGCAGACGCCGCGGCTCGTGGTGCTCTCGCGTCTGGTGCCGCACAAGCAGATCGAGGACGCCCTGGCGGCCGTCGCCGTATTGCGCACCGAGGTGCCCGGACTGCACCTGGACATCCTCGGCGGGGGTTGGTGGCGGGAGCGCCTGGTCGAGCATGCCGAACTGCTGGGTATCTCCGACTCGGTGACATTCCACGGCCACGTCGACGAAGAGACGAAACACCGTGTGCTGCAGCAGAGCTGGTTACATGTGCTGCCCTCGCGCAAGGAAGGTTGGGGGCTCGCGGTCACCGAAGCAGCTCAACATGGCGTGCCGACCATCGGTTATCGCGCCTCCGGCGGGCTGACCGACTCGATTGTCGACGGCGTCACCGGCCTGCTGGTCGAGGACCGCGATGCCCTGGTCGCCGCGATCCGTCAGTTGTTGAACGACCCGGTCCAGCGAATCCAGTTGGGCAGCAAGGCGCAGGCCCGCAGCGACGAGTTCTCCTGGACGCTGTCCGCGGATGCGATGCGGGCAGTGCTGGAGTCCGTGCATGACGGGCAGTACGTCAGCGGCTTGGTGTAGCCGCCCCGAAGACGTGAGCTCGGCGTCTTGGGCGTCGCTGGTCGCTTCCGCCACGGTTTTCCGGGCGGTATGCGATGTGCCCGCCTAGTAGCGACAATCGAGCGACAATCGCCACATCGGTATCGTGACGTCTCACCAATCCCATTGTCGCTCGGCGATTTTGACCCTGGCGCACCATTGGCCTCATGAACATCAGCTGTCCAGTGCCCGCATGCGAGCGACTCTGTCGCTGATAGTTGAGCAACCCAAAATCCGTGGCGGGTGGGGCTTTTGGTGCTTCAGTGACGTGAGTAGTGAATAGCTGTGTGACGAACGGTGCCCATGATGCTCACGCGCCGATTGTCGCTGAGTTGTCGCGCATAGGCGGGCACCTCGCCACCCACTTGCGTTCCGCGACGCAAAAAGGCCAACCAGGCCGGTTACCCAGGGAATTCGATCGCGCACGCGAGGCCGGGCGCCTGGGCCAGTCGGACATCGAGGGTCACCAAAGGTGCATCGATGGCTTCGGCCAATGCGACGTAACCGGCATCGTGGCTGGACAGGTTGTCTCGCGGTTCCCAGATGCGCTGCGCCAGAGCCTGGTACGGCGAATAATTCACAGGCAGGCTGAGTGGGTCGGCATAAGCTACGGGCGGCTAAGGGTCCAACGATGCCCGCGAACCAACCCGCCGGGCACTGGCGGCCATCCCTACAGCGCCCGCCACCAGGGCGGACAACCACACCAGGTGCGCGACGATCATCAACGCGCGGTGCGGGGACGACGGAGACGAACCGCCCACCCGGTGCACGCTCACCTCGCCGCCGGATTCACGCACCACCCAGCCCACCCCGGCCTCGGCCAACTGCTGGTCGGTGGCGCCGGACAGCACCAGGTCCTGCACGGCCCGCGCTCGTGCCCCCTCCCCGGGCACGGTCTGGCCGCCGATGGACAGATCACCAGTCTGGAACACCTCGGCACGAACCCAGCGGGGCAGTGGGTCGAGCACCGGCGCGCCTCCGGCCCAAGGGAATTCGCGCATACTGTCCGGAGGCAACGCGACCACGGGCCGGGGATCGGCGTTGATCTGGGCTGCCGCGGCGGCCCAACTCGCGGGATAGTGCACGGCGCGCATCTGATTGCCCACGCCCCACGCCAGATCCGGCAACACCGCGATCAACACCGCGCAGCACACCGCGGCCGCGGCGGCAGCCGGTACCCGCAATCGACTCAACGTCACCGGGGCGGCAGCAGCAGCCAGCACGTAACCGGGGATGGCCAGGGCCATCCACTTCTGCCCGTCCCGCACCACACCGAGACCGGGAACGGCCCGCACCACCGCCTCGACGAACGCCAGTCCGGGCCCGGTGGCCATCGCGGCCGGGATCAGCACTGCGGCGGCCGCCAAGATCAGCAGTGGCACAGCCGACCGGTTACGAATCACCACAGGCAGACCGAGCGCCACGATACCGAGCAAGGCAACCGTCGCCACAAACGCGAAAACCGTTGTGCGCGAGTCGGGTACCGCTTCACCGTTCCAGATCCCGCCCAGGCCGGCCAGGCTGCCCACGGTGGCCAGACCGGGTTCGGCCCGGGCGGCGAACGCCTGCACCCCGGCCGCCGAGTCCGGCGACGACACGGCTCCGCCCACCACCGCTGCCACCAGCCACGGCGTCGCGGCCAGTACCGCCGCACCCAATCCGAGACCAGCCGCCCGAAGCCGCGGCCAACCGGCCTCCGGCGCCGCGACACACACCAGCGCGACCGTGGCGGCCAACATCAGACCCGTCGGCGTCAACCCGGCCAACGCGATCCAGAACACCACGCCCCAGACCGGGCCCCGGCCCGCACCGGCGCGGAGCTTGACCACCGATACCGCCACCCACGGCAGCGCGCCGTAGCCGACCAACAGACTCCAGTGGCCCTGCAGCAATCGTTCGGCCACATACGGATTCCAGATCACCAGCGTCGCAGCGATGAACTGGCCTGCCGAACCGGCGGCCAGCACGGTGGAGGCCAGTCGCGCCGCACCCCAACCGGCCAGCCACAGGCCGGCCACCAGAAGTATCTTCACGACCACCCCACCGTCCAGCACGGTCGAGGTGACCGCGACGAGGAAGTCCTGGGGCAGGGCCCGGGGTGCGGCCTCGGTCAGTCCCAGCGCCGCATCGGTCAGATACGACCGCGGGGTGGAGACGGCGTCGCGCAAAAGCAGGTAACCGGGTCCCAGCAGGGGCCCGGTTACCAGTAACGACAGTGCCAGCGAGTAGGCCGGCAGCAGTGCGGAGCGCAGACGCAGATCTATCGGTCCGGCGGTAGATCTGATGGGCGTTGCGCAGGCAGCTTCTCGGTCTTGGCCTCGGCGCCGGGGACCTGGAAGCCCTGGGTGTCGAAGAAGCCGTGATCGGCGGTGTCGAGCCCCGGATCGATCAGCGTGGACTCGGCGCGCACCGCGAACGAACCCACCACGGCACCGCCGACAAGGGCCAGCAGGCCCAGCGCGGTGAATGTGATCGGCAGGATCCGGGTCCACAACGCCACCCGGTCGCGCTCGTCTTGAGCCGCGGCAACCTGGGATTCCACGGTCTCCTCGTTGTAGGTGACCTTGTAGTCGACGTAGGTCACCTCTGGCTTGAGCGCATCGCGTGCGTAGTACTGATATCCGTGGTCCTCGGCCTTGACGATGGTGCCGGACACCGGATCGACCCAGAAGGTGCGCTGTGCGGCGTAGAAGCGGTCCATCGTGATCCGCTCGTCCGGCTCACCGGGGACACCCCACATCTCGGGGCTCGCGGTGACCGAACTGTCCGCGTCGTCCTCGTAGAGCGAGGAGTACTTGACCGGCTCGGCCAGCTTGCCGTCGGCGTCGTAGCCGACGTTCTGGATGAACCGGTAGGTGGTCAAGCCGTTGATGTCTTCTTCACCGTCGTAGTTCGCATCGAACGGCTTCTGCGCGATCGGATCGAAGAACGGGTAGGTCTTCTTCTCCGTGTCAAACGGGAATCGGTAGCTCAGGCCCTCGTGCGGCAACGCGATGTTCGTCGGCGGCTTCTCGTCCTCGATCGCCCGCGGCTTCTGCAGCGCGCCGCCCGGGTTGTTGTCGCTGGACACCGCCAGTGCGGTGCTGCGGTTCATCGTGACGGTGTCGACCATCGCCAACAACAGGCCGGAGTCCTTCTGGCGATCGGTGCGCCGCAGCGAACTGCCCACCTGCAGCGTCACCACTTCGGCGTTCGACGGCGACTCCACGCTGACCTGCTGTTGCAGGGCGACCGGCACGTTGCGGTCCACGGAGAACTTCTCGGCGGTCAATGATTCCGGATCGAACGCGGTCGCGGTTCCGTCGCTGACCAGGCTGGTATCCAGGTTGAGCGGGATCTTCGCGATCTTGCCCTTGGTATAGGTGGTGAGCAACAGTGCGGCGATGAGCAGGGCTGCACCGAGCCCCATCAGTCCGCATGCCGCGATACGCAGCGCCACTGCGCGGTTCAAACCGGGCCTCCTTCAGTGTGGGCCAACTCGTCGTGAGGCAAACCCGTTCGACCCTAACAGCACTATTTAAGGCCATTACTTACTCCGGCGGCACCCCACCGGTGCATTGACCCGCAGTTTGGCGGGGTTGTCGGGGCGCGGCACACTGGTCGCCGTGGCCACCGGAGGATCGGACCGGGACACCGGTACGGAACCGGTCGGCGGGACACGCAGCTTCCTGCCGGCTGTCGAAGGCATGCGCGCCTGCGCGGCCATGGGCGTGGTGCTCACCCACGTCGCCTTCCAGACCGGGCACACCACCGGGGTGAGCGGCCGGTTCTTCGGCCGGTTCGACCTCGCCGTGGCGGTGTTCTTCGCGCTGTCGGGCTTTCTGCTGTGGCGTGGCCACGCCGCCGCTGCCCGGGGATTGCGGCCGCGTCCCCGCACCGGTCACTACCTGCGCTCCCGCGTCGTGCGCATCATGCCCGGCTACGTGGTGGCCGTCGTGGTGATCATCCTGCTGCTTCCCGAGGCCAAGGCCGATCTGACGGTGTGGTTGGCCAACCTCACGTTGACCCAGATCTACGTGCCGCTGACGTTGACGGCGGGACTGACCCAGATGTGGAGCCTGTCGGTCGAGGTCAGCTTCTATCTGGCCCTGCCGGTGCTGGCCCTGCTGGCGCGACGGCTCCCGGTGCGGGCGCGCATCGGCGTGATCATCGCGGTGGCGGCGCTGAGCCTGCTGTGGGTGCGCATCCCGTTCGACGGGACGACGGGCCTCAACCCGTGGAACTGGCCGCCGGCGTTCTTCTCGTGGTTCGCCGCCGGCATGGTCTTGGCCGAGCTGACGGTGAGCCCGTTCGGTTGGGTGCACCGCCTGGCCCGACGGCGGGTGCTCATGGCCGTCATCGCTGCGGTGGCCTTCGCGATCGCGGCGTCGCCGCTGGCCGGGCTGGAGGGCCTGCGACCCGGTTCGGTCGAACAGGTGACGCTCAAGACCGCGATGGGCGCGATCGTCGCAGGTGCGCTGCTGGCCCCGCTGGTGCTCGATCACCCCGACACCCGGCACCGGATCCTGGGCAACCGGGTGATGGTGACGCTGGGCCGCTGGTCCTACGGGTTGTTTGTCTGGCATCTGGCCGCCCTGGCCATGGTGTTCCCGATGATCGGGGAGTTCCTTTTCAACGGGCAGATGCTGATCGTGTTGGTGCTGACGCTCGTGTTCGGCTTCGCGCTGGCGGCGGTGAGCTACGCGTTGGTGGAGTCGCCGTGCCGAGAAGCATTGCGGCGCTGGGAATACCGCAACGAACGTCCGGTTCCGCCGCTGGACAGCTCGATCACCGGCGAGCCCGAGCCCGCGCCGGCGGCGCGCTGAGGCGGTCAGTACCCGCCCTGGCGCTCGAAGATCCGGCGCGGGTTGTCCACCAACATCGTGGTGATCTGTTCCTCGGTGACCCCACGGTCACGCAGTGCGGGCAGCACGTCGTCGTGGATGTGCAGGTAATGGCTGTTGGGCAGGGCCGCTTTGGTCTTCTCGTCGGGCAGCGCATCGAAGTAGCACCAGGTGTCGTGGGAGAGCACCATCTTGTCGGCGTGACCGCGCCGGCACATCGTCGCGACGGTGGCGACCCGCTCCTCGAACGGTAGGAAGACGTCCACCCCGAACCGGTCCATGCCGATGTAGGAGCCGTTGGCGATCAACTCCTCGAGGTAGCCGATGTCGGTGGTGTCGCCGCAATGGCCGATCACCACCCGGGACAGGTCGACGCCCTCCTCGGCGAAGATGCGCTGTTGCTCCAGGCCGCGGCGGGTGGCGGCGTGGGTATGGGTGGAGATCGGCGCGCCGGTATGCCGGTGGGCCTGGGCGACGGCCCGCAAGACCCGTTCCACACCGGGCGTGACACCGGGTTCGTCGGTGGCGCACTTGAGGATTGCCGCCTTGATACCGGTATCGGCAATGCCCCCTTCGATGTCGCGGACGAACATCTCGGTCATCGGGTCGACCCCGCCCGCCGCGGGCGCGTTGAAGTGGAAGGTCAGGGGCAGATCGTTGTAGGTGTAGAAGCCGGTGGCGACGACGATGTTGAGGTCGGTGGCTTCGGCGATCCGGGCGATGCGCGGAATGTAGCGGCCCAGTCCGATCACCGTGAGGTCGACGATGGTGTCGATGCCACGGGATTTGAGTTCGGTGAGCCGCGCGATGGCATCGGCTTCCCGGCTGGCGTCGTCACCCCAGGACTCTGGATAGTTCTGGGTCATCTCGGCCGACATGATGAAGACGTGCTCGTGCATGAGCGTGGTCCCGAGGTCGGCTACGTCGATGGCACCCCGCGCGGTGTTCACAGTCGGCACAATCGGAGATGCTAGGCCGAATTCGCCACTGCGTACTGAGATTTGGTTTCCGTCCGGCTCAGGTGGCCGCTTCGACCGCCGCCTGCACCTCCGGGGTGGCCGGGTCCAGAACGTCGTCGAAGTCGTGGTGCTTCTGCACGTACTTGACGACGAACGGGCACACCGCGACGATGCGCTTGCCGGCATTGCGTGTGTCGGTCAGTGCGCCGGACACCAGCTCACCGCCGAGGCCCTGGCCGCCGAACTTGTCGTCGACCTCGGTGTGGTGGAAGATACGTTGATCGCCGGAGTCGACATAGGCGGCAAGGCCGGCATGCTCACCATCGACGGTGATCTCGTAGTGGTGTGCTTCGGGAATGTTGCGGACTTCAGCCATGTCCCCACTATGCCGCAGCCGCACTGGCACGATCTGTCAGATGGCCGTCACCACAACGTCGACCTGGGCGCCGTTGGCCTCGCCGATCTACCGCGCGCTGTGGATCGCGCAGTTCGTCTCCAACCTGGGTACCTGGATGCAGACGGTGGGTGCGCAGTGGATGCTCGTCGACGATCCGCGGGCCCCGGTGCTGGTGCCGTTGGTGCAGACCGCCACCACCCTGCCGGTGATGTTGCTGGCGCTGCCCTCTGGTGTGCTCGCCGACCTGGTCGACCGGCGCCGGCTGCTACTGGCCACCCAGGGGGCGATGGCGGCCGGTGTCGCCGCCCTTGCCACGTTGACCGGCGCGGGTCTGGCGACCCCGACGGTGCTGCTGACCCTGCTGTTCCTGATCGGCTGCGGGCAGGCGTTGACCGCCCCGGCCTGGCAGGCGATCCAGCCCGATCTGGTTCCGCGAGAACAGATCCCCGCGGTCGCGGCGCTCGGCAGCATGAGTATGAACGGTGCCCGGGCGATCGGTCCGGCGATCGCCGGTGCACTGGTGTCGCTGTCCGGGCCGACACTGGTGTTTGCGCTCAATGCCATTTCGTTCTTCGGCATCGTCGTGGTTCTGCTGCTCTGGCGCCGCCCGGCCGTCGAACAGCTGTTGCCCGCCGAGCGACCGCTGGCCGCGCTGAGCGCCGGGGGACGGTTCATCCGCCGCTCGCCGATCATCCGCCGGATCCTGCTGCGGGCGGTGTTGTTCATCGCGCCGGGAAGCGCGCTGTGGGGCCTGCTCGCGGTCATCGCCGAGCGTCAACTCGGGTTGACGTCGTCCGGGTACGGGCTGCTGCTGGGCGCGTTGGGTGTCGGCGCGGTGCTCGGTGCACTGGTCCTGGGGCGGCTGCAGTCGAGATTCGGCCTCAACACGTTGCTGATCGTGGCCGCACTCGGATTTGGCGGTGGCACAGCGGTTCTCGCGCTCGTGCACAACTTCGCCGTGGTACTGGCGGCGCTCGTCGTCGGCGGTACGTGTTGGCTGTTGGCACTGTCCACGCTCAACGCCTCGATGCAGCTGAGCCTGCCGGCCTGGGTACGGGCCCGCGGCCTGTCGGTGTACCAGTTGACCTTCATGGGCGGGCAGGCCATCGGCTCGCTGGTGTGGGGCCTGGTCGCCGGGGCCACCAGCACCGTGACGGCCCTGTTGATCAGCGCCGCCCTGCTGGTGTTGTGCGCGCTGTCAGCCTGGTGGTGGCCGTTGCACGCACGCACCGGCGATCTCGATCTCACACCGTCGGCGCACTGGCCCGAACCGGCCCTGGTGTTCGAGCCGGCACCCCCGGACGGTCCGGTCCTGGTGCTCACCTCCTACCGGGTGGCATCCCAGCATGAGAGCGAGTTCTTCGCGGCCATGGGCGTGCTCGGCCGGTCGCGGCAACGCACCGGCGCCACGCAATGGCAGCTGTTCCGCAGTGTCGAGGCTGAAGCCGTCTTCGTCGAGGCCTTCGTGGTGCGGTCGTGGGACGAGCATCTACGTCAACACCGCACCCGGCTGACCGGGAACGATCTGCTCATCGAGCAGTCGGTGGAACAGTGGGTCGAGGGCCCGCCGGTGTCGCATCATCTGATCGCGGTGAAGACCCGTTGAACGCCCCTGAATACCCCTGAAGACCTATTGACGGGCCGCCGAGCGTCCCCTTGACTGTGATCTATGCCACATTAAGATGGCGGGCGCATCCGAGGAGGTCTGCCCATGACTAGAACACGGTTCGGCTCGCTCGCGGCCGGTGGTCTCAACTGGGACAGCTTGCCGCTGAAGCTCTTTGCCGGGGGAAACGCCAAGTTCTGGAACCCGGCCGATATCGACTTCTCCCGCGACCGGGAGGACTGGGAGGCGCTGACCGAGCGGGAACGCGAGTACGCCACCCGACTGTGCGCGCAGTTCATCGCCGGTGAGGAAGCCGTCACCAACGACATCCAGCCGTTCATGAGCGCCATGCGGGCCGAGGGCCGTCTCGGCGACGAAATGTATCTGACCCAGTTCGCTTTCGAAGAGGCCAAGCACACGCAGGTGTTCCGGATGTGGCTGGACGCCGTCGGGGTGACCCAGGACCTGCACGGCTACTTCGACGAGTTGCCCGCCTACCGGCAGATCTTCTGTGACGAGCTGCCGGAGTCGCTCGAGAAGCTGACGGTCGACCCCTCGCCGGCCGCTCAGGTGCGGGCTTCGGTGGTCTACAACCATGTCGTGGAGGGGATGCTGGCGTTGACCGGCTACTTCGCCTGGCACCGGATCTGCGTGGGGCGCGGCATCCTGCCCGGGATGCAGGAGTTGGTGCGCCGGATCGGTGACGACGAGCGCCGCCACATGGCCTGGGGTACCTTCACCTGCCGCAGGCACGTCGCCGCCGACGACGCCAACTGGGAAGTCTTCGAATCCCGGATGACCGAGCTGATCCCGCTGGCCCTACGTCTCACCGAAGAGGGCTTCGCGCTGTACGCCCCGGACGTTCCGTTCGGTCTGGTCGAGGACGAGTTCATGCAGTACTCCAGCGACAAGGGGATGCGCCGGTTCGGCACGATCAGCAGTGCGCGTGGTCGGCCTGTCTCCGAGATCGACCTTGACTATTCGCCGTTGCAGTTGGAGGACACCTTCGCCGACGAGGACAAGCGGGCCCTGGCGACCGCCTGATCCGTCACCGTCGACGCCGCGACGACGAGCACCGACACCAGCGCAAGAAGCTGCAGCCAACCGGAGTGCCCGACGTAGCCGTCGACCGAGCGCCACGGGTACTGGCTCAGCGCGGCGCCGGCGAGGATGAGCCCGCCCGCGGCCGCCGACACCGTGATCTTCTCGCGCAGGTCTTCGCGATCACGCAGCAGATGCCGCAGGCCGAGAACGGCAGCGGCCACCCCCAACCCCGCCAGACCGGAGATCGCCGTTCCGACCGCGAGTACCGCTGCGCTGGCGAGCACTGGGGGAACCGGCCACGGCCGGGCCGGCTCGAGTTCGGGATCGCGGCGCCGGGCCGGCCACAACGCCAGCAGTGCCAGCACGGGCAGCAACGCGAGCCCGGCGATCAAGCCGATGCGGTAGGGCGTGTTCGACGGGAAGGTCAGCGTCACAGGTCCGGCGTCCCCGGCCGGGATCACCCAACCCTGCTGCCAGCCGTTGACCTTCACCGGCGTGAGCTCGGTGCCATCGGTGCCTCGCGCCGTCCAACCGGGGTTCACGCTCTCGGGGACCACCAGGACGCGGGCGGTGGCCGACGCCGGCACCTGCACCTCGCGCCGATCCGGTGACCACACCGGAGTGTCCACGGGAGTGGTTGTGGCGGTGGACAATTCGACAGCGGCCGGCGTGTTGAGCACGATCCCGTCGACGACGAAGGCGGCGCCCGGGCTGACCAACAGCTCCTGTTGCCCGGCGGGCAGCGTCACCGGGTCGGTCCGGCAGGGATGGGCCGGGATCGGGTCGCCGTCGAGCAGGGCGCCCACCGTGGTGCGCACCGAGGTCTGGATGAACTGCCCGGCCACACCGATGATCGGGCCCTGCCCGCACGGAAGTGACACTGCCCGTTGGCGATTGGCGGCCGCGTCGGCGGCGGCGATCGGCTTGCCGGCGACGTCGATGGCGGTCAGTTCGGCCAGCCCGGGCGGCTTGAGCTGATCGAATCCCAGTGAGGTCCGGTCGATGATGTCGTTCCACCCCAGCAGGGACACCGTGATCGTGTCCGTCGTCCGCGGCTTGAGTGTCACGGTGGTGGCCTCGCCCTCGGCGGGCAGCTTGTGCATCTGCGGACCGTCACCGAGGTCGATCGCCACCAGGGTCGGATGTGCGGGCGGCTGCGTGGTGCCGGGGTCGATCCGCAGCGCACCCACCTCGGCCGGTGCGGGCAGCTTCAGGGTCAGCGTCGGAGGCGCCTTGAACTGCACCACACGTTGTGGCGCGGTCCACGACGTCCTCGGATCGCCGTCGGTGGCGGCATACGACGAGCCGAGCACGTCGATCGGGTCGGCGTCGCCGAAGGCGCGGGTCTTGCCGGGTTGGGCGATCAGATCGGCCAGCTTCGGCCCCTGGCGGGACCGGACCCATACGGTCGGCTGCACCTCCGTGGCACTCGGCACCGACAGGGTGCGGCTCAGGTTGACCGGCTCCTCGGACGCCAGCGCCAACGACGCCGCGCAGCGCACGCCGGCCGGACTGTCGGCGCATCCGGGGCGGCCCAGCAGTTCGGTGCCCAGATCCCATTGCGCCACAACCGCCTCCGCCGGTGGTGGCGGAACCTCGACGGTGTGCCGCAACGTGATGGGGTGAGCGAAGCCCGACGCGTCGTACTGGGTGACCGCCAGGTCGGTGATACCGAACTGCACGCCTGCCGACCCGTCGTCGGTGGCGACTGCGGTAACCCGTACCCACGGTGTCTCACCGACGGGCAGCGGCACCGTCAACGGTTGTCCGGCGGTGTCGAACCGCAGGCTGCTGGTACCCGTCGCGGTGGCCACCTCGATCCGGCGCACCTGGGCGCCGACCGCGGTGGCACTGGGAGTGATGGTCAACGTGGCGTTGGTGACCGGATGGTCGAAATCGACCTGCAGCCACTGACCCACGGCGGCCTGCAGCGCATTGGACACCCACGCGGTCGAGCTGTCGCTGTCGACGGCCGCGGCGGGGCCGGTGGCCGGTGCGACGTTGGGGAGCGCGGTGGAATCGGCCGCCGAACTCGACACCGAGACCCGTCCGCCGTTCCACTTGCCGTACACCACGGCGGCACCGTCGGCCGGGTAGTCCGGCACCCGGTTGTGGGTGTGGCGGGCATCGTCGGGCGTGCGGATCGCCGAGGCATGGTCGTCGACGCGGCCGTAGTCGATCTCGCGGGCGGTCGGGGTGTCGGTGACGATGACGCCGCCGGTCTTGTCCGGCTGCACCGGTAGGCCGGCCCGTTCGGCGTCTCCGGCCAACAGCACCGGCCCCAGTGGGGGCCGGCCGGTCAGGCGACGTCGCTCGTCCAAGCGGAGCAGGGCCTCGGGAGCACCGGCCACCCGGGTCATGGCGTCGGCATCGACCAGATAGGGCGCGCTCGGGTTGGTCTGACCGGTGTCGACGCGGTAGATCTCGACGGCAGGGTAGCGCGGACGCAGACCGCTGTCTGCGACGAAACCCTCCAGGGTCCCCGGCCCCACGGGCGCACCGAACTCGGCCATTTTGACGATCCCGCGTGATCCTTCCAGAGCCCGGTGCACCAGGACCGGACGTGCCGACCGGGACACATCCGGATCCAGGTCGTTCCGCACCACTACGTAGGAAATGCCTTGGCGGGCAAGGGTATCGGCCAGTCCGTCGGACGGCCGGCCGGCGGCGAACAACCGCTGCACCGAATCCAGGGCGCGGATCGTCTCCGGCGGTGTCAACGGGATGGAGTCGCGTACCCCCCACGGGCTCGAGCCGAGCACCTGCAGGGGTTCGTCGTGGCTGTTGCCCCACGTCTGGGTGGCGAACGGGGCGCCGGGGGCGACGAGGACGCGGCCCCGGTCGGTGTTGTGTTCATCGAGCCAGTCGGCCGCATCGTGCCAGTACTGCGGGATCGCGGTGAAGGTTCCGGCCGGTGCGATTCGGCCGGTCCAGGCGATCGAGGTGCCCGCGGCGAGTGCCGACAGCACCACGATGGCCACCGCGATCCGCTTGTCACGTTCGGGTCGGGAGAACGCTCTGAGCCAGACGAGCCGGGGTGCGCTGCCGGGCAACGGGATCCGGCCCAGCAGATGTGCGATGCCCAGGGCCAGCGGCAGCCGCAGTACCGGGTCGAGCTTGGCCAGGTTACGCAGCGGTGTTCCGGTTCCGTCCAGGAAGTCCTGGACCGCGGTCGCCACTGGCGAGCCGAGTCCCCCGGAATAGCCGAGCGCGAGCAGCACCACACCGGTCAGCAGCATGGTGATCAGCCGACCGCGGGCGGGCATCGAGCGCAGTGCGAGTCCGGCCAGGCCCGCCGCGGCCACCAGGGTGGTGGCCAGCACCGCGACCGTACTCGTCACCATCGAGGCGGCGGCGGTGGCGGTGGGCGCCACGAACGGGGTCCAGCTGTGGGTGCCGCGCAGCATCTCGGTCAGCGACATCCACTGGGTGGTGACGCCCGAGGATTCGATGAAGTCCAAGAACGGCGGGCTGATCCGGCCCAACAGCACCAGGGCCACCACCCACCAGGTGACGGCCAGCGCCCCGCACAACGCCCACCACGCGGTGAACCGCCACCACAACCGGTTCGGCCGGTGACAGGCCCACCAGATGATCGCGGCCAGGCATCCCGTCAACGTGGCCACCGCGTTGACCGCACCCATCAGCGCGACGGCGCCCGCCGACCGGGCGGCCATCAGCCGCAGGTTCCGGTCGCCCCGCAGCGCCAGGATGACCGGCAACAACACCCACGGCGCCAGCATCATCGGCAGCGTCTCCGAGGAGATCGCGCCCAAGGTAGTCAGCACGCGCGGTGACAGGGTGAAGGCCAGCGCACCGAGAACCCGGGAACTCCTACTGCCGATGCTCAGGGCCTCGGCGACCCGAATCACACCCCAGAAGCCGAGAGTGAGCAGCAGCGCCCACCACAACCGCTGCGTCACCCAACCGGGAATGCCGAGCAGATCACCGGCCAGGAAGAAGGCGCCGTGTGGGAAGAGGTAGCCGTAGGCCTGGTTCTGCGCCTGCCCGAACGGCAGATCGCTGTTCCACAGGTTGAACGCCCGAGCTAAAAACCGCAGCGGGTTCGCGGTCAGGTCGAGCTTGGTGTCGGGTGAGATCTCTCCGGGTGACTGGGCGAATGTCAGGAGCAGTGTCGCAGCGGCGACCACCCACAGCCAGCGCCGCGGCAGGGGCACATCCAAGCCTCGCCGCGGCAGGGGCACATCCAAGCCTCGCCGCGGCAGCGGCACATCCAAGCTAAGACCGGTCGCCGTACTCGACCCGGTTGAGCACCGATGACGCCGGGTCGCCCGCTTGCAGCGGAGGCTTCGTATCCTGCTGCACCATCAGCGTCACACCGAAAACGGCGGCCGCCCCCAACAGCAGGCCGACGACAATGCTGGCCGCGGAGGGTACGACGAACCGATTCACCCGGCCAACCTAGCACGACAACACCACCGTTCCGGGTGAGGAGCAGCGGGACCGACACGCAGAGAATCGATAACGGCTTGTTCACCGGCTAAGGTCGGGGCCCATGGCTTCACCGCGTCTCGTCGCAACCTTCGTCGCGTTGTCCGGACTGCTGCTGGCCTGCTCGCCGAGCAACCCGTCGTCGGCACCGTCTTCCCCCGAGCACAAGCCGATGTCCACCAACGCGCCGCTGCCCGCGGCCCCGGTATGTGATCTCGCGGACCTGTCGCCGCGCGACAAACTCGCCCAATTGCTGACCGTCGGTGTCACCGACGGGAACGACGCCCGTGCGGTGGTCGCCGACCAGCACGTCGGCGGCATCATGATCGGCAGCTGGACCGACCTGTCGATGCTGTCCGATGGAACGGTGGCCGACATCGCCGGGGCCGGTCCACTGCCGGTCGCGATCACTGTGGACGAGGAAGGCGGCCGGGTGTCGCGGTTGTCCTCGTTGATCGGTGAGCAGCCCTCGGCCCGGGTGCTGGCCCAGACCCACACCGTCGACGAGGTGTACGGCATCGCGCTGGAGCGTGGCAAGAAGATGCGCGGGCTGGGCATCACGGTCGACTTCGCGCCCGTCGTCGACGTCTCCGACGCCCCGGACGACACCGTCATCGGCGACCGGTCCTTCTCTGCCGACCCGGCCAAGGTCACCGAATATGCCGGTGCCTACGCCCGCGGTCTGCGCGAGGCCGGGGTGCTCCCGGTGCTCAAGCACTTCCCCGGCCACGGTCACGGCTCGGGTGATTCGCATACCGGCTCGGTGACCACGCCGCCGCTGGCCGATCTGCAGAACAACGACCTGATCCCGTACCGCACCCTGACCACCGAGGCGCCGGTCGCGGTGATGGTCGGTCACGTCGAGGTGCCCGGTCTGACCGGCACCGACCCGGCCAGCCTCAGCCCGGCGGCCTATCAGCTGCTGCGCTCGGGTGGCTACGGCGGTCCGGGGTTCAACGGCCTGGTCTACACCGACGACCTGTCGAGCATGGCGGCGATCAACCAGCGTTACGGCGTGGCCGACGCGGTGCTGCGGGCCCTGCAGGCCGGCGCGGACAACGCACTGTGGATCACCACCGATGAGGTGCCCGCGGTGCTCGATGGCCTGGAGAAAGCACTCGCCGACGGTCAACTGAGCCAGGCCACCGTGGACGCCGCGTTGCAGCGCAATGCCGCGGCCAAGGGTGGCGTCCGCTGCTGAGAGTCCGCGGGCTCCGGCGACGCTTATCCTGTTCGGATGGCAGGTGGAACGAAGCGGCTGCCGAGGGCCGTACGCGAACAGCAGATGCTCGATGCTGCGGTACAGATTTTCTCGGTCAACGGCTACCACGAGACGTCGATGGACGCCATCGCCGCCGAGGCCGAGATCTCCAAGCCGATGCTGTACCTCTACTACGGCTCCAAAGAAGAGTTGTTCGGGGCCTGCCTGAACCGTGAGCTGGCCCGGTTCGTGGACACCGTGCGCGGTCAGATCGACTTCAGCCAGAGCCCGAAGGATCTGCTTCGGACGGCGGTGCTGGCGTTTCTGACCTACATCGACAGCAACCGGGCCTCGTGGATGGTGCTCTACACCCAGGCCACCAGCTCGCAGGCGTTCGCGCACACGGTCCGGGAAGGCCGTGAGCGGATCATCGACCTGGTCGCCCGGCTGTTGAGCACCGGCACCCGCAATCCGTCGCCGGACAGTGATTTCGAGATGATGGCCGTGGCGCTGGTGGGCGCCGGCGAGGCGATCGCCAGCCGGGTGAGCACCGGAGATGCCGACGTCGACGAGTCCGCCGAGCTGATGATCAACCTGTTCTGGCGCGGTCTGAAAGGCACGCCGTCGGACGCGGGCACACAGTCGGTGAGCGCCGGCTGAGCTTTTGGTCGCGGCAGCCCGCACGGAAATTGCTGTCCGGGTGACCCCGGTGCGGGCCATACGCTTGGAGCATGGGTTCTGAGCTCAAGGTTGCTCCCGGACAGTTGCGGGCCGCTGCCGGAACCGAGTCCGCCGTGGGTGCGGCCGTTTCCGGCCTGGATGTCGGTCAGCCGTTGAGCGCAGCGGCCGCGGCGATGCCGGGCCTGCAGAGCGGTGCCGCATGCGGCCAGGTCGCCCCGATCGTCGACGGTGCGGCAAAGACGGTCGGCAGCGAGGTCAGTGCGCACGCCGGCAAGCTGACCTCCGCGGCAGACGCCTACCAGCGCACCGACGACGAGTCCGCGCGTCGACTGAACTCGATCAAGCCGACCGGCTGACATGCCCGCGTCGATCTCTCAGGTGGAAGCGTCCAACCCTGAGGCACTCGTGCAGAGCGGCGCCGACATCGGCAACCGCGCATCGGTGCTGTCGGCCCAGATGGATCAGCAGCGAGCGATGATCGACACCCTGCGGTCGGGCTGGACAGGTACCTCGGCGGACGCCGCCATCGCAAGCGCGACAGCGTCATTGGAACGCATGCAACGCCTCCATGACAGCCTGACCGCGTTGCAGACCGCCCTGCAGTCAGGTGGCGCCGAGTTGGTGCAGCAACGCAACGCCATTCTCGGCAGCGTCGAACAGCTTCGAGGACAGGGCTGGCAGGTCGCCGACGACGGCACGGTCTCGATCCGTCCCGGCAGCGCGCTGGACTTCTTCTCGCGGTTGAGTCCGGTGAACCGGATGCTGCTGCAGGCGATGGCCGCCCGGGCGTCGGCGCAACTCAAGACGATGCTGGCGCAGTTCGAGACCACCGACACCAAAGTGGGACAACAGGTTCGCGATGCCGCGGCCTCGCTCAGCGCGCCGGACCCCAAGCAGGCACCCGATCCGAACAGCCCCAAGGCATTGGTGGACCGGCTGGCCGGGATGACGCCCGACGAGCGGGCCGCGTTCCTGGCGGGGCTGAGTCCGGAAACCCTGCACGAGATGGTGCTGGCCGACCCGCAGGTGATGGGCAACACCGACGGGGTGCCGTTCGATACCAGGATCGAAGCCAACAACATCAACATCCGCAACGCGCTCGCCGAGGAGAAGGCCAAGGAACATCCTGACGAGGCCCGCGTCAAGCAACTTGAGGCGATGCTGACCCCGATCAAGGATCCCAACGGCAGCGGCAATCTGGTGCCGCGCAAGTTCGTGGCCTTCTCCACCGAGGGCAACGGACGGATGATCGAGATGATCGGTGACATCAAGCCCGGCATCAAGGGCGTGGGCGTCGTCGTTCCCGGTACCAACACCAACCTCAACGGCAGTGGTTCGAACCACGCGTCGGCCATGGAACTGGCCAAGCAGTCCGGGTCGCCGGTCTTCCTGTTCCTCGGCGACGATTTCCCCCAGGGCCTGGACAAGGCTGCCGACCCGTCCTATGCCGCGTCGATGGCCCCGAAACTGGTGTCGTTCGGACACGAGATCGACCGCGCGGTGGGCGAGCGCGCACCGGGCACGCCGGTCACCTATATCGGCCATTCCTATGGTGGTGCCATCGTCGGCACTGCCGAGCAGATGGGTCTGCGCGCCGACCGGATTCTGCATGCGTCGTCGGCCGGCACCGGGATCCTCACCGGCGAGTACACCAATCCGAACCCCGACGTGCAGCGTTATTCGATGACCGCGCCGGGTGATCCGATTGCCGTGGTGCAGTCGTTGCCCCGCGATGTGTCCCTGTCGAACATCCCGGGGGTGGATCAGATCCCGGGTATCCCGCACAACGTCGACGGACGCATCGGCAACCCGTTGGGTGGGCTGCCCTCGGCGACCGATCCCGACAACATTCCCGGCGTCACCCGGCTCGACACCGGGTACTACGGGCCGGAAGGGGCCCACCCCAACCAGGTGATCGTGGGTACGGATGCGCACGGAAAGTATTGGGACGACTATGATTCCGATGCGTTCCGGAACATGGTGGCGGTGATCAACGGCGGCGAGGCCACGGGTTACGTCGAGCGCGGGATCCAGACCAACTACGTCGACATCGATGTCGGCGACGACGGGAACTTCGGGGCCGAGGCCGCCGACCAGGGGCGTGCGGCCGGTGGGCCGAAGATCCCCAACCTGCCGTGGGATGACAACGGATCCTACGATCGACGGCAACATCCGTGGGATAATCCGGTGGTGACGGACAATCCCGGCCGCGGACCTCGAGTGCAGGTCAAATGAAGCTCGCCACAACAGTTTTCGTGACCATGCTGGTGCTCGCCACCAGCTCCTGCGGGCTCTTCCGTAAAGACAATCCCGGTATCGAAGGGGAGGCGACGATGCAGCCCACCACCTTGACCGTGACCGAGGCCGCCCGGGTGGCAGCCGGTTATGTCTCGGCGATCGTCGACAAGCCGGTCAGTCCCGATCCGGCGTACGCCCGGAAGATCGGCTGCCGCACCGATGACGCGTTGATGTCGGTCGGTCCGCCGTGGAAGGTGCAGGTCTCCGAGTGGACCGTCGACCCGGCGCCGGCAGCGGTCGAGGCGGCGCTCACCCGCATCGATGCCCTGCGCGATCAGGGATTCCAACCGGTCCCGTGGACCCGGCCGGATCCCGAGCCGGAGAACTACAAGGTCTACCAGGATGGCCGCGGTTACGTGGTCTCGGTCAAGGCCGAAACGACGGCGGGCGGCGTGTACGGACTCGATGTGCATGCCACCTCACCATGCGCGGAAGAGGATTAGACCGCCGTCCCCTCCACCACGCTGAACGGCGAGGCCGTCGGCACCACGCGGGTCAACCGGAATCCGGCTTGCTGGTAGAGCTTTCGGTATTCATCCTCGTTGCGCTCCCGCGCCGCGATGCCGATCAGCATCTCCATGTCGGTCCACTTGCCGAGGTACTCCCGGTCATGGTCGGGTATCACGCCTTCGACCAGCAGCAGGGTGGTGCCCGGCGCCGCGGCCGCACGCACGTTGCGCAGGAGCGTCAACGCCAAGGCGTCAGGCCAGTCGTGGATGATGTTCTTCATCAGGTAGGCGTCGGCGCCATCGGGGACGCTGTCGAAGAACGAGCCCGCGACGATGCGGACCCGGTCGGTCACCCCGTACCGGTCCAGCAGCTCCGGCGCCCCCTCGACCACCTGAGGCAGGTCATAGAGCACTCCGCGGGCGGCCGGGGTGGCTTCGAGGACAGCCGCCAGCAGGCGGCCGTGGCCACCGCCGACATCGGCGATCGTGGAAAAGCGGGAGAAGTCGTAGGCCGCCACCACCGGCGCGATCGCCAATTCGGAGATGCTGGTCATGGCGTCGTTGAAGATCGCCCCGAGTTCGGGGTCGGAGCCGATGTAGTCGAACGTCTCCATGCCGCGCAGCTTGGGGACGACGGCCTCACCGGTGCGGACCGCGTCGGCCAGATGGCTCCAGTGCTCGCGGTGCTGCGGTGAGCCGACGAATTTCGCCATCCCAGCGATCGAGACCGGGGCGTCTTTGCGCAAGGTGTCGCCCAGCGCGTTGAGCGCATAACGACCGTCTCGGGTGCGACGGAAGATGCCCTCGCCCACCAGGGCCCGCATCAACCGGTCCAGGGCGTCCGGGTCGGCCTGGACCCGGGCGGCCAACTCTGCGGGGCGCAGCGGCCCGTCGGCCAGCGCGTCAGCCACCCCCAGCTGTGCGGCGACGGTGATGCCCTGGGCAACCCAGGCACCCAGGATCATCTCGAGCACCGCCGCCGGCGGCGGTACCGCACGTTGATGCAGGCGACGCAGATGATGGCGGATGCGTTCGACGGCGCGCACCAACCGGGCGGGCGGAACCTTCGCAGGAGGCATCGAATGAATGTAGGGCACCGCTGCTGAGGCGTTGGTCACTATTCGGCCACAACGGTGGCGATCAGCAAACCGAACGGGCGTCGGGCCCGTCAGCTCAGCCGCATAAAGTGGGGCCGATGTCCATTGCGAAACGAAGGGCCGGCCATGCCTGACTCCGGCGATCGAGCTGGTGCCGGCGGTGCGCTGGAACAGCTCTATCAGCTCAACTGTGAGCTGGCCGATTCGCGCTCGGCGCGGCTGCTGGTGACCAACAACCTGGCCACCTACCTCACGCTGATGGAACGCCACCTGGATCGCGGGACCAAGCTCACCGAGACCGAGCTGGTGGTGCGGTTGGAACGCGACCTGGCCGATCTCGGCTCCGAAACCGAACAGTCGGGCCTGGCCTTGATCAAGTACTGGGCCAGCCAGGGCTGGTTGCACCGCGTCACCGAGCAGTCCGGGGGCAGTGAACGCAACGTCTGCTACCTGACGTACGAGGCACGGGCCGTGCTCGATTTCGCCCGCCGCATGCGCCGCGAGGACACGATCGCCACCGGCGGCTCGATCACCGGCATCGCGGCCGGGCTGCGCCGGGTCGCCGGGCAGGTCAGCAACGACCCAGAGCGCATCCGAGCCGACATCGAAGCCGAAATCGCCAAGCTGCGTGACGAATTGGAAGCCCTGGAGCAGGGGCAGCGGCCCGAACCCGACCTGGTCGACGTCGAGGACGAGGCCCGTGCCATCGCGTTGCAGATGGAGCAGATCGTCTCCGACATCGGGCAGTACGGCAGCATGCTCAACCGCATCACCACCAGATTGCTGGACGCCTCCGCCGACACCGATCTGGGGTACCGGGAACGCCAGCGCCAACTGTTCGACGACTACGAGTCGTTGTTCGCCTCTCGGGAGAGCGCGTCGTACACCGCGTTCACCCGGATGATCCAAGATCCCGACCAACGGGCCGCGTTGGTGGCCGACATCGAGGCGGTCACCCGGGAACTGCCGCACCTGGATCCGAGCCTGCGTGAAGTGATGACCGGGTTCTTCAGCCTGGTGTCGGCCCAGACGGCCGAGGTGGGCCGCACCCGCCAGCGCTGTGCCCGCCGGATCAAGCGGTTCGTGGCGTCGGGCACCTTGGAACACAGCCGCGGCGTCACCCGCCAGCTCAACGACGCCCTGGCCAGCGCACATGACCTGCTCAGCGTCTCCCTGGCCGACAGCCGCCTCGGTGTCGAGGTTCCGCTGGTCCGGACCGACTTCAACTCCATCGGCGCCGTGGCCTTCAAGATCCGTGACGCCATCCCGCCGTCGCCGGCCGAGCCGTCCGAGGGGGAGGTGAACCTCTCGGCGTTCTCCGCGCTGGCCTCCCAGGTGGATGCCGCCGAGTTGGCCGAGTTGGTCAACGGCGCGGTGGCCGCTGGCCCCGTTTCGTTGCCCGACGCGATCGAACTGCTGGACTCGGCTTACCTGGGGCACGTGATCGTGCTGTGGTCCTGGGCGCTCAAGCAGCACACCTCCGACGGCGCCGAGACCGTCCGGGTGCGGTTCCGGTCGCTGGAAGGCGTGGACCGCGAAATCGAGATTCCCCGGCTGGTCTTCACCGAGCCGATACCAACTGCCAGCGAGAGCATGCTATGACCGACACCCCGGACACCCCCGACACCTCGCCCGTCTCGGATGCGGCGATCGATTTCGATGCCCTGCCGAGCATCGACGCGGTCGAGCGTTCCGCCGAACCGCACCGCGCGCCCCGCTTCGACGGGGATGTCAGCGAGTTACCCGACCGGGCCTGCTGGGCGCTGCAGCACCTGCTGTCACGTCGCTACGTCAGCAAGGACAATCACTCCGAACTGTGGTCCTGGGTGACGCGATACCGTGCCGAACTCACAGTGCGGCTCTCGGAACTCGATATGCGCCTGTGCATCTCGGACGATCACGACATCGCCTACGTCAAACAGGCGGACTACGAATCACAGTGGCGGCGCCGGCTGCTGCGCCGTGAGACGCTGAACACTTACGACTCGATCCTGGCCCTGCATCTGGCCAAGCTGATGCGGGCCGCGGCGCGCGACGAGAACGTCCTGATCAGCCGCGACGAGATTCACGAGCTGTTCGCCGGGGTCAACAACGACACCGACCGGGACACCGCGTCTTTCGACAAACGGATCGACAATGCGATCGAGCGGCTCACCGACATCGAGATGCTGGCCCGCAACCGGGAAGACGAAGACAGCTTCACCATCAGCCCCGTGGTCAACGCGATCATGACGGCATCGATGATCACCGAACTGCAACAGCAGTTCGAGCAGCTCAAGCGGGCGGCGAACGGCACCAGCACATCTGAACGGCTCGAGGATGAAGTGGACGCACATGGCTGAACCGACCAACCAGTTCTATCTGTCGCGCCTGCAGGTCATCAACTGGGGTGTGTTCGACGGGTACCACTCGATCCCGTTCAGTCCCCAGGGCACCCTGATCACCGGCTCCTCGGGAAGCGGCAAATCGTCACTGCTGGACGCGATTTCGCTGGCATTTCTGCCGTCGCACCGGCGCAACTTCAACGCCTCCGGTGACACCACCGCCGCCGGCTCGGGCACCGGCAAACGCACCGTCGACAAGTATGTCCGGGGAGCGTGGGGTGAGCGGCGCGAGGGCACCAACCGCCAGATCATGTACCTGCGCGGCACGGGCCCGGCGTGGTCGGCAGTGGCCGTCACCTACAGTGATCGCACCGGACGCTCGGTCACCGGGCTTGTGCTCAAATGGCTGGCCGCCGAGAAGACCTCCGATCCGGGAAGCCGTTACTACCTGATCGACGCCGACCGCGACATCTTCGGTCTGTGCAACCGGTGGGCGGCCAACGGCTATGACGCCGCGGTGTTCCGCGACGACGGCTGGACCGGCGGCCGCAGCGAGAGCCAGTACCTCGCGCAGCTGTACTCCAGCATCGGCATCCGGGCCTCGGAAGCCGCCCAGCAGCTGCTGGGTAAGGCGAAATCACTGAAAAGCGTTGGCGGGCTGGAGCAATTCGTCCGGGAGTTCATGCTCGACGAGCCGGTCAGCCTCAGCGGCGTGGAAGAGGCGCTTGAGCAGATCAATCCGCTGGTCGAGGCCCGCGGCCTGCTCGACGTGGCCCGGCGCAAGCGCAACACCCTGGGCAACATCGCTGCGGTGCAGGCGCGGTACGCCGACGAGGCGGCGAAGTTCGGGGTGATCGACACCATCGACAATGCGATGATCCGCGACTACGTCGACCACCTCCGCCTGGCGCAGGCCGGGCCGGAGATCGACAACCTCGACGATCAGATCACCCAACTCGGTGCCCAGCGCGACGAATTCGGTTCGCAGCAACGGCAACTGAAGAACGAACACAACTCGCTGATGGCGCAGATCAACACCATGACGGTGGATCTGGTGCCGTTGCAGCAGCGGCTCACCGAGGCCGAGCGGATCAGCGAAGAGGTGTCGCGGCGGCGCAGCGCCTACGAGGACAAGGTCACCTCGCTGGGGCTGACGCCGCCGGACAATGGCGAGGAATTCTGGTCGCTGCGCGAGACCTTGATGGACGAGGCCGACCGGCTGCACCGGGAGCTGTTCACCGGCAACCAGCCCTACGTCGAGGCCTCGGCCAAGGAGGTGCGGGCGCGGGAAACCCGCGAGAGTGTGGAAGCCGAGCTCGAGCGGGTGCAGCGGCTGGGCTCGCCGCTGCCCAAGACCGAGTACGAGATGCGGGCCCGTATCGCCCGTGCCCTCGACATCTCCGAGCGGGATCTGGTCTACGTCGCCGAGCTGATGGAGCTCAAGCCCGAGGAGACCCGCTGGCGGCTGGCCGTCGAAAAAGTGTTGCGCGGGGCGGGATTACGCTTGCTGGTCCCCGACGCCTACATGGAACGCGCCCTGCGGTTCGTCAACGAGAACGACATGCGTGGCCGCATCCAGTTGCAGCACGTCCAGCATGGTGCCCAGCTGCGCACCCCCGCGCCGGACACCCTGGCCACCAAGTTGCAGTTGGCCGATCCCACCCATGACAGCGCGGTGGAGGCCCTCAATGTGATCGCCGCCGTCGGGGACTACGTGTGCGTCGACGGGCCCGAGGAGTTCACCCAGCAGGCCCGGGCGGTCACCGACCAGGGGTTGCGGAAGGACAGTGGCCGGCTGTCGATCAAGGACGACCGCTCGCGCCTGCGGCCGTCGGACTACATCTTCCTCGGCGGTACCGCAGCGAAAATCGAAGCGCTGCAGGATGATCTGGCGGCGGCCCAGGACGTCTACCAGACTGCACGGACCGCACGTGAGCGGCTCGACGAGCACCGTGGCCAACTGCAGTCCCGCGAGCGGGCCTGCCGTGCGCTGTGTGACCAGTACATGCAGTGGAGCGACATCGACACCGACTCGGTCGACGAGATGCTCGAGCGGCTGCAGGACGAACACGACCTGCTCGTCTCGGACAACCCCGACGCCGAGCGGCTGCAACTTCGGGCCGACGAGTGCTGGGAACGGGTCGAGAAGGTCATCCAGCAGATCGGCTCGCTCAACGAGCGCGAGACCGCCCTGGACCGCAGGCGGACCGCGCTTCTGGAACTGAGCGAGGCGCTGACCGAACGGCTCGGTTCCAGCGAGCTTCCGCAACACACCCGCGACACCATCGACGGTTACGCCGCCGATATGGCGTTGCCGCTGGAACTGCTCGAATCCGAGCCGTACCGAGCTGAATTGGCCCGGGTCATCGGTCGCGAGCGCGACCGGCTGCGGGCCGACCGCAACCGCTCGCACGATGAGCTGGCCGGCATCATGGCCGCCTACGACAGCTCCTTCCCGGATGCGATCCCCAACGACAGTGACGTGTTCGACGAGCGGGTCCACGACTACGTCGCGTTGTGCCGACGCATCGACGAGCGGGAACTGCCCGACGCCTACGAGCGCATGCAGCGGCTGATCACCGAGCAGGCGCCCGGCGCGATCCTGAACCTGCACATGATCGCCGACAACGAGGCCCGGCGCATCACCGAGCAGATCGCTCGCGTCAACACCGGTCTCGGCGCGGTGGAGTTCAACCGCGGCACCCGGCTGACGTTGCACGCCGGTACCCGCCACCTGGCCGCGGTGGACGAGCTCAACGAGAAGGCCCAACGGATCTCGTCTCGCGTGTCGCTGGTCAGCTTCGGCGACGAGACCGCGATGTTTGATCAGTACACCGACATCCTGCAACTGCGAAAGTTGTTGGCCGGCATCACCCCCGAGGACCGGCAGTGGACCCGCGACGCGTTGGATGTGCGGAACCGGTTCGTGCTGTACTGCGAGGAGCGCGACGCCGAGACCGGTGAGGTGATCCGCACCTACAGCAACTCCGGTGACAACTCCGGTGGTGAGCAGGAAAAGCTCATGGCGTTCTGTCTGGCCGGGGCGCTGAGCTTCAACCTGGCCAGCCCGGACAGCAACGACACCCGGCCACTGTTCGCCCAGCTTATGTTGGACGAGGCGTTCTCCAAGTCGGATCCCCAGTTCGCCCAGCAGGCGCTTTCGGCGTTCCGTAAGTTCGGGTTCCAGTTGGTGATCGTGTCGACCGTGCAGAACAGCACGACCATCCAGCCCTACATCGACAACGTGGTGATGGTGTCCAAGTCAGATGCGTCGGCGCCCAATGCCCGGCCGGTCGCGTCGGTCACGTCAGCGTCGATCTCCGAATTCGTCGATCTGCGGCGCACTTCCGGGGACGCCGTCCCCAGCGCGTGACGTCCCGTCGTCGTCGCGAACAGACGCAAACCCGCACATATTCACGCCAGAAAGCGCAGGTTTGCGTCTGCTCGCGGGGGAAAGTCCAGGCTCAGAGCCCGGCGACCGTCGCGGTCAGGTGCGGGTAGCCCTTCTTCAGGTTGCGCAGGGTCAGCTCCCAGCCGTCGGCGTCGCGCTCGACGTACAGTCCGGCCTTGGCCGGCAGCACCACCGGCTTGGCGAACCGCACCGAGTACTTCACGGCATCGGGGAGCTGCCCCTCGATGTTCGCCAGAACGGCGGCCGCACTGAACATCCCGTGGGCGATCACCGTGGGGAAGCCGAACAGCTTGGCGGCCACGCCGTTGGTGTGGATCGGGTTGTGGTCCCCGCCGATCGATGCGTACTGCCGGATCTGTCCGGGCGTGATACTCAGAACGGCGTTGGGCGGCGGCAGCTTTGGCTGCTTCTGGGGTTCTGGCTTCGGTTCACCGGACAGGCTGGTCTTCTGCTGGTGCAGGAACGTCGTCACCTGGTGCCAGGCCAGCTCGTTGCCGACCTTGAGCTCGGTGACGATGTCCACCAGCAGGCCCTTGCGGTGTTCCCGCAGGTTCTCCGCATGTACCGCCGCGCTGACGGTATCGGTCACCTTGATCGGTCGGTACTGCGTGATGTGGTTTTCAATGTGCACCGAACCCATTGCGGCGAACGGGAAATCGAATCCGGTCACCAGGGACATCACGGTCGGGAAGGTCAGCGCGAACGGGTAGGTCAGCGGCAGGGTGTCGCCGAACCGCAACCCGGTCACCTGCGCATAGGCGGCGACGTTCGCCGGGTCGATCGGCAGCTGATCGACGGTGACGGTGTGCGCCGGCAGTGTCTCGGTGCGGGGGATGAACGGCAGTGCCCCGACCACGGCGCGCAGCATGTTGTTCACCGGTTCAGGCTCCCAACATGGCCTGGCCGCAGACCCGGATCGTGTTGGCCGTCACCGCGTTCGACGCCGGGCTGGCGAAGTAGGCGATCAACTCGGCCACATCGACCGGCTGCCCGCCCTGGAACAGCGAGTTCAGCCGGCGACCCACCTCACGGGTGGCCAGCGGGATGGCCTCGGTCATCTTGGTCTCGATGAAGCCCGGCGCCACGGCGTTGATCGTGATGTCTTTCTCGGCCAGCACGGGGGCGAGTGCCTCGGTGAGCCCGATCATGCCGGCCTTGGTGGCGGCGTAATTGGTCTGTCCACGGTTGCCGGCGATGCCTGCCATCGAGGACAGTCCGATCACCCGGCCACCCTCACCCAGGACCCCGGCCTCCACCAGACCTTCGGTGAGCCGTTGCGGGGCAAGCAGGTTCACCGCGATCACGGCGTCCCACCGGCCTTCGTCCATGTTGGCCAGCAGCTTGTCGCGGGTGATGCCGGCATTGTTGACCAGGATGTCGACCTTGCCGCCGTGGTGCTCGGTGACATGTGCGGCAATCGTGTCGACGGCATCATCTGCGGTGACATCCAGCGTCAGCGCGGTCCCACCGACCTTGTGCGCGACCTTGTGCAGATCATCGGCGGCCTGGGGAACGTCGACCGCGACCACGATCGCGCCGTCGCGGGCGAACACCTCGGCGATCGTCGCACCGATACCGCGGGCCGCGCCGGTCACCACGGCGACCTTGCCGGCCAGGGGCTTGTCCCAGTCGGCCGGCGGTGTGGAGTCGGCCGCACCGACCCGGTACACCTGCCCGTCGACGTAGGCCGACTTGGCCGAGAGGATGAACCGCATCGTCGACTCCAGGCCGGTGGCGGCGGGCTTGGCGTCGGCGGCCAGATAGACCAGCGAGACGGTGGCGCCGCGGCGCAGCTCCTTGCCCAGCGAGCGGGTGAAGCCGTCCAGCGCGCGCTGGGCGATCTGGGCGTGCACGCTGCCGGCCTGCTCCGGCGTCGTCCCGATCACGACCACCCGCGCGCACGAACCGAGGTTGCGCAGCACCGGGGTGAAGAACTTGTAGAGCTCTTTCAGACCGGCGGCGTCGGTGATGCCGGTGGCGTCGAGCACCACGCCGCCGAACGAATCGGCCCAGCGGCCGCCGATGTTGTTGGAGACGACGTCGTAGTCCCCGGCCAGGGCGAGGCGCAGCGGCTCGGCTACCCGGCCCTCCCCGCCGATCAGCAGCGACCCGGCCAGGGGCGGATCACCGGCGCGGTAGCGGCGCAGGGTCTCGGGCTGCGGTACGCCCAGCTGCTTGGCCAGGAACGAGCCCGGCCCGGAGTTGACCACTTGGGAAAACAGGTCGGAAGCCACTTCAGCTGCCTTTCGCTTCGCAGTACTGCGTTGTCCATACCGAACTTACTCCAGAGTAAGAACAGTGGGTAATATGGCCCCGGACAACCCGACAGTGGAGGGCAAACAAATGGCCAACAACACGACCCGGCGACGCGTTGCCGTTTTGGGTGGCAACCGAATTCCATTCGCACGGTCCGACGGCGCCTATGCCAACGCCTCCAACCAGGACATGTTCACCGCCGCCCTGGACGGGCTGATCGAGCGTTTCGATCTGGCCGGTGAACGTCTCGGCGCGGTGATCGGTGGTGCGGTGCTCAAGCACAGCCGCGACTTCAACCTGATGCGTGAATGCGTGCTGGGTAGCTCGTTGTCGCCGTACACCCCGGCCTACGACATCCAGCAGGCCTGCGGCACCGGTCTGCAGGCGGCCACCTCGGCCGCCAACGCCATCGCGCTGGGCCAGTACGAGTCGGCCGCGGCCGGTGGCGTCGACACCGCCTCCGACGCCCCGATCGCATTCGGCAACGACCTGCGTCAGGTGCTGTTGGGCCTGCGCCGGGCCAAGTCCAACCTTGACCGGCTCAAGCTCGTCGGCAAGCTGCCGGCCTCCCTCGGGGTCGAGATCCCGGTCAACAGCGAGCCCCGCACCGGTATGTCGATGGGCGAGCACGCCGCGGTCACCGCCAAGAAGATGGGCATCAAGCGCGTCGACCAGGACGAACTGGCCGCAGCCAGCCACCGCAACATGGCCGCCGCCTACGACAGCGGTTTCTTCGACGATCTCGTCACGCCGTTCCTCGGGCTCTACCGCGACAACAACCTGCGGGCAGATTCCACGCCGGAGAAGCTGGCCAAGCTCAAGCCGGTCTTCGGCGTCAAGGCCGGCGACGCGACCATGACCGCGGGCAACTCGACCCCGCTGACCGACGGCGCCTCGGTGGCCCTGCTGGCCAGTGAGGACTGGGCCTCGGCGCATGGCCACGAGCCGCTGGCCTACTTCGTCGACTCCGAGACCGCCGCCGTGGACTACGTCAACGGACCCGATGGTCTGCTGATGGCGCCGACCTACGCGGTGCCCCGGCTGCTGGCACGCAACGGCCTGACCCTGCAGGACTTCGACTTCTACGAGATCCACGAGGCGTTCGCCTCGGTGGTGCTGGCCACCCTGAGCGCCTGGGAGTCCGACGAGTACTGCAAGGAACGGCTCGGTCTGGACAAGGCGCTGGGCTCCATCGACCGGTCCAAGCTCAACGTCAACGGCTCCTCCCTGGCGGCCGGTCACCCGTTCGCGGCCACCGGTGGCCGGATCGTGGCGCAGTTGGCCAAGCAGTTGGCCGAGAAGAAGAAGCAAACCGGTCAGCCGGTGCGTGGGCTGATCTCGATCTGTGCGGCGGGTGGGCAGGGCGTCGCGGCTGTTTTGGAGGCGTAGCTTGCGGAGCCCGACCATCGATCTGGAGGTGTAGCTACGCCTGACCGCCGCGGGAAAAAACATCCGAAAAGTTTGTTTTGGAGATGTGTAACGGCAGCGGCATAGGGGTCGATACATGGGTAGCTCCGTGTTGCCGTCTGACCCCCCGACCCGACGGCAACACGGGGCACCTAGTTCCAAAAAATTCGCTGAATTTGGCCGTACTTCCCTCTGGTTCGAGGGGTGCCCGAGGCGTACGATCGACCCTACGACGGGTTCGGGAGTGACTGATCCAAAGAGTCGGTACAGGGGTGAAAGACCGACTGCGTGAGTCGAATGAGACGCCCCCAAGTGTCCTCCCGAACCCGCCCTTTTTTGCCCCATGACGGCCAGTGCCGCCTAGCGTGGTGGCATGCAGATCAGCCTCATCGCCTCTCTGAGTGAAACCGGTGGCCGCTCTCCTGTCGACGCCACCGTGGAAAACCTGGCGCGATTGCGTGACGAGGGTTTCCGACGCGTCTGGATGACCCAGATGCCCTATGAACCCGATCTGCTGACCGTGCTGGCGGTGGCGTTCCGGGAAGTCGACGGGATCGAGGTAGGCAGCGGGGTGATCCCGATCCAGAACCAGCACCCGATGCTGCTGGCACAGCGCGCGCTCACCCTCAGCCTGATCAGCGGCGGCCGGTTTCTCCTCGGCCTGGGCATGACACATGCCGCGGTCACCGAGGGCATGTGGGGCATTCCGTGGGACAAGCCGGTCCGACGGCTCCGTGAGTACCTGGACGGGCTGCAACCCCTGCTGAATGGCGAGCCCGCCGACGCACCCGGTGAAACCGTCACCACGCGCGGTGCGCTGCAGATCCCGGGGGCGTCCGCGCCGGACGTGTACATCGCCGCGCTGGGGCCGCAGCTGCTCAAACTCGCCGGCAAGCGCACCGCAGGCACCGTCACCTGGATGACGGGGCCGACCACGCTGGCCGAGCACGTCGCCCCGACCCTGCGCGAGGCTGCCGGAGACCGGCCGGTCCGGGTCGTCGCAGCGCTTCCGGTCAGTGTCACCGACGACGTCGACGGTGCCCGCGCCCAGGCCGCCAAACAGTTCGCGATGTACGGGCACCTGCCGTCCTACCGGGCCATGCTCGATCGGGAGGGTTACGCCGGCCCGGAGGATGCGGCCATCATCGGCGACGAAAGCACCGTGGCGGAACGCATTCGGTCACTCGGCGAGATCGGTGTCGACGAGTACGTCGGGGTGGTGTTCGACGCGTCCGCCGAGACCAGGGCTCGCACCCGGGCCCTGCTGCGCACCCTCGATTCCTGACCGCGAGCAGACACAAACCCTTACCAAATCCCGTGATTTGGTAAGGGTTTACGTCTGCTCGGCAGGCTCCGGATCGAGCAGCTTCCGCACGGAGGTCCGGGTGCCGTAGGGCCGCAGCATCCGGCTGGCCGGACGCGGACGCACGATCTGTGGCCACCAGAACCACCGGCCGAGCAGCGCGGCGATGGACGGGGTCATGAACGACCGCACGATCAACGTGTCGAAGAGCAGACCGAGGCCGATGGTGGTGCCGATCTGGCCGAGCACGATCAGATCGCTGAAGATGAACGAGGACATCGTGAACGCGAACACCAGGCCGGCCGCGGTCACCACCTTGCCGGTGCCGGCCATGGCCCGGATGACGCCGGTTTTCAGTCCGGCTCCGATCTCCTCTTGGAACCGCGAGATCAACAGCAGGTTGTAGTCGGCGCCGACCGCCAGCAGCAGGATGATCGCCAGCGCCAGCACGATCCAGTACAGCGGGATGCCGAAGATGTACTGCCACACCAGGACTGACAGGCCGAACGACGCGCCCAGTGACAGGGCCACCGTGCCCACGATGACGAACGCGGCGACCAGGCTGCGGGTGATGAACATCATGATGAGCAGGATCAGCGCCAACGCCGCCAGCGCCGCGATGATCAGGTCGTAGCGGGCACCGTCCTGGATGTCCTTGTACGCAGACGCGGTTCCGGCCACGTAGATCTTGGCGTCCGACAGGGGAGTGGCCTTGATGGCATCGAACGCGGAGTCCTTGATCGCGTCGATGTGTGAGATGCCTTCGGGTGTCGCGGGTGTTCCCTCATGCGTGATGATCATGCGGGCGGCCTTGCCGTCGGGAGAGAGGAACAGTTTCAAGCCGCGTTTGAAGTCCGGATTGTCGAAGGCCTCCGGTGGCAGATAGAACGAGTCGTCGTTCTTGGCGGCGTCGAACGCCTGCCCCATCGCGGTCGCATTTTGCAGGGCCTCCTCGGACTGCGTGTTGGTGCCGGCGGTGGTGGCGTAGTTCGACAGTGTGAGGTCACGGTTACGTTCCTGGATGGCGATCTGCGGTGGGAGCAGGGCCAGCAGTTGCGGTTGCAGCGCGTCGAGCTTGTCCAGGCTCGCCGTGATCTGTCCGAACTGGTCGCTGAGCTTGTCGATGCCGTCGAGCGCGTCGAACACCGATCGCAGTGCCGCGCACATCGGGATGTCGAAACAGTGTGGCTCCCAATAGAAGTAGTTTCGCAGCGGCCGGAACTGGTCGTCGAAGTTGGCGATCTTGTCGCGCAGATCGTTCACGATCGCGACGGTGTCGTGGAACGCCTGGGTCTGCTCATGGGTGGCATCGGCGCTGGCCTGCTGCAGCGTGACCTGCCGTTTGAGGATGTTGATGGTGTTGGACAGCTCGTTGGCCTGCTTGAGCAGGTCGGCGGCACGGTCCTGCTGATAGCCGAGATTCATGATCTGGCTGGCGCTTTGGGCGCTGATCTGGAACGGGATGGAGCTGTGTTTGATCGGGGTCCCCAGCGGTCGGGTGATCGATTGCACCAGCGAGATGCCGCGGGTGTGCAGAACGGCCTTCGCGACCCGTTCGAGGACCAGCATGTCCGCCGGGTTACGCATGTCATGATCGGTCTCGATCATCAGCAACTCGGGGTTGAGCCGGGCCTCGGAGAAGTGGCGCGCGGCGGCCGCGTATCCGATGTTCGCCGGGGCCGATTCCGGTAGGTAGGGCCGGCCGTCGTAACTGGTCTTGTATCCCGGCAAGGCGAGCAGACCGATCAGTGCGATCAGGCACGACACCACCAGGATGGGCCCGGGCCAGCGCACGATGGCGGTGCCGATCCGGCGCCAACCTTGGTTCCGCGCTTTACGTTTCGGCTCCAACAGACCGAAACGGCTGAAGATGGTGAGCATGGCGGGGCCCAGGGTCAATGCGGCGGCCAGCGTGACGAGCACCCCGATGGCCGCGGGCACACCGAGGGTTTGGAAGTAGGGCAGCCGGGTGAAATGCAGGCACGCCACCGCCCCGGCGATGGTCAGCCCGGAGCCGACGATGACGTGCACCGTGCCGGCGAACATGTCGTGATAGGCGGTTTCGGAGTCCATGCCGCGGTTACGCGCTTCGTGGTACCGGCCGACGATGAAGATGCCGTAGTCGGTGCCGGCGGCGATCGCCAACAGGGTGAGCAGGTTCGTCGAATAGGTGGACAGCCCGATGATCCCGGAATGGGCCAGCGCGGCCACGACGCCGCGTGCGGCCGCCAGCTCGATGAGCACCGTGACGAGCATGATCAGCATCGTGGTCACCGAGCGGTAGACGACCAGCAACATCACCGCGATCACCAGAAAGGTTATGCCAGTGACCTTTTCGGTGCCCTTGCTGCCGACTTCGAAGTTGTCGGTGATGAGTGGCGCGGCGCCGGTGACGTAGGCCTTGACCCCGGGCGGAGGGGGGACACTGGCGACGATGTCGCGGATGGCGTCGACGGATTGGTTGGACAACGCCTCGCCCTGGTTGCCGGCGAGATAGACCTGCACCAGCGCGGCCTTGCCGTCCTTGCTCTGCGAACCGCCTGCGGTGAGCGGGTCGCCCCAGAAATCCTGGATGTGTTCGACGTGCTCGGTGTCCGCGGCCAGTCGCTTCACCAGGGTGTCGTAGAAGCGGTGCGCCTCGTCGCCCAACGGTTGGTCGCCTTCGAGCACGATCATGGCCGCGCTGTCGGAGTCGAACTCGTCGAAGACCTGGCCGATGTGGCGCATCGCCTGGGTTGACGGTGCGTCGGGCGCGTTGAGCCCCACCGAGCGGGCCGCGCCGACGACTTCCAGTTGGGGCACAAGGATATTCGTCAACGCAGCGACGAGGACCCACAGCAGCAGGATGGGCACGGCGAGCGCGCGAATGGTGCGGGCGGTGCGCGACCCGACTGCACCGTCGGATCCGTGGCCGCTCATGCGGATTTGTCCAAGCAGGCGATGTAACCGTTCACGTTGTCGGTGGACCTTTCGTCCTTGACCACACCATTGACGGTGATGCGGCACCCGATGTACTCGCCGTCGCCCTGCGCGCGCAGATCGGCGAACAGCGTCGGATCATCCGTCACCAGCATCTGTGACCACGGCAGCGTCACGTCCTCGGCCCGCTGGGGTTGTGCGTCGATGTCGAGGTAGTTGACGGTGGCAACCGATCCGGGGGATCCGAACACTTCGAACAGCACGCGCTTGGGGTTGTAACCGGTGTTCTCCAAGGTGTCGGCACTGGGCCGGGACACCTCGTTGTCCGAGCCGAATATGCCGTGGAGGCGGCTGACGGTGAAGGCGACGACCGCCACCACGAGCACGGCAACGATCACCATCCAGCGTCGCCTGATCAGTCTGCCTACCGAGATCCCCTGCATCTCAGAGCCTTTCGAGAACCAGCGCACCCCGCGCCTTGAGGCGGGGGACTCGGCCGTTCCAAGCGCCTGAACGGTACCGTACGGTACAGTTTTTGATAGGGCAATACCCACGGGTGAAAGGTTCTCGGTGATTTCCACGTCGACAGCGCACGAACTTCCGGCCTCGCAGTGGACCGAGCGGGAAGCCGAATTGCTGTCGGTGACGCTGCGGCTCCTGCAGCAGCACGGCTACGACCGGTTGACCGTGGAAGCCGTGGCCACCGAGGCGAAGTCGAGCAAGGCCACCATCTACCGGCGGTGGCCGTCGAAGACGGAACTGGTGCTGGCGGCGTTCATCGAGGGCACCCGCGTCCAGCTGGTGGCGCCTCGGACCGGTTCATTGCGCACGGATCTGCTGAGTATCGGGGCGTCGGTGTGCGCTCAGGCGCGTCAGCACGGCAGCACGATGAGCGCGATCATGAGCGAGATCGCGCACAGCCCGGAATTGAGCGCGGCACTACAGCAGCAGTTCGTCCTCGAGCGCAAAAAGCTGATGGCCGACGTTCTGACCGAGGCGGTCGAGCGCGGCGAGATCGACGCCGCCGCCATCCACGACGAGCTCTGGGATGTGATGCCCGGCTATCTGGTGTTCCGATCCCTGATACCGGGCCGTCCGCCCACCGACGAGACGGTGCGCGCGCTGGTGGACGACGTCCTGATGCCCAGCTTGACCCGACTGTAGGATTCGTCGGCCTCAGCGGCGGCGCCACCACCACAGCAGGCCGATCGCGGCGAGCACAGCGATCACCGCGGCCGTGGGCACCGCGGGTTTGGCCTTGGCGGCGTCGGTGGCGGCGTGGGCCCGATCGACGACGGCATGCTTGGTTTCGGCCGCCTTGTGCTGGGCGCGGCCCTTGACGTCGAGTTTGTCGGACAGCGCGGCCACGGTGTCGCCCAGCTCGCTGCGCGTCTTGTCGATGTCGGACTGCAGTTCGTCGATGCCCGCGTCGGGCCCGGGCTCGGGCGGAAGGCGGTCAGCGCCGGCCATGTCGTGCCTCCTTGAGCTCATCGAGATCGTGTTTGACGCTGTCCACTGACTCGGCCGCCCGCGGCGGCACCTTCTGGACCTGGTTGCGGCTGACCATGGCGGCCACTCCGGCACCGAGGAACAGCACGGCCGCCACGATCACGGCGGCGGCCCAGACCGGCAGGACCAACGAGAGCGCCGCCACCGCCGCGGCGATGACGGTCGCCAGGCCGAGCACGGCCAGCAGCCCGGCGGCACTGATCAGACCCGCGCCGATCCCGGCGTGGCGTGCGGAGTCCTGGAACTCCCGCTGGGCCAGTCGGAGTTCGTCGCGAATCAGCCGGGTGGTCTGCTGCTGCAGTTGACCGAGGAGCTCCGCGGTGGATGCGTCGCTGATGGGTTTTGGTGCGGTAGTCATCGGTGGGACCTTTCCCCAGGCGTACTACTTCCCTCACAGCTGTGCCCGACGCGGGACCCGGCGAAACCTTCTGCCGATGACTGCGCCGTTACAACTGCCCACTTCGGGGTATCTGATTTGCAGGCCCGGCTAGCTCTCGTTCTCCGGGCCGTCGCCGATACGAGGAGGATCCGTGAGCAGAGGCTCGAAGGTGCTGTACATGCCGCTTTCGATGATGACGAGCGTGGCCGGAGGATTGCTGGCCAGCGCGCTGTTCACCCAGATCTGGAAGCGCATCGACGAACCCAACCGGAAGCCGCCCGACCCGAAGGACCTCAATCGGTCGACCGCCAAGGCTCTGTCCGCGGCGGCCCTGCAGGGGCTGGTGTTCGGCCTGACGCGCGCTGCCGTCGACCGGGCCGGAGCCAAGGGTTATCGGGCCCTGGCCGGCGAATCGCCGGTCTGAGGCCGGGCGGGTGCTCAGTCGACCCAGGCGCGCCGGCTGGTCGCCCGGACGCGGCTGTTGGTCGCGTTGTGCGGCCCGCGCAAGGTGCGGCGGGTGCCTGCCCATCATGCCGGCGACGGTCGTCGCGGTTGATGCGCCGGTTGAGCACCCGCTCGTCACGCTTGGTCAGCGTGCGATTACGCCGGACCAGCAGATCCAGCTGCTGCCAGCTCAATCCGTCGAGTTCACCATCGGTGTCGTGGGTGGCGACGACGACGCAGCCGCGCAGCAGCGGTACGGTCTTGGCGCTGAAAGTGGTTGTGGCCAACAAGAGTTCAGTGGCACGTCGGTTGGCGAGACGTTGGCACCCGTGGCTTGACGGGCTGAACCAGAAGTCGAACTGCCGGTCGGCTGAGGTCAGCGATTGCAGTCCGTGGTCATGGACGAGTTGGTCGATGTCGGCGGTGGTGTAGGCCCGGGTTTCATAGATGGCGCCATTGACGCTGAAATATAGGACGGTGTTCATGGTGATGGTCCATTCGACTCTTTCTTCTTGTGCGGTCGCGGGTCCGCTCCGCTGTTACTGAAGTTACCCATGTGGCAAATGGGATAAACCTCGATAACGATTCCGAAACGCAATCCGCTGGCGCAGAGGCGGGGGAACGGCTGCTAAATGATGCCTTTACGCTGCCGCTTGCGCTGGTACAGGCTTCTGTCCGCGGATTCCATTAGTCGCGCGAATACCCGGATGTCGCCCGGTGGCCCGACGGAAAGGCCGGTGCTGACGTAGACCGGCCCCAGGTTGGCGAGATCGTCGGCCATCGCGGCCGCCTGTTGCGCATCCAGGCCGGCGGTCACCGCCACGAATTCGTCGCCGCCGAGCCGGCCCAGCACCGCAGAGCCGGGCAATCGGGAACGCCATGACCGGGCCAGCTGGACCAACACGTGATCTCCCGCTGCATGGCCGCCTTGATCGTTGATCGACTTGAAGTCATCGATGTCGAGCAGGATCACCGCCAGCATCTCTCCACGCCGGCGGGCCCGCGCGGCCAGGTTCTCGACCTCCCGTTCCACACCGGTCCGGTTCCACACCGACGTCAAAGGATCCCGCAGGGCGGCATCCAGGAGTGCCGCATGCAGCAGCCCGAGCACCTCGGCTGCGCCCACAATGGACACCGTGAAGAGCAGCAGCCACAGCGCCGGCACCACGGCGGGCGCAATCAGCAGGGCGGCCACGGACGCCGCCGCCAGTAGTGCCGCGATCACCCGCGCGGTGGAAGGCCGGTGCCAGCTGCGCACCAACACCGCCAGGAACATCAGGGGAATCAGCGACCACACCTGCGCCACCGCCAGACGATGCGTCAGCAACGCGGCGACGGGTGCGGCCGCCGCGCAGCCCAGCACCACGAGGTAGCGCGGCCCGACAATCGGCCCGCGCCCAGCGACGACCAGCCCGAGCCCGCACAACACCACCGCGATCCATTCGCCGCGCGCGTCATCCCGGCCCAACGATGTCACGGCGGCCAGCAGATAGAGCACCAGCAGGATCGCCAGGTAGCTCAACAGCATCCGATGCCGAAGCACCTCACCGAAACGTGGCACACCGCAATTCTGGACCCTGGCGGCGGCCTGCTCGGTCAGGTTCGTAACCCGTTGAGTGCCCACACCGTCAGATAGGCCAGCCCGAAGAACGCCGCAACGGCGATCGCGACGCCCGTCGACTGGACGTAGGACAGCGGGGAGCGCACCCATTCGAATGTCGCCGCCACCACCGCGTCGGGGCGGGTGACCAGGTCCCAGGAGTTCCACCGTTGGAACCGGCCGATCACCACGCCGACCGCGCACAGTGCCACCGACGCCACCACGGCCAGCCAGCCCCAGAACGCACCGAATTCGTCGTCCAGTCGCCGATGTACGAGCAGTAGCGACACCACGCCGAGCAGGATTCCCGTCCACGCGGCGAACCCGTATTGCAGCACGTGGCGCCACAATTCGTAGCCCTCACCGAGATGCACAAGGTCGGTGACCAGGTAGGGGGAATTCGGCAGGAACGCCAGCCAGACCAGGCCGAGGGGCAACAACCACAGCCGGCGCTCCACCAGATCGAAAGCCACCGCGCAGATCATCGGGATCCAGGCCAGAATCAGATTCCACACCAGGAACTTGGTCGGGTAGGACATCGGGGCGGACGGATCGGTGATCCCGAGAGCGAGGGTCAGCGCCGTCGTCGCCATCAGCGAGACGACCAGCAGGATGCCGCGGGCTTCGGTCATGTGATCAGTGTGCCTGGTCGCGTCACGGTTGCCGCCCGAGCGCGCGAAAACCCCCAATTCCGCAGGGAAAAGGGGGCTTTCGCGCTACTCGTGAGGTCTAGAACGCAGCCTCGTCGAGTTCCATCACCTCGTTGTCGAGGGTCTCGATGACCTGGCGGGTGCTGCTCAGCAGCGGCAGCATGTTCTTGGCGAAGAACGACGCGGCCGCGATCTTGCCTTCGAGGTAGCTGCGCTCGTCACCGGTAGCGCCGGCGTCGAGCTTCTCGATCGCCACCGCGGCCTGGCGAGCCAGCAGCCAGCCAAGCAGCAGGTCGCCGACCGACATCAGGAAGCGCACCGAACCCAGGCCCACCTTGTAGATGCTGGCCTGGTCCTCTTGCGCGGCCATCAGGTAGCCGGTCAGGCTGGCGGCCATGCCCTGCACGTCCTCCAGCGCGGTGGCCAGCAGGGCGCGCTCGGTCTTCAGTCGGCCGTTGCCGGTCTCGTTCTTGATGAACTGCTCGATCTCACCGGAGACGAAGGCCAGCGCCTGGCCCTTGTCGCGGACGATCTTGCGGAAGAAGAAGTCTTGCGCCTGGATGGCGGTGGTGCCCTCGTAGAGCGAGTCGATCTTCGAGTCGCGGACGTACTGCTCGAGCGGGTAGTCCTGCAGGAAGCCGGAGCCACCGAAGGTCTGCAGCGACTCCTGGCCCAGCAGGACGAAAGCCCGCTCGGACCCGCAGCCCTTGACGATCGGCAGCAGCAGGTCGTTGACCTTGTGCGCCAACTCGGGCTCGATGCCGTGGACAGCCTTGGCGACGTCCTCGTCCTGGAAGGTCGCGGTGTACAGGTAGACGGCGCGCATGCCCTCGGCGTAGGCCTTCTGGGTCATCAGGCTGCGACGCACGTCGGGGTGATGGGTGATGGTGACGCGCGGGGCGGTCTTGTCCATCATCTGGGTCAGGTCGGCGCCCTGCACCCGCTCCTTGGCGTACTCGAGAGCGTTGAGGTAGCCGGTCGACAGGGTGGCGATGGCCTTGGTGCCCACCATCATTCGTGCCTGCTCGATCACGTCGAACATCTGCGCGATGCCGTTGTGAACCTCGCCGACGAGCCAGCCCTTGGCGGGCGTGCCGTGCTGACCGAAGGTGAGCTCACAGGTGGTGGAGACCTTCAGGCCCATCTTGTGCTCGACGTTGGTGACGAAGACGCCGTTGCGCTCGCCCAATTCGCCGGTCTCGAAGTCGAAGTGGTACTTCGGCACGAAGAACAGCGACAGACCCTTGGTGCCCGGGCCTGCGCCCTCGGGGCGGGCCAGCACCAGGTGCATGATGTTCTCGAACATGTCGTCGGAGTCGGCGGAGGTGATGAAGCGCTTCACGCCGTCGATGTGCCAGGAGCCGTCCTCCTGCTGCACGGCCTTGGTGCGGCCGGCGCCGACGTCGGAGCCCGCGTCGGGCTCGGTGAGGACCATGGTGGCGCCCCAGCCGCGCTCAGCGGCCAGCACGGCCCACTTCTTCTGCTCGTCGGTGCCGTTGTTGTAGAAGATCTCGCACATGCCCGCGCCCATCGCGTACATGTACGCCGCGGGGTTGGCGCCGAGGACGTGCTCGATCACGGCCCACTGCAGGGCGCGCGGCACCGGCATACCGCCGAGTTCCTCGGACAGGCCGACCTTGTCCCAGCCACCTTCGAGCAGCGCGCGCATCGACTTCTTGAACGACTCGGGCAGCTTCACGCTGTGGGTCTTGGGATCGAACACCGGCGGGTTGCGATCGCCATCGGCGAACGATTCGGCGATCGGTCCCTCGGCCAGACGGGCGATCTCCGCGAGCATCTCACGCGCCGAGTCCTGGTCGAGATCGGCGAACTTGCCGGAGCCGAACACCTTGTCGATGCCGAAGACGTCGAACAGGTTGAATACCTGGTCGCGGACATTGCTCTTGTAGTGGCTCACTTTTCCTCCTCGTGAGAATGCCACCTGAGGTTGGGTACTTCGGATAAGTTACCCACCAGTAACTGCGGCTAACTATACCGTTCAGTAACTTCAACGCAAAGAAACTCTGAGCAATTTCTGGCAGCTAACCAACCCAGCGGTTGATCGAGGTTTGTAGCCACTCATCGCAGCACCGCTGACCTGTGGTTTTGGTTCATTGTGACGATCCTCACGAATTTGGCCACTAGGGTGACCGGATGCGTCGAATCGCGGTGTGGGGCACGGGAAACATGGGCGCGACGGCGATCAGATCGGCCACGGCGTTCCCGGGCCTGCAACTGAGCGCGGTCATCACGTCGTCCGAGGACAAAGCCGGTGGTGACGCCGCGGCGTTCGCCGGGCTCGACGCCCCGACCGGCGTCATCGCCACCACCGATGTCGACACGGCGCTTGCCCAGTGCGACGCCGTTGCCTACATGGCCTCGGGTGACATTCGTCCCGACGAGGCCATCGCCGACATCGAACGGTGCCTGCGGTCGGGTGCGCACGTCGTCACGCCGTCGCTCTACTCCCTCTACGACCCGGTCTCGGCGCCGGCCGAATGGGTCGAGCGGCTGACCGCCGCCGCGGTCGAGGGATCCGCGACGCTGCTGGTCAGCGGTGTCGACCCGGGTTGGGGCAACGACGCGCTGGCCGTCACCGCCGCCAGTCTCTGCACCCGGATCGACACGATCTGCTGCCAGGAGATCTTCGACTACTCCACCTACAACCAGCCCGAGGCAGTGCGGGTGCGCTGCGGATTCGGCGGCTCGATGGACGAGGTGCCGCTGATGCTGTTGCCCTCGATCCCGACGATGGTGTGGGGCGGAAACGTTCGGATGATCGGCCGCGGACTCGGGCTGGAGATCGACGAGATCACCGAGGATGTGCAGCGCAGACCGCTCGACGAAGCGATCGACACCGTCATGGGCCGCTTCGAGCAAGGCACTCAAGGTGCCTTCTGGCTCAAGGTGATCGGCTGGTCAAATGGCCGACAGCGCATCGTCATCGACCACATCACCCGCATCCACCCGTCCTGCGCCCCGGACTGGCCACAACCCGACGAAGGTGTCGGCGACCACCGGGTGATCATCGACGGCGACCCGCAGCTGACCATCGTGACCCGCGCCGACGTACCCGGCGGGACTCGCGCCGACGGCGGCAACACCACCGCGGCCAACCGGCTACTCGGGGCCGTCAACTGGCTGGCCGAACAAAAGCCGGGCATCTACGACGGGCTCGACGTGCCACTCCATCAACCGCTGCCCGCCGAGGTCGCCGCCACCCGCTGGGTCACCTCACCCGCCGAGCAGACGTAAACCCGTAACAAATCAAGGGATTTGGTACGGGTTTACGTCTGCTCGCGGGGCTAGTCTGCGGCCGGGGTCTCCGTCTCCGGCGAATCCGCCGCGTCCGCATCGGGCAGCTGGCCCACCAGATATTCGGCGAGGCCGCCGATGGTCGGGTAGTCGAACACCGCCGTGGCGTTGAGCGTGAACTTTCCGCCGAACTGGCTGTGCAGCCGGTTGCGAAGTTCGATCGCCATCAGTGAGTCCGTGCCGAGATCCAGGAACCGGCTGGTCGCCGCCGGCGGTTGGGCCAGGCGCAGGAAGTTCTGCACCTCCTTCTGCAGGAACTCGGTGACGAACCCGGCCCGCTGCGGCACCGGGATCTCGAGCAGCTGCTTGAGCACCTCGCTGTCACCGACAACCTCTCCCGCGGCACTCGGCAACACGAGGTCGAGGATCGGCGGACGCGAACTGCCCAGCACCTTCGCGGCGCGTTGCCAGTTGGCCTTGAGCACGGTGGCCTGACCGGTTCCGTTGGCGACGACTTCGGCGAGCGCGGCCAGCGCCGCCGACGGATCCAGCGGAATCAGGCCTTGCGCACTGATGTTCGCCGTCGCCGCCTCCGAGGAGGCCATGCCGCCCTGGGCCCACGGGCCGAAGTTGACCCCGGTGGCCGGCAGACCCTGCGCCCGGCGCTGTGCCACCAGGCCATCGAGCCACGCATTGGCTGCCGCGTAATTCGACTGTCCCGGTGAACCGAACAGGCTGGACACCGACGAGGACACGATGAAGAAGTCCAGATCGTCGTCCCTCGTCAACCGGTCCAGGTGGCTGGCACCAAAAGCCTTGGGCGTCAACGTGGTCCGGAACCGCTCCAGGCTCTGCTGACCGAGCAGCGCATCGTCGAGCACACCCGCCAGATGCGCCACACCGGCCAACGGGGGCAACTCGGTTCGGATCCGCTCCAGTAGCTTCGCCACCTCGGCCTCGACCCCGACGTCAGCGGTAAAGACGTGAATACGGGTCTTGTAGCGCTCGGTGATCTCCTCGATCAACGTTTGTGCGTCCGAGTCGGGCGCACGCCGGCTGGTCAGGACGATGTCGCCGGCACCGAGCTGGGCCAGATATGCCGCCGTGTGCAGGCCGATCGCACCGAGTCCGCCGGTGATCAGATAGCTGCGATCGGGCTTCGGCTGCAATGGGTTCGGCATCTGCACCACGATCTTGCCGATGTGCCGGGCCTGCTGCATGCGGCGGAATGCCGCCCTGGCTTCGGTGAGTGGGTAGATCTCGGCTGGGAGCGGCGTCCACTCCGTTTCCGACGAGCGCTTGCGCGAGGAGTCGTCGGCTGGGGCCAGGCCCTCGGATACCTCGGTGAGCAGATCGCGAATCCGATCGGGCTCGGTGAACATCACGGTGTCCAGCGCGACGATCTCGTAGGCGATGTCGGGCCGGGCCTCGGTCATCTGCTCCGATGACCAGATGTCGCGCTTGGCGATCTCGGCGAAGCGGCCATTCGGGGCGGTGGCCCGCAGCGTCGCCTCGATGAACCCTTCGCTGGTGAGGCTGTTGAGCACCACATCCACACCCGCACCGTCGGTGTCGGCCAGGATCTGATCGGCGAAGTCGGTTGTGCGCGAGTCGTAGACGTGCTCGACCCCGAGCTTGCGCAGCGTCGACCGCTTGAAGGTGCTCGCGGTGGCGAACACCGTGGCGCCCTTGGCCTGCGCCATCTGGATGGCGGCCAGGCCCACACCACCGCTGGCGGCGTGGATGAGGACCTTGTCCCCGGGCTTGAGTTGCGCCCAGTCGAACGCCAGCCGGACCGTCAGCGCCGCGGCGGGGATCGTCGCGGCCTCCACCGCGCTGATCCCGTCCGGTATCGGTGCCAGGAACTGTGCCGGCGCGTTGAACCGACTGGAGAACGCCCCCTGCATCGAGCCGTAGACACGTTGCCCCACGTCGACTCCGGTGACGCCCTCACCCAATTGCGTGACGATACCGGCGAAGTCACCACCGATCGGTCCGGGATCACCCGGGTAGAGACCCAGAACGTTGAGCACATCGCGGAAGTTGAGGCCCGCCGCCTCCACGCGGACCTGCACGTAGCCCTCGTCGGGTGCCGGCACGTCCTTCTCGGTGATCCGCAAGTTGTCGATCGCGCCGCGCTCGGTGGGCGCCAGCACGTAGTCACCGCCACGCGGGACCGTCAGATGCCCGCTGCGCGCCCACGGCAACAATCGCGACGCCAGCAGCTTCCCTTGGCGCATCGCGATTTCCGGCTCGTCGACCGGCGTGGCCAACAGCGTTGCCAGCATCTGCACGGCCTCGGGTGAACCGTCGACGTCGACGAGCTTGGCGCGCAACGCCGGTTCCTCGTTGATCGTCGTGCGTCCGAAGCCCCACAGCGCACTCTGCACCGGATCGACCGGCTCACCGGACTCGGTGGCCACACCGCGCTCGGTGACGATCCACAACCCGCCGGGCAGTTTCTGTCCGCCCTGCACGGTGTGCACCGCGGACAGCAGATTCTCGATCTCGTTCTCCAGCCGCGCGGACGCGTCGGCAGCGGATTCGGTTATGCCTGGCGCACCGGCCCGCCACACCACACCGGAGAACGGCAGGCCACGCTCCTGAGCCTGAGTCAGCAGCTGTCCCAACAGTTCCGGATCGGCGGCCTGGTTGGCCGGGATGCAGCCCGGAATTTGTGCCGCCAGCTCGTCGAACCCGGCGATCAGCCAGGTGCCGGCGGCGGTTTCGGACCCGTCCTCGGTCGCGGGCGGAGGCGGCAATTCGTTCCAGCCAAGCGTGTAGAGCAGCCGGGTGGCGTCCCCGCCGAGGCCGCGCAGCAAGGCTTCCCGCGGCGCGCGTTTGACGGTGAACTCGCGAATCCCGCCGAGGTGACGGCCATCCCGATCCAGATACTCCAGATCGAACACCTGGGTTTCGCTATCCAGGGCGCTCTCGTGCCACCGGGCGCGGCAGTAGAAGCGCCGCGGCATCTTCTCCTTCAGCGTCACCTGCCCGTACCGCAGCGGCAGGAACAGATCGTTTACCCCCTGCTCCGCGGCGAGCAGCGCCGGGAAGGCCGGGAACGCCACACCGGTGCACAAATCCATCAGCACCGGGTGCATCGGCTCGGTGCCCAGTTGTTCGGCGAGTTCGGCACCGACCAGGATGTCGCCGATCGCCTCACCCTCCCCGAGCCACAACGACTTCAGGGAACCGGACCAGGTCGGTCCCCAGGCCAGCTCCAGGTCGGCGAAGGTCTCGAACAGTTCCTGTGGACGCATCCGCTCCAGGCGTTCGATCGCCTCGTCGACGGGATCGCTGTCGGCAGCCGGCTCGTCGGCGCCGTCTTCCACACCGGACACGACGGTGCCCTCGGCGTTCAACGACCATTCCGCATCCCGCTCGCCGTACGGGCGGCTGTGTACCTGGAACGTCCATTCACCGCCGGTCTCCACGGGATGCAGCGTCAACTGCACCTCTCGGGAGCTCTTCTCCGGCAAGATGATCGGCTCGTAGAAGAACACATCCTTGGCCCGCGCCGGGGTGCCGACCGCGGCCAGCGCCATAGCCGCGTAGGTGGCGCCGGGGACGACGACGGTGCCGTAGATGACGTGATCGGACAGCCACGGTTGCGACTTGACGGACAACCGGCTGGTGTAGACCGAGTCGCCGGATGCGAGATCCTTACCGCTGCCGAGGATTCCGGAGCCGCCGGAGCCCACCCCGCCTTCGACAGCGATCGCCCCGCCCTTTGGCCAGAAGCGGCGACGCTGGAACGGATAGGTGGGCAGTTCGACCCGTCGGCCCGGCCCGCCATGCACGGCGGCGAAATCGGGCCGGTGCCCGCCGACGTAGGCCGCGGCCAGCGCGTCGGCGATCTGACGGCGGTCATCTACGCCCTTGCGCAGCGAGACGATGGCTCGCGGCGCAGGGAGATGTTCGGGCCACACCTGCACCGCGGCCCCGGTCAGCACCGGCTGCGGACCGATCTCCATCAGCACCGAGCAGCCCAGCGCCGCCACGGTGCGCACGCTTTCGGAGAACTGCACGGGCTGGCGGGAATGGCGTCGCCAGTACTGGGCGTCGATCACGGTCTGGGCGGTGAGCACCGCGCCGGTGCGGTTGCAGACCAGCGGCAACGTCGGTGCCGCGTACTGGACTTGGGCCGCAAACGATTCGAATTCATCGAGCACCGGATCGAGTAGTTCGGAGTGGAAGGCGTGGCTGGTCTGCAGCCAGGTGCAGCGAATGCCCTCCTCCTCGAACCTGGCGACCGCCTTCTCCAGATCCTCACCCGGACCGGACAGCACGGTGTTGGGCCCGTTGTAGGCACCGACCGACACCCGCGGGAACTCGCCGGAGATCTGCTCGACCTGCTTGGGGTCGGTGAACACCGCCACCATGCGCCCACCCTCGGGCAGGCTGCCGAACAGCCGGCCGCGGTGGGCCATCAGCCGGGCGCCGTCCTCGAGGCTGAACACCCCGGCGACGCAGGCCGCCGCGTACTGCCCGACGCTGTGCCCCAGCACCACGTCGGGTTGGATGCCCCAGGACTGCCACAGCCGGGCCAGGCCCATCTCGACGGCGAAGAGCGCCGGTTGCGCATACGAGGTGTGCCGCAGCGTTTCCGCCGCCTCACCACCGGTGGCGAACATGACCTCCAGCAGCGGCTTGGGCAGGATGTCGGCGACCGCTTCGGCACAGCGGGACACGGTTTCGGCGAAAACCGGTTCGGCGTCGAACAATTGACGTGCCATCCCCGGATGTTGACTGCCCTGACCGGTGAACAACCAGGCCGTCGTCGGGTGATTCGTGTGCTCACCGCGGAGCACACCGGGTCGCGTGCGGTTCTCGGCCAGGTCGGCCAGACCCATGCGGGCGTCGTCGATCGAATCGACGACCAGCGCGGCGCGGTGCTCGAAGTGGGAGCGGCCCGTTCCGGCGGTCAGGCACACATCGGCGATGTCGACGTCCGGGTGGGCGTCCAGCCAGTTCTCGTAACGGCGGGCCAGGGACACCAGTGCTTCCGGTGACCGGGCCGACAGCGCAAGCACATTGGCGGTGGACTGCTCGGCGGGGTCGACGGGTGCCGGGTCGTCGCCCGCGGCGGGCGCCTCCACCGTGGCAGTCGGTGCCTCTTCGATGAGCACATGGGCGTTGGTGCCGGTGAATCCGAAGGAGCTCACCCCGGCCCGACGCGGCCGGCCGTTGGTCTGCCACGGCAGCGCCTCGTTGACCACCCGCACCGACAGGGAGTCCCACGGAATGTGCGGCGACGGGTTGTCGAAGTGCAGGCTCTGCGGCAACACCTCGTTCTGCAAGGACAGCACGACCTTGATCAATCCGGCGGCGCCCGAGGCGGATTCGGTGTGGCCGATGTTGGTCTTCACCGAGCCCATCAGCAGGGGCCGATCGGCGGCGCGGGAGCCGCCATAGGCGGCCGCGGCCGCCTGGACCTCGATCGGGTCACCCAGTGGCGTGCCGGTGCCGTGTGCCTCGAGGTAGTCGACGTCACCGCCGGACAGTCCGGCGCGGGCCAGCACCGAGGTGATGAGCCGTTGCTGCGCACCGCCGTTGGGCACGGTCAGGCCGCTGGACGCACCGTCCTGATTCACCCCGCTGGCCGGGATGACGGCGCAGATTCGGTCGCCGTCGCGTTGGGCGTCACTGAGTCTCTTGAGCACGAGGATGCCGCAGCCTTCGCTGCGCACGTAACCGTCGGCGGAGGCGTCGAACGTCTTGCAGCGCCCGACCGGGGACAGCATCCTGGCGCGGGAGGCGGCGATGACGGTCACCGGGCTCAGCAGCACGTTGACCCCACCGGCCAGGGCCATGTCGCAGTCCCCGGAGTGCAACGCCTGCACGGCCTGATGCACGGCCACCAGCGCCGAGCTGCAGGCGGTGTCCACGGCCACTGCCGGGCCTTCGAAGCCGAGGGCGAAGGCCACCCGGCCCGAGATGGCGTTGAGGGCGTTACCGGTGATGAAGTGCGGTTCGATCTTGTCGATCGGTTCGGCCGACAACAGGTGCGCGTACTCGTTGGCGGCCACCCCGGTGAAGATGCCGGTCCGGCTGCCGCGCAAGCTGGCCGGTGAGTACCCGGCTCGCTCCAGGCCCTCCCACACCGTTTCGAGCATCAGCCGCTGCTGCGGTTCTATCCACACCGCTTCGCGGGGTGAGATACCGAAGAACTCGGGATCGAATCCGTCGATGCCATCCAGGAATCCGCCGAAGCGGGTGTAGGTCTTGCCCGGGGCGTCTGGGTCGGGATCGTAGAACTCGTCGATGTCGAACCGGTCCTCCGGGACTTCCCGGATCGCGTCGACACCACCGGACAGCACGTCCCAGAACGCTTCGGGGTTGGGCGCTCCGGGGAAGCGGCACGACACCGCGATGATCGCGATCGGATCGTCGGTGCGCGAGGCCACCGATGCCGGTGCCGCCGCGGCAGGCGCCTGCTCACTGAGTCCGAGCACGTCGCCGAGCAGCCAGTCGGCCGCATCGGACAACCGTGGGTGATCCATCACCAGGGTGACCGGAATCTCGTGGCCCAGACCGGTTTCCAGGCGGCGCCGAAGTTCGACGGCCATCAGTGAATCCATGCCGAGGTCGAAGAACCCGGCGTCCTCACGGATCTCGGCAGCGTCCACGCGGGTCACCTCGGCCACGGCGTCGCGCAGGTAATCGGTCAGCAGCTTCTTGCGCTGCTGCACCGGCGCACTTGCCAGCCGTTCGACCAGCTGAGTCTTGCCGGACGCGGTGGCGACCCCGGCTGCGGACGACTGGGTGGGCACTTCGCGTTCCAGCTCCGCGAGGAACGCCCGCCGCCCGGCCTGCTGGTAGAGCGGTAGGAAACGCGCCCAGTCGACCCGGGCGATGACGCCCTGGGCCAGTCCCTGGGTCGAGCCCTGCCCCGCCGACGCCACCACATCGGCCAGGCCGGCCAGCGCGTCGGCCGGCGACAGCGTGCGGATTCCGCGCTGTTCCAGTCGTGCCCGGGATTCCGCGTCGGCCATGCCCGCCGACCAGGGGCCGAAGTTGACGCTGGTCGCAGCGACGCCGTGGTCCCGCAGCCGCCAGGCCAGGCCGTCCAGGAAGGCGTTGGCTGCGCTGTAAGCGGTCTGCCCGAATCCGCCCCACACCGAGGCGATCGAGGAGGTGTTGACGAAGAAGTCGAGCTTCAGGTCCGCGGCGGCCTCACTCAGATGCCAGGCGCCCCAGACCTTTCCGGAGAAGACGCGGTCGACTTCGGCGTCGGTCAGGTCGCTGATCGCGGTGGTGCTGTTCTCGCCGGCGGCGTGGACGATGCCGGCCAGCGGCGGCAGTTCGGCACGTACGGTGGCGAGCAACCGTGCGACGTCGTGTGCGTCGGCGACGTCAGCGGTGATGACCCGGACGGTGCAGCCGTACTGCTCGCTCAGCGTGTCGATGCGCTGCTGAGCGGTCTCACCGGCCGGGCGCCGGCTGGTCAGCACCAGCTGTTTGGCGCCGTGGGCGGCCAGGTATGCGGCGACCTCCAGCCCGATGGCGCCGAGGCCTCCGGTCACGAGGTAGCTCGCGTCGTCGCGCAGCGGCAGCGGCGTACCGCTGGGCAGCTGCTCACGCCGGACCAGCCGCGGAACGTAGACCGCGTCATCACGCAGCGCGATCTGGTCCTCGCGGGCGGCCGCATCCTGCGGCGTGGTCACCCGGTCGATGAGTCGCGACCACTCGTCGGCGCTGCCGTCGTGCAGATCGGCCAACCCGCCCCACAGCTGCGGAAGCTCCAGGGCCGCGGCCCGCCCGAAACCCCACAGGCAGCTCTGGTCCGGCGCCACGGTGTCGGTGTCGGTGTCGGTGTCGGTGTCGGTGACGCGTTGTGCGCCGCGGGTCGCCACCCAGATGGGGCTGCGCAGTTCGGCGGCCGCCGCGGCACGGAACAGCCGCAGCGTCCCGCCCAGGATCCGGTGCTGCATCCGCAACAACGACTGCATCGACGGTGCGCTCTCGGAGTCGACCGCCGCCACGTGCAGAACGTGCAGCGGCGCATCGTCGGCTGCCGCCGCACGCAACACCTCGGCCAGGTCTGCCTCGTCGGCCTCAGAGTCCGGCAACCCCACGAACCGGTGCTGGTGACCACGCGCGCTCAATGCCTCGGCCAGCGGTTGCACTGCCGCGGACTCCTCGCCGATCAGGATCCAGGTGGCCGCGCCGGCGGCCGGGCCGGACAGTGCGGCGGGGGACTTCTGCCAGCGGAACTCGTACCGGTCGTCGGCGATGGATTGTGTGGTGCGTTGGCGGTTGTGTTGGGCGGCAAGCTTGGTCAGCACATCCACGACCTGGCGGTCGCCGCTGTCCCCGCCGATCAGGGTCGCCAACTCGTCGAGCCGGCCATCCTCGAGCAGGCGTACGGCCTCGGTCCGCGGACCGCCGAGATGCTGGAGCTGGTTGGGGCGTTCCCGGTCGTCGCGGTACCAGTACTGGCGGTGCTCGAAGGGATAGGTCGGCAGGTCGAGCTTGCGGGCGTGGGCGGGGCGCAGCGCGTCGAAATCGGGCAGGTGCCCCAGGACGTACGCGTCGGCGAGGGCTTCGGTGATCTGGCGGTGATCGGTGGTGTTGCGGCGCAGCGAGGTGATCACCCGCGGCGCGGTGGCCGGGTCGGGCCAGGCGCTCAGGGCGGCCGCGGTGAGCACCGGGCGCGGGCCGATCTCCAGCAGCAGCTTGCAGTTCAGGTCGGCCAGTGTCTGCACGCTCTTGGCGAACTCCACCGGTTGCCGCGCGTGCCGGCGCCAGTAGGCACCGTCGAGCTTGACGCTGCGGCCCAGCGCGGCGCCGGTGCGGTTGTCGATCAGAATGCGTTGCGGGGCAGTGCAATCGACTCGGCTCGCGGCGGTTTCGAACTCATCGAGGATCGGCTCGAGCAGCGCCGAGTGGAACGCGTGGCTGGTCTCCAGCCAGTCACACCGCACGTTGTCGGTGGCCAAGCGGGCCACTGCCTGCTCCAGATCCGTTGCGGGCCCGGACAATACGGTGTTCGCACCGTTGTACGCGGCCACCGACAGGCTCGGGAACTCGTCGGTCAGGCCTTCGACCCGTTCCGCGTCGGCGAACACCGCGACCATCCGGCCACCGGCGGGCAGGCTGCCGAACAGCCGGCCGCGTTCGGCCATCAGCCGGGCGCCGTCCTCGATGCTGAACACGCCCGCGACGCAGGCCGCCGAGTACTGGCCGACACTGTGTCCGAGCACCACGTCCGGCTCGAAGCCCCAGGACTGCCAGAGCCGGGCCAGTCCCATTTCCACGGCGAACAACGCCGGCTGCGCGTAAGACGTCTGTCGCAGCGTCTCATCGCTGTCCGGCCCGTCGACATCGAAAATGACATCCAGCAACGGCTTTTCGAGAATACCATCGACGGCGACGGCGCAGCGCCGCACGGTCTCGGCGAACACCGGCTCGGTGTCGAACAACTCCCGGGCCATGCCCGGGTACTGGCTGCCTTGACCGGTGAACAACCAGGCCGTCTTGGGTTTGTCATACGATTCGCCGCGCACCAGGCCGGGTGCCGGGCGGTCGTCGGCGAGTGCCCCGAGCAATTCGAGGGCAGACTCGCGGGAGTTCACCACCAGGGCGGCCCGGTGCCCCAGATGTGCTCGTCCGGCGCCCGCGGTGTGGCACACGTCGGCCAGGCCGGCCTCCGGGTGCGCGGACAGCCAGCTGCGGTACTGATCGGCGAGCTGGAGCAGCGCGTCCGGAGTGTGCGCCGACAGCGGCAGGATGCTGAACTTTGCGCTCGACTGCTCGCTCGGTGTCGGGGCGACGGATTGCTCGGGAGCCTCTTCGAGGATCACGTGCGCATTGGTCCCGGCGAAGCCGAACGAACTGACCCCGGCGATCCGGGCCCGGCCGTTGCGTTCCCAGGGGATGGTTTCCTTCACCACCTCCACCGCCAGCCGATCCCACGGGATGTGCGGCGAGGGGTTTTCGAAGTTGAGGTGTTTGGGCAGCGTCTCGTTTTCCAGCGCCAGGATGACCTTGATGACGCCGGCGATGCCGGCGGCCGCCTCCAGATGCCCGATGTTGGTCTTGGCCGACCCGATCAGCAGCGGCCGGTCGGCTTCGCGCCCCGCACCCAGTACCGCGCCCGCGGCCTGGGCCTCGATCGGATCGCCCAACGACGTCCCGGTGCCGTGCGCTTCGAGGTATCCGACCTCGCTCGGCGACACGCCGGCGCGCCGGAGCGCATCGGCGATGACTCGTTGCTGGGCCACCCCGTTTGGCACGGTCAGGCCGCCTGATGCGCCGTCCTGGTTGATTGCGCTGCCGCGGATCACCGCGCGGATCCGGTCGCCGTCACGGACGGCGTCCTCGAGGCGTTTGATGACGATGACACCGCAGCCCTCGCCGCGCACATAGCCGTCTGCGGCGGCGTCGAACGTCTTGCACCGGCCGTCGGGGGCCAACATGTGAGCGTTGGAGAACGTGATCATCGTCGCCGGGGTGAGCAGGACGTTCGCGCCGCCGGCCAGGGCCAGGTCGCATTCACCCAGCTGCAACGCCTGGCAGGCCTGATGGATCGCCACCAGTGACGAGCTGCACGCGGTGTCGACGGCGACGGCCGGGCCCTGCAGGCCGAGCCGATAGCTGATCCGGCCGGCGGCCGCGGCGTTCGACGTCCCGATGGCCATGTAGGCCTCGATCTCGGGATAGGTCAGCTCGTCGGATGCCATGCCCAGGTAGTCGTGAGTGGCCAGCCCGACGAACACGCCGGTATTGGATTTCGCAAGAGAAGTCGGCGCGGTACCCGAGTGTTCCACTGCGCGCCAAGCGGTCTCGAGCAAAAGCCGGTGCTGCGGATCCATCAGCCGGACCTCGCGGGTCGACATGCCGAAGAACGGCGCGTCGAAACCCGTCACATCGTCGACGAATCCGGCTCGGCGGGTCACCACCTTGCCCGGTGCTCCGGGCTCGGGATCGAAGAATTCATCGACGTCCCAGCGATCTTCCGGAACCTCGGTTATCGCTTCACGGCCCTCGCGCAGAAGATCCCAGAATTGGTCGGCATCTTGGGCTCCGGGGAACCGGGCCGCATAGCCGACGATCGCGAAGCGTGGCGCGAGTTCGATTGGAAGATCGGCCGATTCCATGCCGGTGTACTCCTTGTATCGTCGGTCATGTCGCGGCCTGCAGCCGCATGTTTTGACCCCTGCGGCCACACGCCGCACGCCAACCCCCGTCGGACACTATTGCATGTGCATCGGTGACATGCGAGGGTGTTCCGGTCGAAGATTTGACCGGACTTCGGGGGATGGCGGTCGCCTATCTGGGAGGACGGCGCTTTGCGCATTGGGCAGATAACCGTTGGCGCACTTGATGAATGGACGTTGAGTGGCGGTTCGGTGACTTCTTGGCATCCGACTGTGGAAGCCCAGGAAAAGGCAAGCCGGGCACCGGTCAGTTCAGTGCCGGTCAGTTACATGCAAAGTCAACACCTTCGAAACTATTGCGAACGCAAAGTATTGGGGCTGAACTTTTCTCGGCAGATCATCGCCAGCTGTGAAGTGGCTGGGAAGTGTGACATAGCAGCGATGGATCAGGCCGTCAACGCCTACCTCCGCCGGCACGACACCTTCCGCAGTTGGTTCAAGCAGGTGGATGACGGCGACTTCATCCGGCATGCGCTCGAAGACCCGGCTGACATCGAATTCATCCCGGTCGATCAGGGTGTCATGACCGTCGACGAAATACGTGCCCACGTCATCGATATTCCGAATCCGCTGGAGTGGGGCTGTTTCACGTTCGGGGTAATCCAGAACGAGGAGCACTTCACTTTCTTCGCCGCGATGGATCACGTGCATGGCGATGCCACATTGATCGGCACCACAATGCTGGAAGCAAACGGCATGTATTCGTCGCTGAGCGGAACCGGCCAAGCACTCACATTGCCCGATGCCGGGAGTTTCGACGATTTCTGTATTCGCGAGCGTGACTACACCGCGGAGTTGACGGTGGACTCGCCGGGCGTCCGCGCCTGGATCGAGTTCGCTGAGAACAATCGAGACGGGTTCCCGGAATTCCCACTGCCACTGGGCAATCCGCTGGAGGCCACCCGCAGTGACATGACCTCCGAAGTGCTGATGAATCCCGCGCAGACCGAACGCTTCGAGGCGGCCTGCACGGCAGCCGGGGCACGCTTTGTCGGTGGCCTGTTCGCCTGCCTCGGACTGGTGGAACACGAATTTACCGGTGCACTCACGTATTACGGGCTCACGCCGAGAGATTCCCGAACCGCGAGCGACAATTTCATGACGCAAGGCTGGTTCACCGGCCTGATTCCGATCACGGTTCCGGTGGCGGCGACGTCGTTCAGTGACGCCGCCTGGGCCGCACAGGCGTCATTCGATTCGGGTCTGGATTTGGCGCGAGTGCCGTATTACCGGGTGCTGGAGTTGGCGCCCTGGTTGAACTGGCCGCGTCCCAACTTTCCGGTGTCGAACTTTTTGCACGGCGGCGCGGCGCCGCTCAACGCGATCCTCGCCGCGGCCGACATGGGGCTGGCCAACAACATCGGCATCTATCCCGACGGGCGCTTTTCCTACCAACTGACCATCTACATTTTCCGCTACGGCGAGGGCACGGTCATGGCGATCATGCACCCCGACAACCCTGTCGCCAAGAAGTCGGTCACCCGCTACATGGCGGCGATGAAGTCGGTGGCTTCGCGCGTCGCCGACACCGGTCAGTGGGGCCGCGTCGCCTAGCGGAGCGTTGTTCATGGTCAAGGATTTTCTGCTCGGCCTCACCTTCGGGGCGAAGGTGAGGGTGACATGCGACGGCTAGCTGACCTGGTGGTGCGATGGCCGTGGGTGGTCATCGGGGTCTGGGCCACATTGCTGGTTGCCCTGCCGCTGTCATTCCCGTCGTTGGGTGCGATGGCCGAGAAGCATCCGCTGACCATCCTGCCCGCTGACGCACCGTCGAGTGTCACCGCGGCGAAGATGACCGAGGCGTTCCACGAACCGGGCAACGACGACCTGCTGTTGGTGGCGCTGATCAACGAGGACGGCCTCAAGCCGGACGACGAGGCGGTGTACCGCAAGCTGGTCGACGCGTTGCGCGACGACCAGGCCGACGTGGTGAGCGTGCAGGATTTCGTCGCCACCCCGCAGTTGCGTCCGTTCCTGACGAGCAAGGACAAGACCACCTGGGTGTTGCCGGTCGGCCTCAAGGGGGAGTTGGGCACCCCGCGGGCGATCGAATCGTTCAACCGGGTTTCCGAGGTCGTCGAACGCAGTACCGCAGGCAGTCCACTCGCCGTGCACCTGACCGGTCCCGCGGCCACCGCCGCGGACCTCACCGTCGCGGGTGAACACGATCGGCTGCCGATCGAGATCGCGATCGCCGTCCTGGTCCTTGCCGTACTGCTACTGGTCTATCGCAGCGCCGTCACGATGCTGCTGCCGTTGGTGACCATCGGATCCTCACTGCTCATCGCACAGTCCCTGGTGGCCGGCTTCTCCCACCTCACCGGGGCCGGAGTGTCGAATCAATCGGTTGTGTTCCTCAGCGCGATCATGGCCGGCGCGGGGACGGATTACGCGGTGTTCCTGATCAGCCGCTATCACGACTATCTGCGGTTGGGGAAGGATTTCGACGAGGCCGTCCGGGCGGCGATGGCCTCGATCGGGAAGGTGATCACCGCTTCGGCGGCGACGGTCGGGCTGACGTTTCTGCTGTTGAGCTTCACCAAGATGGGTGTGTTCCGCACCGTGGGCACATCGGCGGCGATCGGGATCGGCGTCGCCTACCTGGCTGGGCTGACGCTGCTCCCGGCCATCCTGGTGCTCGTCGGGCCGCGCGGCTGGGTCAAGCCGCGGCGGGAGCTGACCTCCCGGTTCTGGCGCCGTTCGGGTATCCGCATCGTGCGCCGGCCGGTGCCGCACCTGGTCGCCAGCCTGCTGGTGTTGGCGCTGTTGGCCGGTGCCGCGATCTTCGCGCAGTACAACTACGACGACCGCAAGGTTGTGGCGGCAGATGCGCCGAGTTCGATCGGTTATGCCGCCGTGGAACGCCACTTCCCGATCGCACAGTCCATCCCCGAATACATCCTGATCCAATCGCCGCACGATCTCCGTACCCCGCGTGCTCTGGCGGACCTGGAACAGCTCGCCTCGCGCGTCGCGCAGCTGCCCGACGTCGGCCTGGTCAGCGGCATCACCCGCCCCCTGGGCGAGGTGCCCCGGGAATTCCGGGCCACGTTCCAGGCCGGCATCGTCGGGACCCGGCTCGCTGACGGGTCCGATCAGATCGACCAGCGCAGCGGTGACCTGAACCGGCTGGCGGCCGGTGCCAACACGCTGGCCGGCAGCCTGGCCGACGTACGCACCCAGATCAACCAGATCGCGCCCAGTCTGCAGAGCCTGGTCGACACCTTCTCCTCGGTGCGAACCGAATACGGCGGCGACAAGCTGGTCCATGATGTCGAGGTCGCGGCCAAGCTCGTCGACAGCATCAACGCGCTGTCCAATTCGATGGGCTACAACTTCTCCGCGGTCAAGAACATGTTCGCCTGGATCGGCCCGGTGTTGGCGGCGCTGCAGAACAACACGGTCTGCGACAGCAACCCGTCGTGCAGTGAGACCCGCATCCAGTTCCAGCGGCTGATGGATGCCAACAACGACGGCAGCCTCGACCAGATCAACGACCTGGCGCATCAACTCCAAGGTGTCGGTGACAAGCAGACCCTCAACGCCACGGTCACCAAGCTGAACAAGGCCCTGGCCAGTGTCAGCAAGGCCGTCGGCACCATGGGGCTGAACAAGCCCGGCGGCCCGCAGGCAGGTCTGCGGGATCTGCAGCAAGGGGCCAACCGCCTGGCCGGGGGGAGCCGCGAGGTGGCCGGCGGCGTCGACGAACTCGTCAAGCAGATCAAGGTGATCTCGGCCGGGTTGGACCAGGCCTCGTCATTCCTGCTGTCCATGCGCAACGAGGCTGCGGACCCGGCGCAGGCGGGGTTCAACATTCCGCCCGAGGTACTGGGCCTCGACGAGTTCAAGAAGGCTTCCGCGGCCTACGTCTCGCCGGACGGCCGCTCGGTGCGGTATCTGGTGCAGACCAAGCTCAACCCGTTCAGTTCCGAGGCGATGGACCAGGTCAACGAGATCCAGGACATCGCCCGCGGCGCCCAACCCAACACGACGCTGGCCGACGCCTCGATCTCGATGGGCGGTTTCCCGGCCGCCCTGCGGGACACCCGCGACTACTACCAGCAGGACATCCGGTTCATCATCATCGCGACCCTCATCGTGGTGCTGCTGATCCTGATGGTGCTGCTGCGCTCCCTCGTCGCACCGCTCTACCTGGTCGGTTCGGTGGTGATCTCGTACTTCGCCGCACTCGGTATCGGGGTTCTGGTGTTCCAATCCCTGTTCGGTCAGCAATTGCACTGGAGCGTGCCCCCATTGGCGTTCGTGGTGCTGGTAGCGGTGGGTGCCGACTACAACATGCTGCTCGTGTCACGAATGCGGGACGAGTCGGCACACAGCATGCGGTTCGGCGTGATTCGCACCCTCAGTTCGACCGGTGGCGTGATCACCGCGGCCGGGCTGATCTTCGCGGCCTCGATGGCCGGTCTGCTGTTCTCCACCATCGGCATGGTGATCCAAGGCGGGTTCATCATCGGGGTCGGGATTCTGCTGGACACCTTCGTGGTCCGCACCATCACGGTGCCGGCCGTCGCGACGCTGATCGGGCGGGCGAACTGGTGGCCGTCACGCGCGGGGGTCTCGAAGCCGCTGCGTAGATCGGCGGCCGGCGCGTGACGGCGGCGGGAAGCGCACCGAGGCGATGTATGGGAAACTACGAAACGAAGCGATGCGGGCAGGGGCAGAGATGAAGAAGCTGATCGCTGGAATCACGGTTCTGGTAACTGCCGGTGTCACAGGATGTTTCGGTGTCGGGGCGGCCAGCGCCGACGACACCCGGGCCCCCGGTGGCCCACCGGCTCCCGCGCCGGCCGACCCGGGCACCGCCTATGCCCTGGGCGGCGCCCACGTCCTGGGGATTCCGTATGACGAATACATCCGGATGACCGGTGAGCACTGGTTCCCCGGCATGAAGCGGGTGAAGGTCGACTACCCGGCAGGCCAGGTTCAGGGCCACACCCTGGAACGCTTCTTCCCCGGGATCGGTGCGATCGGTGAGCAGATCTATCCCGGCATCGGTCTCGACGGGCCCAGCATCGGTGAATCGGTCGACGAAGGCGAGGGAAACCTCGACGCGGCCATCCGTAGCGGTGGCCACGGAACCGCGATGGGATTGTCCGAGGGCGCGCTCGTGCTCAATGCCGTGAAGGCCCGCCTGGTCAATGATCCGATCGCTCCGCCGCCGGATCAGCTGACCTTCGCGACGTTCGGTGACCCGATCGCCAGGCATCCGTTCGGCGAGAGCTTCCTGACCCAGAACTTTCCCGTCGGCAGCGTGGTGCCGTTCATGGATTACCGGATACCGGCCCCCGTGGAAAGCCAGTACCACACCGATCAGTTCATCTCGGCCTACGACAGCATCGCCGACTGGCCGGACCGGCCGGACAACTGGATGAGCGTCATCAACGCGATCGCCGGACTGGCCACCGGGCACACCGCGATCGCCTTCACCAACCCGAGCAACGTTCCCCCGCAGAACATTCGGACGACGGTGAACTCCAAGGGTGCGACGACGACGACGTACCTCGTCCCCGAAGAACACCTGCCACTGGTGTTGCCCTTCAAATACCTCGGCTACGACCAGGACACGCTCAACAAGCTGGACGCGATCCTCAAGCCCCGGGTCGACGCGGGCTATTCCCGTAACGACGATCCGGCCACCGCTCCCGTCACGGTGGATCCGGTGAACGGCTTCGACCCCGCAGAAGTCACCGCACCGGCCAACGAGGCCACGTTCGGTGGACAAACCGACCCCATTTCCGAGATTGCCAACGGTGCCCTGTCGTTGCTCGGCGGGCACTGACACCGACACCGACGGATTCCACGAGTAGTACGGACGTGATATGACGCCGACGCCCCTGCCCCAGTCCACCATCCTCTCGATGCTGCACGGCCGTGCCAGCTTGCGCCCCAACGACATTGCCTTCACCTTCACCGAGTACGCCGACGACCCGGCCGGGGTCGCCGAGACGGTGACGTGGTCGCAGCTGTCCCGCCGAACGATGAGTGTGGCCCGCACGATCCGGCGCAGCGCCGCCGTCGGGGACCGCGCGGTGATCCTGGCCCCTCAGGGCCTGGAATACATCCTGGCCTTCCTCGGCTCGATGCAGGCCGGGCTCATCGCGGTGCCGCTTCCGCTGCCGCATCGCGGCTCCAGCCACGACCGGGTGAGCGCGGTGTTCACCGACACCCGGCCCGCGGTGGTGTTGACCACCTCCGCGGTCGCCGAGGACGTCGGTGACTACGTCGATCAATCCCGGTTGGACACGGCGCCCAAGATCCTCGAGGTCGACTTGCTGGATCTGGATGCTCCGGCGGGTGCGGATGACGACATCGAAACCGACACGGTCGAATACCCCACGACGGCGTATCTGCAGTACAGCTCGGGCTCGACCCGACTGCCGACCGGCGTGATGATCTCGCATCGCAATCTGCAGGCGAACTTCGAGCAGTTGATGCGCGGTTTCTTCACCGACGTGCTCAGCCGGTCTGTCGCCGAGGCCACGGTCGTGTCGTGGTTGCCCTTCTATCACGACATGGGGTTGGTACTGGGCGTCTGCGCACCGATCCTGAGCGGATTCCCCGCTGATCTGATGAGCCCGGTCGCCTTCTTGGAGCAGCCGGCCCGATGGGTGCGGGCGTTGGCGTCGAGCCCGAATACCTTCTCGGCCGCCCCCAACTTCGCCTTCGATCTCGCCGCCCGCAAGACGAAGGACGCCGACCTGACGGGTCTGGACCTCGGCGGGGTGCTGGGCATCATCAACGGCGCCGAGCGGGTCGAGCCGGGCACCTTGGAACGATTCTCAGATCGATTCGCGCACTTCAACTTTCGTGACGAGATGCTGCGTCCGTCGTACGGGATGGCCGAGGCCACCGTGTTCGTGGCGACGGGCACGTGGAACGAATCCTCGGGGGCGGTGGCGTTCGACACCGACGAACTGTCGGTGGGACGCATCCGCCGGTCGACGCGATCGGCCGGCACATCCCTCGTCAAATACGAGCTGCCGCAATCGCCGATCGTGCGGATCGTGGACGTCGACACCCACCGCGAGTGCCCACCGGATGTGGTGGGCGAGATCTGGGTGCACGGCGACAATGTCGCGTCCGGTTACTGGAGCCGGCCTGCCGAGGAGCAACAGTGCTTCGGCGCCACTCTCGTCGACCCGACCCCGGGCACGGTCGAGGGCCCCTGGCTGAAAACCGGAGATCTGGGTTTCGTCTCCGAAGGTCACCTGTTCATCGTCGGGCGCATCAAGGACCTGCTGATCATCCGCGGTCGCAACCACTATCCCGAGGACATCGAGGCAACCGTCCAGCAGATCACCGGGGGCCGGGTGGCGGCCATCTCCGTCCCGGTGAACAGCACGGAGAAGCTCGTCACCGTCATCGAGCTCAAGAAGCGCGGGGAGGAGGCGGTGCATTGGCTCACCGGGCTCAAGAGTGAGGTCACCTCGGCGATATCGAACGCGCACGGCTTGAACGTCGGTGACCTCGTGTTGGTGCCGCCCGGATCGATACCGACGACGACGAGCGGCAAGATCCGACGAGCGGCCTGCGTGGAGCAGTATCGGCAGGACGAGTTCGCCCGGTTGGACGCCTGAGCTTGTTTACATGCCGATGAGGCCGGCGACCAGCAGCACACAACCGACCGTGGCGACCACCGCGGCCACCTTGCGGTGGCGTTGCGTCTGAAGCCATTCGTGCAGGGCTGACAGCGCGGCGCGGGTCCGCTCGGGAGCCAGCAGGTAGGAAATCAGCGGGATCTCGACGAGCCCGAATGCCACCACGTTGAACAGCAGCAGCGCACCGACCTGGGTGGCGGCCGCGGCACCCGAGGCGACGATGAGCGCGAGCGCGGCGAGATAGTCGACCGACGGTAGGGCGATGCCGAGGCCCGCGGCGCTCGCCGTCCACAGCGAATGACCGCCCAACAATTGCCTGGCGCGGGTCACGAGCTGCCCGGGTTCCCGATCGGGTTTCGGCGTGAACATCCTCGCGGGCCGGCCGGCGGCCCGGCCGGCCGCGGCCAGCAACGCCACCGCTCCCACCGCGAGCTGAACCCTGGGCAGTGTGAAATGGGACGAGCCCAGTGCCGGCCGCAGGATGAACAGCACCACCACTCCGACCGCGGTGCCCATCGCGAATCCGCCGATCAGGAAGGCCAGCAAGTGCAGCAGCGGACGCGGCCGGTTGAGCATCACGATCGTCATACCGATCCGAAACGGCTCCAGGCTGACTGCCGCGGCCATCACCAGGAGCGTGATCCACATGATGGGCGCCAACTTACTCCGCCAACGTTGTCCCGCTGGCCGCACCCGGACCTGCGCGGTGTGGGTCGGCACATGTGAAGATGGAGGTGTTATGAGTGCAACAGAATTGAGCCCGACGTCGCTGCGTGAAGCGTTCGGCCACTTCCCGTCCGGTGTCATCGCGATCGCTGCCGAGGTAGAGGGCACCCTGGTCGGCTTGGCCGCCAGCACCTTCGTACCGGTGTCGCTGGACCCGCCGCTGGTGTCGTTCTGCGTGCAGAACTCGTCGACCACCTGGCCCAAGCTGAAGGATCTTCCGTCGCTGGGGATCAGTGTGCTCGGGGAGTCCCATGACGCCGCGGCACGCGCCCTGGCCGCCAAGACCGGGGACCGCTTCGCCGGGCTTCAGACCGAGTCACGTGAGTCCGGCGCGGTGTTCATCCACGGCACGAGCGTGTGGTTGGAGAGTGCCATCGAGCAGTTGGTGCCCGCCGGCGACCACACCATCGTGGTGCTGCGGGTCAGTGACATCACGGTCAACGCCGAGGTGGCGCCGATCGTCTTCCACCGCAGCACGTTCCGCAAGCTCGGCGCCTGAGCTTCCCGTTCGGGTCAGGGCCGCGCGGCGAGCTCATCGCGGTACTTGGCGATGCGCTGCTCGATCTCTCCGGCATCGGCGGGGCGGCCCTCTTTTCGGGCCAGCTCCGCCCGGGCCGACAGTTCCCGGATCGCGGTGCGGATCTCGTTGACGCTGTGGATCTGTCCCATGCTCATGGAGCTGCCTTTCAATGCTGATTTCGGCTGATTGGCTGCTTTCCGGCGAGCCTACCCGCCGATTCGAGGATCGGCTCAAACCTCCTGCAGCCCGATGATCACTTTGCGGAACAACTGCGCACCGGCGTCCTTCTGAGCCGGCGGGCACGTGACATTCACAATCATTCCCCGGACCAGACCGTAGTAATCGCACTCCTCGGTCTCGGTCGTCGTCAGGGCGAAGGAGTCGTCGGCGGCCGATTCCGGCGCGGCCGTCACCAGATGGTCCAGGGTCCGCGTCTTGGTCTCGATGACCTGACCGTTCTTGCTGACGACGGTGGTCACCTTGGCGCCTTTGCAGCGCTCGTACCACTGGCGGCTGAAGTCGAGGCTGGTCGGATCTTTCGACACGAACACCGTCAGCGAGAAGGACTGACTGTCTTCCTTGTTTCCGCCCGGATCGTCGACGGGGTACATCAAGCGCGAGATCCGGGAGTCCTTGTAGCGTTCCGGATCTTTGTCGTCACTTCCGAAGTCGTACTTGGCGTTGTACATCGGGTCGTCGTCGGACGTGCAGCCCGCGGGATCGGACGAGAACGTGTACTTGCGGTCGGGGTCGTAGGAGGAATCCGTGCCGCGGTCCATCTTCGTGTAGTCGAATTCGGTGTAGCCCGGCGGATACAGCGAATCGAAATCGATCGCGTTGAGGATCATCGTCGGCGGTTTGTCGCTGAGCAGGGGTCTGTCCGTGTCCGGTGCGTCGGCTTGGTCGATCGGCGCTGTGCGCGGCCAGGCCAGCCACGCCACCAGTGCGACGGCCAACAGCACCACGACGGCGACGCCCACGCCGCCCAGGACGATCGTCCGGCGGGACAGCTTCCGCGCACGGGCCGCACCTGGCGGTGCCGAGTATGACCACTGGTCGGGCATCCCGTTGGGCCCGGTCACGGCTGCGGTCCTGCGGTACTGCACATGGCGGCGGTCAAATGGCCGAGCGGAGTTCCGTCCGGATCGCAGAACCCCGGACCGTCGGCCGGACGAAGCTCCACGTGATCGGGATATTCCACGGGTCCGTCGGGGCCAGGTGCCTGACCCGGACCTGGGCCTTGACCTGGCGCCGGCGCCGGCGGCGGGGCATCGGCGGGCGCGGGCTGGTTGGGATCCGGCGGGGGCTGCTGTGCCTGCTCTTGTTGCTGCTGAGCCTGGCGCGCGGCTTCCGTCTTCTGTGCCACCTCCCGGTCCTTCATTGTGATGCAGTCCTTCATGCGGGCTTCGTCATCGGGATAGGGGCAGGGGCCGGTCTTCGATTCGGTGAAGTCGATTCCGCCGCCGGGCGCACGTTTGTAGTCGTAGCCGTCGGGTGTCTTCGTCAGCGCTCCGCCTTTGAGCGCCGCCAGCTTGTTGGTCAGCCGCTCGGGTGTTTCGCCGACGAACGCGCGGACGTCCGGGCTCGCGGAGGGGAACGTCGTGAAGCAGCCGGTGTCGCCGGTGGCCGCGTCCACCGCGGGGCTGAGGATCTCCCGCGCCTTGGTGAAATGGCCCTGTTTGAGTTCGTTGTCGCTCAACTTCTCGGAGATCAGGGCGAAGTTGCCACGCGGCGGGCACGCCTTCGGTTCCTGTTCGTGTGCGGCCTTGAACTGCTCAAAGGCGCCGGGAACGTCGCCGCGCAGCATCAGCAGGTCACCCTGGGCGTGCTTCTCCCGGAAGCCTCGGCCGATGTTGCCGACATCGATCCACTCGAGAGTGTTCTGCATGGCCGCGTCGTCGCGGGCGGCGAACTGACCGGGCAGCTTGTTGCCGAGGATGCCGACGCTGGCGATCTTGACCGCCAGCAGGAGCAGCAGTACCAGCACGGGAGTCGACCAGAGCAGAAGCGTGCGCCGCAACTGCAGGCGGCTCGGTCGGGCGGAGGCCGGCTTGTGTTCGGTCGCCGGTGCCGCGCTCGACTCGGTGGGTGGGAGCGTCTGCGTCATTTCCGTAGAGTCCCCCTTCGGCGCCGCAGCCAGTGGCCGGCCAGCCCGTACAGTTCGACGCCGAACAGCGCTGCGGCGATCGCGGCGAAGAACCAGTAGAACTCGATCCGGTCCGGGTGCGGGACTTTGGGAACGATCGGGTCGGCCGGGATGGCCTGCGGGACGGCCGAGGGCAGCTCGTCGGCGTCGATCAGCCCGCTCTCACGTTTCTCGAACGGAAGTCCCAGACTGTCGGCCGCGGCGGTCAACGCTTCTTCGTTGAGCGGCACGTCGACGGTGTCATAGTTCTTGCCGGCGTAGACGCGGGGTTTGGTGTCGTTGGTCCCGTAGCCGAACACCGCCCCGCCGGATACCTGAGCCAACGGGATGTCGAACGCCGGGTCGTCGGTGTCACTGCCCGCACCGAAGATGAAGACCAGGTTCGCCGATCCCGGATACCGGCGCGAGGCTGCATTGAGTTGGTCTTTGAGCAGCGAATTGGCTACCGCCACATCGGTTTCCACCACGCCGTCGGTCGATCGTTCGCCGTAGGGTTCGACGTTCTGCAGGAACGGCGCCAGGCTCCACTCGTCGCGGGAGATCGGCCAGTCGACGCGCGCGGTGTCGGCGTAGGAGATGACCGCGAAGCGGGCGTCGGGATACTTGGTCAGCACCACCTGGGCGTCTCTCATCGCGCCCTCCAGTCGGGTTTCGCTGTCGCCGTAGGCGGTTCCTGCCGAACGGCCGAAGCCGTTCGCATTCATGCCGGCCGAGCGGTCGATCACCAGGAACACGTTGATGTTGGATTCCTCGGCGGTGGCGGTCAGCCGAGGCGGGCGTTCGGCGTCGGACTCGTCGCCGAGGCGGGTGGCGGCCAGGCCGAGGCTCAGGATGGCCACCACGGCCATCGTGAGCCGTAGCCATTCGCGGCCGACGGGCATCCTGCCCCGGCGCCGGGCCGTGACGATGGCGGCCGTCACCCGCAGGCCGACGGCCACCAGCACGAGCAGCACGATGAGCCAGATCGGGAACACCGGGGCGACACTGAGTTTCACAGCCGCATCCCCAGCCGTGCGGCGGCAAGTCCGACAGCCGCGATCAACGCGATCTGCAGCAGCAGGTCGGGCACGTCCCATCGGAACGGATGCTTCTGTTCCTCGCGCTGCTCATCGAGTGCCGACGGCGGTGGGTTCGACAGGATCTTGTCGATCGCGCTCGACAGCTCCTCTTTCTGGTTGTCGATCTTCCGCGGTGTCGCGTCGTCGCCGACGATGCCGCCCACCTCGGTGTACAGGTATTGGCGGCCACCGGATTCCTTGACCAGCTTGGTCACGAAGTCGCCGGGATGGGTGCCGGGCACGATCGTGTTCACCTGGATCTTTGTGTCCTTGACGATCTCGGCCAGCATGCCGTCGGAGTACGTGGGCGGGGTGTCGGAGTAGCTCTTGGTGCCACCCACGTAGAGGATCACCCGGCCGCGACCGTTGTCCGAGCCGACCGCGGGAAGACCCATCGCGCACATCGCGATCGTGTCGTTGATCGACGACCTGGCGTCGGCGTAGCGGTTGTACAGCTCGCTGTCTGACGAAAATGCCGCCGCAGGATTGTCTTTGGCCGACGCGGCCTCGGCGACTTTGGCGATATCGGAGAGGCGTTGTGACACCCATGGCAGGTCGGAGGTGACCGGGAAGTTGCGATAGAACTCCTTGGTCATCCCGATGCGCTGATTGCCGAAGCCGTCCACTTTCTCGCTCACGATGTTCATCAACTGGGATATGGCAGAGCTGTCGGTCAAGCCGATGTTGTAGAGCGGACCGAAGCACAACATGATGTCGACATTCGGGGTGTCCGACCCGGCCAGCTGCGGTTCGTAGGTTTTGGTCGGGCGCAGGGTGGCACCGATCAGCATGAACACCGCGACGATCGCGAACACCAGCGCCGCGACGGAAAGACGCTCGTGCAGCCGCAGCGCACGTTGATACTCGGGCAGGGTCGTGATCCGGTATGACCGTGCCAGATAAGGCAATTCGCCCTGCCAGCCGAAGCGGGTGCGCCGCATGGCGTACCACACCGCCACCCCGATGGCGATGGCGATCGGCAGGAGCAGAAGGGGCCATTTCACGCCCATGTCAGCACCGCCGTCCGGGCCGCGTCGACGACGCCGGGTACCGACCGCGGATCGGCCTCGTCGAACTGGCCGGTGTAGGTCATCGCCAGCACGTTGAGGGCGGGACCGGCGAGCGGGCTGTGCGCGACATCCGTCGCCGTCATCCGCCGGGCTTGGAAACCGGTGCGAAAGTCGATGAAACTGCGGAAGATCCGGCTGATCTCGTGGAAGGCGTCACGCGTGGACAGCCGGCCCTCATGGTGCAGCTGTTCGATCCTGGTCAGCGACCGGGAGAATTTGAAGCGCAGCACCCGGTAGCTGATGTCGCGGATGACGGGAATCCTCCGGAGCACCTCGATGGGCAGCGTCCACACGATCACCCCGACGATCCAACCGATGATGAGCAACACCAACAGCGCGGCGCCGATCACCCACCACACCGAGTACGGCATCGGTGGAAACAGAAACTCGACCGCATCGTGCATCAGGACCGCCCCTCCGACAGTGCGGACAGGGCCGGCCCGATGTCGGCGCTGGAGGAGATCCGCACACACGGGCTGTCGAGTTGCGCGATGAAGGACTGCCATTCGGCCATCCGGGCCGCCTCCGCCCGGCGATAGGAGTCCAGCACTTTGGCGCCGAGGACCGACGGCGTCAGCAGGGCCCGGCCGGTGGCGACGTCGAGCACTTCGTCGGCAGCATGCGGCTGGCCGAGGATGTCGAGGTCCTCGATCAGGATCCAGTGGATCGCGTTGCGGCCCCGCACCGTCATCGCCGCCGCAACGAGATCCGGTGTGACAGCGGGTTGATCGCAGACGATGTAGATGGCGTAGCGCTTGTCGAGGGTCCCGGCGACGAACTCGAGCTGCCGCACGATGTTGGACGGGTTGCCCACCTCGATGCGCAGGTGGCTGAGCAGGGTCAGCATCTGTTCGAGATGGTCCTCGCCGGTCTTGCCGGGCTCGATCGACGAGCCCCGGTCGTCGCCGTAGACCAGGCTGATCTTGTCGGCCTGCGCAGAGGCCACCAGACCGACCGCGCCGAGCGAGAGGATGGCCAGGTCGCGTTTGCTTTCCCCGCTGGGCGCGTGGGCCAGCAGGTTCGCGCCAGTATCGGCGATCAGCAGGAACTCCTGGGCTTTTTCCGCGACGTAGCGACGAACGACGAGGTGCGTGTTGCGGGCCGAGGCCTTCCAGTCGATGTCGCGGACATCGTCACCGATGGCGTACTCGCGCAGGTCGACGAAATCGTCGGAGCGGCCGAACTGCAGCGAGGTGTGGCCGCCCTCCAGGACCCGGTGTGACCGCAGCCGCATCCCCACGGCCCGAGGGTCGAAGTTGAGGTGGGCGCGGACCCGGTTGAGAATGTCCCCCATCGTGGCTCGTTACGGCGTCGGCACGCGGTGCAGGATGCCGTCGATCAGATACTCGGGTGTGATGCCCTGAGCCGAGGCCTGGAATTTCAAGATGATGCGATGTCGGAGGACACGTTTGGCGACCGCCTTGACGTCGTCCGGCACGGCGTAGGGCCGGCCTTCCAGTAGCGCGTGGGCGCAGGCCGCCCGGCACAGGGCGATGGTGGCCCGGGGGCTGGCGCCGAACTGGATGAGGTCGGCGAGTTGGGGTTCGAGGTAATTCTTGGGATGGCGGGTCGCGTTCACGATGTAGCTGGCGTACTTGACGATCGACCGGTCGATGAACACCCGCTTGAACATGGTCTGAAGCCACAGCACGCGCTGCGTATCGAGTTGGCCGTTGCCGGCTTGCGGATGGTTGTCGAAGACCCCGCCGGCGATCCGGGCGATGACTTCCTCTTCCTCGTCGGGGGAGGGGTAGGTGAGGATGTCTTTCAGCATGAAGCGGTCCATCTGTGCTTCGGACAGCTGGTACGTGCCTTCTTGGTCGATCGGGTTCTGCGTCGCGAGCACCAGGAACGGGTTCGGCAGCGGGTAGACGGTTCCGCCGATCGTGGTCTGCCGCTCCTCCATGGCTTCCAGCATCGCGCTCTGGGTTTTCGCCGAGGACCGGTTGATCTCGTCGAGCAGCACGATGTTGGCGTGCACCGGGCCGAACGAGACCTTGAACTCACCGTTCTTCTGGTCCCAGATCTGGCCGCCGGTGATATCGCTGGGCAGCAGGTCCGGCGTGCACTGAATGCGTTGGAACCGGGCGGACAGGCTCTCGGCGAGGGTCTTTGCCGCTGTCGTCTTGGCCAGTCCGGGAACGCTTTCCAGCAGGACATGGCCGGAGGCGATGAGCCCGATCAGCAGGGACTGCTGCAGTGTCTTCTGGCCGACGATCTTCGCCGACAGGGCGTTTTGCAGGTACTGGACCGTCCCACCGACGCGTTGGAGATCCTCGTGGGACAGCTGAGGCCCGGACAACTGCATGCGTATCCCCCGTCGAAGCGCGCGTGATGTCGATTGAGCCTAACAACGGTCGGGCTGGCGCGGGTACACCAAAATTTTTGTCCCGACGGTGCGTTCAGATCGCGAATTCGTGCCGGATCGCGATCTGAACGCACGCTCGGGGTGACTACTTGTGCCGGAAAAGCTTGTTGCCCAACCACACAATCGGGTCGTACTTGCGGTCGGCCACACGCTCCTTCATCGGGATCAGCGCGTTGTCGGTGATCTTGATGTTCTCCGGGCACACCTCGGTGCAACATTTGGTGATGTTGCAGTAGCCCAGCCCGAACTCGTCCTGGGCCATCTCCTGGCGGTCGGCGACGTCGAGCGGATGCATGTCCAGCTCGGCGATCCGCATGAGGAACCGCGGGCCGGCGAACGCCTGCTTGTTCTCCTCGTGGTCACGCACCACGTGGCAGACGTTCTGGCACAGGAAGCACTCGATGCACTTGCGGAACTCCTGGCTGCGGCCCACGTCCTCCTGTTGCATCCGGTACTCGCCGGGCTGCAGATCCTTAGGTGGCGTGAACGACGGGATCTGACGCGCCTTTTCGTAGTTGAACGACACGTCAGTCACCAGGTCGCGCATCACCGGGAATGTCCGCAGTGGCGTCACGGTGACGGTTTCCGACGGGTCGAACGTCGACATCCGGGTCATACACATCAGGCGTGGGCGGCCGTTGATCTCCGCCGAGCAGGATCCGCACTTACCTGCCTTGCAGTTCCACCGCACCGCCAGGTCCGGGGTTTGGGTGGCCTGCAACCGGTGGATGATGTCGAGCACCACTTCGCCGTCGTTGACCTCGACGGTGTAGTCCTGCAGTTCGCCGCCGGTGTCGTCGCCGCGCCACACCCGCAGGTTCGCGTTATACGCACTCATGCTCAGCCCTTCCGATCGGGGTGCTCGGCCAATTCCTGGTCGGTGTAATACTTTTCGAGTTCGGACAGCTCGAACGTGGCGAGCAGGTCCGCCCGCATCGGCAGCTGCGACTCGGGCGTCACCGTGACGTCCGGCACCACTTGATCCTCACCCGCAGCCCGGCACACCAGGAGGGTGTTGCGCCAGTTGGCGTCCATGTCCGGATAGTCGTCGCGAGTGTGCCCGCCGCGGCTCTCGGTGCGGGTCAGCGCGGCTTTGGCGACACATTCGCTGACCAGCAGCATGTTGCGCATGTCGATGGCCAGGTGCCAGCCCGGGTTAAAGGCGCGGCCGCCCTCGACGCTGACGTGGTGCACCCGGGTGCGCAGCTCGGCCAGCTTGGCCAGGGCCTCCTCGATCTCGTCGGCCTTGCGGATGATGCCGACCAGATCGTTCATGCACTGTTGCAGCTCGGCGTGCAGGGTGTACGGGTTCTCCGGATTGGCGTGTGTTTCGAAGGGCGCCAAGGCCAGTTCGGTGGCCTCGATGAGCGCGGCCTCGGAAACCTTGGGCCGTTCCGGCAGCTTCTGCACGTAATCGGCCGCACCGAGCCCGGCCCGCCGACCGAACACCAACAGGTCCGAAAGCGAGTTCCCGCCAAGCCGATTGGAGCCGTGCATGCCGCCGGAGCACTCGCCGGCGGCGAACAAGCCGGGCGTGGCGGCTCCGCCGGTGTCGGGATCTACCTCGATACCACCCATCACGTAGTGACAGGTCGGGCCGACTTCCATCTCGTCCTTGGTGATGTCGACCTCGGCCAGCTCCATGAACTGGTGGTACATCGAGGGCAGGCGTCGCTTGATCTCCTCGGTGGGCATCCGGGACGCGATGTCGAGGTACACGCCACCGTGGGGTGAGCCGCGGCCGGCCTTCACCTCGGAGTTGATGGCGCGGGCGACCTCGTCGCGGGGGAGCAGATCAGGGGTGCGGCGCGCGGAGTCGTTGTCTTTGAGCCACTGGTCAGCTTCTTCCTCGGTCTCGGCGTACTGGCCCTTGAACACCGAGGGGATGTAGTCGAACATGAACCGCTTGCCCTCGGAGTTCTTCAGCACCCCGCCGTCACCGCGGACACCTTCGGTGACCAGGATGCCCTTCACCGACAGCGGCCAGACCATGCCGGTCGGGTGGAACTGGATGAACTCCATGTTGATCAGGCCCGACCCGGCGCGCAGGGCCAGGGCGTGGCCGTCGCCGGTGTACTCCCACGAGTTCGACGACACCTTGAACGACTTGCCGATGCCGCCGGTGGCCAGCACGATCGCCGGGGCTTCGAACAGCACGAAGTTGCCGGTTTCGCGGTAGTACCCGAACGCGCCGGCGATGCGGTCCCCGTCCTTGATGAGTTCGGTGATCGAGCACTCGTGGAAGACCCTGATTCGCGCCTCGTAGTCGCCGAGTTCGGCCTTGTCCTCCTGCTGCAGTGAGACGATCTTCTGCTGCAGGGTGCGGATGATCTCCAGGCCGGTGCGGTCGCCGACGTGCGCCAGCCGCGGGTAGGTGTGTCCACCGAAGTTGCGCTGGCTGATCCGGCCGTCCTTGGTCCGGTCGAACAACGCGCCATAGCTCTCCAGTTCCCACACCCGGTCCGGTGCTTCCTGCGCGTGCAGTTCGGCCATCCGCCAGTTGTTGAGGAACTTGCCGCCGCGCATGGTGTCACCGAAGTGCACCTGCCAGGAGTCCTTGGTGTTGACGTTGCGCATGGCCGCGGCGCAACCACCCTCGGCCATCACGGTGTGCGCCTTGCCGAACAACGATTTCGTCACCACGGCCACCCGCAGGCCACGTTCGCGGGCCTCGATCACCGCGCGTAGTCCGGCTCCGCCGGCACCGATCACGACGACGTCGTAAGTGTGCCGTTCCAACTCGCCCATGAAAATCCCCACTCGCCTTCTTGCGTGTACGTACTTGTCGGCCAAAGAAAGTCGGCTGGCCGAGTCAGCCAATGAACCTGAGATCGGAGATGGTGCCGCTGGCCACCAACATGATGTAGAAGTCGGTGAGAACCAAGGTGCCCAGCGTGATCCAGGCAAACTGCATATGGCGGGTGTTGAGTTTGCTCACCTGTGTCCAGATCCAATAGCGCACAGGGTGTTTGGAGAAGTGCTTGAGCCGGCCGCCGGTGACGTGGCGGCACGAGTGGCAGGACACCGTGTAGATCCACAGCAGGATGACGTTGCCGACCAGAATGATGTTGCCGAGGCCGAATCCGAAACCGGACGGTGAGTGGAACGCGACGATCGCGTCGTAGGTGTTGAGCAGTGAGATCAGTACCGCGACGTAGAAGAAGTACCGGTGGACGTTCTGCAGGATCAGCGGAAGTCGGGTCTCCCCGGTGTATTTCGCGTGGGGTTCGGCGACTGCGCAGGCGGTCGGTGACTGCCACACCGACCGGTAGTACGCCTTGCGGTAGTAGTAACACGTCAGCCGGAAGGCCAACAGGAACGGCAGTGAGATGAACGCCATCGGGATGAACCAGGGCAGGTCGCCGACCCATTGCCCGAGATGGCTGGAGCCGGGCGCGCACGCCGTGCTGATGCACGGTGAATAGAAGGGCGTCAGATAGTGATAGTCGGCCACCCAGTACGCGCTGCCCCAGAACGCCCGGACCGTCGCATAGATGACGAAGGCCGCGAGCCCCAGGTTGGTCAATAGTGGTGCCTGCCACCACCGGTCGGTCCGTAGGGTGCGTTGCGGGATCTGTGCTCGGGTGGGCGAGAAGACCCCGGTCGCGCGACGGTCAGCGGTGGGTGCGCTCACGGTTCCCTTTCTTCAGTTCAGTTGTTGCGGGCGGCAAACGCCCCGTGAGCTCAGCGGTATCCGCCGAGACCCTCGTCGGCGACGTCCTGCCAGAACTCGCTTCCGTATTGGGTGTCGGGGATGCCGATCTTCTCGCGGGCCGGTTGTTGGCGGGTCACGCCGTGACGCATCTCCAACTCTTCGGCGTCGATGTCCAACCGCTCGATGTCATTGAGGATCCGTTCGGCATCGTTGACCACGCGGCGCATGGCCGGGGAATCCCCGTATTTCGATGCCAGCGCGGTGACGCAGCGACGCATATCGCCGATCAGATTGTGAAGTTCGGCGAACTCGGTGGTGGTGGACAAGTGACCTCCTCGGGCTGAAGGTGTCAGGGCTCACAGTACGACACCCAATGCTAGCCACATCACGATCCGGACGTGATGCACATCACGTCCGAAAGGGCGTGCTGCTCGTCGTCCAAGTGACGGTCGAACCGGGGCCGTACTGTTGGGCCCGACGGCTTCGCGGCCGGTCAGGACATGTTCGAGCACCTGGAGGAACCGATGAGTGAGACCACGTTGCAAGACCGGGCCGCGGCGCTGCTGGCGCTGCATCAGCCGGGCAACCCCGTTGTGCTGCCCACAGTCTGGGACGCCTGGTCGGCCCGGCTGGCGCTCGGCGAGGGGTTCGCCGCGCTGACCGTGGGAAGTCACCCGCTGGCCGATTCGATCGGCAAGGCCGACGGCGAGGTGATGTCCTTCGACGATCTGCTGACCCGGGTGCGTCAGATCACCGACGCGGTCGACGTCCCGGTCTCGGTGGACATCGAATCCGGTTACGGGGAAGCCCCGGAGCGGCTGATCGAGGGTCTGCTCGAGGTGGGGGCCGTCGGGTTCAACCTCGAGGACACCGTGCACAAGGAGGGCAAGCGGTTGCGCAGCCCGGCCGAGCACGCCGAGTTGGTGGGCCGGCTCCGTGCGGCCGCCGACGCCGCCGGCGTGCACGTGGTGATCAATGCGCGCACCGACCTGTTCCTGCGCAAGGACGGCGACGAGAGCGATCGTGTCGACCGGGCGATCGCCCGCCTGACCGAGTCCGCGGCGGCGGGTGCCGATTCGCTGTTCCCGGCCGGCTTGGCCGACCCGGATGGATTGGGGCGCTTCGTGTCTGCGGTGCCGCTGCCGGTCAGCGTGACGGTTCCGCCCGATTCCGCCGACCTCGCCGCGCTGAGCGCCCTCGGCGTCGGCCGCATCACCTTCGGACCGTTCCTGCAGGCGGCGCTGAGCGCGCGGGCCACGGAGATACTGAGGCGCTGGCGCTGACATCCGCCGCTTTCGCCGGAGAATTTCGCCGAACTGCTGCTCCTGGGCGCGCGTCGTGTGCCAATAATGGCCCACTGGTTACGTCGAGCAGGCGGGATGCAGGCGATGAGGTGGCGCGCAAGACACACGATGGCCATGGTTGGGATCGGTGTGGTGGTGCTGAGTGGGATCGGAGCGTCGCCGGCGTCGGCGACGACGATGGTGCCGCTGTCGAACCACATCCGCAACTGTGATTTCGCCGAGGGCTTGTTTCTCGACGGGATGGGGTCGGGCAGCGGCAACGGATTCGCCCACATCGGCTCAGATGGCTCGCAGGTGAGTGCGCAGGTGACCATTCAGTCGGCTCGGCCGGGCACCGACTACCGGGTCCGGCTGATCCAGATGCCCCGTTCGGCGGTGGCCACCTGCAGTGTCGGGGATCGCGGGGTGTCCGGCGGTCTGTTGCGCACCGACGCCAGCGGCACCGCGACCACCACGGTCTCCGGGCCGGCGATGGACGGTGCAACCGAGGCGTGGGTGGTGGTCGAAGGACCGCCGGCGCCAGGGCGCATCCGCAGCGACGTCTACAGCTCGGACTTCCTGGTAAAGATCTGATTCACCGGAAAGCCCGTGAAATCCAAGGGATTCCACGGGCTTTCGATGTCGGTGCTACTTGCTTTCGATGGCGATTCGCTGGGGCTCGGCGCCGGCGTATACGCCGGCGACCCGCACCGTCAGCACTCCGGCGTCGTAAGAGGCCGTGACGGCATCGCCGGTGACGTGGCTCGGCAACTTGAACGTCCGGCGGAACGAGCCGTAGCGGACCTCGCTGACAGTGCGCTCCCCGGCGTTCTCCGCGCGCTCGTCGCGGCGTTCGCCGTGGATCACCAGCCGCCCGCGATCCACCTCCACGTTGACGTCGTTGGCCACGGCGTCGGTGCTGAGCCCGGGCAGCTCAAGACGCACGACAGCGTCGTCGCCGTCCTTGCTGACCTCGGCGGCCGGACTGAAGTCCTTGACCCAGTCGGCGCGGATGCGCGGGGCCAGGGTGTCGGTGATGACGGTGGGTCCGAAGAAGTCACGAATCCAGCCGTCGCTCTGCCAACCGGGTCGTGCCCAGACGGCGGGAGTCCTCGTCGCAGTGCTCATGTGAGACCGTCTCCTTGTAATCGTGGACCGGCACCGCGCCGGTCTGCTACTCACATAACTTGAGTCGGCCACGCTCATGTTCCCGCGCGCTGTTCGCTGTTGGCGAATCATCGCAGCCGGATGCGGACGGCCAGGGCGGCGCATCCGATCACCACGGCGCCGCCGAGGACGGTCGACCACGTCAACCGCTCGTGCAGCAACAGCGCGGCCCAGGCGATGGTGAGTACCGGTTGGATCAACTGCACCTGGCTCACCTGGGTCATCGGCCCGATCGCCAGCCCGCGGTACCACGCGAAAAACCCCAGATACATGCTCACCGCGGCCAGGTAGCCGAACGACGCCCACTGCACCGGCGTCGCATGCGGCGGTTGTTGGACCACGGACAGCGCCGTCAATGCCACCATCACCGGCGCCGCGACCACCAGGGCCCACGACACCGTCTGCCACGCGCCGAGTTCCCGCGCCAGCAGCCCGCCCTCGGCGTAACCGATGGCCGCCGCCAACACCGCGCCGAACAGCAGCAGGTCTGGCCAGCTCAGATGGCCGAAACCCGAGCCGTGCACCATCGCGAACGCGATGGCGGCCAGTGCCCCGGCCGCGGCCATCAGCCAGAAGGCGACCGGTGGGCGTTCGTGGCCGCGCAACACCGCGCACCCCGCGGTGGCGGCCGGTAGCAGGGCGACCACGATGGCGCCGTGGCTGGCCGGAACCACGGTGAGTGCGTACGAGGTCAACAGCGGAAACCCGGCCACCACGCCGGCGGCCACCACAACCAGCCGCAGCCATTGCCGCCCCATCGGCAACGACTGGCGGGTGAGCGCCAGGGCGGCGGCCGCGATCGCCGCGGCAACGACCGCGCGGCCGGCGCCGATGAACAGTGGTGACAGCCCGCCGGTGGCGACCTTGGTGAACACGATGGTGAACGAAAAAGCCGTCACTCCCAGCAATCCCCACCACAAACCCGAGTGGGATAGCGCTGTCACCTGATTCCGAGTAGCGCTACTCTGTCTCAACATGGATAACGATAGCACCGAGCGGATCGTTTCCGGTCTGCGTCGGTGGATCGCCAACGCTCCGGCAGGCGCCCGGCTGCCGACCAACCGGGCCCTGGTGGCCGAATACGGTGCCAGCCCGGTCACCGTCGCCAAGGCCATGCGGACCCTGCGTGGCCTCGGACTCGTCGAAAGCCGTCCCGGCGTGGGCACTTTCGTGCGCTCGGTGCGGACCGCCCGGCTGCCCGACTATGGCTGGCAGACCGCGGCGTTGAGGTCGCCGCAGGCGCGGATTCCGGCATTGTCCACTCCGCTGCGCAGTGTGGCGCCCGACGTGATCGCCCTGCACTCGGGCTATCCGGCCGCCGATCTGCTCCCACGACGTCTGGTGCGCACAGCGTTGGCGCGGGTCGCCCGCACCGACGCGGCGTTGAGTCCGGCGCCGTCGCCGGGGCGGCCCGACCTGCAGGCGTGGTTCGCCCAGGAGCTGGCCGAGACGTTCGGTGCCGACGCGAGTGTGCCGACCGCTCGCGAGGTGATCGTGCTACCGGGCAGTCAGAGCGGGCTGAGTTCGATCTTCCGGGCCCTGGTGGGGTTCGGACAGCCGATGTTGATCGAGTCGCCCAGCTATTGGGGAGCCATCTTGGCCGCGGCCCAGTGCGGGGTGCGGCTCGTGCCGGTGCCCAGTGGACCGAATGGCCCTGAACCCGAGGAGCTTTCGCGCGCCTTCGCCGAGACCGGGGCGCGGGTGTTCTATGCGCAACCCAATTTCGCCAATCCGACCGGCGCCCAATGGGATCCCGATCTCGCCGAGCAGGTTCTCGAGGTGGTGCGCAGCCACGGCGCCTTCCTGATCGAAGACGACTGGGCCCGTGATTTCGCCATAGAGGGCACCGCACGGCCAGTGGCGGCCTCCGACGAGGCCGGCCACGTCATCTATCTGAGGTCGCTGACCAAGAGTGTGTCGCCGTCGATTCGGGTGGGCGCACTGGTGGCCAGAGGTCCGGCGCGCGACCGCCTTCTGGCCGACCGGGGCGCGGAGTCGATGTACGTCAGTGCGGTGTTGCAGGCCGCCGCGCTCGAGGTGGTTTCCCAGCCGGCCTGGCGCACCCACCTGAAGGACTTGCGGCACCAACTGCGAGCGCGCCGAGATCTGCTCGTCGCCGCCCTGGCCGAACATGCGCCGTCCGCCCAGGTGGAGCGGGTGCCCCGCGGCGGGCTGCATCTGTGGCTGCGGCTGCCCGATGCGGTCAACCTGCAACACTTGGCGCGGGCCTGCGAGGCCGAGTCGGTGCTGGTGGCTCCGGGTGACGAATGGTTTCCCGCCGAGCCGTCGGGACCGTACCTGCGGCTGAACTACAGCGGTCCCGATCCGCAGCGTTTCGGCGAGGGCGCCCGGGTGCTCGGCCGGGCCCTGGACGCGCAACTGGGCTAGAAAGGGCCATCGCAAGCTCACATGGGCTCAGCTCACATGTGCGTCGCCGGCATCGTGAGCACACCGTGACGGGCGCTTCACACGGCGCGACATTTCGGCAACGTCAGGTTCCTAACCTCGCCGTATGTCCTCAACACAGAACGTCGTGGTCGTCGGACACGGCATGGTGGGCCACCGCTTCGTCGAGGCGCTGCGGTCGCGTGACGCCGCAGGCACCTGGCGGGTCACCGTCCTGTCCGAGGAAGCCGACGCCGCCTATGACCGGGTCGGGCTGACCGGCTACACCGAGCACTGGGATCGGGCCCAACTGGCCCTGCCCGGCAACGACTACGCCGGTGACGACCGGGTGGACCTGCGTCTGGGATGCGCGGTCGCCGAGATCGACCGCGAGGCCAAGACCGTACGCACCGTCACCGGGGAGACCTTCGACTACGACGCGTTGGTCCTGGCCACCGGCTCGTACGCGTTCGTGCCGCCGGTGCCGGGCCACGACCTGCCGCACTGCCACGTCTACCGCACGCTCGACGACCTCGACGCGATCCGGGCCGGCGCCTTGGCCGCGCGCGATTCGAAGACGCCGGTCGGCGTAGTGATCGGTGGCGGCCTGCTGGGTTTGGAGGCCGCCAACGCGTTGCGCGCCTTCGGGTTGACCACCCATGTCCTGGAGATGTCACCGCATCTGATGGCGGCCCAGCTCGACCCGGCCGGCGGCGCCCTGCTGAACCGGATGATCCGCGGCCTGGGCATCGAGGTGCACACCGGGGTCGGCACCGAGAGCATCCACCCCACGCAGAAGAACAAGCCGCTGCGCAAATCCCAGACCGATGACTCGGTGCGGCTCTCGCTCAACGACGGCAGCACGCTGGATGCCGGCCTGGTGGTCTTCGCGGCCGGCGTGCGTCCCCGCGACGAACTGGCCCGTCAGGCGGGTCTCGACATCGCCCAACGTGGCGGTGTGATGACGGATTTGTCCTGTGTGACAAGTGATCCCGACATCTACGCCATCGGTGAGGTCGCGGCGATCGAGGGTCGGTGCTACGGCCTGGTGGCTCCCGGCTACACCACCGCCGAGGTGGTGGCCGATCGGCTGCTCGGCGGTGAAGCCGAGTTTCCCGGTGCGGACATGTCGACCAAGCTCAAACTGCTCGGGGTCGACGTCGCCAGTTTCGGTGACGCCCAAGGGCGTACGCCCAACTGCCTCGACGTCGTGGTCAACGATCCGGTCAAGCAGACCTACGCCAAGCTCGTCCTCTCCGATGACGCCAAGACGCTGCTCGGCGGCATCCTCGTCGGCGATGCGTCGGCCTACGGCGTGCTGCGGTCGATGGTGGCCAGCGAACTGCCCGGTGATCCGCTGTCGTTGATCGCACCCGCCCAGGACGGCAAGGCCTCGGGCCTGGGGGTCGGGGCACTGCCCGATATCGCGCAGATCTGTTCGTGCAACAACGTCACCAAAGGTGATCTGAAGGAGGCCATCTGCGGGGGATGCACCGATGTACCGAGCCTGAAGAAGTGCACCCTGGCCGGTACGTCCTGCGGATCCTGTGTCCCGCTGATCAAGCAGCTGCTCGAGGCCGAGGGGGTCGAGCAGTCCAAGGCGTTGTGTGAGCACTTCAGCCAGTCGCGGGCCGAGCTGTTCGAGATCATCAGCGCCACCGAGATCCGTACCTTCTCCGGTCTGATCGAGAAGTTCGGCACCGGAAAGGGTTGCGACATCTGCAAACCCACCGTGGCATCGATCCTGGCCTCCACCAGTTCCGAGCACGTCCTCGACGGGGAACAGGCCTCGCTGCAGGATTCCAACGACCACTTTCTGGCCAACATCCAGAAGAACGGCAGCTACTCGGTGGTGCCGCGGTCACCCGGTGGTGAGATCACCCCCGAGCAGTTGATCCTGATCGGCGAGATCGCCAGGGATTTCGATCTTTACACCAAGATCACCGGCGGTCAGCGGATCGACATGTTCGGCGCCAGGGTGGAACAACTGCCGCAGATCTGGGCCCGCCTGGTCGAGGGCGGCATGGAGTCCGGTCACGCCTACGGCAAATCGCTGCGCACCGTCAAGAGTTGTGTCGGCAGCACGTGGTGCCGCTACGGCCAACAGGATTCGGTGAACATGGCCGTCGAGATTGAAAAGCGCTACCGGGGCCTGCGCGCACCGCACAAGATCAAGATGGCCGTCTCGGGATGTGCGCGCGAATGCGCAGAGGCACAGAGCAAGGACGTCGGCATCATCGCCACCGAACAGGGCTGGAACCTCTATGTCTGTGGCAACGGCGGGATGTCACCGCGGCACGCCCAGTTGCTCGCCGGGGACCTCGACGACGAGACCTTGATCCGCTACATCGACCGATTCCTCATGTTCTACATCCGCACCGCGGATCGGTTGCAGCGCACGGCCCCCTGGCTGGAAGCTCTCGATGGCGGGCTCGACCACCTGCGCGACGTGGTGTGCCACGACTCGCTGGGCCTGGCCGCCGAATTCGAGGCGGCCATGGAGCGTCACGTCTCGGGCTACGCCTGTGAGTGGAAGGGCGTGCTGGACGACCGGGAGAAGCTCTCGCGCTTCGTGTCCTTCGTCAACGCACCCGACGTCGACGATCCCACCATCACCTTCACCGAGCGGGCCGGGCGGAAGGTGCCGGCCAGCCCCGCGCACGCGGGGAGCACCAGCTTGGGTATGCCGTCGATTGTTCAGGAGGCGAAATGACATTGCTCGACGACCGCCAAGACGGGTACGCGCCGATGCTGTGGGCGTGGACCACGGCCTGCCGATATGACGTCCTGATTCCCTGCCGCGGCGTGGCGGTCCTGTTGCCCGACGGCTCGCAGGTGGCGTTGTTCCGCCTCGACGACGGATCGTTGCACGCAGTGGGCAACATCGACCCGTTCAGCGGTGCCGCGGTGCTGTCGCGCGGCATCGTGGGCGATCGTGGCGGACGGGCCACCGTGCAGTCACCGATCAAGAAGCAGGCGTTCGCACTCGACGACGGCAGCTGCCTCGACGACGACACGGTGTCGATCCCGGTGTACCGCACCCGGGTCACTCCGGGCGGGTTTGTTCAGATCGCGGCCTGATCGATCTCGTCGACGGTCCGGCTCCAGTGAGCGTCGCGTCCGGAGAGCTTGTGGCGTTGGACGTCGCCGCGGCGTTCGAGCACCGTGAGGTTGCGGTACACCGCCTCGATCACCACCGGTGCACGAAGGTGCTCATGGATGTCGTCCCGTAGCTGGGCAGTGGTCATCGGCCGTGACGCGCGTTCCAGGGCAGTGAGCAGGTGCTGACGCAGACGTTCGGCCGGGACCCGGTCAGCGGGTCGCACGGCCCTGTGCGCCGTCTCGGCGCTCAGCGTCCAGCGTTCTTGCCACCTGCACTTTTACCTGCACTTCCCTCAACCGTCCGATGGTCGGCATAACGATAGCTGAGTATTCGACCCCCATCTGACACGGTCTGCCGTCGGCAAACGCCGACCGCGAAGGCTAACTGGGTCAACCAGCTGGACAGAGGTACTTTCCTGGGAAAGTTTGCCAGTTTTGCTTGATGGGTACCCACTCATCAGAGTGTGGGCAGCATTATCTTGGCTAACTAGATTAGTTCGCTGTGTGTGTTTACACTCCCTGGCAGGGAAGCGTCGCAAGAGGGGCTGACAAGGGATGTTCGCGCGTTCGGTGTTGAATCTGGTGGGGGCGGCAGCGATGCTGGGCGCACTCGCCGCGGCGTTCATGCCGCTGAGTTTGGATGCCGTGGATCGCACCGGGCAATCGATCCCCTGTGGTAGCGGTGCGAGCCCGAATTACGACGTCGCCGCCCAGCAGGATCGACTCAACCTGGACCAACACACGCTGGCCGGTCCGGGATTCGTGGCGAGCGATTACGTCGAGCAATGTTCGGCGTTGGTCGACGTGCGACGGTCCGCGGTCTTCTCGGTCGCCGGTGCCGGTGCCGTGCTGTTGGTGACGGTGTTCGCCGCGCCGCTCGTGTCGCGGTCGGTCCGGTCACGCCGCGGCAGGCAGGCTCAGCACGCCCGCACGGCGGAACCGGTTCGCTATCAGCCGGACCAGCCCCGGATGGGTACCGAGTGGTTCGCTGACGAGGTCAGCGCCGGATTCACGCAGCCGGTCCTGGAAAAGCCCCTCGGCCAGCAGGTAGGACGCCACAGCTATGCGGCGATCGCCGCGGCGGCGCTGCGCGGCGACAGCTTCGGCCACGCTCGGCGCCCCGGTGGCGGCGAAGGCCAGTTCTACGCGGTCGCCGGTCACCGCTGACAGCAGCGCGGCGGTGCGCCGCAGATCTGTCTGGGCACTTCGGTCTGACGTGCCTGCCGCCGCGAGGATCACCGAATCACCTGGACGCCAACCCGACTCACGGAGCCGGTCGGCAAGAACCCGCACGGTACCCGGGCACGGGCCCAGTGGTTCGGTGACGGTGACGGCCGGATGTGCACTGGCCGCCACGTGGGCGGGCACGTCGACCCGTACGTGATAGCCCGCGGCCAGGAAGGCCGGCACCACCACGGCCGGGCAGTCGGTCGGCAGCTCGGCGAGCACCTCGCTCGGGGTCGGCCCCACCACGTCGACGAACGAGACGTGCACGGGCCGGCCCAGCAGGCCGGACACCTGCCCGGCCAGATCCCCGATCATCGCGACGCCACCCGGCTTGCGGGTGCCGTGCGCCACCAGGACGAGGCTCATCGCGCCCGGGCCATCTCGGGCTCGTCCACGGCCAGTCGGTAACCCCGCTTGACGACGGTGGACACGATGTTCTTGTCGCCCAAGGCGGTTCGAAGCCGCAGCACCGCGGTCTCCACGGCGTGGGTGTCGGTGCCGGTGCCGGGCAGGGCGCTGAGCAGATCGAACCGCGAGACCACCGCACCCGGGCGGTGGGCCAGGGCCCGGATGGTCGCCATGGCGGCCGGCGACAGCGATTTCACCACACCGTCCACCACCACGCAGGTCCCCCGGATCTCCAGTGTGTGGCCGGCGACGCGCACCGTCCGGGCCTGCAGCAGGGGCAGTTCATCAGTGATGTGACGGGCCAAGGCCCCCAACCGCATCCGCTCCGGTGCCGAGGACGGTATCCCGAGCCGGACCAGGGGCCGAGCGGTGACAGGGCCGACGCACATCGCGTGGACATCGGTGCGCAGCGCAGCCACCACCCGGTCGGCCAGCCCCATCTCGGTGGCCCGCATCAACACCGAGGCGACTGCCATTGCCGAGGTGAAACTGACTGCGTCATAGCGTTTCTCGGCAATCCCGGTGACCATCTGATCGAATTCGCCGTCCCGGGGTGCGGGGTGCCAACGGTAGACCCGGATCGGCACCACCTCGGCACCGGCGGCCCGCAACTCGTCGAGAAATTCGGGAAACGGATCCCACTCGTCGGTGGCCCCGTGCAGCTGCACGGCCACGCGTTGACCCGCCACCCCCTGCTCGATCAGGTAGCGCAAGACTTCTCGGGAGGATTCCGATTCCGGTGACCATTCCTCGGGCAGGCCTGCGGCCCGCAGCGCCCCAGTGGCCTTGGGGCCGCGGGACACGATGCGCGCTGTGGCCAGGGCGTCGGCCAGGTTGCCGTCCAGCCCCCAGCCGTCGGCGGCGGCCATCCAGCCGCGGAATCCGATGCCAGTGGTGGCCACCACGATGTCGGGCGGCACCTCGATCAGCGCCGCGGTGTGCGCGCGGAGCTCGTCGTCGTCGGGCAAGGGCACCATGGTGATCGCGGCAGCACTGGTCACCGTCGCGCCGCGCCGGCGCAACAGCGCACTGAGCTCGTCGGCACGGCGGGCGGAGGTCACCGCCACCCGGAAACCGGTGAGCGGCGCCCAGTCGGGATCACTCATGTGTCCTGTGTAAGCAGGCGGTGTTTCCAAGGTGTTAACCCACCATTGCTGAGGCGTGTCGGTCTGCGGGGACCGTGGTGACCTGCGTCGCAATCGGCCGCCGCACATACCGCAGCCAGGTGACCGCCGAGGCCAGCAGGTAGAACGTCAGGAAGATCACGAACGCCGTGGTCGCCGACCCGCTGGAGAGGTAGGACTGGCGCAGGGCCAGGTTGATGCCGACACCGCCGAGTGCGCCGATGGCTCCGGCGAATCCGATCAGCGCGCCCGACATCGACAGTGACCACCGCTGCCGATCCTCCTCGCTGAGATCGAGCGAGTGGCTGCGGGCTTCGAAGATCGACGGGATCATCTTGTACACCGAGCCGTTGCCCAGACCGCTCAGCAGGAACAGGGCGATGAATCCGATGACGTAGCCGACCATCATCAGGCCGTTCGCCGCACCGGCGGAGTGATCGTCGACCACGCTGATCGCGACGAGCGACCCGGCGGCCAGGATCATGCCGCTGAACGTCGTGAGGGTGACCCGGCCGCCGCCGATCCGGTCGGCGAGCTTGCCGCCGTAGACGCGGGACACCGAGCCCAGCAGGGGGCCGATGAAGGCGATCTGGGCGGCGTGTAGCGAGGCCTGTGCGGCGCTTTGACCGCCGGCGGCGAAGTTGATCTGCAGGACCTGGCCGAAGGCGAAGGAGAAGCCGATGAAGGAGCCGAACGTGCCGATGTAGAGCAGGGCGATGACCCAGGTATCCCGTTCTGTCAGAATCGCTTTCATCGCCGACAGGTCGATCTTGTGTTGTTCGAGGTTGTCCATGTACAGGGCGGCGCCGATGCCGGCGATGGCCAGTGCGACGAGGTAGATGGCGCAGACCCAGTAGGGGGAGCGGTTGCCTGCGGTGGCGATGACGAGCAGTCCGACGAGTTGGATGACGGGGACGCCGATGTTGCCGCCGCCGGCGTTGAGGCCGAGTGCCCAGCCTTTGAGGCGTTGGGGGTAGAAGGCGTTGATGTTGGTCATCGAGGAGGCGAAGTTGCCGCCGCCGAAGCCGGCCAGCGCGGCGCACAGTAGATAGGGCCACAGCGGCAGGCCCGGATTGGCCAGCAGCACCATCGTTCCCACGGTGGGGATGAGCAGGACGAAGGCGGAGAAGACGGTCCAGTTGCGGCCGCCGAAGGTGGCGGTGGCCAGGGTGTAGGGGATGCGCAGGCAGCCGCCGACGAGGGTGGCGGTGGCGCCGAGCAGGAATTTGTCCCCGGCGGTGAATCCGTAGACGGCCTCGGGCATGAACAGCACCATCACCGACCAGATGGACCAGATCGAGAACCCGACGTGTTCGGCGATCACCGACCAGATCAGATTGCGGCGAGCGATGTATTTGTTGCCGGCCTCCCAGGCTTCGGTGTCCTCGGGATCCCAGTTGGTGATGCGATTCGACTTCAGCAGTGTGGGCATGGCGCAAAGCTAGAAAGCGTTTGTTGCGCCGGCGCTGCCCGCAATGACCCGGTGGTGAAATTCCGCTCACCTACGCCGGGGCGGCGATGTGAGCCTGCGCCCGCTGGTGGCTACCAGACGTCGCCGTCGCGCCAGTCGCAGATGATCTCGGCGGAGGTGTCCAACTCCAGGCCGGCGGGCAGACCGACCGGCAGCACGAACACCGAATCGTCTTCGTCGGGGGTGCGGGTGACGCCGGTGGGCCGCAGCACCGAGGTCGGGCCCTGCCAGGGTAGCCAGCCGCGGGAGAGATACATGTGCCGAGCCGAGTCGCCGGAGCTCAGCGCGCCGATCTGATAGGCACCGCGCAGGACCTGCTCGACGGCGTCCATCACGGCCGTGGCCAGGCCCTGGCCGCGCCAATCCTCGCGCACCGCCACGGCTTCCACGTACCCACAGCGCAACGCGGTGTCGCGGTAGATCAGGCGCCGCTGCACCACGGCAGCATGCGCGATCAGGGCGCCGTGGTGACAGATGAAGGCATGCATGCCGCCGAGGGCGTGCTCCCAGTCGTCATCGGTGAACATGCCGTCGAAGGCCTCGATGACCATGCGGCGCGCGCCCTCGCGCGTCTCGTGATCGAGATCCGAGGTGTGGACCAGCCGCGCGGTGTGCAGGATCCCGCCGCTGATGCGCGGTGCACTGACATCCTGGAGGGGCACACCCCAAGTTCTACCAGCGCCGCGCGGCGGTGTCTCTACCTAACCCTCGAACGGCCGGCGCGGGTGCGACCAGTGCAACCGCACGGTCTGCCCCGGACGGATCTGACCCAGTTTGTCGATGTCGTCGTCGGTCACCACGCCGATCACCGGGTAGCCGCCGGTGACGGGGTGGTCGGGTCCGAGGATCACCGGAAAACCGTTGGGCGGGATCTGGATTGCACCACGGGTGGCGCCCTCGCTGGGGAGCTGGCGGTCCGGCCACCGGTAGTCCAGCGGCATACCGACCAGCCGCATCCCGACCCGGTCGCTGCGGGTGGTCACCTGCCAGTTGGTGCGGATCAGGACGTCGGGGTCGACGAACCAGTCGTCGCGTGGGCCGGGCACCACGTTCAGCTCGATCACGTCGTCGGAGATGGCGGCGACCGGGGCCTGATCGGTCTCGGGGAGTTCGGCGGTGTGCTCGCCGACCGGCAGCACGTCGCCCGGTCGCAGCGGCGCCGGTCCGATCGCCGACATCACGTCATAGCTGCGTGAGCCGAGAACGGGTTCGACGGCGATGCCGCCGCGCACCGCGAGGTAGCTGCGCAGCCCGGAGTGCGGGGCGCCCAGCGAGATCACCTCGCCCTCACGCACGTGGTGAATGCTGTTGGTGCCGAACGGTATTCCGTTGACGGCCGGATCGGTGTCGGCGCCGGTGACGGCGACCGTCACGTCCCCGCCGCGCACGCGGGCCGAGAACCCGCCGAACATCACCTCGATGGTGGCGTGCTCACCGGGATTGGCCACCAGGCGGTTGGCCAGGGTGTGCGCCCGGCGGTCGGCGGCGCCCGAGCGGGTGACGCCGAGGTGGGCCTGGCCGGGGCGGCCGAGGTCTTCGACGAGGGCCAGTGGGCCGGTCCGCAGTACTTCCAGTGTGGTCATGGTGTCCTCCTCGACGGCTAGCCGATGGCCCGGAACTGCACCCACGTGCCCGGGGTGAGCAGCGCGGGTTGGTCGCGATGAACGTCGAACAGGACCGCGTCGGTGCGTCCGATCAATTGCCAGCCGCCGGGGGACTGGCGCGGGTAGATGCCGCTGAACTCACCGGCCAGCGCCACCGCGCCGGCGGGCACGCTGGTGCGCGGCTCGGCGCGACGCGGCACCTGCAGCCGTTCGTCACCGCCGACGAGGTAGCCGAATCCCGGTGCGAAACCCATGAATCCGACCTGCCACGGACTGCCGGTGTGGGCGGCGATGACCTGTGCCGGGGTCAGCCCGGTCAGAGTCGCCACCTCGTGCAGATCGTCACCGTCGTACACCACGTCGATGGTGACGTCCGCCCGTCCACCGGCCGGGCGGACGGGAGCCGCGCCCGGTTGCAGCCGCAGCTTGCTCAGCCGTTGGCGGGTGGGCGCCTGGTAGCGCGGATCGGCCAGTTTGATCAAGATCGTGCGCGAGGCGGGCACGATATCGACCACACCGAGAAGTTGGGCCGCCGACAGCGTCGCGGTCCACGCCAGAACATCGGCAGTGCTGTTGAACTCGAGCAGCAGAGCCTGATCGCCATAATCGCGGGCGGTGCCTGGGTCCAGGCTGGGTCCCGCCGCGTCCATCACCTCTGATGTCACACTCATGACCTGAAGCTACCCGCGGGTAGCTAAGAATGCTCCGGCTCTGTGAACCTTGCCAGAGGTGCCTTACCGAAGCCTCACACGGCGGCCTGATATGTCGGCTCTCGGCGCTTGATGACGGCGATGACACGGTAGGTGATCGGCAGCATGATCACCTCGATTGCGGTCTTGTAGATCCAGCCCAGTGCGGCGTAGGTGACGAAGTCCCCGAAGGTGTTGATGCCGATCGCGCTGGCCGCGATGGCGCAGAACACCAGGGTGTCGCCGAGCTGCCCGGCGAATGTGGAACCGACCAGGCGGGCCCACAGGTGTTTCTCCTTGGTCCGCTCTTTGATGGCGACCACCACCCAGGCGTTGATGGTCTGCCCGACGATGAACCCGGCCAGCCCCGCCACGATCAGTTGGGTGTAGGCATGCACGACGTTCTCGAAGTGCTCCTGGTTGGTGTAGAAGTCCGCCGCAGGCAGATAGATGGTCACCCAGAAGGCCAAGGCGGCCAGCGCGTTCATCGAGAACCCGAGGAAGATGGCGCGGCGGGCGGCCTTGAACCCGTACACCTCGGACAGCACATCGCCGATCACGTAGGTCAGCGGGAAGACGATGAAGCCGCCGTCGGTGATGATCGACCAGTTGCCGATGATCGGGCCGAAGGCCACGCCCTTGGTGGCGGTGACGTTGGAGATGATCACCAGCGCCGTGAACACGGCGACGAGCACCGGATAGTAGGCCGAGCCGACGATGGCGGTGCCGCGGTGCTCGTGTTCTCCGGTGTCGGTCACCGGGCCATTTTGTCAGGCCAGTGTCTGGTTCAGCAGGGTCGGTAGCTGGTCGGCCACCAACGGATACGACAGCGGCGAGGCGAACGCGATGGCCCCGGCCAGTTCTTTGGGGGTGAACACATGCCGATTGCGGGTGCTTGCCTTGAGCCCGGCGATCACCGGATCGGCTAACAGGGCGTCGCGCTCCTGGTCGCTCTCGGTGGTCCAGATCAACACATCGGCGGCGTCGAGCACCGAGGCGATGTCGTCACGCGCAATCAGGTCGGGCGTCTCGGGGACGGTAAAGCCCATCTGGCTGAGAAATTCGGTGCGCCACCCGGTTCGGGACTGCACGCTGTCGCGGAACAGCGTGCCGCCCAACAACAGGACTTTCTTTCCGGTGAACTGTGGGTTGTTGGTCGCGACGGCCTTGAACTTGTCGTCCACACCGGCGATCAGCCCGCTCATCGCGTCGTTCTGAAACACCGCCTGCCCGACGAGGGTGGCCTGATCACGCCACGGTTCGAAGAAGGCGTCCGGCCCGGACTGCGCGATCGTCGGCGCGATCTCGGACAGCTTGGCGTAGGTGTCGGCATCCAGGCCGGCGTTGGTGGCCACGATGAGGTCGGGATTGAGGTTGGCGATCTTGTCGACCTGGATGCCGTCGGTCAGATCGAGCACGGCGGGTTGGGCGCCGCCGAGTCTCGGTTGCGCCCAGGGCCACACGGCGAACGGTTCGCCGCCGAACCACTCGGTGGTGGCGATCGGGACGACGCCGAGGGCCAGCAGGTCGTCCTGTTCGGTGAACCCGGCACTGACCACCCGTTGCGGCGGGCCGGGGATGGTGGTCTCGCCGAAGAGGTGACGGACCGTCGTCGAACCGTCTTTGGCGACTTCGCCCGGCTTTTGCGTGCTACAGGCGGCGACGAGCGCCATCGTGGCGGTGACCGTGAGAAATCCTCGCCGTGACCAAGTTGTCGGCACTTAGCCAGGGTAACCGCTACCCCGTGGTGAAACCGCCGAACAAGACCGTGGCCGACCCGAGTGTCGATTGCGCTCCGCGAGAATCGAACTCGGATGCCGTTGGCCGGATATCAGGCGACGCTGATCGTGACGTCGATGTTGCCGCGGGTCGCCTTCGAGTACGGGCAGACCTGGTGTGCGTCATCGGCGATCGCCTGAGCTGTCTCGCGATCGATTCCGGGGATGGTGACGTTCAGCCGCGCCCGCAGTGAGAACGCGCCGTCGGCATTGAGCAGATCTACCTCGGCGTCCACGGCAGTCTCGGCGGGCAGCTTCACGTTGTGCTTTCCTGCCGTCAGGCCCATGGCGCTAAGGAAACATGCCGACCAGCCGGCCGCGAACAACTGCTCGGGATTGGTGCCGGAGCCGTTGCCGCCCGGCGGGGTCAGCTGAATGTCGAGGTTGCCATCGGAGCTGTAGGCCTCACCCTGTCGGCCACCGGTGGTGTGGGTTTGAGCGGTGTACATGACGTTGTCGGTCTGGGTAGTGGTCACTGCGGTCTCCCTCATCTGGGTGTCGCGTCCAAGCGGATGCGTTAGAGAGAACGCCCGAAGGTGCCGATTCAATTCACGGACAGGCCGTGGCCGCCGTCTCAGGGACCACCAGCACCGGTGTGGTGGCATGCGCGACGACGGCGCCGGCCACACTGCCTTCGAGGTGGCCCAACAAGCCGCTGCGCCGGTGCGGTCCGACCACGATGAGGCTCGCGTTGTGGTCACGGGCGGTCGCGACGATGCCCTTCCAGATGGGGGCGGCCTCGACGGCCACGCTGCGCGCCGAGAATCCGGCCCGAGCGGCGATCGAGGCGCCGTGGGCGGCTGTCTGCTCGGCGGCGCGACGGACCTCGGTGGCCTGATCGGCGTCGAAATGCGTTGGCTCGCTTGGGGTAAACCCGACGTCGACGGGCTGCCACGCGCAGACCACGAGTGCGTCGCGTCCGGCCGGTAGTTCGGTGGCGGCCTGTTCGATCGCGCACCCGGCGCGGGCCGAACCGTCATAGGCAAGCAGCACCGGACCTCCGGCCGAGGTTTCGCGGGGCGGCGGCGTCACTAAGGGGCGTGCGCGCTCGGGGACGGCCGGTGCCGGCAGATTGGGCCGGAGCCGGGCCAGCAGTGGCGGTGAATACCAGGCCGGGGATTCGCCGTCGAGGAACGTGTCGAGGTCAGGTTGCTGCGGCCGAGCTCCACTGAGCGCGTAGACGACCACGCCGAAAATGGCGCCGCCGACCGCCAACCCGAATCCGATCCACAGTGCGTCGACGGCGCCCGCGGTGAGTCCACCGGCAGCGTTGGCGGCGAAATACGCGAAGATCGGCGCCACCATGAAGGCGGCCACCGCGCGCAGCAACTCGATGATCGCGAAGACCCGCTGCAGGCTGTTGGACTGCAATGAGAAACCGGCGACGAACAGGGCCGGGGCCACGGTGGCGCCCAGGGCCAGACCGGTCAGCGCCGCGCCGAGCAGAGCCAGCGGCCGGTTGCCGGGCAGGGCGAGCAGCAACACCAGAATCCCGGCGGCCAGCAGTCCCATGCCGACCAGGGGTAGGTAGTGCGTCGCGCGGCGGGTGATGACGAATCCGAACACGAAGGCCATCACGACAGCGCCGGCGAGCTCGGGCAGATACAGCAGCCCGACCTGCACCGGGCTGTAGGTCTGCATGAAGACCTGGGCCGTCAGCGCGGTGGCCGCGACCGACGCGGCGGCCGCGAACAGCGCGACGCCCACGCCGGCGACCGGGATGGAACTGGTGAGCATGGTGCGGATGGTCAGCAGCGGCCGGCGGGCCCGGAACTGGTAGACCATCAACACCACGATCAGCGCCAGGCCGCCGAGCATCGGTGCCCAGGCCGCCGGGTCGGTGAAATCGTGGCTGGTGAGTTGCGCGGCACCGATGAACGCCGCGGCGCAACCGACCGAGGCCAGGCCGATGGCCTTGAGGTCCCGCGGGGCGTCGAGATCGGCCGGCGGCGCGTCCTCGAACGTCAGGGCCGCCATGACCAGAGCCGTCACCGCGATGGCGGCGATGATCCAGAACAACGGCCGCCATGCCTGCGCCTCGGCCTGCAGACCGCCGATGAACGGTCCCAGGGCGACCGCCCCGAACACGCACATGTTCATGATCACGGCGGTGTAGCGCAGCTTGTCGCGCGGGAAGCCGATGGTCAGCGACGGCGCTGCGGCGATCAGCAGCATGCTGGTGGACAGCCCCTGCAGCACGTGACCGCTGACGAACATGACCCCGTTCTGCGCGGCGGCGGCCAGCACCGACCCGAGGACCAGCACGACCGCATACGCCAACAGCATCCGGCGCTGAGGCAGATGCTGGGCGAACTGGACGGCCAGCACCGTGCCCACCGCATAGGCCGCGTTGCCCAAGCCGAAGCCCAGGCTCATCGCCTGGGCCGACATGTGCAGTTCGGAGGAGATGACCGGCACCAGCGGCTCCACCGCCGCCGAGAGCGCCAGATAGGGGATCAGCGCCAGGCTGACCATGGCGGCCGCGGCGGGGTAGCGGCCGGCGAGTGGTCCTTGACGCATCAGCGCCGCCCGTCGCTGTCCGTCGGATACGCGTCGCTCGGGAAGGCGGTCTGAGGGCAGTCAGTTAACGGGTTCGGTGGGCACACGTGCCCGTGAAAGTGCCCACAATGCGGAATTCATTCCCAAATCAACGAAAGTGTGACGCGGGCTACGTCGTGAGCCGGATCTTGAGGTGGTCTCCGGACCGGGACATGGCGGCCGCGTAGCCCTCGGCCGCGTCGTCGAGTGGCAGGTTGTCGGTGAAGATGCCGTCGACGTCCATCCGGCCGGCCTGCAGCAGGGGGACGAGTTCCGGCCAGGTCTGCTGCACCGGCGCGGTGGTGAGCCGGACGGTCAGGCTGCGGATCAGGCAGGCCAGTGCCGGCAGCGGGTAAGGCTGCAGATCGTGCACGCCGACGATCGAGACCGTGCCGCCGGCGCGCACCGCTTCGATCGAGTCGTTGAGGGAGGCGTCGGAGCCGACTGCGTCGATCACCGCATCGACGCCGGCGCCTCCGGTGGCCTCGCGAATCGCCTGCACCGCGGGCGGGGCGATCGCGATGGCGCCCCATTTCTCCGCGCGGGAACGCCTGGTCTCCACCGGGTCGACCGCGAAAACCTGTGCGGCCCCGAGTGTCAGCGCGCTCCGCAGCGCGCACATGCCGACCGCGCCGAGCCCGACGATTGCCACCGAACCACCGATGGGGATGTCGGCGTGTCTGGCGGCCGCCCATCCGGTGGCCAGGTTGTCGGTCAGCAGCAGGGCTTGCTCGGTGGTGATGCCGTCGGGGACGGCCAGCAGTTGGAAGTCGGCGGCGGGCACGGCGAGCAGTTCGGCCTGGGCGCCGCCGAGCGCACCGGAGCCGAAGATCTGCGGCCCGTGCACGCAGCGGATCGGGTCATGGGTGGCACACCCCGTGCATTTACCGCAACCGGCGACCGAGGACACCAGCACCCGGTCACCGGTGGTGAATCTGGTTACCTGCGAGCCGGTTTCGACGACAGTGCCGACGGCCTCGTGTCCCAGTGACACCGGCTCGACGATGGGGTAGTGGCCTTCGAGGAAGTGCAGGTCCGAACCGCAGATGGCGGTCGATTCCACTTTGACGATGACGCCGTCCGGGCCGGGCAGTACCGGGTCCGGTCGGGTCTCGACGTGGATCGTGCCGGCGTGATCGACAACCACGGCGCGCATCAGGCCTCCTCTACGGCAAAGTCGGACCAGACGGGTTGATCGATGGCGGAACGGTATTCGCTCAGCCGCCACGGGCTGACGGTGTGGATCTCACCGTCAGCGTTCTTGAAATAGGAGTGTGTGATCGACGGGTGTGCCCACACGGTTTGGCGGATCTGCTCTTGGGAGCGCTGGTGCCACTCTTTCGTCGGCTCGGGTAGCGGTTCCATGGTCTTGGCGCGCGTGGTGATGAGATGTTCCAGGCACTGGTTGATGTAGCGCATCTGCAGTTCCGAGTTGAGGATCAGGCTGCCGCCGTGCGCCAGGTGGGTCCCGGGCCCGTAGGTCATGAAGAAGTTCGGGAAGCCCGGCACGGTGATCCCGCGGTAGGCGTACGGACGCTGCCCCCACACGTCGTGCAGGTCGACACCGTCGCGCCCGGTGATCGTCATCGGAAACAGCACCTCGGTGGCACGAAAACCCGTGGCGTACACGATGATATCGACGTCATAGCTCTGTCCATCGGCGGTGACGACGCCGGTGGGGGTGATGCGTTCGATCGGGGTGCGCACCAGATCGACGTTGTCGCGTTTGAGGGTGGCCAGCCAGCTGCCGTTGTCCTGCAGTGTGCGCTTGCCGGTGGCCGGGTAATCGGGCAGCACCTTGGCCAGTAGCTCGGGATCGTCACCGACCTGGGTGGTGATCCAGTCCGTGAACATGATGCGGGCGATGGCGTTGATCTCGCTGACCGCGTTCCCGTGGTCGTCCTAGTCGGGGTCGACCCGCGCGGCATCCAGGCCCTTGTCGGCTCCGGGCCACAGCAGCAGGAACCGGTACCACCGGCCGTAATAGGGAAGGTGTTCCATCGCCCAGCGCACGCCGTCGGCGACGGGTTCGTGGTACATCGGGTTGGGGAACATCCACTGCGCGGTGCGCTGGAAAACCGTCAGGTGCGCGACCTTGTCGGCGATGGCCGGGGCGATCTGGAAGCCGCTGGCGCCCGCCCCGATGAGCGCGACCCGTTTGCCGGTGACGTCGACGCTGTGGTCCCATGCGGCGGAGTGAAAGGCCGGGCCCGCAAAGGTTTCCGCGCCGGGGAACTCGGGGATCTGCGGACGGTTGAGCTGGCCGACGGCGGTGATGACGGCGTTGGCGTGCAGCGTCTCGGTTCCGGTCGCCGATTGCACCGTGACATCCCAGTGGTCGGTGTTCCAGGTGGCCGAAACGACTTCGGTGTTCCAGCGAATGTTCGGTTCCAGTTCGTGGCGGTCCACCACATCTTGGAAGTACTGACGTAGCTCGGGCTGCTCGGCGAAGAAGTGGTCCCAGTGGTTGCTGGGTTCGAAGCTGTAGCAATAGAAGTGGTTGGCAACATCGACACGGGCGCCGGGATAGCTGTTCTCCCACCAGGTTCCACCCGGGCCGGCATTTTTTTCCACGATCGTGAAGTCGATGCCGGCCTGCTTGAGCCGGACCCCGGCCAACACGCCGGATTCTCCGCAGCCGATCACGATGACGTGAAAATTTTCTGCGTCGTCGAGCGTGTTGGGCCGGCGCGGGTCGACCCCCTCGAGGTCGAGTTCTTCGAGCATCAGCGGCACGTTGTCGTCGTCGACCGGCTCACAGGCCGCCCAGTCGAGCATCTCGCGGACCAGTTCCGCGGGTGGGGGATCCGGGACCGGACAGCCACGATCGCGGTAGTCGGCGATCACCGGCAACGCCACTTCACGGACCCGGGCCTTGTCCTCCTCGCTCATGAAGCCCTGGACCTCGTTGAGGAACAGCCCGGCCTGTTTGAAGTCGCGGATGTAACGCGGGTCGCCGGTGATGTGCACGAGCGAGAGCAATAGCGTCGGGATGCTGACCTGCTCCAATGCCGCCGCGATCTCGGCATCGGACGTGGTGAACGGTTGGCCGACGTGGAAGCTCCGGGTCACGCGTCGTTACGCTACGCGGGGTAGCGTTATGGGGCAAGAGGTGCCAGTTGCGGCGGCGCGACGGCGGCCGACTATCTGGCTGCGGTCTACAGGGCGCCGAGCAACTGGTTGAAGCCCTCGGTCATGGACGGAGGGGTAAAGATCGAGTCACGCAGTTCGGTCGCGGTGATGCCGTATCGGATAGCCAGAGCGACAGTGTTGATCACCTCGTGCGCGTCGTGACAGAGCAACGCCGCACCCAGAATACGGTCAGTGTTGGCGTCGACCACTACCTTCATCATCCCGGCGGTCTGCGACACGATGCGGGCCCGCGGCATAGTAGCCATGTCCTGCACCCGCAGCGATGCCACCTTGATCTCGTGTCCGGCGGCCTCTGCCGCGGTAGCCGTCATGCCCACCCGGGCCAGCGGTGGCGTGGTGAACAACGCGTAGGGCACCGCGGATCGTGTTGCGGTGCTACGGGATCCGCTGCCGGTCAATTGGGATAGCACCACCCGGTAGTCGTCGAGCGAGATGTAGGTGAACTGCGGTCCGCCATTGACATCGCCGACGGCGAAAATATGCGGCTGGCTGGTACGGAGGTGCTCGTCTACGGCCACCGCGCCGCGGTCGGTGGTCACCACCCCGGCCGCATCTAGGTCGAGGCCATTGGTCACCGCCTCACGGCCTAATGCCACTAGCGCCGCGTCGGCCGCCACGCGATGAGTTGCACCGGCGCCCCGGTATTCGACGCCGTCATCGGTCACCGAGCTGACCTGGGCGTCGGTGATAACGGAAACGCCACCGGAGGAGAGGATTTCGGCGGTGCAGTCAGCGACATCGGAGTCTTCTCGGGTCAACAATCGCGTGCTGCGTTCCAGTACCGTCACCGCCGATCCGTAGGCGGCGTACATGCCGGCGAATTCCAGGCCCACATACCCGCCGCCGAGCACCACCAGGTGTTCCGGAAGCTGCCGGCGAGCAAGTAGATCAGTGCTGGTGTACACGATCGGCGAGTCCACCAGCCCCGGGATGTCGGGCAGTACCGGCTGTGAGCCGGTACCGATGACGATCCAGCGTGCGGTCACGGTGACCGTGCTGCCGTCGGTTAGTTTCACGGCCAGTCGATGCGGATCGAGAAACCGGGCGTGCCCGGTGAGCACCGTGGCGGTATCGAGATTCTCTAGCATGGCGTAGTTGATGGCCCGCAGTTCGGCGGTGATATCGGCGGTGGCGGCCACGGCCGCGGCGTACTCGCTCGGATGTGGGTCAACGCCGGACAACATCTCTGCGCGGTACACCATGGACTTAGTTGGTACGCAACCGATGTTGATGCAGGTGCCGCCGTACATCGCCGCAGACTGTTCGATCAGTACGACCCGACGGCCCAGCTTCGCCAGCGTCGCGGCCAACGTCTTACCGCCTTTGCCGAAACCGATGACCGCGAGGTCGACATCCAGCTCAGTGCTCACGTGCTCTCCGCATCTGGATCAGGAACGATGGACGACGATCTTGCCCACCATGGAGCCGGACTCTACGAGCCGGTGGGCCTGCCGGAATCCGGCGGCGTCGAAGTGGTCGATCGCAGTCGTCAGGGTGCTACGCAGCAACCCGGCGTCCGCCATGGCCGCGGCGTCGGTGAGCAGCCGTTGCTGGGCGATCATGTCGTGGTCGAACATCGATCGGGTGAACATCAATTCCCAGTGCCAAGCAATGCTTTTCGCCTTCAGTGGCAACAGATCGAGGCCCTCGGGTTCATCGATGGCGGTGATGTGGCCGAATGGACGCACAATGTCGGCGTAGGTCTGCACATTGCCCTGCGAGTGCGGGGAGAACAGGTAGTCGATGCCGTCGGGTGCCACCTTCAGCACCTGTTCGCGCAACTGGTGATGATCGACCACCACATCGGCGCCGAGTGCCCGGCACCACTCCCGCGACTCGTCTCGGCTGGCGGTGGCGATCACCCGAGCCTTGGTGCGTGCCTTGGCGAGTTGGATCATGGCCGAGCCGACGCCACCGGCCGCACCCAGGATCAGCAGATCCCCGGTGGAGTCGGCGCCGAGCCCGAAGCGCTCGAACAACGTCTCCCATGCCGTGATGGTGGTCAGCGGCATCGCCGCAGCCTCGGTGAAAGAGAGCGTCGTGGGCTTACGCCCCACCAGGCGCTCGTCGACCGCGTGGTATTCGGCGTTGGTACCCGGCCGCGTGACGTCGCCGGCGTACCAGACCTCGTCGCCGACGCTGTGGGTGCCCACCTCGGCGCCGACCGCCTCGACCGTTCCGGCGGCATCGAAACCGAGGATGGTCGGGATGGTTGATGGTTGCAGGCTTTGACGGCGTTTGATGTCTACCGGGTTGACCGATACGGCGTGCACCCGGACCAGCACATCGTGTGGTCGCAGTTCGGGTCTTGCGATCTCGATGTCGCACAAGGCTTCCGGGTCATCGATCGGCAGTCCGGCGAACGAGCCGACAGCGCTCATAGTGGGCATTGGTTCTCCAAATCAGGTCAGCGGCTGAAGTCGGTATAAGGGGTCGAGGTGCGGCGGCGAACCTTGTCGTCGAGGGTGGCGACCAAGGCGTTGCCCAGGTACAACTGGGCGAGGTCGGCCAGGGCCGCGGCACCGATCAACTCCTCGGCGTCCCGGCGCACCAGCACGGTGGCATTGTCGGTGGCACCAAGAATCATCAACGGGTCCTGCAACCGCCGGATCCGGTGGTGCAGATGCAGTCCCTGCGGATGCCAGAACGGCATTACCACCCAGCGCTGTTGGTCGAGCGCATCTACGAAACGGCGAATGCAGGCATCTTCGGTACCGTGCTCGAAATGGTAACCAGCACTGTCTAATCCGTACTCACGCACGGCCCGCGGCGACATCTCGCTGATTCCGGCGCCCGGTGCCATGCCCTGGATCAACCGCTCCATGTGCTGCAGCGCTGGCGGTGCCAGCAGGTCGGCGATGGAAGCCACCGTGGCCGGCACGTAGTCCGGTACGCCCCAGATCGGATAGGGCTCATAAAGCACGGTCACCGGGCGTACGTCAGGACCCAGGGCAGCCGCATACCGCCCGTGGCTGAATGGCAGCCACGCAGCTACCAGAATGTCGACCTCACCTCGACCCAGCGCGGTGAACATCTCCTCGTGCGGAGCACTGTGACGCTCGATGTCGTGGCCGTGCGAACGCAGTAGCAGCTCGACCTGCTCCGCGGCGGCGTCGTGAAACGACAGCGCGATATGGCCCACCCGGAGCGGCCGGCTCATGCCATCGCTGCCACGACGTCGGCGGTGCTGAGCACCGCATGGGCGAGGTAGCGGTAGTTGATCATCGCCGCGGCGTATCCATCGCCCCATTCGGGATGACGCGGCCCCGCCGTAGCGTCGCCGACGACGGCGACCTCGAAGCCCTGCTCGAGCAGGTCGCGCAGATGCGATTCGACGCACATGTTGGCCAGCATTCCGCCCAGGATCACCCTGCTGATGCCGCGCTTGCGCAGCTGTAGGGCCACGTCGTTGGTCTGCGACCCGAACACCTTGTGCGGACTGCAGACCACCGTCATCCCATCCTCGATGAAGTCCCGGAATTCGGGCAGCCAGTCGGCGCCGGAACCGGCAAATCCGTCGAGTGTCAGAGGGCCGGTGCGGGCGAACGTATTCGACTCCAACTCCGCGGATTCCAACGGGCCGTTGAACTTCCAGCTGTGATCGGCGGGGTAGAAGTAGTGCGGCGAGATCACCATGGTGACGTCGCGCTTCCGGGCGGCCTCGAAGATCTCGATCATGTGCGCCACCGTCCCGTTCTCGGTGACGCTGTCACCCAGCACCGCCCAGTTGCGTCCAAGTGGGCTCAGCACATCGATCTGCGGGTCGATGAACAGCACGGCGGTGTCTCGGTTGTCGATCTGCATCGGCTCTCCCTGTCGGTGTGTTCGCGGTGATGGTAGGAGTGCGGTGCCGGTTTCCCGCAAGGCCGCCTACTGTCCTTGCGGGAAGCATTGCCGGTCGGAGGTGGTTTCATCCATCTGAGCAGAAGGAGCCGATGTGGCCAGACCGTGCCCGACCGGGCGTCACGACGAGCACAACGTTTATGCCGAGAACTGTCCGTGCCGGGCGCTGTTGGACCTGATCTCCAACAAATGGTCGGCTCTGGTCATCGGGGTGCTGGATGAGCGAGGCCTCGTGCGATTCTCGGAGTTGCAGGCCGTGCTGCCCGGGGTGGGCGCGAAAATGCTGACCCAGACGCTGCGCCGACTGGAGGCGGCCTCGCTGGTGGAGCGCACCGTCTATGCCGAGGTGCCGCCGCGCGTCGAGTACACCCTGTCCGAACTCGGCCGAAGCGCGGCGGTGCCGTTGGCGCAGATCCGGACTTGGGCTGAGGATCACATCGACCAAGTGGAGTTCCTCAACCGGAAGTGGTCGGAGCAGAGCTGATCGGCAGTAGGTCGAGGCATCGCGTTGGCCGTACCGGGATGTTCATCCGCGCCGCCCCGCCCGTTCGGCGAAAGCGTCGAGCGCATCCAGGATTTCAGGTGCGCGCCAGGCACGATCACGTGCGCGGTCGGTGAACTCGACGACAATGCCCGCCCCGGTGAGACGACCCGGAGTAGCTGCTGTGCAGGCTCGGAGCCCAGTGCAGCGTCTCGTAGTTGAGCGGCGCAAGTGTCGCCATGGGTCCATAATGGCGACACTTAATCACCTAAGTGTCGCTATCCGGTGCAAAGAGCGACACTTAGCGCTAAGTCCAGGCTCGCTCCCGCCAGCGCCAGGCATTGTCGCGGACGAACTCGGTCAAGGTGCGTGGCGCCCTGCCCAGCAGCCGGCCGACGTCGTCAGTCAACGGCTGGTTCGCCCCGAACCGGGTCAGGGTATACACCGCACACAGGAAACCCACTGTGTCCCAACCGACTCCGCGCTTGCGCAGGCGGCGGACGAAACGAAGCAGCCCCGGTCGGGTGTAGGTGACCTTGAAGCCCAACTCGGCGGTCAGCGTCGCAGCCACGTCGTCCATGGTCAACGCCGCGGGCCCGGTGAGGTGATAGACGGTATCGACGTGCTCCTGCGGATCGGCGAGAACTTTCGCCGCGACCTCGGCGGCGTCCCGCGCATCGATGAAGGTGGTGCGCCCCCGGCCGGCGGGAATGAACAGTTCGCCGTGCTCGACGATGTCCTCGCCGTGGGTGGAGATCTGCCGGTGCAGGTTCTGCATGAAGAAACTGCACCGCAGCACCGTCCACGTGAGTGTGCTTTCGCGCAAAGCCTTCTCGACTTTGTAGTGCGGGATGAACCGGGCGCGGTCGGCACCGAACACCGACACGTACACGACGTGCCGGCATCCGGCCTTCTCGGCGGCGGCGATGAACGGGATGATCGCGTCCCGTGCGGCTCGGTTGCCGGGAAGCGGGAACAACAGGAACAGACAGTCGACACCGGCCACTGCGCGGTCCCGGGTGGAGCGGTCGAAGAAGTCCAGGGCGACGACCTCTGCCGACCCACCGCTCAATCTCGCCTTCAGCTCATCGGGGTGCCTGCTGGCCACGCGCCAGGACAGGTCCGGCCGACGGTTGAGCTGTTCCACCAGCTCGTAGCCGACGTTGCCCGACGGTCCGGTGATCAGCAGCATTCCTCACTGTAGGCAGATGGGCCCGGGTGTGGCCCACCGCGCAGAGTCACCTCGGTCTACCGTCGTGGGATGGACTTCGACGAGTACCGGACCCAAGACGCCACCTCCTTGGCGAAACTGGTTGCTGACAAGCAGGTTTCGGCGGCTGAGCTGCTCGCCACCGCCCGGGAGCGGGCCGCGGCGGTGAATCCGAAGATCAACGCCATCGTGCGGGACGTCCCGGCATCCCCGTCGGATGATCTGACCGGCCCGTTCGCCGGCGTCCCGTTCCTGATCAAAGACCTCGCGCAGGACTATGCGGGCTTGCCCACCTCGGCCGGCTCCCTCGCGCTGATGTCGCTGAACGCCGCCGAGCACGCCACCGTCGTCCAGCGCTGGCTCGACGCGGGCCTGGTCATCTTCGGGAAGACCAACACTCCCGAGTTCGGAGCGAAGGGCATCACCGAGCCCGACGCCTGGGGACCGACCCGCAATCCCTGGGATCTGGCGAGGTCACCGGGAGGAAGCTCGGGCGGGTCGGCGGCCGCCGTCGCCGCCGGCATCGTGCCCTGCGCCGGCGCCAACGACGGTGGCGGATCGATCCGCATCCCGGCGGGCAGCTGTGGCCTTGTCGGGCTGAAACCGGGCCGCGGGCTCACCCCCTCAGGCCCGGTTGTCGGAGAATCCATGCACGGCGCGGCGGTTCAAGGCGTCGTCTCCCGGACGGTGCGCGACACGGCCGGGATGCTCGATGTGCTCAGCGGCGGCGAGCCCTTCGGGCCCTACGTGCCGCGCGTGCCCGATGAGTCTTTTGCGTCGTGCGTGGGTGCGGATCCCGGGAAGTTGCGGATCGGGCTGTGGGTGCCGACGGCGATCAACCCGACACCGCACCGCGAAGCGTTCGCGGCTGTCGAGGCGACGGCTGCCGCGCTGACCGAGCTGGGCCACCATGTCGAGGAACTGCCCCAAGCACCCTTTGACGACGCCGCGCTGGCCCGGGACTTCCTGTTGACCTGGTTCGTCTATAGCGCATGGGAACTCGCCGAGGCCAAGCGGCTGACCGGCGCGGGTGACGACGCCTTCGAGCGGGACACGCTCATCATGGCGGCGATCGGGCGCGCCACGAGCAGCGTCGACTATCTCGATGCGGTGCAGCGGCGCCACGAACACACACGGCGGCTGAGCACGTACTTCGAGTCGTACGACCTGCTGTTGACGCCCACTCTGGCCACCCTGCCACCGCGAATCGGCGAGTTCGATCTACCGGTCCCGCTGCAGCGTGGCGCGGACGTGCTGATCAAGACGCGCACCGCAAGCCTGTTGCGCTACACCAAAATCGTCGACGACATGGTGGACAAAAATCTCGGCTGGGTGCCCTACACGCAGCTGGCGAACATCACTGGCCGCCCGGCGATCTCGCTGCCGCTGCACTGGACGACAGAAGGATTGCCGCTCGGTGTCCAGTTCGTCGCACCGCTTGCCGGTGAATCGCTTCTGCTCAAGCTGGCGGCTCAGCTTGAGCAAGCCATGCCGTGGGTGGGGCGGTACGCGCCCCTCACCTTCGGCGTCGTTTAGACGTTAACGATCTCGATGAGGTGGTCGACGCCGGTGAAGTCGTCCGGGTTGCGGGTATAGAGCCTGGCATGGTGTGCGTGGGCGGTGGCCGCTATGAGTAGGTCCATGGACCGTGCCCGCGGCTGGCGACCGGCGTTGACGACGGCGGCCGCTATCTGGCCGTAACTGACTGCCACCGCCTCGTCGATGGGCAGCGCATCAAAGGTGCGTTGTAGCGCTAGTAGGCGTCGTAGCCGTTCGGCGCGCACTCCCTGATCTTTGGCCACGAGAACTCCGAAATGCATTTCGGCGACGGTGATTGCGCTGATACCCAATTCTCCGTCGAGGGGTCCGATGTCGGTGGCGATGACCACGCTGGTGTCGAGGATCGCCCTCACGCAGTTCCCCATGGGTCGCGCAGTTCATGGGAGATCATGTCGCGGTCCTGTTTCCAGGCCGGGTCGTTCGGGCCGCGGAACAGTTCGGTGATGTCAGTCCACTTCCTCCACGCCCTGGGTGCTGCGGGCACGAGTCGGGCGCTCGGTCTGCCCGCGACGGTGATGGTGAACTCCTCACCTTCCTCGACCCGGCGGACGAGGTCGGAGGCGTCTTGCCTGAGCTCACGTAGTCCCACGCGTTCCATGCGACTACGATAGCACTTGTGCTACCCCCATGGCGATCGACTTGCCGTCGAACGTCTGTGGTCACCGCCGAAGCGGTCGCGCCGCACTCAGGAGGGCGAACTCAGATTTGCCTCGCGCGGTGCGCGCAGGCCGAGCGTGCGCCGGGCCGCCGTGATCAGGTGGTCGTAGAGCTCTCGATCGTCGATGCCGGCGAAGTCCACGCCGACGGCGGCCGAGATGCCGGCCATGACGACGGCGGCGCGGACCTGGCCGCCGACCCCGGGCTCGGCACTGGCGAGCAGATCGGCTTGCCGTTTGACCAGTGCGGCTGATCGGGGTTGTTGGCGTAGAAGTTCCGCGACGCCGGGGTCGCCGGTGAATATGGGGAACAGGTCACGATGCGCCACGGCCAGGGACACGTAGCCGGTGAGCATGGATTCGGCCTGGGCGCGGTTACCCCGCTGGGCTTCGGCGTTCTCGACGCGCTCGGCCAGCTCGTCGATCACGGGTTCCATGATGGCGTTCAGCAGCTCATCGCGGGTGCGGAAATGGTGGTAGATAGCCGATTTCGTCAGCCCCAGCTCGTCGGAGATCATCTGCAGCGAGGTGCCGGCGACGCTGTGGCGCCGGAACAACTCGATGGCGACGTCGATCAACTTCTGCCGGGTCGTGCCGCCGGCGCCCGAAGCCGCACCCTTCACGATGGCGACCGAAATGTAGCGTGCCTAACATTTTCGCCTAGACTGACCATTCGTACAGTGTATTCCTGTACGTTTGGTCAGTAAGCAGCTATACGTTTGGTCAGCTGGCACCGCTCAGCTCAGGAGAGCCGATGACATTGGATACCGCGTCTCATCAGGACGTTTCCGCCGACCCGTCCCCGCTCGACGGCATCGACTTTTTCCACGATCCGGCACTGGTCGCGGATCCGTACCCGGTGCTGGCGCGCATGCGTACCGCGAATCCGGTCCTGCGTGAGCCGTCGAAGAACGTCGTCATCGTCACGGGCTACGACGAGGCGTTGGCGGTGGTCAGCGACCACGACTCGTTCTCGTCGTGCAACACGGTCACCGGGCCGACTCCGGGATTCCCGGTGCCGCTCGACGGTCTCGACGCATCGGAAGTGCGCAAATTGATCGAGGCGCACCGCGACGAGTTGCCGTTCAGCGACCAACTTCCATCGTTTGACCCGCCAAAACACACGGGACACCGCTCATTACTCAGCCGCCTGATCACGCCCAAGCGCCTGAAAGAAAACGAAGAGTTCATGTGGCGCCTGGCCGATCAGGTGCTGCAGCCGTACGTGGCTGATGGTGGCGGCGAGTTTCTCGGTACGGTCGCCAATCCTTTTGCGCTCCTGGTCATTGCAGATCTGCTGGGCGTGCCCGAAGCGGACCGCCCTGAACTCACCGAACATCTGATCGGCGACAACTCACTGGGCAGTACCGATGATGCCGTGATGACGCATGCTCCGTTGGAGTTCCTCTACGCCCGGTTCAGCGACTACATCGCCGAGCGGCGCCGCAATCCCCGCCGCGATGTCATGACCGAGATGGCGCAGGCCACCTTCCCGGATGGATCGACGCCGGAGGTCATCGACGTGGTGCGGGTGGCGGCCAATCTCTTCTCGGCCGGCCAGGAGACCACGGTCCGACTCCTGTCCTCGGCCTTGAAGATCTTGGCCGAAAACCCGGAGCTTCAACAGCAGCTCCGGGACGCTCCCGATCGGGTGCCCAACTTCGTCGAGGAGGCCCTGCGTTTCGAAAGCCCGATTCGAGGAGATTTCCGGCTGGCCCGTGACACCACGACCGTCGGCGACGTCGAGATTCCCGCGGGCACTGTGGTGATGGTGCATTACGGTGCGGCCAACCGTGATCCGCGCCAGTTCGACAATCCCGACGTCTTCGACCTGGATCGGCACAATGCCCGGCGGCACATCGCTTTCGGCCGTGGTGTGCACAGCTGCATCGGTGCACCGCTGGCCCGCGCCGAGGCGAAAGTCGTCATCCAGCGACTGCTGGCGACCACCAGCGCCATCGAGATCGACGAATCCAGGCACGGAGCTGCCGACGCCCGGCGCTACGACTATGTGCCGACGTACATCCTGCGCGGTCTGACCGATCTGCATCTGACCCTGACTCCTGCCGCCGACGTGGGGGAGGGGCCTCGATGAGGGCCGTCGTCGACGATGATCTCTGCCGCGGACACGGAGTATGCGCAGCGCTGTGCCCGCAGGTGTTCACGCTCACCGACGGCGGCTACGCAGAGGCCCTCACCGCCGACATCCCGCCAGAACTCGAGCGCGCGGTCGCCGAAGCGGTCGACAGCTGCCCGGAACAAGCCATCCGCATCTAGCGGATCAGTCACAGAAAAGAGCAAAAATGGCAACGGATTTCGAGCATCGCGAGCGTACCGCCTTCGACCTGTCCGGCAAGGTGGTGGTCGTCGTGGGCGGCGGGCAGATGCCCGGACCCAAGATCGGCAACGGCCGGGCCACGGCCATCGTCGCGGCCCGCCACGGTGCGGAGGTGGTGGTCGTCGATCGCAACCTCGACGCCGCGCAGGAGACGGTGGACATGATCACCGCGGAGAACGGCAAGGCCTACGCCGTGCAGGCCGATGTGGCCGAAAAGGATGACTGTCAACGCATTTTCGACACCGCGATGCAGCAAAGCGGTCGCGTCGACGGGATGGTCTACAGCGTGGCGATCAACCCGCCGTTCGACCGGGTGAACAACACGATGACCGTCGAGGACTTCAACCACGGCATCAACGTGAACATGCTGGGGTGCTACTACTGCAATCTCTTTGCCGCCCAATGCATGGAGAAGAACGAGGGTGGTTCCACCGGCAGCATCATCAACTTCTCGTCCATCGCGAGCATCAAGAACGAGGTCGGTCTCAACATCGGGATCATGCCCTACGCCCTCGGTAAGTGCGGGCTGAACTACATCACCGAACTCACCGCCACCCAATACGCCGACGCGGGCGTCCGTGCCAATACGTTGATGCTCGGCCCGATCGACTCCACGCTGGGCAACACCGATTCCCAGTCGCTGTTCGGTTTCGAACCCGAGGAGGTCGACGAGGCCTATCGGGAAGTGGTGAAGCTGAAGATGGGTCGGGCCAGTGCCTGGGAGACCGGCTACACGGCGCTGTTCCTGCTCGCCGACGAGTCCCGATTCATGACCGGGCAGCAGATCCGGCTGGACGGCGGGGCCACCCTGGTGCGGTGACGGGTATCAGTCCGAATGCGCGGTCGGGCTCTGGGTGGACTCCCACTTGGATTCCAGGGACCGCGTAACCGGTGTCCCGGCGGCCAGTTCCCGCTGTGACGTCGCACCGTCGTCGGTTTCGAAGGTGACCAGGAAGCCCGAGTCCGTGGACTCTTTGTGAACCACCTTGCAGACGGGTTCACCGCTGCCGAGGGTGATGATGTCACCGGGGGCGACGTCGTCGATGCGGCTGTCGGCGTTGGGTTCAGACATGGTTTGACGGTAGCCATTTTGGTCGAGCGTCAAACCGCCGAGCCGCGGCGGTGCCGTCCGGTAGCGCGGCGGGGTGGCGCTCAGCCGGATCGGATTGGACACGGTGGCCACCGGCTTGTCCCGGCGCGGATCGGCGATCGTGGTGACCGGGCTCAGGCCGAGGCGCTCGGCGAGGGCGAAGGCGTCGGCGAGGTCGTTGAGCGGGCCACACGGTACCCCCACTTCGGTCAGCGCCTGGTACCACGCATCGGCCGTATCGGCGGCCAACGCTTGGGTCAGCTCCTCGATGAGTGGTACACGATGGCGTACCCGCTCGGCGTTGGTGGCGTAGCGGGGATCTTCGGCGAGCTCAGCCGCTCCGAGAACCTTTGTCAGCGCCTGGAATTGGCGGTCGTTGCCGACCGCGAGCACCAGTGGCCGGTCCGCGGTCGGCAGCACCTCGTACGGGGCGATGCTGGGGTGGCGGTTGCCCATGGCCTGCGGCACCACCCCGGCGGTGACGTACCCCGAGGCCTGGTTCACCAGGGCCGACAGCAGCGACGAGAGCAGGTTCACCTCGACCCGCTGACCGGCGCCGGTGCGGTCGCGATGGCGTAGCGCCGCCAGGATCCCCACCGCGGCATGCAGTCCCGTGATCACGTCGACCACGGCGACACCGACTTTGGTGGGGGTGGCCGAATCGGGTCCGGTGATGCTCATCAGCCCGCCGACCGCCTGGATCAGCAGGTCGTATCCCGGAAGTTGTTGCTCCCGGCCGAATCCCGTGATCGAGCAGTACACCACGCCGGGGTTGGTCCGGCTGACGTCGTCGTAACCCAGCCCGAGCCGGTCCATGGTGCCGGGCAGGAAATTCTCCACGACCACGTCGGCCCGCGCGGCCAGCGCCTGCGCCCGCGCCAGTCCGGCGGGATCGCGCAGATCCAGGGCGACGGACTGTTTGTTTCGGTTGACCGACAGGAAGTACGACGCCTCGCCGTCGACCCAGGGCGGCCCCCAGCTTCGGGTGTCGTCGCCGGTGCCCGGGCGCTCGATCTTGACGACGGTGGCGCCCAGGTCGGCCAGCAGCATGGTGGCGTACGGGCCGGCCAGCACCCGGCCGAAGTCGGCGATGAGCAGGCCGTCGAGAGCTCCGGCGGAATCCGCGGCGCTCACCGGAACGCCGAGGCGCCGGTGAGCGCCCTGCCGATGGTCAACTGGTGCACCTCGGAGGTGCCCTCGTAGGTCAGCACCGATTCGAGGTTGTTGGCGTGCCGCAGCACCGGGTACTCCAGGGTGATTCCGTTGGCACCCAAGATGGTTCGGCATTCGCGGGCGACCGCGATGGCCTCGCGCACGTTGTTCAGCTTGCCGAGGCTGACCTGTTCGGGGGCGATCTCCCCGCGATCCTTGATCCGGCCGAGGTGGTAGGCCAACAGGTGACATTTGCCGACCTCAAGCGCCATGTCGGCGATCTTGGCCTGCGTCAATTGGTACGCCGCCAGCGGCTTGTCGAACACCTCGCGGGTCTGCGCGTAGTCGATGGCCGTCTCGAGGCAGTCGCGCGCGGCGCCGGCGGCACCGAAGACGATGCCGAACCGGGCCTCGTTCAGCGCCGACAGCGGGCCGCGCAGGCCCTGAGCCTTGGGAAGCACCGCATCGGCGGGCAGGCGCACGCCGTCGAGCACGAGTTCGGATGTGACCGATGCGCGCAGCGAGAGTTTGGCGTGGATCTCCGGGGCGGAGAACCCGGGGGTGTCGGTGGGGACGACGAAACCGCGGATGCCGTCGTCGGTCTGCGCCCACACCACGGCGACGTCGGCGATGGAGCCGTTGGTGATCCACATCTTGGTGCCGTTGAGCACCCAGTCGTCACCATCGCGCTTGGCGCGGGTACGCATGCCCGACGGGTTGGATCCGAAGTCGGGTTCGGTCAGCCCGAAGCAGCCGATCGCCTCGCCGGTGGCCATCTTCGGCAGCCACTGCTGCTTCTGCTCCTCGCTGCCCCAGTGGTGGATGCTGAACATGGCGAGCGAGCCCTGCACCGAGACCAGGCTGCGAAGGCCGGAATCGACGGCTTCCAGTTCCAGGCAGGCCAGGCCGTAGGCCGTCGCGCTGGTGCCCGCACAGCCGTAGCCGTCGAGGTGCATGCCGAGGACGCCGAGTCCGCCGAGTTCCTTGGCCAGCTCGCGGGCGGGCAGGGTGCCGGCCTCGAACCACTCCGCGATGTGTGGTCGGATGCGCTGATCGCAGAACTTGCGGACCGTATCCCGCATGGCGATTTCGTCCTCATCGAGGAGGGCGTCGAGCGCGAACAGCTGGGCCAGCGTGGTGGCCTTGGACATTTTTCCTCCTGGAGCCGCAGATGTGTGCAATCGGTTGGCAGAACGTTTGCGAGAACGATTGCATCACCTACAGTAGGGGCGCATCGCGGATGCGGTCAATCCGCCGGATCAGGAGGTCGGCTGTGACGGGTCGGGCGCCGACGCTCAAAGAGATCGCCGAGCGCGCCGGGGTCCACATCTCCACGGCGTCGCGCGTGCTGCGACAACCCGAGCCGATCGACGGCTGGTCGGAGGCGGCGTTGCGGGTGCGGGCGGTGGCCACCGAACTGGGGTATCAGCGCAATCTGCAGGCCGCCAGCCTGCGGACCCGCCGGACCACCACGGTCGGGGTGGTGATGCCGCGGTTGACCGACGGCGTGGTGGCGACGTACTTCGAGGGCATCGAAGAGGCCGCGACCGCCGCGGGGTACTCCGTGCTGCTCTCCAGCCCGCCCGACGACCTCGACGCGCAGCGGCGCGCCATCGAATTCCTGGTCAGCCGGCAGGTGGACGGTCTGCTGCTGTCGAGCCTGCACATCCCCGGCGACCGCTTCCTGGAGTCGCTGAACCTCGGCCGGGTGCCGGTGTTGCTGATGACCCGGCACGCCGAGGCCGGCGTCCCGTTCGTCGGCGGCGACGACCGTCGCGGCGGTTACCTGGCCGGGCGGCATCTGCTGGAGCGCGGCCTGAGCGATCTCGCCGTCATCGCCGGCCCGGCACATGCCACCACCGCCAACGACCGCCTGGCCGGGTTCCGCGACGCGCTGGCCGACGCGGGGGTCGAGCTGCCGCCGCACCGGGTGAAGCGCTCGACGTTCGACGTCGCCGGCGGCCGTAGCGCCGGCACCGAGTTGCTGACCGGCCCCGATCGGCCGCAGGCCATCTTCGCGGTCAGTGACTCGATCGCGATCGGCGTGGTCGGCGTGGCCCGCGACGTCGGGTTGAGCATTCCCGACGAGCTGGGCCTGGTGGGCTACAACGACATCCCGGTGGCTGCGCAGCTGCCGGTGCCGTTGACCACCGTGCGCTCACCGGCCCGACAGATCGGCGCCACCGCGTTCCGATGTCTGCTGGACGTCATCGCCCAGCGCGATGTCGAATCTGTCCGTCTACCAGTGGAATTGGTTGTCCGTGGTACTTAGTTGTCCGTCGCACTTAGAGTAATCAACAACAGAAAAGAGGAGCCCACCTTGCCCGCACCCAGCGATGCCGAGTACTTCGACCTTGGCGACTTCACCCTCCAGGGTGGTTCCACGCTCCGAGGTGCCACCCTGGCCTACAAGACGTACGGCACGCTCAACGCCGACAAGAGCAACGTCATCGTCTACCCCACTTGGTATTCGGGGTGGCACACGGACAACGAGTGGTTGATCGGAACGGACAAGGCGCTCAATCCCGACCAATGGTTCATCATCGTCCCGAACATGCTCGGCAACGGGCTCTCGTCGTCGCCGTCGAACACTCCCGCGCCCTACGACAGGGCCCGCTTCCCCGCGGTGACGTTCTATGACCAGGTCGAGGCGCAGCACAAACTCGTCACCGAGAAGTTCGGCATCTCGACCATCGCGCTTGTCACCGGATGGTCCATGGGTGCCGGCCAGACGTATCAGTGGGCGGTGAGTCACCCGGAGATGGTGCAGCGCGCCGCACCGTTCTGCGGGTCGAGCATCACCGCACCGCACAACAAAGTCTTCCTTGAGTCGCTGATCGCGTCACTCACGGCTGACGCCGCGTGGGCGGATGGCGATTACTCATCGAATGCCCTGCCGGTCAAGGGATTGCGCGCATTTGCGCGGGTCTATTCGGGCTGGGGCTACTCGCAGGCGTTCTATTGGGAAGAGACCTGGCGTGAGCTCGGCTTCACCTCGCTCGATGACTTCCTCTACGGGTTCTGGGAGAACTTCTTCCGTGACGGACGCGATCCCAACAACCTGATCACGATGCTGCGGACATGGCACAGCGGAAACGTGGGCAACACACCGGGATTCGACGGCGACACCAAAAAGGCGCTCGGTGCCATCCAGTGTCCGCTCCTGGCGATGCCGGCCGAAAAGGACCTCTACTTTCCGCCGGAGGACGAAAAGTGGGCAAGTGAGTACATCGCCCAGGGTGAGGTGCGGGTGATTCCCGGTATCTGGGGGCATTTCGCGGGCGGCGGCGCGAACCCGGTCGATACCGCATTCATCGATGCGGGCCTTCGGGATCTGCTCGCCAAACCGGGTTATTCGCCGAAGAACTGATCACCTATGCCGTCGGATTGTGGTGATGAGGCCATCTGAACCGCCGCGGGATGAGCGGCCGGTGGACATCCCGGCCGATGTCCAGGTGCGCGGTGCCCGGGAACACAACCTCAAGAACATCGACGTCGACGTTCCGCGGGATGCGCTGGTGGTGTTCACCGGTGTGTCGGGATCAGGCAAGTCGTCGCTGGCATTCGGAACGTTGTTCGCCGAGTCGCAGCGTCGGTACCTGGAGTCGGTGGCCCCGTACGCGCGCCGGCTGATCGACCAGGTGGGTGTTCCCGATGTCGACTCGATTGAGGGGATGCCGCCCGCGGTGGCGTTGCAGCAGTCGCGTGGCGTGGGCAGCGCGCGGTCATCGGTCGGGAGTGTGACGACACTGTCGAGCCTGGTGCGGATGCTGTATTCGCGCGCCGGGAACTACCCGGCTGAGCAGCCCATGCTGTTCGCGGAGGATTTCTCATTCAACACCGTGCAAGGGGCGTGCCCGGCGTGCCACGGCATCGGCCGGGTGTATGAGGTGCCCGAGGCGCTCATGGTGCCGGATCGGTCGCTGACCATCCGGGACCGGGCCATCGCGTCGTGGCCGCCGGCGTGGTACGGGCAGAACCTGCGCGACATCCTGGTGTCGTTGGGTTACGACGTCGACAAGCCGTGGAAAGACCTTCCGAAGAAGGATCGCGACTGGATCTTGTACACCGAGGAGCACCCGACGGTGCCGGTGTACGCCGGGTTCACTCCGGCGCAGACCCGTCGCGCTGTGAAACAGGGTATGGAGCCCAGTTACCAAGGCACGTTCACCGGCGCGCGCCGATACGTCCTGGACACGTTCGCCAACACCAAGAGCGCCTCGGTGAAGAAGCGGGTGTCCCAGTTCGTCAGCAGCGCAGTCTGTCCCACATGTGACGGCAAGTTGCTCAAGCCCGAGGCGCTGTCGGTCACCTTCGAGGGATTCGACATCGCCGCCCTGTCCGGACTCTCGCTGACTGCGCTCGCACAGGTTCTGGAGCCCGTGGCCGGCGACAGCTGGGCGCCGACCGAGGTGGGTTCCAGCGACGTTCTCGACGAGTCAGCACGCCGCGCGGCGGTCCGAGACCGGGTATCTGCCGGTGGCTCGGCGCACAAGGCGGCTCCTGATATCCGACACACCCCCAACATGTCTGTCGAGAAGCGGGCCGCCGCAGCGCGTTTGGCGGACGAACTGCTCGAGCGGCTGAAACCGATCATGGATCTGGGCCTGGGGTACCTTTCCTTGGACCGCAGCACCCCCACGCTGTCTTCGGGAGAGTTGCAGCGGCTGCGGCTGGCGACGCAGCTGTCGTCGCAGCTGTTCGGGGTGGTGTACGTGCTCGACGAGCCGTCGGCCGGCCTGCACCCTCGCGATCGGGACGCGTTATTGGGCGTTCTGGATGGTTTGAAGCGACGTGGTAACAGTGTCTTCGTCGTCGAGCACTCGCTCGACATCATCGGCGCGGCCGATTGGTTGGTCGACATCGGCCCCGGAGCCGGTGATAGCGGCGGGGAGATTCTCTACAGCGGTCCGCCGAAGGGTCTCGCCGAGGTGGCCGAATCAGTCACGCGGCGTTACCTGTTCGGCCTGGTGCCGCCGGTGGTCCGCACGCCCCGCGAGCCCGCCGCCTGGCTGCGATTGGAACACGTGAGCCGCAACAACCTTCACGACGTGTCGGTGGCATTCCCGCTGAAATGTCTGACCGCGGTCACCGGAGTCTCTGGCTCGGGGAAATCGAGTCTGGTCAGTCAGGCGCTGCCGACGTTGGTCGGTGAGCACCTGGGCGCACCGGTGAGCGGATCAACTGACGAGGTGTCGGACGATGACCTCCTGCTGGTCGGGGGGTCGGCACCGGTGGACGGCCGGATCGTCGGCGGCATTGGGGGATTGCGTCGTGTGGTGTGCATCGACCAGAAACCCATCGGCCGCACGCCCCGTTCGAACGTTGCCACCTACACCGGCATGTTCGACCACATCCGTCGCCGTTTCGCCGCGACACCGGAAGCGCGACGCCGGGGCTACAAGGCCGGACGGTTCTCGTTCAACGTCGCGTCGGGCCGATGCCCGACCTGCGAGGGGGAGGGGTGGGTGATGGTGGAGCTGCTGTTCTTGCCCAGCGTCTATGCCCCGTGCCCCGACTGCCACGGAACCCGCTACAAGGCAAGCACATTGGAGATCACGTGGCGGGATCGCAACATCGCCGAGATTCTGGAGATGAGTGTGGAGCAGGCGTCGGAGTTCTTCGACGGCGATACCGACGTACTGCGCTCGTTGACGGTGTTGCGCGATGTCGGGCTGGGCTACTTGCGGTTGGGGCAGCCGGCGACCGAACTGTCCGGCGGCGAGGCCCAGCGCGTCAAGCTGGCCACCGAGCTACAGCGGGCGCACCGCGGCGACGCGCTCTATCTGCTCGACGAACCGTCGGCGGGATTGCACCCCGCCGACACCGACCGTCTGCTGCGGCATCTGCAGAAGCTGGTCGACGGGGGTAACACGGTCGTCGTCGTCGAACTCGACATGCGCGTCGTCGCCCAATCCGACTACGTCATCGACCTCGGTCCCGGTGCCGGCGGAGACGGCGGCCGCGTCGTGGCCACCGGCACGCCGGCCGTGGCGTCGACCCACCCTGACAGCGTGTCCGCCCCCTACCTCGCCGCCGCGCTCCGCTAGCACCGGATCACGAATCCTTATCTCCCCGTTAGCGATAGCGCCACAGCGGATCTACTTATCGAGGCGGAGTGCTCCACCGCGCTCGGGACGTTTGCGGTGCGACCGGTTGTGGTCGCCGGTGTGCCCGAGATGATCGTGGCGTGTGCAGCGGTGCGGTGGGGGCATTCGGCGACGGTGGCGGGTTGGATGCTGAGGGCGCCGCAGGGGCAGCCATCGCGATGTTCTGCCGTTGCACTTCCTCGTCGATGCCGTCGGACAGCCGGCCGAGGTAGCCGATGAGTGCGGCCACGTCGCCGTCATCCCAACGCGACAGGATGGACTCCAGCCGGGAGATGTTCAGCGCTCGTTGGCGCTCAAAGGTGTTGCGGCCGTGCGACGTAAGCAGGAAACGTGGCGGCGCGGCTTGATCGGTGGTGGGAGAGCGGCCGACCATGCCGTCGCGAATCAAGGTGGACAACCGCTCGTCGACGGTCTCGGCCGGGCTGTCGACCGCGCGTGCGAGTTCTTGCAGGGTGAGGGGGTCGCCGCCGCCGAGATAGGAGGCGATGACGTAGTCGCCGCGGTCGAGTCGGTATGGCGTCGAGGGAATCTGCAACGCCACGGCGGCCTGGCGGCCGAGCGCGGTCAGCACGTTCTCGAGTCGTTGGGCCCGGCGTCGCACCGGGACGGGCACCACGACCTGTTCCACATCCGCCAATGCCGGCGTCGGGACTGAGGTCGGGATCGTCACCGCCAGCAGGGCTCCCACCACGGCTGCGCCTCCGGCAATCAGCATGGCGGTCTGGAAGGCCGCCAGCGTCGGAAACGTGTGGCCGGCGTAGACGATGGTCATCTGGGCCAGCACCGCGCCGGTCACCGCGCTGGACGTCGAGGTGCCCAGCGAGCGGGCAAGTGAGTTGATTCCGTTGGCCGCAGCGGTTTCTGACACCGGCACGGCCGAGTTGATCAGGGTGGGCAGCGCGGCGAACGCGAAACCGACGCCGACGCTGCACACCACACCGAATGTCAGAACACCCGCGGGCGAACCGAGGAGCTGTGTCCCGCCCAGGTATCCCACCGCGATGACGATGGCGCCCAGGACCAGGGTGAACCGCGGGCCGCGGCTGGCGATCACCTTGGCCGCGACCGGGGACGCGGCCATCATCGCCAGGCCTCCCGGGGCCATCCACAGGCCGGCCATCACCATCGATTGGCCCAGGCCATACCCGGTTGCCGCCGGCATCTGCAGAATTTGGGGACCGATCAGGCTGGTGCCGAACATCCCGAATCCGATCGCCACCGAGGAGATGTTGGTCAGCAGGACTGGGCGTTTGAGCGTGGTGCGCATGTCGACGAGCGGTGTCGGCGCGCGGTACTGCCACCAGCCGAACACCACGAATGCCACGATCGATCCGATCAGCAAGCCGAGCGTGAGGGGGCTGCCCCAGCCCCACGACGCGCCTTTGGAGATGGGGAGCAGTAACAACAGCAGCGCGGTGGCCAGTCCGACCGCCCCCAGCGCGTCGAATCGGCCCGTGGACGTCGACGGCACGATGTCGGGGACCATGGTCGCGAACAGGATTCCCGAGAGCAGGCCCAAACCCGCTGCGAACCAGAACAATACGTGCCAGCTGGAATGTTCGGCGATCACTGCGGACAGCGGCAGGCCTAATGCGCCACCCACCCCGAGCGAGGCGCTGACCATGCCCATCGCGCCGCCGACGCGGTCGGCCGGCAGGGCGGCGCGCAGCACGCTGATGCCCAGCGGGATGACCGGAGCGCCGAAGCCCTGCAGTGCACGTCCGACCACCAGCGGCGCCAGGGAGCTGGTGAGCGCGGCGATCACTGAACCGGCGGTGAGGAGCACTGCGCAGGCGACGAGAATCCGCTTGGGGCCGAACATATCTCCGAGCCGGCCGAACATCGGCGTCGCCACGGCGCCGGTGAGAAGTGTCGCGGTGACCGCCCAGGATGCATTGGCCGGGCTCGTGTTCAGTATCTCGGGCAGTTGCGGAACCAGTGGCACCACGAGTGTCTGCATCAGCGAGACGCTGACGCCGGCGGCCGCGAGCACCGCGACCAAGGCGCCTCCGCCTTTCGGGGTGGCCGGACGTTCGACCAACTGCTGGGACACCGCAGCGACCTCCTTCGATACCAGTACGCGTGCTCACGCGACCTCGGCCTGCGCCGACGAGGGTCGAAACCTTACCGCATAGGTAGGCTAACTAACAAAACGGTGGGTCAAATCCTCGTCGCGCGAACATTCGGCGTGATCGGGCCTTGGTGTGTTAGGTGATCGACCAGAATTCCAGCAGGGTGCGGATGGTGGCCACCAGCGGCAGCGGCTGGTCCAGCATCGGATGGTGCCCGGCTTCGGCGAGTTCGACGAAGGGGCCGCGGAGTTGGAGGATCGAACGGATCTGGTCGGCCATCCGGGGCGGCACGACACCGTTTTCGCAACGCAAATAGCCGATCCGGCAAGGGATTCGGGCGAAGGCGTTTTCCAGGAGTTCCTCGTCGTCCGGCGTTTCGTCCATCAAAAGGCCGCCGAAGATGTCGGGGTCGAACTTCCAGACCCATCCGTCATCGACCTTGCGGATGGATTCCACGGCGATGTGGTGACCGATATAAGGCAGCGTCACGTCCTGTTTCGGTACCGCGCGGAACCGGGCCAGGATCTCGTCCTCGGTCGGATAACCGGCGGCGTCGCGGCGGCGCTTGCGCAACCGGACTTCCTCGGGGGCGCGATCGCGCAGCGGTGAGTCGATGACCAGGATGCTGTCGATCCGGGCACCGTAATGGGTGGCGGCCGAGGCGCCCACCCAGCCGCCCATGCTGTGGCCGACGATGGTGGGCCTGGCCGAGGAGCCCGAGGCCCTGGAAGCTTCCGCTGCGGCCAGCACTTCTTTCGCCCAGATCGACAGGGCGTATTCGGTGCGCTTGCCGCTGTCCCCGTGCCCGCTGAGGTCGGGCGCGACGACGCGGTGCGTGGAGGTGAAGAACGGCGCGATGTGATCCCACCATCCGGAGTGCGCGCCGCCGCCGTGGACGAATACCAGCGGGGGCTTGTCCGGATCGCCCCAGGTGCGCAGGTGGATCGGGCAGCCGTCGACGTCGATCGTCGAGTGCTGCGGCGTCTCGTCCAGCGCAGTGGTGAACCATGCGGGAGCGTCCGCCAATGGATGCGCGGCCGCGGGCTGCCCACGCCGGAACATGCGATTCACCTGGTCAGTCTGTCGCATCGGCCCCCGGGCGCCACGACCTGGGTTGGTGAATCGTCACGCCCGTCAGGAGAGCCCGAGGCCCAGACCCAGCGCGATCATCGTCACCGCAATCGCGCCGTCGAGGAGGCGCCATGTCATCGGCGTGGCGAACAGCCCCGCCAGCCGCCGTGCCCCCAGGCCCAGGCCGGTGAACCACACCGCGCTGGCCAGTACCGCGCCGGCACCGAAGAGCCACCGCTGCTCGTGGTGTTCATTGGCCAGGGAACCGAGGAGCACCACGGTGTCGAGGTAGACGTGCGGGTTGAGCCAGGTCAACGCCAGGCAGGTGACCAGCACCTCGGCCAGCCGGGCTGGGGTGCGCTCCGAGGGGGTGAGGGTCGACGGCCGGAAGGCGCGCCGCGCGGCCAGCACGCCATAGCCGATGAGAAATGCCGCGCCACCGACCTTCACCATCGTGACGGCATCGGGGTGCGCGGTGATCACCGCCCCGACACCGGCGATGCCGGCCGCGATCAGGATCAGATCCGAGACTGTGCACAACGCGATCACCGCGACGATGTGCTCGCCGCGGATGCCCTGACGCAACACGAAGGCATTCTGGGCGCCGATCGCGGCGATCAACGCCATGGTGGTGAGGAATCCGACGAGGACAGGTGAAGCCATGTGCTCGACGGTATGGGCGGGTGATGGGCAAGTACAGCTAATGAATTTTAGCCCGCATTAGAACCACTAATGCCGAGTTGGGCGGAACGTTCGTACTGGGAAGCTGCCAGTATGGGGGCCCAACGACACTGATGACCACGGCGACGAAGGACGGCAGCACCGATGATGACGTCAAAAATCGTATGCGGGCTCGTCGTCGAGGATCTTTGCGAACATGGCGATCAACCCGCTGAGGTCGGCGGGGGACAGAAAGACTCGCCGCCCTTTTCGATGCCGACAGTGCGCAGCTCTCCTGCCCACTCGTAGACATCTTGGAAGAGGTGCTGGTGGATGCGTTGCAGGTAGTCGAGATCGTATGAGCGTTGTCCCACTAGGTTGGGATCTTCGCGTAGCTCGATCAGGCGGGTCTCGACGAGGTCGTTCTCCGCGTCCCGAAGTTCGTCGGCTGTGCGGGCTCCGACCCGGTTTCTGAGAATGCCCGTGCCGGGGACGAAATAGCCCTGCCAGTTGCGTTCGATGTCGCCAGTGTCCCAGGGGTGTGGCAACTCCCGGCCTGGCGGGGATTGATACGCCGCTGAACTGGGTATCCGTGCCGTCGTGACATCTGCGCCGATTCTCGTGGAACCCACCCTCCCTGATCCTCGTGGTCCGTTGTCAGCTGCCGTCATCAGGTTGTTGAGCGAGCGGGTGCCCTGTAATCATCTGTCCCGCGTCGAGGCGTCGCTGGCTGATTCCGACCCGTTCGGTCTCGACCTGCACCTGGCCCTCTATGTCTGCTACGAGCTGCACTACCGCGGTTTCGTCGGGGTAGACGCCGGTTGGGAGTGGGACGCCGGCCTGCTGCACTTGCGGGGGAAGTTGGAGCGGGAGTTTCTGACGGAGGTGCGAGGCGCCGTCGGTGAGATCGACCCCGACGATACGGCGGTGGCCGAGATGGAGAAGATCTCGATCGAGCCGGTTGACGGTGAAGGTCTGTCATATCACCTGCGGGACAAGGGAACCTGGGAACAGATGCGCGAATACTTCGTGCACCGCTCGCTGTATCACCTCAAGGAAGGCGATCCGCACGCCTGGGCCATCCCGCGGCTGACGGGTCAGGCCAAAGCATCATTCGTCGCGGTGGAATTCGATGAGTTCGGCGGTGGCCGGGGGCCGCGGCTGCATCAGCAGTTGTTCGCCGACCTGATGGACGCCGCCGGGCTGGACTCGACCTACCTCGGCTATATCGACGACGTGCCGGCCGAATCGCTGGCCGCAGTGAACCTGATGTCGTTGTTCGGTTTACATCGCAATCTGCGCGGCGCGGCGGTCGGACACTTCGCCTCCACGGAGATCACCTCCTCGCCAGGTTCGCGACGGCTGGTGGAGGCTCTGCAGCGCCTTGGTGCTCCGCAGGAGTGCGTTGCGTTCTACGCCGAACATGTGGAAGCCGACGCCGTCCACGAACAGGTGGTGCGCACTGACGTGGTGGGTGATCTTGTGGCCCGCGAACCTCACCTCGACGCAGATGTGGTTTTCGGGATTCGAGCCCACGCCCTCGTCGAGGACCGGCTGGCCGATCACATGATGGGACGGTGGTCCGAAGGCGAGCCCTCGCTACGCCGGCCGTTGAGCTGAAGCATTTGCACCGGCACCGGCGACTGGTGTCACATGCTGTTTATATTGCGCACTCGGCGCGTTCACCATTTCTTTTCCTCATCAGAGATGCGGTTGCCCAGGCCTTCGGGGCGGAGTACTTTTTGTCTGCAAGGTTGAGATCACAGCCACCACGAAAGTCGGGACGTGGCTGCCGGTTCCCTGCAGCCCAGCAGCGCGAGTCATCGTCTGAGGGGGTCGCCGATGTCGTTTCCGATCACAGCTGAGCGGCGACGGGCCGAGGAAGCCGTCAAGAACGCTGGTGCGCGGCGCGCGCACGGCCACGTCTATTTCACGAAGCAGTGGGGCCGGACTGGGGCACTGATCAGGGTCATCGGTGACATCGACGCCGCCAATGCCAATCAGCTCGTCGATCAGTTCCACCAGGCGGCATGGTGTGAATGGCTGGTTCTGGATCTGACCACGGTGGAATTCATGGGCACGGCCGGACTGGCGGCTCTGCGCGCGATCAACGCTCGTTGCGCCGAGGGGAATGTGCAGTGGGCGCTGGTGGCCGGTCGCGCGGTATCGCAATTGTTGGCCGTCTGTGGCCACGATCAAACGTTTCCGACCAGCGAGTCGCTCACCGCGGCGTTGGCGTCGGTACACAAGCTCCCCAAGTAGCCGATGACACCGAACTAGCAGAGGAACCCAACGTGATTGAACGGCTGATTGGTCTGGTCGGTACCGCCGTGATCGCAGGGATGGGGGTAGTGTTCGCCAGCTCGGCGCCGCTCGCCTCGGCGCAGCCCTGCCCTGACGTGGAGGTGGTGTTCGCCCGCGGTACCGGTGAACCTCCGGGCGTCGGGCCAACCGGGCAGGCATTTGTCGATTCCTTACGACATCGGGTGGGCGACAAGTCTTTTGGCGTGTACCCGGTCAACTACCCGGCCACTGACCAGTGGACCACAGGCGTCGACGGCATCCGCGATGCCGGCGCGCATATCACCAAGATGGCCGCCGACTGTCCCGACACCAAGATGGTGCTTGGTGGATATTCCCAAGGCGCGGCGGTGATGGGCTTCGTCACCTCGGCCGCTGTCCCCGACGGCGTCGATCCGGCGACGGTACCCAAACCGTTGGCGCCCGAGGTCGCCGACAAGGTTGCCGCCGTCGTGCTCTACGGGACGCCGAACATCCGGGCGATGAACTTCTTGGGCGAACCGCCGGTCGTCATCGGCCAGCAGTACGTGGACAAGACTCTCAAGGTCTGCGCCCCCGAGGATTTCGTGTGCTCCGACGGTCTGAATTTCGCGGCGCACACCACCAGCGGCTACGACAGCCTGGTCAATCAGGGCGTCGACTTCGCGGCCGGCCGCCTCGGGTTGGAATCTCCGGCCGGACCGGCCGCCCCCGGTCGGTGGGACGCGCCGCCGGCCAACCCGTAGCCGCACAGCGGCGACCCGCTGTCGTTGTCGCGGTGGTACCCCGCGACAAGTGTCGTCGTGCAACGCCTGGGCGACCGTCCTGCCTGACAGGGCTTGCGGGATTCTCGACGCTGGTCGGCGACACCGACGAATAGGACCCGCAACGAACGGGCATAGCTATGGGCTGGCGAACAACGGACGAGGATGAGGACGACTGATGACGATCTCGGCTGATGACGTACGACGGTTACTGGCCTCGGATGTGGCTGACCCGGTTCTGGTGTTGATTCAGGGGCACACCGACGTGGTGCCGGCCGGGCGACTCGATACAGATGATTACCGCGGCGCGCTGCGGGTGATTTCCAAGTCGGACCTCATCGGTCAGACCGATGGAGCGCAACTGTCGGAACAACAGATGGCCGAGGAGGCCGCCAAGCTGGATTCGGAGATATCGAATCTTGGTGCGTAGCCGTATTTTTCGTCGCCGACGCTCATTCCGACCCGGTTTCGGCGGGATCGTCGGCACCCTCGGCCTGATCCGGCTGCGGCCGTAGCCGCTGCGGCTGCAGCATTTCGGGGTCGGCGTCCGGATCGTAGTCAGGGTCCTCGCCGCTGCGTTCGCAATCCTTCTTGTCCATCTGGCCTCCCAGCTCCGCGGCATACCCGCACGCCGGGGCGTCAAACCTCATGCGCAACTCTAGGCCTTGGCGTGTGGGCCAGCGATGCCTCGGGTACTCCGTGCACGAGCCGCCCCGGCTCAACCGTTGAAAGGGTGTGCATCATGGCGAAACCGATCCCGCGATCAGAGGGGCACGCCGGTCACGCGACCCCGTTGCAGGTGACCGCAACAGCGGTGGCAATCCTGTTCTTCATCGTCGGCATCCTGGGCTTCATCCCGGGCATCACCACCAACTACGGCGAGCTGACCTGGGCCGGGCACCATTCCGGTGCGATGTTGTTGGGTGTGTTCGCCGTCTCGGTACTGCACAACCTCGTGCATCTGGCGTTCGGCGCTGTCGGTCTGGTGATGGCCCGGCGCGCGGCCGCGGCGCGGGCCTATCTGGTCGGCGGTGGTCTCGTCTACGCCGTGCTCTGGCTGTACGGCCTGGTGATCGACCGGGGAAGCTCCGCCAACTTCATCCCGGTCAACAACGCCGACAACTGGCTGCATTTCGGCCTCGCCGTGCTGATGATCGGGCTCGGGGTGGTGTTCGGGCGTGAGGCGTCGGCGCAGTGGACGAACGGCGCCGGAACCGGCGCCCCGGGAACGATCGAGTGATCTCGTAGAGGCGCCGACCGGCCGTGCGTCGCGGATCAGTTTCAGATGTGCGGATACGTCGGGTACTCGATTCCCGACAGGTACTGAACCGTCCGTACCACCTGGGATGAATAGCCGAATTCGTTGTCGTACCAGACGTAGAGGATCACGTTGTCCTCGTCGACGATCGTCGCGTTGGCGTCGATGATGCTCGCCGCGCGGGATCCGATGAAGTCGCTCGACACGGCGTCGGTCGCCGCGGTGTAGTCGAGGTTGCGGCTCAACGGGCCCGATAGGGACGCCTGGCGCAGGTACTCCAGGGTTTCTTCCTTGGTGGTCGGCTTGTGCAGCTGCATGTTGAGGATCGCCACCGATACGTCGGGGGTGGGGACGCGAATCGAGCTCCCACTGATCTTGGCCTTCAGCTCCGGCATCGCCTTGGCGACCGCGGAGGCGGCACCGGTTTCGGTGAGCACCAGGTTGAACGGCGCGGACCGGCCGCGACGGTCAGCCTTGTGGTAGTTGTCCAGCAAGTTCTGATCGTTGGTGAACGAATGCACCGTCTCCACGTGGCAACGCTCGATGCCGAACTTGTCGTCCATCGCCTTGAGCGGCGGAACGATCGCGTTGGTGGTGCAGGAGGCGCAGGAGTAGATCTGCTCGGTGAGATCGAGCGTGCGGTGGTTGACCCCGTGCACGATGTTGGGCACGTCGCCCTTGCCCGGTGCGGTCAGCAGAACCTTGGCGATGCCGGGGCGCAGGTGCTTGGCCAGGCCGTCGCGGTCGCGCCATTTGCCGGTGTTGTCGATCAGGATCGCGTTGTTGATGCCGTACTGGGTGTAGTCGACGGTCGACGGGTCGTCGCTGTGGATGAACTTGATGACGTTACCGTTGGCGATCAGGCAGTTGTTCGCGGTGTCGACCTTGATCGACCCGTTGAACTGGCCATGCACGGAGTCGCGACGCAGCAATGACGCCCGCTTGGCCAGATCGCCTTCCCCGTTGCTGCGGATCACGACCGCGCGCAGGTTCAGGCCGTTGCCCGATCCGGCTTTCTCGATGAGCAGCCGCGCGACGAGGCGGCCGATGCGGCCGAACCCGTAGAGCACCACATCCCGCGGCCCCTGCGGTTCGGTCTTGTTCTCACCGGTCACCTCATCGAGGATCTGCGCGGTGAACTCCGGGATCGACAGCTGCCGGTCGCTGGCGTGGTAGGCCATGACCAGCAGGCCGAGGTCGATCTTCGACGGACCGAGGTCGAGGTCGGCCAACGCCTGCAGGAACGGGAAGGTCTCTTCGACCGACAGCTCCTCACCGCCGACCTGCCGGGCGAAACGGTGGGTCCGCAGGATCGAAATCACGGACTTGTTCACCAGCGATCGGCTGTGCAGCAGGACGGTCACGCCCTTTGCCCGATGCAATGTGCCGATGATCGGGATCATCGCCTCCGCGAGTGCTTCCTGGGCGTTCCAATGGGCGAGTTCTGGCGAGTTCAAGTCAAGCGTCCTGTGGGTCGTGTGGGCTGGCCCTGTAATGGGTGGCGCTTAGATGGTAATGACTGCTGAAACTGCCGAAGCGCCACGGTCGGCCGGTGAGACCGGCAGTGGCCCAGGTCACAGTACAAATCCGCCGTAGCGGCGGCCGGCCGGCCTCACATTCGGGCGTCGATCACGTCGGGTGAGGCCGCCAAGAGCTTCGCATCGGCGCTGAGCAAGGTGAGCCGTTCGACGACGGCCTGGGCGACCAGGATCGCGTCGAACGGATCTTTGTGAGGGAGTGCGGTGAACTCTGAGGCGAGGGTGTGGCGACGCGTGACGGGCAGGTCGCGCAGGCCTGATCGGTCTATCGCCTGGTCGAGATCGTCGGGCAGCGTGAGCTTGCCGACCGCTGACTTGATGGAGAGCTCCCACGTGCTGGCCGCCGAGACAAACACCGCAGCGCTGTCTGTGATGCGCTCACGCGCGGCGACGCCCAAGCGCGGATTGTCTTCGAGAAGCCACAGCAGGACGTGGGTGTCCAGCAACAGGCCACTCATTCGATGCCGAACAAGGTGTTGAGGTCCCTGTCGGTGTCATCGAAGTGTTCGGTGTCGTACACAAACCGTCCGGCCAGGCCGCCGAAGACGATGTCGACTCGGGTGTGCGGGACGAGGTCGGCCACAGGTTTGCCGGCCCGCGCGATCGTGATCTTTTCGCCGTTTTCGACGCGCGTGAGCAGTTGCGACAGATGCGTCTTCGCGTCGTGGATGTTGACCGTGGACATGGGCGAAGTCTACTCGACTTAGTCTAGTCGGACTAGGTTCGTGGTCAGCTTGGAAGCCGGTCCAGCCAGTCGGAGTTGCCGTCGACCGACTTGCCGTCGATGACCACCAGCGGCACCCCGGACTCGGGGAAGCTGCGCAGTAGCGGGAGATTGTTCGCCGCGATGGTGTGGGCGTCGTAGGGAATCGGAAGCCCGAGTTTGATCATGTTCTGCGCGGACGGCGGTGCGCCGACGTGGTCGGCCAGGCCGGCGAGCTGATCGTTGCTCAGATCGGACTCGCCCGTCTCCTTTGGTTGTTGTTCGGCGGAGAAGATCTGCTCGATGAAGCGCCACGTGACCTCACTTGACCGTGAGTGGTCGGCGACGACGTAGGTGGCGTAGATCGCGCGGGTGTCGTAAGTGCCACTCGCCGAGTACTTTTCGAGAAAATTCACGAACCGCAGATTGATGTGGAGGTGGCCGGCCTCGATGCGTCGGCCGATCTCGGCGCCTTGGTCGCGGACCATCTTTCCGCTGTAGGGGCACAGCGGATCCAGATAGAGCTCGATCTGGCCGGGTGCGGCCGGATCGCCGAGGGACAAGGCGTCGCCGGCCGGTGACGCTTCGGCCGCAGAAGCGCGTCCGGTGCCACTCCAGGTCAGTACCGCGAGCAGCACTGCGAGCGCCACCGCCACCGCCGTCCGGTTCGCAAGGCCGGCTTCCTTCGGGTTCGCGTTCATGTGCTCCATCATCTCTGAGTGCCAGGCCACCCCGAGGCAACAGACTTGGGCCCCGTCCGGTGGCGCGTCGCGACCGCACGCAGGAATGTGAGGTTGGTCCCCTCTTGACGTCGGGCGTTGCCCCGTAATGACACTCGGTGTCAAAATCGTTCACGTGGACGTTACATCGGTGCTGCTGTGCGCATGAGTGCGTCGACGTCAATGCGCCGGCCGTGGATTCTGCGCGCGCTCGGGGGCGGCGCCCTCGTGCGACGACACGACCGCATCGAAGCCGTGGTGACGTTGCTCAGTGTCATCGCATTGATCGTCGCGGTGCCGGCCGCGGTGCTCGTCAGCCGGGCCGCATACGCCGACAACGTGGCGCGAAACCTGGAGTACGCCAAATCGGTTCACTCGGTAGAGGCCACCGTCACCGAGGTCGCCGTCAATGCCCCCGCCCGGCTTCCGCACGCTCCCCGACGCGTCGGCGTGCGCTGGACTTCGGCATTCCAAGAGCAGACGGGTTTCGTCTCCACTGCTGAACCGGTGCAGGTGGGTGCCCGGATCACGGTATGGCTCGATAACACCGGCGCAGTGACCAGAGCGCCCAGAAGCGATGCGGAACTGCAGGGCTCCGCCCTCAGTGCGGGTCTGGCCCTGTGGACGGGCACCGCGCTGGTGGGCCTGGCCACGATCGCAGTGCTGCGCGTTGCGCTGAATCGACGACGTGACGCGGCATGGGACGAGCAGTGGTACCAGTTCTGCACCAGCGACGGGCGAGCCAACCGCGATCATTGACTTTGGTGGCGCTCCGGCCGGTCATCGCTCAACGGCGGACGCCAACGGTGACGACAACAGCATGCCGGTCACATGGTCGACGAACGCCTCCAGGTCGGCGCCCAGGTTGCCTTCGGTCCACTCGATGAACAGCGAGATGATCGCGCCGAAGGCGGTGGCGTACTGCATCTTCACCCGCGGCGACGCCGCCCTGCCGGTGGGTGCGGCGATGCCCTCCACCGTCATGGTGCCCACGGTGTCGCGCACGTACCGGCGCAGGCGTTCGTCGGCGATCGGTTCCACCAACAGGATTCGGCAGAGCCGCGGATCGTCTTTGACGAGTTGTGCTGCGGCGGCCACCCCGGCCCGGGTGCGCGCGGTCAGATCACTTGCCGGGTCGCTTGCGGCGTCGACCACGTCGCGGACATGCTCGAAGGCGCTGCGGTACACCTCCCGGAGTAAATCGTCGGTGTCGGTGAAGCTTTCGTAGAAGAACTTCTGGCTGAGTCCGGCCTCGCGGCACACGGCCCGCATGGTCATGGCGGCCACGCCGTGGTTGCCGACCAGATCAGCGCCTGCCTGCAGAAGGCGGGCGCGGCGATCAGATGACCGGGCTTCGGCGGCCTGCCCACGGTAGGGCCTTGACATGCGCTGACTGTAGCGGGCAGCATCCAATTTGGGAAGCGGGCGCTTCCGGATTGGGGGCCGCGTGACCGCCTCGGGTGACGGTGTCGCTGAAGAACCTCGTGCCGAAGTCACGGCGTGGAATGCCTTTGTCGACGGATTACGCACGGCTGGAACACAACTCGCGATCGATACGGCCGATTTGCCGGCGAACGAGCAGGCCGACGGTTTCCGCGCGCTGCTCCGCGCGGTGTCGAACCAGCTGGGGCGCTTCGAAGTGGATCGTGACAAACCGGAGTTCGTCGCCTTCAACGGTTGGCGGCACAAATTTCTGATGGACAACCCCGACTTCCAGTACTGGGTCGCCGACATTCGACCGGGTGGTCGCTACCGCATCCGCGGCCACCGTGGTGACGCCTCGTACGTGTCGATCACCGTCTACGCCGGTGCCGGCGGCGCCGAGCCGCGAGTCGACTCCCGGATCGACAGTGACGCAATAACGTTCGATAACGACGGCGGCTATCAGGTGACGGTCGGCGGTGATCGCCCCATGGTCGGCGACTGGTTGGAGTTGTCAGACCACGCGTCGGTGATCTGGGTGCGGCACTTCCACGACGATATCGGGACCGAGCAGATCGGGTCGTGTGCCATCGAGCCGGTGGAATCACCGCCGACCCCGGCGCCGATCGACCCGGTGCGCTTCGGAAAGGATCTGGCCCGGGCGTCGAAGGTGATCACGCACCTGCCGCTCATCTGGAAAACCGCGGCCGCCGCCGACCACGCGTCGCCGAATCTGTTGCGGCAGTGGACCGAGATGGCCGGTGGCGCGGTGTTCACCGAACCGGCCATCCACTACCTGCGCGGTGGCTGGCAGTTGGATCCGGACGAAGCCTTGATAATCGAGGGGGAAGCCCCGCCCTGTCGATACTGGAACATCTTGGCCTACAGCAGGTTTCTCAACTCGCTCGACTATCGCCATCGTCGCGTCTCCTACACCGCAGCCACCGCGACCCGACACGGCGGGCGCTATCGATTCGTGCTCGCGGCCACCGAACCCGGCGCGGAAGCCGGTGACTGGATCGACACCGAGGGACGGACTTTCGGGATCGTCGTGATGCGATTCCTACAACCAGAACAGCCGCCGGAGTTACCGACAATGCGCGTGGTGCGGCTGGCCGACCTCTCGGAGCCCACATGACCTGGACCGCGCCCGTCCGGACACCGGAGGGACTGAAGGCGTATGCGGCCGCCGAGCAGGACCGAGCCGCCCGACCAGACCGCTACCGGCTCGGGCCGGACGCCGTCGACATCGTGCTCGACCGCGGGACCCGCGGCGCCGGGGCGCGTGTGCTCGGTGACCCCGACGAGTGGCGCCCCGGCCTGCTGCAGTACCTCGCCTCGGCCGAACAGGACGGCCGGCTCAACGCCCTCGGTGCCGCGACCGCGCAGCGCACGGCGGCCGGCCGACTCGCCGCCCGGGCCGCGATCACGCGGCATCTCGACGAAAACCCCGAGACCGAGAACCGACCGCTGCTGCCGCCGATCATCATCACGGGCGGCTGGCGCACCGGCACCACATTCCTGTTCCGACTGCTCGACCGCGATCCCCGCTTGCGTGCGCCGCTGCCCGCCGAGCTGGGCGCCCCGTGGCGCCTGCCCGGCGACCTCGAACCCGAGGAACGCACCCGTCGCCTCGACGCCGCTGCCGCCGGGCCATACCTCCTGCACGTGCTCAACCCGGCAATGGCAGCCGTGCACGACTCCGGACCGAACCTGCCCGAGGAATGCGTGCTCGGCATGGGCACCACCCTGCGGAATTGGGGGTTCACCGCCACCACGCGCCTGGACAGCTACGCGTCCTGGCTGGCCACGCAGAGCTTCGCCACCGAGTACGCCCAGCACCGGCGGATGCTGCAGATCCTCGACGCCGGTGACGGCCGGCGGTGGATCCTCAAGGCCCCGGCCCACACCGCCGAGTTGCGTCACGTGGCCGCGACTTACCCCGGTGCCTGCATCGTGCAGTTGCACCGCGACATCGTCGAGACGGTCGCCTCCGGCGCCAGCCTGTTCGCGACCTACCGCCGCACCTACAGCGACGACGTCGACCCGCTCGATGTGGGCCGGTTCCAGACCGGGCAGACCGAACTGTGGCTGCGCCGCGCCCTCGACGCCCGCACTGGCGCACGCGATGTGACCTGGCTCGACATCCAGTACACCGATCTGGTCGCTGACCCCGAGGCGGTGGTGCGCGGCATCTACGCCGCCAGCGACATCGACCCGCCGGACATCGCCGGAATGCTGGCCGAACATCACCGCAGCCAACCGCGCGACGGCAAGGGCAAGCATTGCTATCGGCCAGAAGAGTTCGGCATCGACCCCGGACAGTTACGTGAGCGGATGAGCTTCTACACCCGGGCGTTGGCCGATTCCGAGAACCGGTGACTGGCGTTCGACGCGTCGCGCCATTACTTTCCCTGAGGTGATGTCCTCAGCCGTCGGCGCCGTTGGGCGCCTGCTCGCTCCTGCTCTGACCGTCGCCGCCGTGGTCGGCGTGGGTCTCGCCACCACGCAACCGACGTCGGCGGTGCGGTTGGTCAGCGACGGGAACCCGCTCGAGGGCCAGTCGTTCTACGTCAACCCGTCGTCGAAGGCCATGCGCGCCGCGCAGGGCAACCCGAGCCCGGAGCTGCAGGCCATCGCCAACACTCCGACGGCCTACTGGATGGACAACATTTCCACCCCCGCGGTGGACGCCAAGTACATCGCCGCCGCCCAGGCTGCCGGGACCATGCCGATTCTGGCGCTCTACGGAATCCCGCACCGGGACTGTGGGAGTTACGCCGCCGGTGGGTTCGGCTCGGCCGCGGCCTATCAAGGCTGGATCGACGGCGTCGCCGCCGCGATCGGCAGTGGGCCGGCCGCGATCATCCTCGAGCCCGACGCGCTGGCCATGGCCGACTGTCTGTCGGGTGATCAGCGCGAGGAGCGCTACAACCTGATGAGCTACGCCGTCGACACCCTGACCCGCAACCCGGGCACCGCGGTGTACGTCGACGCGGGGCACTCCCGGTGGACCGCCGCCGACGAGATGGCCAATCGGCTCAACCGGGTCGGGGTCGCCAAGGCACGCGGCTTCAGCCTCAACACCGCCAACTTCTTCACCACCGAAGAGGAAATGGGTTACGGCGACGCGATTTCCGGCATGACCGGTGGCAAACCCTATGTCATCGACACGTCGCGCAACGGCGCCGGACCGGCCGAGGGCGAGATGTACTGGTGCAACCCCAGCGGCCGCGCGCTCGGCGCCGCGCCGACCACGGCGACCGGCAACGGAAACGTCGACGCCTTCCTCTGGGTCAAGCGTCCCGGTGAATCCGATGGCGCGTGCGGTCCGGGCGAGGCATCCGCGGGCACCTTCGTCAGCCAGTACGCAATCGATCTGGTCCGCAAGGCGCAAGGGTAATACGCACGCGTAACCGACGGTTGAGTTCAAGCGACCACCGTCGGGCACGCTCTCCGGTCCGCGCACGGACGTTGCCGTGCGCGGATGACGCCTCACTGTGGCGCGAAGTGTTGTCGGTGCGGTCTCATACGGGGCTCATTCAGGTAGTGGGCTACTCGTGACCACCGACTGAGATGGGCGCACGCTCCTGCTTGGGACGGTCCCACACATCGACGCCAAGGAGGCTGACGATGGCTATCTCGACACCGTGGCTGATTCTGCGATGCAAGTGGAAGGGCGCTGACGCCGAACCACTGTCGGATACGTACTTCGAAAACATGTTCACTGCCGCCGGTGCGGGCACGCACAACATGGTGGAGTTCTTCGATCGAATGTCGCATGGAGCCCTTGATCTCACCGGCTCCAAAGTCTCGGCCTGGATCTCACTTCCATACGAGCAGGCCGATTACGTCGGCAATGTTTCCACCGTCCCGGACGGGAAGATCAACCGCAACGGACTCGTCGAAGCCGCCCGTCAGGCAGCGGATGATGCGGGTTACTCGACGGCCGATTTCACCGGCGCAGTGATCGTGATGAACACGGCGACAGACCTTTACGGACAGCAGAACGGTTGGGCGGCCGTGTGCGACTCAACCAATGTGCACCCAGCCCTGTTGGGGCAGGAGATGGGACATGTCTACGGTCTGGACCATTCTCGCCGAGCCGATCAGCCCGACGCTGACTATCTCGATGACTGGGATGTCATGTCCACGTGGGGATCTTGCCACATCAACACCGTCGGTCCCTATGGTGCGTGGGGCCCCGGTTTGAATGCGGCGAACATGCGGGGCCGCGGATGGCTGGACCGATCGCGCGTCAAGTCCGTCAGCACCGACGCCTATACCGCCGCGAGTGTCGAGCTGCGGCCGCTGCATGCACGAGAAGTGCCCGGATACCTGGCATTGGAAGTAGGCGACTTCATCATCGAGTACCGCGATCGCACGGGATGGGATTCCGCGGTACCTGAACCAGTAGTGCTCGTGCACAGCTTTGTCGACAACCACTCAGTCCTCCAGCCGTCCCACCGTGGAACGTACGGGCTGGTCGCCGGTGACGTGTGGTCGCCGTGGCCGGAAACACGGGACCTACCCTACTTCCAGGTCCACGTCGACGCCATCGACGAATCGTCACGGACTGCCACACTGTCGTTCTCCGGCCATGCCGGACGCGACTTGGAGGGCGAGATCCCGGTAGGCGGAAATCTGGGCCTGCCCTGGGTTGACGGCGGCGGCTTCATCGGGCTTGACGGGCATGTCTTGGTCATTCCGCGAGGTGACCCGATTGTTGATTCCCTCCGGCAGCTGATGTCGTTGCAGCTCGCGGAGACGGTTGCCGACAGCACGTTGCGCGCCGGCCTCCAGCGACAGTCGCTCACGGAGCTGAGTCGTTTTGTCGATACCCGCCGACGCATGTTGTTTCCCAGCGCCGTATCGAGCATTCGGACACCAGCCCCGCGCATCACCGAATTTCGCGGTGGCCGATAGGGAAGCGAATGGCGGTTACTGCGGCGGGGGAGCCGTCTCGCATTCGGCGAGCATCGGGGTGGAGAAGTTGACCGACCCGACGCCGCCGAGTGTCATCCCGTTGTCGGCGAGCGTCATCGTCGTGGTGTATCGGCAGGTTTGGATGCCGGTCAGGCCGGTGAGGAACTCGACATCGTAGGTGTAGAGGAACGACCGCACGAGCTGGTTCGCATCCCACGGCACATCCAAGGCGAAGCCGAGCGACGACCCGGACCGGGCGTTGAGAATTCGTGGACCGACCTCCCCGATTCCGGGGGTGAGGTAGAACGGCGTGCCGTCCTTTTTGGTGCCCGAGACACTGATGCTCTTGATGCGATAACCGGTGGCGCCCGCCGGGACCGCGGAACCCCTGCGAATGTTGGTACTGAACAGAATTGAGTAGTTCGTACCGCCCGCAATGGCGGTCGTGCTGAAGCTCGTCGCGGTGAACTCCTGCGCCAGCTGCGCTGCGCAGTTACCGATCTTGCCGGACGGATCACCGCACTCCTGTGGGGCAGCCAAAGCCACCGGCGCAAGTGCCGCAGCTCCGATGACGGGCACCGCGAACGCGGCTCCGCGGATGAACGTGCGTCTGGAGAACGCACTTCCTGAACGATTCGTCATTGGTCTTCCTCCTTGTTCGCTCGTGCTTGTCCTGCATTTCGAAGCTACAAGGGTGACCTGCGATTTGGTGGAGTTACGGGGTGGCGCCCGCACCCTGCCATACGGTGTCGAACGGGGCGTTGCCGCCGATTCGTTCGACGATTCCGGCGGTGGTGAACTCCTTGGCCAGGCGCACGGCGTCGACAACGTCTGACCCCTTGGCCAGGGCTGCCGTGATCGCTGCTGCCAGCGTGCATCCCGCACCGGCCACGCGTGCCTGCCCGACCTTCGGCGCCCGCAGGATTTCGATGTCCTTGCCATCGAAGACCACATCGACGGCGTCGTCGCCCGGAAACTCGACCCCGCCTTTCACCACCACGCACGCCGGCCCGAGATCGGCGATGCGCCGGGCCGCTTCCACGAGATCGTCGACCGAAGAGATGTCCTCCATCCCCGACAGCGTGCGGGCTTCGAACAGGTTCGGGGTGGTCACCGTGGCAAGGGGCAGGATCTGCCGGCGAAGTGCGGTGTCGGTGTCGAGGGCGGCACCGGGCTCCTGGCCTTTGCAGATCAGGACCGGGTCGACGACGACGTGCCGCCAGGGCTGGCGGGCGAGGCCCTCGGCGACGACGTCGATCGTGGCCGGAGTCCCGAGCATGCCGATCTTGACGACGTCGAGGTCGTACGCCGATGTCGCCGCCTCGATCTGGTCGGCGACTACCTGCGGATCGACCGGCACGAAGCGGTGCACCCAGTTCGCCTTCGGATCGAACGACACGATGCAGGTCACGGTGCCCACGCCGTAGGTACCGAACCGCTGAAACGTCCGTAGGTCTGCTTGTAGGCCGGCGCCGCCGGTCGCTTCGGATCCGGCGATGACATAGGAGAGGTCGACCACGTCACGAGCCTACGACAACGACCGGTGTTGCCGGGCAGGGCGTTTGTCGCGGTGCCGGCGGCAGGAGTGTTTGCGATACACGCCCTTGCGTCGGCAATTATCGGCTACCGTCACGAAACTGCTGACGAACCCGGAGGACGCACCGTGGCTCGATTGTCGTGTGCCGCTGCTGCCGCAGTGATCGCAGTACTGGCGGTCGGCTGCGCCACCACACCTGCCCCACCGGCGGGATCTGATCCAGCCGAAGAAACCAACGCTGCGGCCGAGGATCCGGCACCGGACCCCGGACGCATGGTGGTGCGGTACGAGGACGCCACCACAGCCGAAGCTGTCAAAGGCCGAGACCTGATGCAGCGAACCCGGGTGCTGGAACAGCTCGCTGACGACGTCACGGATACGTACAAACTGCCTTACGACATCCCGCTGGTCGGCGCCCAGTGCGACGAGGCGAATGACTACTGGAGTTCTGACGACCAAGAGATGACGATGTGCTACGAGGATGTCAACGAAAGCCTCGAGATCTTCGGTGAGGCCGGTGACCCCGACCCCGAAGACACCGCTCGGCGCGTCGTGATCGCCTCGTTCTTCCACGAGCTCGGCCACATGGCGATCGACGTCTACCAATTGCCGGCCACCGGTCGCGAGGAAGACGTCGCCGATCAGCTGGCAGCCTCTGTGCTGCTCGGTCCTGACGACGACGGCAATGTCGATCCGGACTACGTCCAGGCCGCCAAAGACCAGGCCCGCGAATACCGCATCTATGCCCAACAGGGCGGTCAGCCGGATGAGTCACTGTTCGCCGACGTGCACACTCTGGACGCGGCGCGCACGTACAACTTCGAATGCTGGATCTACGGATCCGATCCGGTCGCCAATGCGGACGTGGTCAGCCAGGGACTGCTACCTCAGGACCGTGCCGACGGTTGCGAAGACGAGTACGACAAGATGACCAACGCCTGGGCGGAACTACTTGCGCCCCACCTCAAATAACCGCGCTTGGCGGTTATCCGATCGGAGGCGTGTTACCCCACGGTCCGTAGGGCCCGTTCCCGGTGTTGGGGCCGCCCTGCTCGGGAGGCGTGGCGGTGACCGCCGGTCCCGACGTCTCACACGTCGGCGGGCCGGCGGAATTCGGACCGGTCCCGCCACTTTGACATTGATTGGGGTCGGCGGCTGCTGCCGGGGCGAATGCCACCGCTACGGCGGCCGCGCATCCAACCAGTACAGAGGACAGTGTCAACGGCTTGACAATCATGGCAAGGGTCCCTTCTATCGGATTTATCGGCGCTATCGGAAATGAGCGCGACCCTTTGGCTAACCCGCGTGGGGAATCGGTAAACACGCTTGGCCGGCCCGGCACTGACGCGGCGGCTATTTTGCCGAGGGCGAGGATGTGCGCGCCTGCGCAGCGACGGCCGGCGCGATCCACTCCCGCAGGAAGGTGCGCAGGCCGGCGTCCCGACGGGCCGGCCCACCGGGATCGACGATGAACGACTGCAGGGTCCGCAGCATGAACTCGACCAGCTCGTCGAGCTTCTGACCGTCGAAACCGGCGGCGGACCAGTCAATATCGAATCGCTGCACGATCGATTTGCCGAATTCGACCGCGACGTCCGAGGTGACCCCGGCGGTGAAGGCGCTGGCCTTGCCGGGCTGCAGCACCAGGCCCAGGTACCGGTCGTGCGGGATCTGCTCGACGGTGTAGGCGATGCCCTCGACCACGGCCTCGCTTGGATCGGTGATCGAGCCGAGCTCGGCGGCCAGCCGGTCGAGAAAGCCGTCCACCGCTGACATGGCAGTGGCAGCCATCAGGCTTTCCTGGGTGGGGAAGTAGCGGTAGACGGTCTGGCGGGTCACTCCGAGCGACTGCGCCACTTCCGACACGCTCACGGTGCCGCGGGCGTCGATGGCCTGGCGGGCCGCGTCGATGATGCGCCGGGCCGCCTCGTCGTCGTCGGCGGGAATGTCGCCCGACCAGCCGTGCCTGCGCATTCGTCGATCGTCGCATGGAAGCCCGGCGAATCTTGACAATACAATTGAACTTCATTGTATGGTCTGTTGATGATCAGCATCCCGGTCGCCGGCACCGATGAGGAACTGACCCGCCGCGCCCTGCGCCATGCCGTGGACGGAACGACCGACATGGCCGAGGCGGTGTTGAAGGTGCCGCTGCACTACTACCGCGATCCCAAGATCACCGAGATCGAGGAATCCCAGATCCTGCGCCGGGTTCCGCTGGCGATCGTGCCGTCGGCTCAGATCCCGGCGAAGAACGACTTCGTCGTCCGCTCCGTGCTCGGCGACTCGCTGTTGGTCACCCGGGACCGCGTCGGCGCCGCCCACGTCTTCCTCAACTACTGCCGGCACCGCGGCGCCATGCCGGCCTGTGGCTCCGGGAACGCCTCGCGGTTCGTCTGCCCGTATCACGCATGGACCTACCGCAACACCGGTGAGCTGTTCATGGTGCCGGGCAAAGCGGGCTTCGACACGATCGACACGGCGGAATACGGACTGGTGGAACTGCCCTCGGAGGAACGGCACGGCTTCATCTGGGCGGTGCTGACCGCCGACGCCGCCATCGACCTCGACGCGCACCTCGGCTCACTGAACGACGAACTGGCGCAATGGAACTACCAGAACTACGGCTATCACACCGACCGCGAATTCTCTTCGCAGGTGTCGTGGAAGGGGGCGTTGGAGGCGTTCGCGGAGGGCTACCACTTCCCCTTCGTCCACGGCGAGAGCCTGATCGGACAGAACACGCTGCCGAACACGTCGGTCTACGACGAATTCGGCAAGCACCATCGCATCGGCTTTCCGTTCACCTGGATCAAGAATCTCGTAGACGATCCGAGTGGCTCGTTCGATCCGTCGGCGAACATGGGTGTCATCTACTGGGTGTATCCCAACCTGATCCTGGCCAACAGCCCCGTGGGCGTGGAGATCATCGACATGTTGCCCGAGGGTGAACCCACCCGCTGCACAGTGCGCCACAGTTGGATGGGGCGGGTGCCGGCCACCACCGACGACATGCGGGCCGGTTACGACGCGGTCTACGAAGGGGTGCACGCCGCGGTGCGTGACGAGGATTTCGCGATGCTGCCGCAATGTGGTGAGGGCGTGCGGCATGGCCAACACGACCATATGGTGATCGGCCGCAACGAGATTGCGGTGCAACACATGATCAAGGTGTTCGCCCAGGAATTGGGTGTGGCGCTGGGGTAGCCCGGTTCATTTACCCGGCAGCGTCCGCCTGGCTTGCAGTGCGATGCCGGGGACGGTGCGGGCCAGGTCCGGGCGCTGCTTGCCGAACCCGCGCATGGACCGGTAGAACGCCCACACCTGTTGCGGGCTCGGTATTTTCGGCACCCAGGCCAGTTCCCAGTGGATGCCGTTGAGTGGGTCGTCGAAGAACACCGCGTAATAGCCCGGCCAGTACTGCGGGTAATCCTTGGGCTCGTCGGTGACCGGGATGTTCCTGGCGAGCAGGAAGTCCCGGTGAAACCGGTCGACTTCCTTGCGGTTTCGGGCCCATAGTGCGATGTGGTTGATCCCGACGGCCTGGTCGGTGTGGGTGAGCTTGTCCCCGGTGCGCGCCGGCTGGATACCGATGTAGCTGTGCGGGTTGATGAACCGCGTCATGTAGTAGATCGATTGGTACTCCATGTTGAGCGAGGAGAAGCTGTGGTACCCCAGCCAGCCCAACATGGCGTCGTAGAACTCGATTGATGCGTCGTAGTCCAACACTGCGAACTCGACGTGACTAACCCCGCGCCACCGCATCCTGCCCCCTGGAGTCGACTACTACGCAATGTAGTACGGCGTCGGGGCGTGCGGAACCCTTTCGTGGCACCGATTTCTACCGCAGGGTCGTGCTCGACGCGTCAGAGCCGCCCTGGTGTGGAAAACGGCGGCTTGAAGCGGCGGAAGCGCGGAAGCGTCGGCGTCAGGCCGACATCTGGGCCAGGTAGTGCGGACCGCCGACGTAGACGATGCCCGACGGGTACGGCGCCGACGCGGCATGGGCGATCGCCGTCGCCAGCTGCCGATCGGACAGCACCTCGCCGGACACCACCGTGAAATCGATTCCCCGGCGGTCGAATTCGGGACGCATGGCGTACAACGCGGTCTCGCCGGCGCGCTTGCTGGCGGCGACCGCCGCGTAACCCTTCGGGACCGCCTTGTTGGGGAAGAAGTGGGCCTGGTGGCTGGTGACGAACACGATCTGTCCACCGGCCGGCATCAATGGCAGCGCCAGCTTGGCCAGGCGGCGCTGCGCGTCGCGGTTGAGTCGCATCGCGTATCCCGGATCGATGCCCAGGCCCAGCCCGGTCGAGGCATTGAGCACCAGCGCGTCGAGCCGGCCGAACTCGCGACCGATCTGCTCGATCATCGCGGCGGCAGCGGCCTCGTCGGAGATGTCGGCCCCGATCGTGGAGGCGCGTCCGCCGGCCCGACGGATGCTGTCGACGACCTCGTCGGCGCGGTTGGCCTTCTCCCGATAGTTGACGACGACGTGGGTGTCGGGACCGGCGAGGCGCTGTGCGACGTCGGCGCCGATACCGCGCGACGCGCCGGTGACCAGGGCAATCCGGGTGGCTGCTGCAGGCTGCATGTCGGGTTCCTTCCGTCACTGCCGAGGCGGCCGGTCGTGGTTTCGACCTGGGAAACACGGTGGTGTGCCCGTGCTCACAACCGCCCTGAGCCCCCACCGTACACCAACTCTAAGAAAAATAAGACCGTCTTAAGGTCACGGTAAGGGCAATGTCGTGTCGCAAGTGTGTTGCTGAGACGTGCCACCTACGCTGACTTCATGACTGGTCAACGCGTGCCCGGCGGGGTGGTCCACAAGTTGCCGACGGATCTGCGCGAGGCCCTGATCGCCAACTCCACGGCGCTGGAAGCATGGAAAGACATCACCCCGCTGGCGCGTAACGAGTTCATCTGCTGGGTCGAAGACGCCAAACAGCAGGCCACCCGGGAGCGGCGGATCCGCCGCACCCAGGAGGAGCTTGAGGAAGGGCAGCGACGACCGTGCTGCTGGCCCGGGTGCAAGCATCGCGAGCGCACCGGGAAATAGCCGCCGGACCGACTACCGGATCGACAACCCCGTGAGCGCCCGGGAGATCACCAGCCGCTGGATCTCGCTGGTGCCCTCGAAGATCGTGAAGATCTTGGCGTCGCGGTGCATCCGCTCGACCGGGTAGTCACGGGTGTAGCCGTTGCCGCCGAGAATCTGAATGGCCTCATCGGTCACGTAGACCGCGGTCTCACTGGCTACCAATTTGGCCATCGAACCTTCGGCGTTGTCGAAGGGCTGGTTGTTGCGGGCCATCCAGCCGGCCCGCCACACCAGCATCCGGGCGGCGTCGATGCGGCTCTTCATGTCGGCGAGCTTGAACGCGACGGCCTGGAATTCGCCGATCTTGCGGCCGAATTGCTCACGCTGGCAGGCGTAGTCGAGCGCGTACTCATAGGCGGCCCGGGCCACGCCGACGGCCATCGCACCGACGGTGGGCCGGGTGCGCTCGAACGTCTTCATCGCGGCCTGGCCACCGGCCGACGCACCGGACTTCACCCGGGCGATGCGGGCCTCGAACTTCTCGCGTCCACCCAGGATCAGGTCTTCGGACAGCCGCACGTTGTCCAGCACCACCTCGGCGGTGTGCGAGGCCCGGATGCCGTGCTTCTTGAACTTCTGCCCCTGGGTCAGGCCGTGGGTGTCCGGCGGGATGATGAACGTGGCCTGGCCGCGCGAGCCCAGTTCCGGGTAGACGGAGGCCACCACGATGTGGACGTTGGCGATGCCGCCGTTGGTGGCCCACGTCTTGGTGCCGTTGAGCACCCACTCCCTGGTTGCCTCGTCGAAGCGGGCGCGGGTGCGGATCGCTCCCACGTCGGAGCCGGCGTCGGGCTCCGAGGAGCAGAAGGCGCCGAGTTTCGGTTCGTCGGCGGTACCGAACATCTCCGGCAGCCACAGACCCAGCTGTTCGGGAGTTCCGTTGCCCGCCAAGGCCGCTGCGGCCAGGCCGGTGCCCAGGATCGACAGCGCGATACCGGCGTCACCCCAGAACAGCTCCTCGAAAACCGTCAGCATGCCCAGCCCCGACGGCTCGGCGGCCTGCTGGGCGAACAGCTCGGGGGAGTACAGACCCACCTTGGCGGCTTCCTGGATGACCGGCCACGGGGTTTCCTCACGCTCATCCCATTCCGCGGCGGCCGGGCGCACCACCTCGGCGGCGAACTGGTGCACCCAGTCGCGCACCTCGATCACGTCGTCGCTCAGCTGCAGGGAAAACGTCACATCGGCTCCTGAAAAGGGTTGGTGGATGGCGATTTACGGGCGGTGTTGTTCGATCATGCTGACGGTCTGGGCGACCCAGGATTCGAAGAAGCGGTCGTGCTCGACGTTGCCGGGGAAGCGGCCGGTCAGCGCGCGTAGCGTCGCGGCATACGACAGCGCCGAGATCGCGACAGCGGCGGTGGCTTCTGGGTCGGGAATCTGGGTACGGCCGGCGCGGTTGGCGGCGACGAGTTCGTCGGCGAACCGTTGGTAGGCGTTGTCGGTGATGACCTGCCAGGTCTTCTCGTCGAGTTCCCCGAGTTCGTCGGGCTCGCGCAGCATGACCCGCAGCAGCTCCTCGCTCTCGGTCAGGTTGGCCCAGATCAACTGTCCGGCGCTGCGGACCGCCTCTTCGGCGTTCTTGGGTCGGCCGGCGTCGTACTGCTCGCGGGCGGCCACGATGCCGTCGATCCGGTGGGCGACTGCGGCTTCCAACAACTCGCGCTTGGAACCGAAATGTTTGTAGAGCGCACCCGAGCCCGGCGCTAGCCCGGCGGCCTGCTGGATCTCGGCGACCGACGTCGCGGCGTAGCCCTTGGCCGCGAACAGCTTCAACGCTGTGGCCAAGAGTCGGTCACGTCCGGACGGCACGGTGAGAGAGTACTCACTCACCTGTGATCGGACAAATGGCTCCGTCGGGCGGTCCTGGCGTCATAGGTTCGGTGCGTGTTGACGCGAAACGACAAGATCTTGTGCGCCGTGTATGCCGTGCTGACGGTTGTGGCCCTGATCGCGACGTGGTGGAACAACATCGCGTTCTTCCGGACCGAAAGTACGAGCCTGATCGACTTCGTCCGCAGTGGCTATGCCAACTGCGGGTCGTCCTCGCTCACCAACGACCTGATGCTGTTCGCCTTGGCGGCAATCGTGTTTATGGTCGTCGAGGCCCGCCGGATCGGGATCCCGAAGGTGTGGCTCTATGTGGTGCTCAGCGGCGTCATCGCCGTCAGCGTGGCATTTCCCTTGTTTCTGATTCGACGGCAGGTGGTGCTGGCCGGGCAACGGGTGGTGGAGTCGGCGCCGCGCTGATTGGTCCACGGTTTTCTGCGCCTGGGTTGTTGATCGGCCAGGTTGGCGACCCTGACGTAGAAATCGGTGTGGGCCAGGGTTCAAACCGGACTTCTTCACTCGTCCAGCCCACGGTTTTCGACGCCTGGGTTGTTGATCCGCCTGGTTGACGACCCTGACGTAGAAATCGGTGTGGGCCAGGGTTCAAACCGGACTTCTTCACTTCTCCCGCCCACCGTTTTCTACGCCAAGGTTGTTGATCGGCCAGGTTGACGACCCTGACGTAGAAACCGGCGGCGCAACCAGTCCATCAATCGGGGGCGAAAGGCCACCGACTCGTTGACCACGTGGCCCCCGTGCTCTTAGACTCGAACTTGACAACATGTGTTGTCCGAAATGACTGGAGTGCGCGCCCGTGACACAAGAAATGTCGGATACCTGCCCGGCGTCCAGTGATGCAGTGATGGGCTCGGGGTGCCCGGTGAGCGGCGGTGGCTATGACGCGCCACCGATTCCGCTCGGCCCCGACTCGCTGACCTGGAAGTACTTCGGTCAATGGACGGGTCTGTTCCAGGGCACCTGGGCCGGCTCGATGCAGAACATGCACCCGCAGCTCGGTGCCGCGGTCAAAGAACACTCCATCTTCTTCATGGAGCGCATCCCGCGGTTGATGCGGTCGATCTACCCGATCGGCGGGGTGGTGTTCGACGGTTACCGGGCGCCGCAGACCGGCGCCGAGGTGCGCGATTACCACCTCACCATCAAAGGCGTCGACGACCAGGGCCGCCGATATAGCGCGCTGAACCCCGACGTCTTCTATTGGGCCCACGCCACATTCTTCAAATCGACGCTGCTGGCCGCCGAGAAATTCGCCGGTGGTCTGACCGAGGCCGACAAGCGACAACTGTTCGACGAACACGTCACCTGGTACCGCATGTACGGCATGAGCATGCGGCCGGTGCCCGAGAGCTGGGAAGCATTCCAGGAGTACTGGGATCACATGTGTCGTAATGTCCTGGAGAACAACTGGGCGGCCCGAGAGGTCATGGATCTGTCGACCATGCCCAAGCATCCGTCGTTGGAGTGGATCCCGGATTGGTTGTGGGCGCTGAATCTCAAAGTCATGCAGCGTTTCCTGACGTTCATGACCGTCGCGCTCTATGACGAGCCGGTGCGTGAGCTGATGGGCTACACCTGGTCACCGCGCCAGCAGTGGTGGCACGACCGCCTGTGCAACGTCATCACGTTGGTCTCGAAGTACGGCCCCAAGCGGGCCCTGATGCATCCGCGCAAACGATCGGCACTCGATCGCGCGTCGGGCCGGCTTCCGGTCGACGCACCGTTGGTGCAGACCCCGGCACGTAACCTGCCGCCGGTCGAATACCGCGACAGCCCGCAGTTCTACTGCCCGAAAGTCGACTGACGAATCAGCCGGGGTTTCGCACACCGACCGGGTGGGAATGAACCTCCGATCGCAGACGTTGGGTCAAGACCCAGCAGCGACCGAGAGGACGACACATGCCCACCGACTACGACGCACCCCGCCAGAAGGACACCGAGGATTCCGTCGACGAATCCTTGGAAGCCCTGGCCGGTCGAGGAAATGACGCCGCCACCGCGGTGATCGACGTCGACGAGGCCGATGCCCTGGAGGACTTCGAACTGCCCGGGGCCGATCTTTCCGGAGAGGAACTCACCGTCCGGGTGGTGCCGAAGCAACCCGACGAGTTCACCTGCTCGAGCTGTTTCCTGGTGCAGCACAGCCACCGGCTGGCCCGCGGGGGTACCGACAAACCGATCTGCGTCGACTGCGCCTGATCGACAGCACTCGTGCCGACAACCGTCCAGTACGCGCCGGGGCGCGCCGCCGACATCTTCGGTGACCCCGCGGCTCCCGCGGTGTTGCTGTGGCACGGCATGCAGACCGACTCCCGCGCCGCCGTGGGCCCGCTGGCCGAGCTGATCGCCGGACGCGGATTCGGCGTCGTGGCGCCGGATTGGGATTCCCACGCCGACGACGGTGGCCGTTCGGACCTGCTGCAGTCCGTCGAATACGCCCGGTCGTGGGGCACCGGATCCGAACGCCTCGCATTGGTGGGGTGGTCGATGGGCGGTGCGGCGGCCGCCGGGTTGACCGTGCACGCGGCCCGTCTCGGGGTAGAGATCTCACATACGGTCTGCCTGGCCGGCGCGTTCATGGTGGCCGAGCCGATCTCAGGTGAGCCGCCGGGCTCGAGCCTTTCGGCCGAAAGCGCCGGTGCTCCCTTCACTCTTCTGCACGGCGTCGACGACGACGTGGTCCCGCTAAGCGTCAGCCGTACGTTCGCCGCGGACCTCGGACACGTCGGCTGGCCGGTGCGCCTCGTCGAGTTACCCGCTGACCACGCCACGATCGCCGGAGCCAGATACGACGCGGCCACCGATCGGTACGCACCCGCCGCGGACGCCGCGACGCTGCAGACGGCCGAACTCGTCGCCGGTCACATCACCGACGCGCTCCGGCGGCCCAACTGAAGCCTTCAGTCCGAACCCCCATCGTCGGGCTCAGTGAGTTCGGGTGCGATCTCTCGAGTGGCCATCCCACCTTCTCGACCGTGATCGGCGGGGCCGGGAGGATTCTCCCTCGCGTCCTCGGCCGCTTTGTCATGGGACTTGTCTGCGCTGGGCATGCCGGTTGACTACCCAAACTCGCTGGACCCTATCCGCGAGGCGGTGATTCGAACGGCGAATCCGCGGGAACGCCTACCAGATGGCTACCTATCGAGTTCTCAATCCCAAGGGCGAAGTCGTCGACACCAAGGACATCGAGAGCGCCGACGACGCCCACGCCTGGTTTGTCGATCAGAAGGCCGAGCCCGAGTTGGGCTGGCGCATGGAGGTGCGCTCGGACGACGGTGACTGGGCCTTCTTCGATGACAGCGAAGGGGACCGTAAGTACTGACCGACGGCGCTCAGTGGCCGTACAGATGCAGCGCCCGGGCCGCCTCGGTGGCGATGTCGCCGCTCAACCCGACGATGGGCGGGCCGCCGCGTTGATGGATCACGTTCGCCAGGACCACGACGTAGGTGTCGGATCCCGGGTCCAACCACAACGTCACCCCGGTGAACCCGGTATGGCCGAAGCTGCCGACCGGGAAGATCTGCCCCCGCGGCCGGGAATGCGCGGTGTCGATATCCCAGCCGAAACCCCGTAGATCCTTGGTGTGCCCGGGTTGCTGCGGCGTCGTCATCAACTCCACCGTCGACTGTCTCAGCGGAAACGAGCTAGCGCGGCCGGCGCGACGATCGAGCAGGGCCTGGGCGAAATGCCCCACATCGTTGACCGTCGAGAACACCCCGGCGCTGCCTGCCACGCCACCCATCCGGCGGGCCGTCGGGTCGTGCACGGTGCCGCGCAGCGGATGGCCGTAGTCGGGGTTGAGCCCGGGAGTGTCTTCGTCGAGCGCGGTGGGTGCGACACGTCGCAACAGCTCGGTGCTCCACGTGCCCGGCGGGCACTGGTCAACCTCGGCGGCGTGTGGATCGAAGGCGATCGCGTTGCCCCGGATCTGGTGTGGCCCACAGGCTTTGGTGGCCGGAAGGTAGTGCGTGTCGGTCATGCCGAGTGGTGTGAAGACGTTGTCCTGCACATAGGTGTCCAACGTCTGACCGGTGATCTTCTCGATGATCGCGCCGATCAGGATGAAGCCGATGTCGGAGTAGTGGAACTGCTCGCCGGGCTCGAACACCACCCAGGCGCCGAGCGCGCGGTGAATTCCCTCGGCCTTGTCGGCCTTGTCGAGTCCCCACGGGCCGTCGAGGCTCAAATCGCCTGCGATGCCGGAGGTGTGGGTGAGCACCATCCGAAGCGTGACCTGTGCGCGGCGTGGATCACCGGCCGGATTGAAGTCCGGCAGGTAGGTCTGCACGGGTTCGTCGAGGCGCACCTTGCCTTGCTCGTAGAGCTGCATGAATGCCGTCGTGGTCGCGATGCTCTTCGACAACGAGGCCAAGTCGAAGAGCGTGTCCTCGGTCATCGGTTCTGCGGGTGCCGGGGCCCCGTCGAGGCCGGGCTCCCCGGCGAGCTTGCGCACGCCGAATGCCTGCCGGAAGACGATGTGGCCGGCATGCCCGATCTGAATCACCGCGCCGGGTAGCCGATGTGCGGCGATGGCGTCCTCGACGAGTCGGGGGATGGCCGTAAAATCACCGGCACCCGCGACGACGGTCTCGGTCGGGGCCGCCGCGGTGGTGGTGGTCGTCGTCGGGACCAGTGTGGTGGTGGTACCCGACGGCGGTGTCGGCTGCCCGCATGACGTGACCGCGGTGAGCGTGAACAACGCGGCGCCGGCGACCAGCCGGGTGAGTCGCGATCCTGACGCCGTCACCCGACCGACGGTAGCCCCGCCATGGCGCATGACGAAACAACCCCGTGGCCCGACGCCCGGCGGTAGGCTGCGCCCCGTCACAAGTAGTTGACATTGGCGGGAAGGTGAGGCCATGACGGCCATGACGGCGGTGCAGGATCCCGACATCGACTTCGCCAGGCCGTGGGCCCCACACCGGTTGCGGATCTACACCGCCACCGGCATGTTCGTCGGCGCGATGTTCGTGCTCTTGACCGTCGCGGTCAGCGCGCATCTCATCCCGCCCACCTTCACTGTCGACGTCATCGCCAACCTGATCTTCGGAATCCCGGTGATGTTGTTGCCGTTCGTGATCCTGTGGAGCGCCCCGGGAGAGCAGCGCACCCGCGTAAGCAAAGCGGCGGAACTCACGCTCTTCTACATCCCATTCACCGCCGGGAGTCAGATCGGCTACGAGTTGGTGTTCTTGATCGGGCATCCCCTCGGCCTGTGGGCACCCACCGACGATCCGGGTTGGAAGTGGCTGTGGTGGCAGTACGGTCTGGCCGACACCCGCTACGTCAGCGGCAATCCGTGGATCTTCGCGCTGGAGGTCGTGGGCGTGACCACCGGAGTGACGGTGTTCGTGATGTGGACCAGGCTGGTGCGCTCACACCTGTCCATCGAGTCGCGAATCCGGTGCCTGTGGGTGGCGTTCGCCGGCATCGCGGTGCTGATGAGCAGCACCGCGGTCTACTTTCTGAGCGAGGTCGGTGCCGGGTTCGGGAACATCGGGCAAGGCGCTTTTGGCTTCTGGTTCAAGTTCATCGGGGAGAACGTCCCCTTCATCGTCCTGCCGCCGCTCGTGCTCTACGCGATCTATCTGCAGATCGATTACCTCACCCGGCGCGCCGGTGTGCGCGGCGGCAAGTGTTTGGCCCACCCCGAGGCGCACACCGCGGTGCAGACGATCGCCAGCACGCCGAGCGCGGAGAGCATCACCGGGTAGCTGAACCAATGCTCGAGCGCGGCCAACACCGCCGGCAGCAGGAACCCCAGATAGGCCAGGGAGTAGTACACCCCGGAGATGCCGGCCAGCTCGTCAGGCGGCGCAATGCGTTGGATCTCAAGGAGACCCGAGACGATCGCGATGCCGTATGCGCTGCCGAGCAGCATTGCCACCAGTGCGGCGATGACCGCCGAGCGGGTGACGGCGGTGGCGACTGCGGCAAAGATGCCCAGTGCCATCAAGGCCATCGACACCACCACGGCTCGCGAGCTGGAGACGTCGTCGAGGCGTCGTGCCACCGGTTGGATCAGCACGCCACAGCCGAGCGTCAACACGGTCAGCCCCACGGTGTAAAGCAGCGCCCAGGAGCCGAGTCGGTCGGCGACCAGGGCCGGCACCACGGCGTAGGCGATGGCTGCCGAGCCAAAGATCCACGGCGCCATGGGCACAACGACGTGAAGGAACCGGCGGTGTCCGGCGGCGGGCACCTTCAGTCCGTCCAGGAAGGGCCGCGAGGTCGTGCGGTCGCGGGTCTCGACGGTGCGGTTCCACACCGCCCACAGCACCGGCACGCACAGCGCGGCGTGCACGAGATACGTCAGCACCAGCGGCAGTGGCGCGTACACGGTGAGCAGGCCCGCACACAGCGGCCCGACCCCGAAACCCAACGACAGGCAGATCGACGCACGTCGGGCACCCGCGCCGGCGGACGCGTCGTCATAGGGCGGTCGGGACAATTCGGCGATCCACGCCGAGCCCACCGCCATCGCGATCCCGACGGCCACCCCGCTGAACAGCCGGCCCACGAACAACGCCGGAAAGCCCCAATAGTCACCGATCGCCAGCACCACACTGCCCAGGGCCGCGCTGATCACCCCGGCGGCCATGACATTTCGCCGACCGTGACGATCTGACAGCGTCGAGGCGATCAGCAGGCCCGGGATCAGACCGAGCACATAGGCGCCCAGCAGGATGTCGACATCCACCCGGGTGTAACCGGAGTGCTGCGCATAGGCGATCAGCAGCGGGGTGAACTGGTTTCCGCCCCACCCGATGCAGAAGACCGCGATGGCCACTGCGAGCCACGGCGACATGCGGTGCCGCGTCGGGGCCGGAGCTTCGAATTCCGTTGCGACAGCGGTCATGCCAGCACCACCCGGTAGGTGGCCTCCAGGTGGGCCAGCAGCGCCGCCTCGAAACCCGCCACATCGTGCCGGCCGATCGTGTCGGCCAACTCGGCATGCTCCCCGATCAGCTCGGTCAGCCGCGCGGAGTCCGAACGGGCGGCGTCGGCCATCATCCGACGCTGCCGGTCGCTGAGCGAACCGTAGAAGCGTCCGGCGATCGTGTTGCCCGCGACCTCGACGATCCGGCGGTGAAAGGCATCGTCGGCGGCGGCGAACTGATCGGCGTCACCGATCGCCGCGCCGTGACGCTGCCGCTCGACCAACTCGGTCAGTTCACCGAACAGCGCATCGATCGATTCCGGAGTCCGGCAGAGGCGGCGCACCGCCGCGGTCTCCAGCGCCAGGCGCATCTCCAGCAGGTCGGTGGCCTCCTGGGCGGAGACGGGGACGACGACGGCGCCGCGCCGCGGCACCAGATCCAGGAAGTCCTCGGCGGCCAGCCGCAGAAACGCCTCGTGCACCGGCGTGCGGCTGACGCCGAGCTGCGTGGCCACCTCTACTTCGCTGAGGAGCTGCCCACCTCGGAATTCACCGGAGAGGATCTGGTCCTTGGTCATCCGGTAGACGCGTTGGCTGTTGCTCGACTTCTCATCCACGAATAACCACCATACCCCTTGCATGCAAACTTGCATGCAAGGGGTATGGCCAGGCGGAACGCTAGAAGGGGCTGCTGTTGGACTGATACTTCGAAGATTCGGGGCGTGGTCCGAACCGCCGGACGTAGTCCTCGTGCATCCGCTGGTTCTTCTTGTACTTGATCTCGTCGACCAGGTTGGGGTCCAAGCCGTGCTGGGCCAGCCGGTGCCGTCGCCAGATCTTGTTGAGCGCGAGCGCCATCAACAGGGCCCAGATGTAGATCGGCACCGTCATCTCGATGTGGACGTACAGGGACGCCGGCAGCAGCCACAGCGGCGCGAGCACGAACAGCGGCGGGATCGCCATCCGGATGAGGTGACGGCGCAACGCGCCGTGATCGGCGAGATCGTGAGCGACCCAGTCGCGCATCGAATCGGGCAGACGCTTGCCGTAGCAGTAGGCGATGTACTGAAAGAGGTTGGGACGGTCTTTGGTTTTCTGGCCGGCCATGGGGACTCCTGTTGTCAGTCGGTGAGCGAGTTGGCCGCAAGGGCGGCCGTGTTGATGCGGGTCAGCACCCGGTGCAGTTCTTCGAGTTCGGCGAGGTCGACGCCCAACCGGGCGACGACGGCCGGTGGGATGGCCAGCGCCCGCTCGCGCAGGGCGACGCCGGCTTCGGTGAGTACGACGTCGGTCGCGCGTTCGTCACCGGCCCGGCGGCTGCGGGTGAGCAGACCGAGAGTTTCGAGCCGTTTGAGCATCGGGGACAGCGTCGCCGAATCGAGCTGCAAGGCGGCGGCGATCTGCTTGACCGACAGTGGTGGCGTTCCGCCGGCGTCGGACCGCAGGTGATCCCACAACGCCAGCATCACCAGGTATTGCGGATGGGTCAGGCCCAGGGGTTCGAGCAGCGGGCGGTACACCGCCAACACGGCTCGGTTGCTGACGGCCAGGGCGAAACAGACCTGGCGCTCGAGGGCGAGCGGGTCGACCTCATTTGTCGAGGTCGAAGGGGCAGCAGAGACCGCGGTCATGCTTAAAACGTACCCTAATAATTAGGGCGCTAACAATGTCCGGGCGCTCACATCTCAGTGCGCGCGTTTGGCCAACCGCTCGGCGTTGTCGATCAGGATGCTCCGGCCCTGGACGCGGATCCAGCCGCGCTGCGCGAAGTCCGACAATGCCTTGTTGACCGTTTCGCGCGAGGACCCGACGAGCTGGGCGATCTCTTCCTGGGTGAGTTCGTGATCCACCCGCAGGGCGGTGCCGTCCCGGCTGCCGAACCGTTGCGCAAGGTAGAGCAGCTGCTTGGCCACCCGGCCCGGAACATCGGTGAAGATCAGGTCGGACAGATTGTCATTGGTACGACGCAACCGTCGGGCCAGCACACGCAACAGCTGCTCGGCGATCTCGGGCCGGTCGGCGATCCAGCTGCGCAGCACGACGCGGCTCATCACGACCGCTTTCACCTCGGTCAGCGCGGTCACCGTGGATGTTCGCGGGCCGGGATCGAAGATCGCCAGCTCACCGAACATGTCCGACGGGCCCATCAGCGTGATCAGGCTGTCGCGGCCGTCGGCGGACTTGCGGCCGATCTTCACCTTGCCCGCGGTGATGATGTACAACGTCTCGCCGGGCTCGCCCTCGGCGAACACGACCTCCCCGCGGCGGAATGTCACCGGTTCCAACTGCCGCACAAGTGCGGCCACGGCATCGGGCGACACCCCTTGGAAGATGCCGGCGCGGGCCAGCACTTCGTTCATGGTTCCCCCTCGGTCGGTGCGCCGCATCCGGCTGTCGTCACGTTTACGCAGGTCGCACAACAACTACGACTGGCTATCTATCTTACAAGGACGGTGTGAATCCGATCACTGAGGTGCGACCAGTCCGCTGTCGTAGGCATGGATGATCGCGGCGGCGCGGTCACGAAGGTCGAGTTTGACGAAGATGTGGCCGATGTGGCTCTTGACCGTGAGCCCGGAGATGCTCAGCTCGTCGGCGATCTCGGCGTTGGAACGTCCCTTGGCGATCAGTGTCAGCACATCGAGTTCGCGAGCCGTGAGATCACCGACAGCGGCGGCACGACGGGGCTCGGCCGATTTGCGGTAGGTGCTGAGCACCCGGGCGGTCACTGCCGGGTCGAGGTAGCTGTCCCCGTGGGCCACCGCACGCACCGCCCGGATCAACTCCTCGGCCGAGGAGTCCTTGAGAACGAATCCGCTGGCTCCGGCGCGGAGGGCACCCGAGAGCAACTCGTCGTCGTTGAACGTGGTCAGTGCCAGCACCGGAGGCCCGCCGGCCGCGGTCAGTTGGCGGGTGGCCTCGATCCCGTCGACCCGTTTCATCCGCAGATCCATCACCACGACGTCGGGGCGATGCGCAGCGACGGCATCGGCCACCTCGTCACCGTCGGCACACTCCGCAACGATCATGAAGCCGTCTTTGCGCCGCAGGATACGGCGCAGACCGGAGCGCACCAGGTCCTGATCGTCGACCAGCAGTACGGCGACGTCGGTGGCCGGGCCCGTCATGACCCGAAGGGGCACCCGCGAGGTGCCTGATCGGTGTCGTCCAACGGGATGTTCGTGCGCACCGACCATCCGTCGTCGTCGGGTCCGACGCTGATGATGCCCCCGAGAAGTTCGACGCGTTGGCGCATACCGCGTACGCCGCGGCCTTCCCTGCCGGACCCGCGATGTCCGGCGTGGGCGGGCACCGGGAGCCGGTTGGTGACGGTCAGTGCCACCGACGTGCGTGAAATCCGCAGGAGCACAGAGGCTTCTGTGTCGTGCGCGTGTTTGGCGATGTTGGCCAGTGATTCCTGGGCGATGCGGTACAACGCCAGGCCGACGGCGGGCGAGATGGTGTCGGTGCGGCCGGCGGCCTCGTGCCGGACGTTCAAGCCCGCGCGCACGAAATCGTTCACGAGCTCGGCGATGTCGTCGACGCCAGGTTCGGGCGCCATGCTCATCGGGGCGCCGTCGAGCAGTCCGACCGTGCGGCGGATATCGGCCATCGCTTGGCGGCCCAACCGTTCGGCCTGTTCCAACGCCTCGACGGCGTCGTCGACGTCGCGGTCCTGTTGCAGGCCGCGCCGCGCGCCGGTGACGTGCAGCAGGGTCACGCTGAGCGAATGTGCAATGACGTCGTGCACCTCCCGGGCGATCCGTCGGCGTTCGTCGGCCGCGGCGTGCCGGGCCAACGCGTTCTGCGACTCCTGCTGTTGCCGCATGAGTTGCTGTTGGGTGTGGACGAGATAGCCGACCAGCCAACCCATCCCGAGGATTCCGAGGTAGAGCGGCAGGGCGTCGAGACGGTGCTGTGCTGCGGCGGTCAACAGCAGGGCGGCCGCCGACAGTGACGCCAGAAATCCGCCCCAGATCCCGGTCAGCGAAGCGACCTCACCGACCATAAGTACGGCGATCAGGGGTGCGAAGTCATTGGCGATCGGGGTGGCGGTGCCGAACAACAACACCGCCGCGCCGGCGGACCACGTGGCCCACACGATCGGCGCCTTGAATTCGATGCCGGAGAGGTAGAACAACGCGAACGGGGCGACGCAGACCGCCAAGGCCAACAGACCCGTGGGAGCGTCTGCCGCGGGCCGCTGCAGCATCGCGACCACGCCGACCCCGATCACCGTGGCATCGAACGACAACACGATGGCCCAGTTGTAGCCCACCGGCAGGGCCTCACCCCGCCGGCGTGCGTGCGCCCGCATGCCGCGTGCGATGCCCCCGAGCATGGTGTGATCGTAGAAGGTCAAGCCGCTGCCGCGCGTCCTACCAGGGTCGGATTTTCCGGGATAGGTCTTCAGAGTCGCCACATCTCACGTGCCATCGCGGCGTCCTCGACGAAGCCTTCCCGCAACGGTGGGTAGTACGGTCGCTTCCACTGTGGACGCGGCGCGGCCGCCAGGGCGACGCGTATGGCGGCGATCATGCGCCGCCACACGGCCGGCCGGGCGACGACGGCGTCGTTCACGGTCCATCCACGGGCGACGCCTGTCATCGAATTCGCTATCGAGATAGCTGGGGAACGCTGTGCTCGTGTCATGGCTCGACGCTACGAAGCATGCAGGTCAGCCCACATCGCGCTGCGCTCTGATCTTGACCTACGACCGTGGTAGGAGAACTGCACCGACCACGGGACCAAGCGAGCGCGGCGAGATTACGATTGCCTCGTGCAGATCGACGGCCAGCAGCTGGCTGCCTTCGCCGCCGTGGTCGAGCTGGGTAGTTTCGACGCGGCCGCCCAGCGGCTGCATGTGACGCCCTCGGCGGTCAGTCAACGCATCAAGGCCCTCGAGCAACGCGTCGGTCAGGTGCTCGTGGTGCGCGAAAAGCCTTGTTCTGCAACACCTTCCGGTGTCCCACTGCTGCGGCTGGCGGCGCAGACGACGTTGCTGGAGGCCGAGGCCCTGGCGGAGATGGGCGGCGGACCGGCGCACTTGACCCGGATCGCGCTGGCCGTCAATGCCGATTCGATGGCGACATGGTTCACCGGGGTGTTCGTCGAGGCCGGCGAATTCCTGTTCGACATCAGGATCGAGGATCAAGACCTTTCGGCGCGCCTGCTGCGGGAGGGCGTGGTGATGGGCGCGGTCACCACCGAACGCAACCCGGTGCCGGGCTGCCGCGTACATCCGCTGGGTGCGATGCGCTACGTGCCGGTGGCCAGTGCGGAGTATGTCCAGCGCCATCTGCCCGCCGGCTTCACCCGCGAGGCCGTGTCGGCGGCACCGTCGCTGGCCTGGAACCGAGATGATGCGCTACAGGATCGATTGGTGCGCAAGGTCTTTCGCAAGGACATTCTCAGGCCCACGCATTACATTCCGACTGCGGAGGGATTCGGTGCCGCGGTGCGGGCGGGTCTGGGCTGGGGAATGTACCCCGAGGAACTCGTCGACGACGCGTTCGTCCGGATCACCGACCAGTTTCTGGACGTGCCGCTGTACTGGCAGTGCTGGAAACTGGACAGCCCGATGGTCGAGGTGATCACGGCTGCGGTGCGCACGGCGGCAGTCGGGCTGCGTGGCCGGCCGAGGTGAGGTGGACGGGGCTCAGTGCACCAGCGGCGCCAGATGCAGGCGCGCGTAGGCGCGAACCGCCGCGTCGTCGTTGACGTCAAGCACCGGCGAGGGCACCTGGGCCAGTGAGCAGGCCAGGCGGATGTGCAGTTCGGCCACGGCGAGCAACTCGTCATCGGGCATGGTGGCGCCGGCCGCCCGAAGCGCCTTCGCCATCGCGGTCGAGGCATGGCGCAGAAACACCTCGGCCTCGTGGTACGCGCCGGCCACCGCGGTGAAGTCGGTGTCCAGCCGCAGGAATCGGCGCATCAACGGCTCGGTGGTCAGAAGCCGCACGCCCTCGCAGAAGGCGGCGACGGCGGCCTCGCCGGCACCGGAATCGATTGCGACCGTGCGTAACCGGTCCATCGCCAGCTCGAAGGTGCGCCGGCCGAGTTCGGTGATCAAGGCATCGCGGGTGGGGAAGCGGCGGTAGAGCGTGCGGCGACTGACCCCGGCCTGTTTGGCGATGACATCGAGGCTGGCGCGGCCCAACCCGACGAGCGACACCTCCTCGGCGGCGGCCTTGAGGATGGCGTCTTCCTGTTCGGACTGGCTGGCGTTGCTGCGCGGCATCGATACCAGTGTGTCAGCCCGCTGCCGGGCAGCCCAGCGGTGCGAAGGAATCCAGACCCACCGACCGGTGCAGGCGCACCAGCTTCTCGTACTGCAGCCGGTTGTAGGCCAGCGGCACCAGCAGGAGCCGGTCGGGCAGGACCCGCCAGGCCAGTTGGAGTACCCGGGTGTACACGGCGAACTCGCGGTCGTGGCGTGATTGCCAGCGGAATCCGGTGAGCTCGCGCACCCCGGGATGCATGATTCCGAACGAGCACACCTTGATCACCCGGCCGGCGAGTGGCCGAACCACCATCCAGGACGGCGTGAGCGCTATCCGCACGGGCCCGGGCAGCAGCAGCGTGGGTAACGGCAACCGGGTGAGCCCGTCGGTCACCCGGGTCAGAAACTCGTTGCCCGACAACTGGTTTTCGACCATGTCGTCGTAGTAGCGGGTGGCCTCGGCATAGGTCTGCGGCAGCTTGGCCGAGGCGCCCGGGAGCTCGAGGGCGCGAAAGGCTTCGAGCAGTTGGGCGTAGGCCGCCTCGTGCTCGGCATCGTTCATCGTGATGCCCGTGGCCGGGGTGAACGAGCGTAGAACGACGAAGATTCCGCTGATCGCAATCCAGTTCCACAGCTGCGGATTCAGCGCGCTGTAGCGGACGTCGGCGAAATCGTCCTTGCCGTGCCCGCGGACATCGCGGTGCATGGTCTGTAGCCGGCGGCCTTCGGCGGCGCGGTCCTCGGCGTCACCCCAGATGGCCAGGAATGCCGAGAATCCACTGCGCACACCGCGATCCAGGAAATTACGTTCGAAGCGACCGCTGCGGTCGACCGCCGCGGCCACCGGAACCAAGGCCACTTCGTCGAACGCCGCGGCACCGAAGGCGCCGCCCAGGATGCTGCCCGAGTGCCTGCGGAAATCAGCGAGCACTTCCGGGCGTACCACGTCTGTGTCGGCCACGCTGCCAATAGACATGGCACAAAGTCTAGTTATCCGTGCCAATGTGTCAATGGTGTACGGCGAAGGCGTCGTCGGCAGTTGGTACCGTCGCGCCCATGGCGAACCGGACACATCGATACGAGGCCGTGGTCACCTGGACCGGTAACACGGGGTCGGGGACTAGTGGCTACCGCGACTATGCGCGCGACCACGACGTGACGGGTGTGGAGGCCGGCAAGCCGGTGATCGCGGGCAGCGCCGATCCGGCTTTTCGCGGCGATCCGAAACGCTGGAACCCCGAGGAGTTGCTCGTGGTCAGCCTGTCGCAGTGCCACATGCTGTGGTACCTCGCGCTGTGTGCCCGCGATGGCATCACCGTGACCGCCTACAGTGATCGGCCGTCGGGAACGATGAGCGAGAACGCCGAGGGCAGTGGCGTTTTCACCGACGTCACGTTACGGCCGGAGGTGACCATCACCGACTCGGAGCGGGTCGACGACGCCGTCGGGCTCCATCACGAAGCCCACCGGATGTGTTTCATCGCCAACTCGGTGAACTTCCCGGTGAGTGCGGAACCGACCGTGACGGCACCGAACGGCGCGTGAACGATGCGTCGACCGCTCAGATGTCGCCGAACGGTGCGGCGTAACGAATGACCCCTGCGGGGATCGCACTTCCGTCGAGCGCGAGCACCATGAGCGCATCGTCGGGAACCTCGCTGCGCATCGCGACCCCGTGGAGCGAGGCCCGGGTGAACCCGAACCTCGGGTAGTAGGCCGCGTGCCCCAGGACGGTGACGAAGCGTTCACCCCGTTGCCTGGCCGCGTCGAGAACCGCACCGATGGCTGCGGAGCCGGCCCCGGAGCGCTGATACTCCGGCAATACTGCGCACGGCCCGAGGCACAGCGCGGCGGTGTCGCCGATGTGGCACCGGGTGAGCAACGCGTAGCCCGTCGGATCACCGTCCCCGGCCGTGGCAAGCATCGACAGTCCGTCGATCCAGCCGGGATCGGTGCGGAGAGTGTCGACGAGGTCGGCCTCCTCCGCGGTCTCGAACGCGGCCAGATTGATCCGGCGGACGGCCGGAATATCCGACTCTGTTTCGGGGTGGGTGAGCCAGTTCAGATGTGTAGTCATGTCGGCATCCAGTCTGACGTCACCGCCGGCGGATGGCCAGGTCACCGATGCAGCCGACGCAGTTGCGCCGTGGCCACCGACAGCGCCGCGAGATCGGGTTCGTCGGTATCGAGGAACTCGTCCAACGTCCGCTTGGCCCGGTCCAGCCGCGGTCGATGGCAGGCCTCGAAGTCCGAGATGCGTTCTGCCGCACTGCCGTCGTCGCCCAGGCGGGTGACGTCGATCGTGAGATCGCGCAGCGAGCGGTAGAGATCCTCACGCAGCGCGAGCCGCGCCAGCGCATGCCAGCGGCCGCCGCGGGGCAGTGAGGACACCGCCAGCAACAGCCGGTCCACACCGAGCCGGTCGGACAGTTCGAAGTAGATCTCGGCGAGTGCGCCCGCGTTCTGACCGTGCAGATGCGCACCTTCGATGATGTCGAGAAGGCTGAAGTAGTAAAGGGATTCGCTGATCCGCTGCGCAACATGTACCGGGACTCCGCCGGCGACCAGATCGCCGTACGCCTCGGTGACGGTCTCCCGTTCCTGGCCACGCAACATCGATCCGAGCCGGCTTTGCAGCATGGCCACCTCGTCGGCGAATCGGCCGATCTCCTGCTCGACGTCGAGCGGTTGCGGCCGGTTGAGGACAAACCATCGCGTGGCCCGGTCGAGCAGACGGCGGCCCTCGATGACGAGGGTGTTGGTCAATGCCGGCGGCAGATCGGCGGCGTAGATGTCCGACCACAATGAGTCCAGGTCGAACACCTCGGACACCACTGCGTGGGCCCGCACGATGTCGCCCGCTGTAGCGCCGGTCTCCTCGACGAGGCGGAAGGCGAACGTCATACCCGAGGTGGCCAGGACGCGGTTGACGACCGCGGTGGTGACGATCTCCTGGCGCAGCGGATGTTCGGGTAGCGGCTCGCCGAGTTGATATCGCAACGTCGGTGGGAAGTAACGGGTGAGCGACGCGACGAAGTAGGGATCGTCGAACTTCTCTCCGATGAGCAGCTGCGCTTTGAGGTCGAGTTTGACGTGAGCCATCAGGGTGGCCAACTGCGGTGCGGTCAAACCCTGACCGGCCTTGGCCAGACCGGCGAATTCCTCTGCGCTGGGCAGATTCTCGCGCGACCGGTGCAACCCCCGCCGTGTTTCCAGGTCAGCCGTCATCCTGGCGTGCACGTCGACCATCTGGCCCGCATTCGAGCGGGCATCGCTGAGCAGACGGTTGTGGGCCGTGTTGTTGGCCAGGACGAGCTCGGCGACCTCGTCCGTCATGTCGGCCAGCAGGCGGTTGCGCGCGGTGGCGGTGATGATCTCGGACCCGACGGCGGTGTCCAGGAGGATCTTGATGTTGACCTCGTGATCGGAGCAGTCCACCCCGGCCGCGTTGTCGATGGCGTCGGTGTTCACCAACCCTCCGCCGCGCGCGAAGGCGATGCGGGCACGTTGGGTGAGGCCGAGGTTTCCACCCTCGACGATCACCCGGGCCCGCACCTCGTCGGCGTCGACGCGCAGCGAGTCATTGACTTTGTCACCGACCTCGGCGTGCTGTTCGTCGCCGGCTTTGACGTAGGTGCCGATCCCGCCGTTGAACAGCAGATCCACTGGTGCGCGCAGGATGTGGCTGATCAACTCGGTCGGGGTCAGCCGGATCTTGTCGGAGTTGATACCAAGGGCCGCACGCATCTCCGGTGTGGTGGCGATGGTCTTGGCGGTCCGCGACCATACCCCGCCACCGGCGCCGATCGCGGCCCGGTCGTAGTCGTCCCACGATGACTGAGGCAGGTCGAACAGCCGTTGCCGCTCCTTGCGGGCCAGCGCGGTGTCCGGCGCCGGGTCGACGAAGATGTGGCGATGATCGAAGGCGGCCACCAGGCGTAGCCCGGCGCGGAGAAGCATGCCGTTTCCGAACACATCACCGCTCATGTCACCGATTCCGACCGCGGTGAACTCGTCGGTGTTCGGGTCGATACCGAGTTCGGCGAGGTGACTGTCGCCGCTGACCCAGGCGCCCCGGGCGGTGATGCCCATCGCCTTGTGGTCATAGCCGGCGGAGCCGCCGGAGGCGAACGCGTCGCCCATCCAGTACCCGCGATCGAGCGCCACCGCGTTGGCCGAATCCGAGAACGTGGCCGTGCCCTTGTCTGCGGCCACCACCAGATACGGGTCAGATCCGTCGTGGCACACGACGCCACCGAAGCGCGGTCGATCATTGGAGCCGACGTCTGGGTCCTTGTCGACGACGTCCAACAGCGCGCCGATGAACTGCCGGTAACACCGCAGCCCCTGGACTCGGGGCGATTCGCCATCCGCCGTGGGGCGGGACTTGACGACGAACACGCCTTTGGCGCCGGCGGGCACGATCATGGCGTTCTTCACCGCCTGGGCTTTGACCAGGCCCAGCACTTCGGTGCGATAGTCATCGTGCCGGTCCGACCAGCGCAGGCCGCCACGGGCGACCAGCCCGAAGCGAAGGTGTAATCCCTCGAAATCCGGTGAGTAGGCGAAGATCTCGGAAACCGGACGAGGCGCCGGCAGCTCGTCGATCATCTGGGCCTGAAATTTGTGCACCAGATAGGGCATCGTGACCGACAGCACGTCGGGCGCGAAGGCATTCGTGCGCACGGTGGCCTCGATCAGGTTGCGATACGCGCGCAGGACCCGATCGGCGTCGATGTGCAGCACCTGGTCGATCTCGGTGACGACGCGCTGCTCGGCCCCGGCTATCCGGGCCTGGCGCGCAGGGCTGTCGGCGGGCTGCTCGGTGCGGTCGAACCGGGCCTCGAACAGCGCCAGCAACGCGCGGGCGGCCTCCGGGTTGTCCAACAGCACCCGCTGGATCCGAGCCTGACCGTAGGGCAATGGCAGCTGCCGTAGATAGCGGCTGTAGCTGCGCAGCACGCAGACCTGCCGCCAACTCAACGCGGCGCGCAGAATCAGTGCGTTGAACCCGTCGGATTCGATGCGGCCGGCCCAGATCGCCTGGAACGTCTCGCGGATGCGGTCGAGCGTGCCGTCGTGTGGCTGCGCCAGCGCGTCGGCGACGTCGGGCCCGGGCTGCAGCACCAGGTGGTAGACGTGGCACACCTGTCCGTCCGGTCGCGTCCAGATGTCGGCCTGTTCTTCGAGCACCTCCAGGTCCATGCTCTGCAGCGCGGGCAGCATCCGGCGCAGCGGAATGGGGGTGACCGCGGCGAGGGCGAAGCGCAGTCGGCTGTCACCGGTGCCGGCTCGGTCGAGGTTCACCGCGATCGCATCGCCGGCCAACTCGTCAAGCGCCTTGGTGTCGAGCAACCGGCTGGGTATCACGACCCCGGCCTGTTGTCGGTCTTGAATCTGCGGCTCAATGGGGTTGGCGCGCAACGAGTCCACGGTTCTGTCCAATCGTCGTTGATCGATGCCGTCGGTTGCGTACGACGGATGGACCAATCCTGAGGCGTGGAGAACCGCTACGAGCCGTGCAGAGTGTCAGTGAAACGAGGCTCGTCGTTACATTGTGTCGGCCGGTGGCGGCGCCTAGCTCGTCGGCACCACGCCCCGCGGCAGGATCAGCGGCAGATCGTTGTAGGTGACGATGCCGGGGGCGGCCTCGACCACAGCCGGGATCGCATTGATCGGGGGAGTGGCCGTCATGATGTGGCCCAACACCATGAATTCCTCCAGGGTGGTGGCCTCGAAATCGGGGGGTGGGAGGAAGCCGACCTTCATCGTCACGGTCGGGCGCCCGGCCACCTCGATGACCCAGCCGTCCTGATCGATCTGCCAATCGGGTTCCAGCGTCTGGCCTTTGCGCCACCGCAGCGTGAGCTCGACGCGCGTGGTCCCGCCGACGATGCCCTTCCAGCTGACGAACACCCCGGCGACACCGCCGGCCGGAATCGTCCACGAGCCGAGGTCGAGATCCGCTGTGGTCTTGGCATATTCGGCATCGCAGCGGACCTCGTCGAACTCGATGCCCAGCGCGTCGCCGATCATCCGCACCGCCTCGCCGAACACCCCGGTGCCGTGGGCAGTCATGGCCTGCAGGTCGGGATGGTCGATGGGCTGGCCGAATCCGACGGGCTTCTCGGTCTCCGGCGAATCGTAGAACGTGGTGTCGGCGGCCTCGTTGACGGTGATCTTGTCCACCCGGTCGCAGATGCCGGCGGCGACGATGGCCAGCTGGTTGACGTAGCCGGGGCTGATGCCGGAGCCGAACATCGTCGAGGAGCCCTTTCGGCAGGCCTCGGCGATGCGGTCTCGGCCCTCGCCCTGGTTGTGTCCGGTGATGAAGGACGCGGTCGCGACGACGTTGACGCCGGCCGAGAGGATCTCGACCAGTTCGTCGACGTCGATCCACATCGGGTTGTACACCACGACATCGGGTTTGAGGGCCAGCAGCGCCTCGACGTCATTGGTGGCGGTGATCCCCAGGGGTTCGATGCCGACGAGCTCGCCCACGTCCTTGCCGGCCTTGTCCGGCGACCAGGCGTAGCACCCCACCAGTTCCAGCGTCGGGTTCTTCACGATGGCCGCCACCGAACTCTTGCCGACGTTTCCCGTCGTCCACTGCACCACCCGGTATGGAGAACTCTGTGACACGGTGGCGGCTCCCTTCTCTGGTTTCGGGCAGTTTTCCACGCCCGTGAGAAAAAAGGAAGAGGATGCCGTGGTGTCCGCCTGTCGCTACTAGAATTTGCTGCGTGAGCACCGAAAACGCGCCGCGTCGGGGACGAGGCCGGCCGCCGCGCATCGATCAGAAGCAGATCGTTGCCGCGGCCCGCGCAATCGCCCCGGGCGCGTTGACGATGCAGGCCGTGGCCGATGCCCTCGGTGTGGATCGCACGACGTTGCACTACTACGTCGGTGACCGCGACGGGCTGCTCGAGCTCGTCGTGGCCGACTTGTTCGACCACGAGTTGCGGGCGATCAAGTTGCCCGAGGACGCGTCCTGGCAGGAGATCCTTCGGGCCTATGGCAGTGCCATTCGTCAGGGTGTGCTCAAACTCGGCGTGACGGCCACCAGCTTCCGATTGAGCGGCACCGGCGGCGCGGCCAGCTTGGCTCTCGCCGAGCAGGTGCTCGCCGCCCTGACCTCGGCCGGATTCCACATCGACGACGCCGGGCGGGTGCTGACCCTGGTGTCCGGGCTGGCGATGTCGGCTGCGCACGACGTACTCGGCACGGCCCAGTCCCGCCTGCACCATCAGACACCCGAAGTGGTGCGCGCCCTGAAAGACCTTGCGTCCAGCGACTTTCCATTGCTCAGCGGCGTCGTGGCGCAGCGCGGCAGCGATGTGATCGCGGCCGGAGACTTCGACTTCAACTTCAACCTCGACATCGTCATCTCCGGACTCGAGCGGTTCCTGGCCGAGTAGACACCGAATCGCCGATCGAAGGGTGGACGAGTACAGTACACAGCGTCCTCTTAGACGGAACTGGAGTTCCGTCTGGGTAAGTTTCGTGAAGCGGCACGTCGGGGAGGCGCAAGGTGTTCAGGTTGCTCAAAAAAGCGTGGATACCGCTCACCCTGGTGGTGGTCGTCGGCCTGGGCGCGTACGCGATCCTTCGGATCCGGGGTACCGGCCAGCACGAACCGAACTCGGCAGAGGGTGCCGGAATCACCGAGAACTTCAATCCGAAGCACATCAAATACGAGATCACCGGGTCCGGGGGCACCGCGAACATCAACTATCTCGACGAATACGGTCAACCCAACCTCATCGAAAATGCCCCGTTGCCTTGGTCATTCACGATCGTGACGACGCTGCCGTCCATGTCGGCCAACATCATGGCGCAGGGCGAACGGAACGTCACAGACCTCGGATGCCGAGTGACTGTCGATGACGACGTGCGCGACGACCGGACGAGTACCGACACCTTCAAACCGTTCATCTACTGCTTGGTGAAATCCGTATGAGCAACAACGCGCACGCGAAACCACACCGGCCGTTCATCGGCCACATGGTCCGGATCTTCTCGCTGCCGATCATCGTGTTCTGGGTGCTCCTGACGATCGCCCTGGGGATTCTTGTCCCGTCACTCGACGAGGTTGCGGCTTCGCGTTCGGTGCCGCTGAGTCCCACCAGCGCGGACTCCTACAAGGCGATGCTGAACATCGGCAAGGTGTTCCAGCAGTACGATTCGGACTCCTCGGCGATGGTCGTGCTGGAGAGCGACGAGCCGGTCGGTGCGGCCGCACACAAGTACTACGACGAGATCGTCGCCAAACTGAAGGCCGATACCGAGCACGTCCAGAACGTCCAGGACTTCTGGAGCGATCCGATGACCGCGGCGGGCTCGCAGAGCGTGGACGGTAAGTCCGCCTACGTGCAGATCTTCCTCGCTGGGGACCAGGGCACCAGCCAGAGTTACGCGTCGGTGGCCGCAGTGCGTGACATCGTGGCCTCGGTACCCGCACCGCCTGGTATCAGCGCCCATGTCGCCGGCAACAGCGTGCTCAACGCCGATACCCAGGTCGCCGGACATCAAAGCATGGCGAAAATGGAGTTGGTGTCGGTCGGCGTCATCATCGTGATGCTGCTCGCGGTCTACCGCTCCGTCGTGACGTTGCTCGTGTCGATGGTTGTCATTCTTCTGGAACTATTTGCCGCACAGGGTGTTACGGCCGCTGCCGGGTACCTGAACATCATCGGCTTGACTCCGTACGCGGTCAGCATGGTGACGATGCTCTCGCTGGCGGCGGGCACCGACTACGTGATCTTCCTCCTCGGCCGATATCACGAGGAGAGATCGAAAGGCCTCGATCGGGAAGACGCGTTCTATGTCGCCTACAGCGGCGTATCGCACGTCATCCTGGGCTCCGGATTGACGATCGTCGGGGCCTGCCTGTGCCTGACCATGACCACGCTTCCGTACTTCCAGACCATGGGTCTGCCATGCGCCATCGCGGTCCTGGTGATCATCATCGCCGGACTGACGTTGGCGCCCGCCGTCCTGACCATCGCGTCGAAGTTCGGTCTGCTCGATCCCAAGCACAAGATCGCGTCGCCGGGTTGGCGCAAGGTCGGTACCTCCGTGGTGCGGTGGCCCATCCCCATCGTCTTCGTCACCAGTCTCGTCGCGGTCGTCGGCTTCATCGCCTTGATGACCTATGTGCCGCAGTACAACGACAAGGAGTTCACCCCCGCCGATATGCCGGCGAACCTCGCCATGGGCGTTGCCGATCGGCACTTCTCCCAAGCCCGGATGAACCCCGAGCTGCTGATGCTCGAGGCCGATCACGATCTGCGCACGCCCTCGGACATGCTCGTCATCGAAAAGGTCGCCAAGAACGTGATGCACATGCGGGGCATCGAACGGGTGCAGACCATCACCCGGCCATTGGGCGCGCCGATCGAACACAGCTCGATCCCGTTCCTGCTCGGCGCACAGAACGCCAGCACGCTGCAGGCCGCCAAGTTCAACAACGACAACTCCGCGCAGATGCTCGAACAGGCCGACGAGATGAGTAAAACCGTCGCCAGCATGGAACGCATGTACGAGATCACGAAAGAGATGACCGAAGTCACGCACAGCATGGCCGGCAAGACGCACGACATGGCCGATGCCACAAACGATTTGCGTGACCACCTGGCCGATTTCGATGATTTCTTCCGCCCCATCCGCAACTACTTCTACTGGGAGCCGCACTGCTACGACATCCCGGTCTGCCATTCGCTGCGGTCGATCTTCGACACCCTCGACGGGATTGACGAACTTGCCGACCAGATACAGGGCCTCACCGGCGACATAGACCGCTTGGACAAGCTGCTGCCGCAGATGCTGCCGGTCCTGCAGGACACCATCGGCACGATGAAGACGATGCGCGACTTCATGATCGCCACCCACAGCACCATGGCCGGCACCCAGGCGGCGCAGCAAGAGGCTGCCAAAGGCGCGACGGAGATCGGCCTGTACTTCGATCAGGCCAAGAACGACGACATGTTCTATCTGCCGCCGGATGTGTTCGAGAACCCTGACTTCAACCGTGCGGTCAAGATGTTCATGTCACCCGACGGCAAGGCGGTCAGGATGATCGTCACCCACCAGGGCGACCCCGCCTCGGTCGAGGGCATCGACCACGTTCGTGACCTCAAAGGTGTTGTCGCCGACGCGCTCAAGGGCACCCCGTTGGCCAATGCCAAGGTGTCGCTGGCCGGAACGGCGTCGCTCTACAGCGATATGCAGGACGGTGTGAAAACAGATCTGATGATCGTGGTGATCGCCGCGATGATCCTCATCTTCGCGATCATGTTGATCATCACCCGAAGTGTGGTCGCCGCCTTGGTGATCGTCGGCACGGTGGCCGCATCTCTGGGCACGGCGTGTGGTTTGTCCGTGTTGCTCTGGCAGGACATCCTCGGGCTCGGTGTGCAGTGGATCGTGATCCCGTTGTCGATCGTGATCCTGTTGGCGGTCGGCTCCGACTACAACCTGCTCGTGGTTTCGCGCTTCAAAGAAGAGATCCACGCGGGGCTCAACACCGGCATCATCCGCGGTATCGGGGCCACCGGACGGGTCGTCACCGCTGCGGGCCTGGTGTTCGCCTTCACCATGATGTCGATGATCGTGTCGGACCTGAGGGTGGTCGGCCAGCTCGGTATGACGATCGGCATCGGGCTGATCGTCGACACGTTGATCGTGCGGGCGTTCATGACGCCGTCGATCGCCGCAGCGCTGGGCCGCTGGTTCTGGTGGCCGCTCAACACTTTTGAGATCACCCGGCAGGGGCGCCTCGACCGCGAGCGCAAGCAGGCCCTGGATGGTGGCGGCACGGATGCTGATGCCGCCGATGCCCACACCGCACCCATCCCGCCGACCACGGCGTGAACGTGATGTCTGGCCGAGATCATCCACCCGACGCCGCGTCAAAGCTGCGGCGCCGCACCGACGGCCGGCTCGACCGGTCGCGTGACGCCGCGATCCTCGATGCGGCATTGGCGGCGTTGGCCGAGAACGGCTATGTCGACACCAACATGAACGACATCGCCGCGCGGGCCGGTGTGGGCAAGGCGGCGATCTACCGGCGCTGGTCCTCGAAGGCGGCGTTGATCACCGACGCGCTGGTGTACTGGCGGCCCGATCTGATGGATGACGACGCGCCCGACACCGGCAGTCTGGAAGGCGATTTCGACGAACTGGTGCGTCGTGCGATCCGCAACGACGAGGAACGCTTCTCCTACGATCTGGTGCTGCGGGCCGCCGTCGAGGCGACGCACGATCCCCATCTGGCCTCGGCCCTCGACGATCTGATGCTGCTCAAGGGCAGACGCGTGGTGACGGCCATCCTGCAGCAGGCCGCCGCTCGCGGGGAGGTGTCGGCCGAGAAGGACTGGTCACTGGTCGCCGACGTGATGACCGGGATGTGCCTGATGCGGGTGATCAGCGGGCAGGGCATCGATGCCGCGTTCATCCGGGATGTCATCGACACGCTGATCCTGCCCGCGGTGCGGGCATCGAACGGCTGACGCTGACCGCGAGAACACCCGCCAGATACCTTGGGACTGACGTCATTTCGTCAGGATGAAACGAAATGGGCTGGTACGGAAGTCATCCGTACCAGCCCACTGTCAGATCTTGGGGGCGATCAGATCGCCGTGACTCCCACTGCCTGGGGGCCCTTGGCACCCTGGGTGATCTCGAACTCGACTCGCTGGTTCTCATCGAGGGAGCGGAATCCGCTTCCGGTGATCTCAGAGTAGTGAACGAAGACGTCAGCGGCGCCGCCGTCAGGAGCGATGAAGCCGAAGCCCTTTTCGCCGTTGAACCATTTCACAGTTCCCTGTGCCATATTTTACTTCTCTCTTGTGAATCCGGACGTACCAAAAACGTCCGGGCTCAGTATGGCACGTGAAGTCACGTGGCACACAAATGTTCTTGACGGCTCATGGATTTGCGCCGGAGAAATGGGTATCGCGGAGAATCGATGTATGACCGATCATGACCGGGATCGTGACGAATCGGGCAAGGCCCGTAACAGCCGGCCCCGCGATGCCCTGGGCCGGCCATTGCCGCACGGCAGCCAGGGCGTGCCCCGCATCCCCGACGATCTCGCGCTGTCGGCCGACGAGTCACTGGCCTACGCGCAACGGTTGTTGGATCAGGGGCTGGCATTCAACGCCCACGAGGTGCTCGAAGCGGCGTGGAAGCAGGCGCCACCGGCACACCGCGCGATGTGGCAGGGCTTGGCCCAACTTGCCGTGGGCATCACCCATATCCAGCGCGGCAACGGTACGGGCGCGGTCACGGTGCTGGCGCGGGCGGCAGACCGGCTCGGTGAGACACCGGCCCCGGCGCCACACGATGTCAGGGCCGTCGAGCTGATCGCGGAGAGTTTGGCCCTGATCGACGATGTGCGGCAAGGGCTGGAGATCGCCGATGAGCGGTTGCGGCCGCGGCTCCGAAGTTCTTAGGCGTCAGTTCTTAGGCGTCGGCATCCTTCTTCTTGCCGAACGGCAGCACGTGCATGACGCCCACCACGACCGTGCCGACCACCAGGCCGATGACCGCGGATGCCGCGGTGTTGGTCAGCCAGGCCAGCACGCCACCGAACCCGCCGCCCACGGCATGTCGGACTGCCTCCTCGGCGTGGTGAACCCACCCGTAGAGGGTGTGCCAGCCCAGGGTGTCGGTGCCGACGAGCAGGATGTGTCCACCGACCCAGAGCATCGCCACCGTGCCGATCGTCGACAGCGCCGACAGCAGCTTGGGCATCCCGGCGACCAGGCCGCGCCCGATCTTCTGTGACACCTTCGACGATCGCTGGGCCAACAGCAGGCCGATGTCGTCCATCTTCACGATGCCGGCCACGACGCCGTATACCGCGGCGGTGATCACCAGCGCGACGACGACCAAGATGATCAGCCTCGGCCAGAAGGTCTGGTTGGCGACTTCGTTGAGCGCGATCACCATGATCTCGGCGGACAGGATGAAGTCGGTCCGGATCGCGCCGGTGATCATGTACTTTTCGGCGTCCCCGCCGACGGCCGTGGTGGGCTCGCCGTGCGAGCCGTGCGCGGCGTGGCCGAGGAAGCGTCCCCAGACCTTCTCGGCGCCCTCATAGCAGAGGTACGTGGCACCGACCATCAGGATCGGCGTCAGCAGCCACGGCGCGAACTGACTGAGCAGCAATGCAGCAGGCAGGATGAACAGGATCTTGTTGCGCAGCGATCCGATCGCGATGCGCTTGATCACCGGCAGCTCGCGGTCCGCGGTGATGCCGTGGACGTACTGCGGCGTGACCGCGGTGTCGTCGATCACCACGCCGGCCGCCTTGGCGGTGGCCTTACCCGTCGCGGCGCCGATGTCGTCGATCGACGCCGCGGCCAGCCGGGCCAGCGCGGCAATGTCGTCGAGCAAACCGAACAGGCCCGCGCTCATGCCGTGATCCCCATGACCGTGAAGGCTACCGGCACCTACATGCCGATGAGTGACTCGATCCATCCGCGGGCAAAGTACAGGATGAAGCCGGCCGCCACGATCCACAGCAGCGGACTGACCTCACGGGCCTTGCCCGCGGCCGACCGCAGCACGGCCCAGGCCACGAAGCCCACGCCGATGCCGTTGGCGATCGAATAGCTGAACGCCATGGTCGCCACGGTGAGGACCACCGGAAGGGCCACCGAGAACTCCGAGAGGTCGATGTGGCGCAGCTGCGAGACCATCATCGCGCCGACGATCACCAGCGCGGCCGCGGCGACCTCGGTGGGCACGATGGAGGCCAGTGGCGCGACGAACATCGCCGCCAGGAACAGCAGCCCGGTGATCAGATTGGCGAACCCGGTGCGCGAGCCCTCCTCGATACCCGCGCCGGATTCGATGAAGACGGTGTTCGACGAGGCCGAGGCGGACCCGCCGACGACGGCGCCGGCGCCCTCGACGATCAGCGCCGAGCGCAGTCGCGGAAAGTTCCCCTGGGAGTCGGACAGCCCGGCCTCCCGCGACAACCCCGTCATCGTGCCCATGGCATCGAAGAAGTTCGCGAAGACCAGGGTGAACACCAACATCATCGCGGCCAACGCGCCGATCCGGCTGAAGCTGCCCATGCTGACCTCGCCGACCAACGACAGGTCCGGCAGGGCGAACGGTGATCCGGACAACGTGGGCACCGACAGTCCCCAGCCGCCGGGCTTGTCCTGAGCCGACCCCAGATGCCAGATCGCCTCGACGATGACGGCCACCACGGTGCCCGTCACCAGGCCGATCAGGATGCCGCCACGCACTTTCCGCGCTACCAGGATGCCGGTCACCAACAAGGTGAACACGAAGACGACGGTCGGCACCGTGTTGATCGAGCCGACGCCGCCGGTGCCGAGCCCGACCGGGGGAGACGGCAGCCCGGTCGAGCCGACGAATCCGGCGTCGACCAGGCCGATGAACAAGATGAACAGGCCGATACCTGCCGTGATGGCGAGTTTGAGTTGCATCGGGACCGCGTCGAACACGAGACGGCGGAAGCCGCTGGCCGCCAGCGCGACGATGATGACGCCGTCGATGACCACCAGGCCCATGGCTTCGGGCCAGGTGAGGGTGCCGACCACGGTCGTGGCCAGAAACGAGTTGATGCCAAGGCCGGCTGCGAATGCGAACGGTAACCGCGCGACGATGCCGAACAGGATCGTCATCACACCTGCGGCCAGGCAGGTGGTGGCCGAAACCTGGGCGAACTCGAGTTTGTTGCCGTCGACGTCAGCCGAGCCGGACAGGACCACCGGGTTCAACACGATGATGTAGGCCATCGCGATGAAGGTGACCAGGCCTCCGCGGATCTCGGAGGGCACCGTCGAACCACGGGCCGAAATCTCGAAGAAGCGATCGAGTCGATTCATAACCGATGAGCCTAAGGTGACGGCGGGATACGTGCCGTCAATACCGGCAGTGCGGGCCTGCGGTAGCCACATGTCCGAAAATCGCTTGACCTCAAGTTATGTTCAGATGTGATGCTGCAGGTATGAACGACGACGGGCGGGTGGAGCGGTTCGAGCGCGACGCGCTGCCGCTGTTGGATCAACTCTATGGGGCCGCACGGCGATACACGCGCAACGCCGCGGATGCCGAAGACCTCGTGCAGGAGACAATGCTCAAGGCGTTCAGCAGCTTTCACACTTTCGCCGACGGCACCAACATCAGGGCGTGGCTGTTCAAGATTCTGACGAACACCTGGATCAACTCGTACCGCACGACGCAGCGTCGGCCCGAGGAGGTGCTGGCCGAATCGGTCACCGACGCCCAACTGGCCGCGGCGCTGGCCGGTTCTCCGATCGAGTTGGCCTCGGCCGAGCTCGCCGCGCTGGAATCCATGGGCGACGACGAGGTGCGGCGGGCCATGGAGGCACTGCCCGATTTCCAGCGGGTCATCGTGTACTACGCCGACGTCGCGTGCTTCCGGTACAAGGAGATCGCTGAGCTCATGGACATTCCGGTTGGCACTGTGATGTCGAGGTTGCACCGGGCGCGTCGCAATCTGCGTAAGCTGCTCGCCGAAACTGCGGTTGCCAGAGGGTATCTGGCCCGGAGTCAGGACAACGGCACGGCAGCCTGAACCTTACCGGCGTCGCGGCCGATGCCACGGTCCCGGGCCACGTCGGCGAGCAACTCCCGCAGCCGCTTTCGTCCGCGGGCCAGTCGGGACATCACGGTTCCGACGGGTGTGCCCATCAGGGCGGCGATTTCGCGGTAGTGGTAGCCCTCGACGTCGGCGTAGTACACGATGACCCGCTGGAAATCGGGCAGTGCCTCCATGGCCCGCCGCACCTCGTCGTCGCCCATGGATTCCAGCGCGGCGAGCTCGGCCGAGGCCAACTCGATCGGAGAACCGGCCAGCGCCGCGGCCAGTTGGGCGTCGGTGACCGATTCGGCCAGCACCTCCTCGGGCCGACGCTGCGTCGTGCGGTACGAGTTGATCCAGGTGTTCGTCAGAATCTTGAACAGCCACGCCCTGATGTTGGTGCCGTCGGCGAAAGTGTGAAAGCTGCTGAACGCCTTGAGCATTGTCTCCTGCACGAGGTCTTCGAA
>NZ_MBEJ01000019.1 GCF_001953975.1 Mycobacterium sp. NS-7484
CGCATTGGCAGCGCTGGGCCCGGTCGTACGCGGAGTCGTACGCCAACCTCATGGGCCCGGTCGACGGCTACTACGGCAACAGCGACGCCGAGTTCACCCGCGAAATGCAACGCCGCCTCGTCGCCGCCGGCCACGCGATCCCGATCACCGGTGTGTTCGACGAAGCCACCGCGGCGCTCGTCGGCTACGCCGGCATCACGGCCGAGCCGCGACGCAAGATCTGGATCTACACCGCCCCCGGCTCCGGTGCGGACTGGTGGGCCGGGCCGTCGTTCGAGCTCGGCGAATGGTGCAAGAAGGTGCTCAAGCTCAACCACCAGCCCGTCGGCTACCCGAAAGGCGGATACCTCGGACTGATGGGTGGCCCGCCGGACCTGTCCTACCTCGACGTCATCGCCGGCCTGGCCGCCGAACTGGCGCGGCTGCTGCGCACCAACCCCGACGTCATCGAGGCGGTGGCGGCCCGCCGCCTCGACCGCAACGCCCGCGTCGAGGTCGAGCTGTGGTTCTCCGGATACTCCCAGTCCGCCGACGGCATCGAGGACGCAGTCGAGCACCTGTTCGGCGGCGGCGGCGAATTCGAGCTGATCCGCGACCGCATCAACGGTGTCATCCAGTTCGGCAACCCGTCGAAGGAGAAGACCGGCATCGCCCGCAAGGTCCGGCCGGCGTGGCTGCGGGCCCTGATCCGCAACATCACCACCAAGGGCGACTTCTACGCCGAAGTCGCCGACGACATCCGGCCCTTGTTCTACGAGTGGTTTATCCGCGCGGAAACCGAACTGCCGTTCGTCGTCTACTCCGCGCAGATCATCGTGCCCGCACTGATCAACCTGGTCGCACCGTTCCTCGGCGCCGCCGGCCTGGCCAGCCCGCTCGCCGTGCCGATCCTGGCCGGCGCCACCGGCGCACCCGCCGGAGTACTCGGCACCGTGATGGGCGGTGTGCTCGGCGCCAAGGACAAGCCCAACCCGAAACTCATCGAACTGCTATCGGTCCAGGGCGTGCTCACCAACATCCCCGACCTGATCACGCTGCTGGCTGCGCTGCCCGGCCTGCAGGCCCACGGCGAGTACCACTTGCCCAAACCGGAGTTCAACGGGCGCACCGGTATTCAAGTCGCCTGCGATCACGTCGCCGCATTTCGCCGCTAGACCCCCGATGAGAGGAACCGTCATGAAGATCGGCAAGTACACCCCGAGCCAGATCCGCAAGTTCGCCGTCGCCGGCGTCGCAGCCATCGGCACACTCGCCACCTCGGCCGTCGAGACGTTCACCACCTGGATACCGGCCGGCTGGGTCGGGCCCATCGCCAGCGGCATCGCATTCGTTGGAGCCATCGGCGTATTCCTCACCCGCAACGCCCCCATCATCGACGCAGCCGACGAGCTGTGATCCTGCGCAGAGCGCGCCGGGGCATCGATCGATTCCTCGACGCACTGGACAGCGAAGGCGTCGCGCTCTTCCAGATCGTCGTCTACGTCCACATGATCCTCGGTGGCCTGTACTGCCTGTTCATTGCCAAGGGTGTGCCGCAGTCGGTCGGG
>NZ_MBEJ01000020.1 GCF_001953975.1 Mycobacterium sp. NS-7484
GGTGTTGCAGGTAGTAGGCCAGATCGGCCAGCACGATGGCCAGCACCCAGACCCACCAGTGCGATGCCGAGAGGTGCAGCGGGGTCACGGATGCCGCGATCGCGACCATCGGGACCGCGATGAATTTGTCCAACGGCCGCAGGATGAATCCCAGCACATAGATCGAGAGGTTGGTGCCGGTGTCCCGCCAGGAGATGCCGGCCCGGGGCCGCGGATCATCGTCTTTGTCGAAGCGGTAACTGAGGAACTCGACCGCCATGAGGACGAAGAAGGCGGGCATGGCGTAGAGCCCGATCCGGATCGGATCCATCGCGGTTATTCCTTGTCTTTCTTGGGCATACCGGCCAACTGCCAGGCCAGCGCCTGGCCGAACAGTTCCTCCGGGACCCGGTCCGGGTCGATACGCCGTTGCCGGATCAGGCCCTGGAACAGCGCGAGCACCACCACGGCGAATCCGTCCACCGAGACGCTGTCGTCGATGTTGTTGCGCTCCAGTGCGGCGGCAAGGATTTCGCGCAGCGAGGCCAGCGTGCGGGCCGACCGCTCTCGCAGGATCTGCATGGCGTCGGGGTTGCGCACGGCGTGCAGCCAGAACTCCGCCTGGATCGCCTCGAATTCGATGTCGTTGTCCGCGATCTCGACGAGCACCCGACCCAAAGCGGTCAATGGACCGTCGTCGTTCTCGGAGAGGGACTGGGTCACCTGGTCAAGCCGACCGGAGGCACGCTCATTCATCAGCTCGGAGAACATCTGCTCCTTGCTGGAGAAGTTGGAATACACGGCACCGACCGAATACCCCGCGGCCGCGGCGATCTCGTCGACCGACGCCGCGGCGTAGCCCTTTCTGGCGCAGGTCTGGGCGGCCGCGTCCAAGAGTGCCGCCCGGGTTCGGGCCTGGTTCTCGGCCCGCGTCCGGCGCACCGGCGCCGCTTCGTCGTCACGTCGATCGTCGACCATATTTCAGATAGTAACCGTTATCTGCAATTTCGGATAGTGATCGCTATCCGAAATATTCAAGAGCCTGTCCAGCGGCCGCTCGGGATAATCGGCGGATGTCGTACTTAGGGATTCGGGGGTACCAGCCGCAATGGCTCACCGGGCGTCACACGATTGCCCGTGCCCACGGGCTTCGATTGCACGCACAGGTCGGTCGCCGCCTCACCAACAGCTGGCTGGTCTGGAACCACGTCCGCGATGAGTGGTACGCCGACTGGCCGGTCTTGTTCGACTTCGAGGGCGAGCAGGTAGAGCTCACCCACCAGAAAGTCGACGATCTGTCCATCACCTGGAACAGCATCGACCCCAGTGAGCCGATCGCCTATGGCGAGGACCCGAAGGACATCTCCCTGGCGTGGCGAGACGACGCATGTCTACGGCTTGCAGCCTTTCACGGACAACAGCTTCACACCGTCGAACTTCTCGTGTGGAGCGGCAGCGAAACCGACTTCGCCAGCGATATGGTCGCGGTCAGTTTCGGCTTCGCCCACGACCGGATCACGATCACCAACGGCCTCGACGACAACGCCATCGAATTCGGGCCGCCGGAGCCCGAATACCGCAGCTATCCACTACACAGCTGATACCGCGGAACCGCCAAAAGGATTTGACAGCATTGGATTTCGCTAGTTGACAATGCCCGTCACGACAGGCGTTCAGGCGTCGTCGAGCAGATCCGGGGTGACCGCCGACTCGGTGTCGGGAAGCCCCTCCTGCTTCGCCTTCCGATCGGCCATCGACAGCAGACGTCGAATCCGGCCGGCCACAGCATCTTTCGTCATCGGCGGATCTGCGAGCCGGCCCAACTCCTCCAGTGAGGCCTGACGGTGTTCGACCCGCAGCTTGCCGGCGGCGGCCAGATGGTCAGGTACCCCGTCGCCCAGGATGTCCAGCGCGCGTTCCACCCGGGCGGCCGCGGCCACCGCGGCGCGCGCGGATCGGCGCAGGTTCGCGTCGTCGAAATTGGCCAGTCGGTTGGCGGTCGCGCGGACCTCGCGGCGCATGCGCCGCTCCTCCCACGTCAACCGGGTGTCCTGCGCCCCCATCCGGGTCAGCAGTGCACCGATCGCCTCGCCGTCGCGCACCACGACCCGGTCACTGCCGCGGACTTCACGCGCCTTGGCGCTCACCCCGAGCCGGCGGGCCGCACCGACGAGGGCCAACGCCGCCTCCGGACCGGGGCAGCTGACCTCCAGCGCCGACGAGCGTCCCGGCTCGGTCAACGAGCCGTGGGCGAGAAACGCTCCGCGCCAGGCGGCCTCGGCATCGCCGACGCTGCCGCCGACCACCTGCGCGGGCAGGCCACGCACCGGCCGGCCGCGCAGATCGAGCAGGCCGGTCTGCCGGGCCAGCGCCTCGCCGTCCGCGGCCACCCGCACCACATAACGTGTGTTCTTGCGGATACCGCTGGCGGACAGCACATGCACCACCGCGTTGTAGCCGTACAGGTCGTAGATGTCCTTGCGGAGCCGCCGTGCGATGATGCCGAGATCCACCTCGGCTTCCACCACCACGCGACCCGCGACGATGTGCAGACCACCGGCAAAGCGCAGCAGCGAGGCCACCTCCGCGCGGCGTGCGCTCACCGAGTTGACTACGAGGCGACTCAGCTCGTCTTTCACCTCGGCTGTCATCGCCACGGATTGTCCCCTCTCGGTGTGTTCGGCGCCGGTTCCCGATGTGCGACATCGACCGACCTCGGAGCCGGTGTGGGAACGGTCGATTCTGGCACGGCCCGCCCAGGTGTCGACGCACGCAACCGGACGCCCTCCAGCACCGCGGCCAATTTCGCCGGGTCATGTAAAGGTGTACCAGGTCGAGACACGTCAGCAAACTCCACGCGAGCGTTGAGAATGTTGGCGGTGCGGCTGAGTTGCTCCCGTTCCCGGTCGCTCGGCACCCGGCTGGCATCGACGATGATGTCATGCACGCTGAAATCGGGTGCATGCTGGGCCAGCACATGAATGTGGCGCTCCGCCGAAAACCCTGCCGTCTCGCCGGGTTCTGCCGCCAGGTTCAGCACGAGTGCGCGGCGCGCCGTCGTCGAACGCAACGCCGCCGCCAACTGCGGCACCAGAACGTGCGGAATCACACTGGTGAACCACGAACCGGGGCCGAGCACCACGAGATCGGCGGCCATGATGGCCTCCACGGCCTGCCGGGTGGCCGGCGGATCGCCCGGCAGCAGCCGGACCCGACGCACCTTGCCCACCGTGGTGGCGATCGCCACCTGACCGCGGATCACCCGGCTCATCCTGGGATCGGTTTCCAGACCCGCGACATCGGCCTCGATCTGCAGTGCGATCGGACACATCGGCAGCACCCGGCCCTTGACGCCGAGAATGCGGCCCAGCTCGTCGAGCGCGGCGACCGGATCGGCCAGCACCTCGCTGAGACCCGCCAACATCAGATTGCCGATCGGGTGACCGGCCAATGCCCCGCTGCCTCCGAACCGGTGCTGGATGATGGTCGCCCACAGCCGCCCGTGGGGGCTGTCAGAGGCCAACGCCGCCAAGGCCATTCGCAAGTCACCGGGAGGCACGACATCGAGTTCGCTGCGCAACCGCCCCGATGAGCCCCCGTCATCGGCCACCGTCACCACGGCCGTCACATGCGGGCTCAGCCTGCGGGCGGCCGACAACGTGGCGTACAGACCATGCCCTCCGCCGAGGGCGACGATGCGGGCGGTCATTCGCGACCCAGATCCCGGTGCAACACGTGCACCGTCAGCCCGTCACCGCCCTGCAACCGTTCCGCCAGCGCCTCGGCAATCGCCACGCTGCGATGTTTGCCGCCGGTGCACCCGATGGCGACGGTCATATAACGCTTCCCCTCCCGGCGGTATCCGGCGATCACCACGTCCAACAGACGATGGTAGGTGTCGAGAAACTCTCTGGCGCCCGGTTGGCCGAGCACGTAGTCGCGCACATCCGCATGCTGGCCGGTGTGCGGACGTAACTCGTCGACCCAGTGTGGGTTCGGTAGGAACCGCACATCCATCACCGTGTCGGCATCCATCGGCAGTCCGTATTTGTAGCCGAAAGACTCCACGGTGACGTTCGTGTAGGACACCGTCTCACCGCCGAACGCCCGCTCGATGCTCTCCCGCAACGCCGGCACCGGCAGTGCCGAGGTGTCGATCACCAGATCGGCCGCCGCGCGAACCGGTGCCAACAACACACGCTCGGCGGCGATGCCTTCGGCCAGGGTCTGTGTGCCCTGCAGCGGGTGACTCCGCCGGTTCTGCTCGTAGCGACGCACCAGAATGTCGTCGGAGGCCTCGAGGAACAACACCCGCGGCGTGATGCTCCTGGCCGCCAGCTCATTGCGGACCCAGTCCAGGTCTCCGGTGAAGCCACGCGAGCGCACATCCATCACCACGGCCAACTGGGTGATCCGTGATCCGGCAGCCAAGCCCAGCTCGACCATGCGCGCGATCAGCTCCGGCGGGAGATTGTCGGCGACGTACCAGCCGAGATCCTCCAACACCTTGGCGGCGGTGCCACGGCCCGCTCCAGACAGGCCGGTGACCAACACCACGTCGATATCCGAGTCTGCGTCTGCACCACCGACAATCCCGCTCTCGCGCAGGTGTTCATTCATGCGCGATCCGCCTGGCTGCTCATGTCTCCGTCATCCGTCATCCCGACACCCTGCGTCGATCATCCTCGACATCCGTTGCGGGCGTCCCTGAAACGCCCAGTCCGACGCTGGTCTCACTTAGCCGATCACCATTTTCAACTGGCGGCTCGCCGCTCGGCACACTTGGCGGCTCGCCGCCGAGCGCAGCCAGGACCGCCCTCGCCGTCGCCACCCCGATCCCCGGCACCGCGGTGATCTCCTCGACCGTGGCCTCTTTGAGCCGGGCCACCGAACCGAAATGCATCACCAACGCCTTACGTCGCTGCTCGCCCAACCCACGCACCGAATCCAGCGCCGACGCCGTCATCCTCTTGGACCGTTTGCTGCGGTGGTAGCTGATCGCGAATCGGTGCGCCTCGTCGCGCACCCGCTGCAGCAGATACAGCCCTTCACTGTTGCGGGGAAAGATCACCGGATCGGGCTCCCCCGGCACCCACACCTCTTCCAACCGCTTGGCCAATCCGATCACCGCGACGTCCGTGACGCCCAACTCCTCGAGCACTGCCGAGGCCGCATTCACCTGAGGTGCACCGCCGTCCACTACGAACAGGTTGGGTGGATAGGCGAACCGGCGCGGACGTTGTTCAGCGCTCGGGTCGGGTTGGCTGTCGGCCACGTGCCGCAAAAATCGCCGGCGCGTCACCTCCGCGATCGACGCGACGTCATCGGAGCGGCCGTCACCGGCGGCCTCCCGGATCGCGTAATGCCGGTAATCCGACTTGCGCGGAAGACCGTCCTCGAACACCACGAGCGAGGCCACCACATCGGTGCCCTGCACATGGCTGATATCGACGCATTCGATCCGCAGCGGAGCGTCGGCCAGCCCTAGGTTGTCCTGAATGCTCTGCAGTGCTTCGGATCTCGCGTTGAAGTCACCGGCGCGCTTCAGCTTGTGCTGGGCCAGCGCCTCCCGCGCGTTGCGCTGCACGGTCTCGGCCAAGGTGCGTTTGTCGCCACGCAGGGGCACCCGCAGGCTTACCCGCGAACCGCGAAGTCCCGACAGCCACGCCGCCAGTTCGTCGGCATTCGGCGGCAGCACCGGCACCAGGACCTCCCGCGGCACTGGATTGGTGGCCTCGTCGGCCGCACCGCCGAGTTCGGCCTGCTCGCCGTAGAACTGGGTGAGGAATTGCTCGACCAATTGTTGTCGCCCGGATTGCTCTGGACCCGAATCACCGGTCGCCTCCGGCTCCGAATCACCGGTCGCCTCCGGCTCCGAATCACCGGTCGCCTCCGGCTCCGAAGACTTCTCGACGATCCAGCCACGTTGCCCACGCACCCGGCCACCCCGCACGTGGAACACCTGCACGGCCGCCTCGAGATCGTCGTCGGCGAATGCCACCACGTCGGCATCGGTGCCGTCGCCGAGCACCACGGCCTGTTTCTCCAGCGCCCGCTTGAGCGCCGCGATGTCGTCACGCAACCGGGCGGCCCGCTCGAAGTCCAACGCCTCGGCGGCCGCCGTCATCTGCTGCTCCATGTCGCGGGCCAGCCGGTCGGTTTTGCCGGCCAGGAAGTCGCAGAAGTCCAACACGATCCGCCGGTGCTCCTCGGCACTGACCCGGCCGATGCACGGTGCCGAGCATTTGTCGATGTAGCCGAGCAGGCATGGACGATCGATCTGCTTGTGGCGCTTGAACACTCCAGCCGAGCAGGTTCTGGCCGGGAAAACTCGGGTGAGCAGGTCGAGCGTCTCGCGGATGGCCCAGGCGTGCGAATAGGGGCCGAAATAGCGGACTCCCTTGCGGCGCGGCCCGCGGTACACCATCAGACGCGGATACTCCTCGTTGAGTGTGACCGCCAACACCGGATACGTCTTGTCGTCGCGGTAGCGGATGTTGAAGCGTGGATCGAACTCCTTGATCCAGTTGTACTCCAGCTGCAGCGCCTCGACCTCGGTGGTGACCACCGTCCACTCGACGCTGCCGGCCGTCATCACCATCTGCCGGGTACGCGGCGCCAGGCTCGCGATGTCGGCGAAGTACGACGTCAGACGGCTGCGGAGACTCTTGGCCTTGCCGACGTAGATGACCCGACCGTGCGGGTCACGGAACCGGTATACGCCAGGCTCCACAGGTATCGATCCGGGCGCCGGCCGGTACGTCGCTGGATCGGGCACGGTTTCCAGGTTACTGCCGCGATCCGACTGAACTCCGCTACCGTCGAACTGTGCGGTTGCTGGCGTCTACGCGTGCGGTCATCGCCCTGCTCAGTGTCGTCGCAGTGATCCTTGCCGGATGCGCCGGCGGCAGCGAGCGCCCGGCGGGGACCGGCGCCGTGCCGTGCCAGATGCTGTCCAACGGCACGCCGACAGCAAAGCCCCCTCCCGCGGCCCCGGCCCTGCTGCCGACGCCGCAGCCCACCCGCGATCTGGCCACCAAACCCGAGATCGGCACCGGCTACCGCAGCGACATGACGGCCGTACGTACCGCCACCTATATGGTGGCCACCGCCAATCCCCTGGCATCCGAAGCCGCCTGCAAAGTGCTGCGCGACGGCGGGACGGCTGCCGACGCCCTGGTGACCGCGCAGGCCGTGCTCGGTCTCGTCGAACCGCAGGCATCCGGCATCGGCGGGGGCGGCTTCCTGCTGTACTACGACGCGGCGGGCAACGCGCTACATGCGTTTGACGGCCGCGAAACCGCACCGGCCGCAGCCACCGAGAACTACCTGCGCTGGGTGTCCGACACCGACCGCACGCCGCCCCAACCCGACGCGCGCTCGTCGGGCCGATCCATCGGAGTGCCGGGCATCGTGCGCCTGCTCGACGACGTCCATCGCCAGTTCGGCAAGAAGGCCTGGCGCGACCTGTTCGATCCCGCCGTGTCGATCGCCGACCGTGGATTCGACGTGAGTCCACGCCTGGCAGCGGCGATCGAGGACGCCGCACCGCAACTCCGGCTGGATCCGACCGCCGGTGAGTATTTCCTCAACCCCGACGGCAGCCCGAAGCCGGTGGGCACCCGCATGACGAATCCGGCCTATGCAAAAACACTGGGCGCCATCGCATCCGAAGGAGCTCAGGCGTTCTATACCGGCGACATCGCCCGGGCGATCGTGGCCGCCGCCACCGACACCGCCGGCGGCCGCACGCCCAGCGCCATGACCGAGCAGGACCTCGCCGGCTACCGGGCCAAAGAACGCGACCCGGTGTGTACCAGCTACCGCGGACGCGAGATCTGCGGCATGCCACCGCCGTCCTCGGGAGGCATCGCGGTGGCAGCCACCCTCGGCATCCTTGAGCACTTCCCGATGAGCGACTACAAACCCACCCGGCTCGACCTCAACGGCGGTCACCCGTCGGTGACGGGGGTACATCTGATCTCAGAGGCCGAACGGCTCGCCTACGCCGACCGAGATCGCTACGTCGCCGACACCGATTTCGTGCCGTTGCCCGGTGGGTCGGCCTACACCCTCCTCAACGGCGCCTACCTCACCGGCCGGGCCGCACTGATCTCCCGGGCACACACGATGGGTGTGGCCGCACCCGGGGACTTCGCCCCACCGATCACCGTGCCGCCGGCTCCCGAGCACGGCACCAGCCAGATCAGCGTGATCGACAGCTTCGGCAATGCGGCGTCACTGACCACCACCATCGAATCCGCCTTCGGCTCCTTCCACATGGTCGACGGATTCCTGCTCAACAACCAGCTCACCGACTTCTCCGCCGAGCCGACCAGCCTGGAAGGGCATCCGATCCCCAACCGGGTCCAACCCGGCAAGCGTCCGCGCAGCACCATGGCACCCACCCTGGTGTTCGACATGGCAGGCCCGAAGCGTGGGCCGGTGTATGCGGTGCTGGGTTCCCCCGGCGGTGCGGTCATCGTCCAATTCGTGGTGAAAAGCCTTGTCGGCATCATGGATTGGAATTTGGACCCACAGCAGGCGGTGTCCATGATCGACTTCGGTGCGGCCAACACGCCCGTCACCAACGTCGGCGGGGAACATCCGTCGGTCGACACGGTTGCCAACGGTGACCGCGATCAACTGGTCGAAGGTCTGCGGGCACTCGGACACCAGGTGTCACTGGACGATCAGTCCAGCGGGCTGTCGGCGCTGGTGCGCACGACGTCGGGCTGGATCGGTGGCGCCGACCCGCGGCGGGAGGGCATGGTGCTCGGCGACGCCGGTTGACCGGTCGGTATCACCCGGTTTGGGGACGGTAACGCTCGATCAGCTCGCGAACGTCGTCCATGGCCGCCACGGCCCGCTCCTTGTCGATCGCCTGGATCGCCATCAACGGGATGTACTCGTCGTCGGGCAGATCGAGCCGGGCCCAGCGGGCCCCGGCCGGGAACTCGACGCCGACCACCTCGGACCAGGGAATCACCTTGAAGCTCACCAGGTTCCGCACAGCCATCCCGGCCGGACCAACCCGCAGCCGCGGCCGGGCGAACATCAGCACCACGCACGCGATGATCGCCCCCAGGAGTGCGATGGCCACCTGGTCGGAGGTCTGGAACACCACTCCGGTGGAACCCACCTTCAACAACACACCGACCGCGACATGCGCGGCGAAGATGATCAGTGCCGCGCCATACGCGAATAACGGTGTGCGATACGGCCGGATGTCAACATCCCAGCCGTCGTCGGTCTTCTTATCGGTCATCTGTGCGTCACGCGTCGGCGCGCAGCTCTCGCAACGTCAGCGCCGTGGACAGGGCGGCGGCCGCGGCCTGCGCGCCCTTGTCCTCGCTGGAATCCGCCAGGCCTGCCCGGTCCAGGGCCTGCTCCTCGTTGTTGGTGGTCAGCACACCGTTGGCGACCGGGGTCGCCGCATCCAACGAGACGCGGGTCAAGCCCTGCGTCACCGCATCGCAGACGTAGTCGAAATGCGGGGTCTGACCGCGGATCACCACGCCCAACGCCACCACCGCGTCGTGCGTCGCCGCCAAAGCCTGTGCCACCACGGGGATTTCGATGGCGCCGAGCACACGCACCACCGTCGGTTCGGCGATCCCGGCCGCGGTGGCGACCTTGCGCGCGCCATCCAGCAACGCGTCGCAGATGGTGGTGTGCCAGGTGCTGGCCACGATTGCCAGTTTCACATCCGACGCGTCGACCTGGGGCAGATCCGGGACTCCGTGACCGCTCACAGGCTCGAACCCGAATCGGTCGTGCCGGACGGCCTGCGGTCACCCAGCAGGTACACCGCCTCGTCGTAGTCGTCCATGCTCACCGCTTCGTCATAATCTTCCAACCCGATGAGGTCGTGGCCCATCCGGTCGCGCTTGGTCATCAGGTAGCGGATGTTCTCCGAATTCGCCCGCACCGGCAACGGAACCCGCTCGATGATGTGCAGCCCGTAGCCGTCCAGGCCGACCCGCTTGGCCGGGTTGTTGGTCAGCAGCCGCATGGAACGGATACCGAGATCAACCAGGATCTGCGCCCCGATGCCGTAATCGCGCGCGTCGGCAGGCAGCCCGAGCTTGAGGTTCGCGTCGACGGTGTCTTCGCCGGCGTCCTGCAACTGATAGGCCTGCAGCTTGTGCATCAGGCCGATACCGCGGCCCTCGTGCCCACGCATGTAGAGAACGACGCCGCGGCCTTCCCGCGCCACCATCGCCATCGCTGCATCCAGCTGCGGGCCGCAGTCGCAGCGCCGCGAGCCGAACACGTCGCCGGTCAGACATTCGGAGTGCACCCGCACCAGGACATCGTGACCGTCGGAGGCCGGTCCGGAGATATCGCCGCGCACCAGCGCAACGTGCTCGACGTCCTCGTAGATGCTCTTGTAGCCCACCGCCACGAACTCACCGTGCCGGGTGGGGATCCGCGCCTCGGCGATGCGCTCGATGTGCTTTTCGTGCTTGCGCCGCCACTCGATCAGATCGGCGATCGAGATCAAGGCCAGGTCGTGATCGTCGGCGAAGACCCGCAGCTCGTCGGTGCGCGCCATGTCGCCTTCGTCCTTCTGGCTGACGATCTCGCAGATCGCGCCGGCGGGCTGCAGCCCGGCCAGCCGGGCCAGGTCGACGGCAGCCTCGGTGTGTCCCGGGCGACGCAGCACGCCACCGTCCTTGGCGCGCAGCGGAACCACGTGGCCGGGCTTGGTGAAGTCGTCGGGAACGGTCGACGGATCGGCCAGGGCACGCATCGTGGTGGCCCGGTCCGACGCCGAGATGCCTGTTCCCACATCTTTTCTCGCGTCCACCGTGACGGTGTAGGCGGTGCCGTGCTTGTCCTGGTTGACCGCGTACATCGGCAACAGGCCCAACCGATCGCAGATCTCGCCGTCCAGCGGCACGCACAGGTAACCGGAGGTGTAGCGGACCATGAACGCAACCAGCTCGGGGGTGGCCTTCTCGGCCGCGAAGATGAGATCGCCCTCGTTCTCGCGGTCCTCGTCGTCGATCACCACCACGGCTTTGCCCGCCGCGATATCGGCTATCGCCCTCTCGACGGAATCGAGCCTGGTCATCTGTGCCACCTTGCCTGTTCGAATTCCCGGCCCCGACGCGGGACCAGGTGCCGACTCCAGTATGAACCATGGGCTGCGGCCAAATGATCCCCGTAGCCCCGCGTGGATGTGACGCGGACGACATTCGTTCTGGTCAGGGCACCGGCAGCCGAGGCAGAAGGGTCAGTCCCGGTGACTCAACAGCCGTTCGACGTACTTGGCGATGACGTCGACCTCGAGGTTGACCGGGGTGCCCACCGCGGCCTCGCCCAACGTGGTCGACGCCAGCGTGGTCGGGATCAGTGACACCTCGAACCAGTCACCGGAATCGTCGCGGCCCAGCGCCGACACCGTCAGCGAGATGCCGTCGACGGTGATCGAGCCCTTTTCCACCAGGTACCGCGACAGCGTCGCCGGCATCGAGATGCGGACCACCTGCCAGTGCTCCGACGGCGTACGGGCCACCACCTGGCCCGTGCCGTCGACGTGCCCCTGCACGATGTGACCGCCCAGCCGGCTGTTGACCGCGGCCGCGCGCTCCAGGTTCACCGCCGACCCGGCGGACAGCGCGGCCAAGCTCGACCTGGTCAGCGTCTCGGCCATGACATCGGTACTGAAGCTGCCGTCGGCCAATACCTCGACCACGGTCAGGCACACGCCGTTGACCGCTATCGAATCGCCATGGCGGGCATCGGCGGTCACCACCGGACCACGGATGACAAATCGGGCGGCATCGCTGAGGTCCTGTTTGTCGACGACCTCACCGAGTTCTTCGACGATTCCGGTGAACACGTCACCAGGTTAGACGCCACCGGACAGGCCGATGCGCCGCCCGCTCGGTGGGCGCCGGTCAGCGTCACCGGTTCAGCCCCGTCGACGATGAAAACTGCTGCGGCACAATCGATTACCGCGTTTCACCGATATTGACAACGACAGCCGGCAATATCGTCGGACCGCATCCTCGACAGCAAACGACCGACAGGTGAATCAGCCTCGGCCGATCGGCGGTGGATGCGTTCAGATAAAACAACCGTGCGCGACCAACCTCTACTATGCAGTCATGCAGACGCGCCCACGCTTCGCCGTCCAGTCCCTGCTCGCCACCGTCCTGGCCACCGGCGCCCTGGTCGCCGGTTGTTCGTCGTCACCGGAGAAATCCACCGAGCCCCTGCCCGATGCAGCCACGCTGCTGCAGGAGTCCTCGGCGACCACGAAGGCCTACCAGAGTGTGCACCTGAATCTGGGGGTGACCGGCGAGATCAAGCGGCTGCCGATCGAAAAGCTCGAAGGCGATCTCACCAACACCCCCGCGGTCGCCGCTCAGGGCACGGTGAACCTCAACTTCATGGGTCAGAAGATCTCCGACGCCAAGTTCGTCGTCGCCGACGGTGAGCTGTTCGCCGCGCTGACCCCCGGTGACCCGCTGTCCTCCTACGGTCCGGCCGCCGACATCTACGACGTGTCGGCCATCCTGAACCCCGAGACGGGTCTGTCCAACCTGTTGGCGAATTTCAGCGACGCCAAGGCCGAGGACCGCGAGTCGATCAACGGCACCGAAGGAGTCCGGGTGACCGGCACGGTCAGCGCCGACGCGGTCAACAAGATCGCACCGCAGTTGGAGGCCAGCGGGCAGGTGCCGGCCACCGCCTGGATCGCCGAAGAGGGTGACCATGCGCTGCTGCAGGCCAAGATCGAGCCCAAGCCCGACACCAGCATCACCATGACGCTGTCGGACTGGGGCAAGCAGGTCACCGTCACCAAGCCTGGTTCCTGATGCAGGGCGCGGGGACGCTGACCTCCCGGGGGAATCGGCGGATCGCGATCGGCGCGGGCAGCCTGGCGGTGCTGCTCGGCGCGCTCGACACCTATGTGGTGATCACGATCATGGTCGACATCATGCGAGATGTCGGCATCGCGATCAACCAGATTCAGCAGGTCACGCCGATCATCACCGGCTATCTGCTCGGGTATATCGCCGCCATGCCGCTGCTGGGGCGGGCCTCGGACCGGTTCGGCCGCAAGATGCTCATCCAGGTGGGCCTCGGCGGGTTCGCGATCGGCTCGGTGATCACCGCACTGTCCACCGACCTGGTTCCGTTGGTGATCGGGCGCGTCATCCAGGGTTCGGCCAGCGGCGCGTTGCTGCCCGTCACACTGGCCCTGGCCGCCGACCTGTGGTCGGCCCGTAACCGGGCCGGGGTTCTCGGTGGGGTCGGTGCCGCGCAGGAACTCGGCGCGGTGCTGGGCCCGATGTACGGCATCGGGCTGGTCTGGTTGTTCCACCACTGGCAGGCGGTGTTCTGGGTCAACGTGCCGCTGGCCGTGCTGGCGATGGTGCTGATCCACTTCAGCCTGCCGTCCAGAGACCGCGACCAGCCACCGGAGAAGGTCGACGTGGTCGGCGGGGTGCTGCTGGCGATCGCGCTGGGGCTGGCCGTCGTCGGCCTCTACAACCCCGAACCCGACGGCAAGCAGGTGCTGCCCAGCTGGGGCCTCCCGGTACTGATCGGCGCATTGGTGGCCGCAGTGGCGTTCTTCGCCTGGGAGAAGGTGGCCAAGACCCGCCTCATCGAGCCGGCCGGCATCCACTTCCGCCCCTTCCTGGCGGCGCTGGCGGCCTCGCTGTGTGCCGGTGCGGCGTTGATGGTCACCCTGGTCAACGTCGAGCTGTTCGGGCAGGGCGTGCTCGGCAAAGACCAGAACCAGGCGGCGTTCCTGCTGCTGCACTTTCTGATCGCATTGCCGATCGGCGCGGTGATCGGCGGCTGGCTGGCCACTCGAGTCGGCGACCGGATCATCGCGTTTCTCGGTCTGCTGATCGCCGCCGGTGGCTTCTTGCTGGTGGCGCACTGGTCGGCCGACGTGGAGACCGCCCGGCACAACCTGATGCTGTTCAGCCTTCCGACGCTCGACACCGATCTGGCGATCGTGGGCCTGGGGTTGGGGCTGGTGATCGGTCCCCTGACCTCGGCGACGCTGCGCGTGGTGCCCGACGCGCAGCACGGCATCGCGTCGGCGGCCGTGGTGGTGGCCCGCATGATCGGCATGCTCATCGGCATCGCCTCACTGTCGGCCTGGGGCTTCTACCGGTTCAACCAGCACCTGGCCACCCTGGCCGCCGCCGACAGCTCACGCACCATGACGCTGGCCGAGCGACTGAGCGCACAGGCCGTGCGGTATCGCGAGGCCTACGTGATGATGTACGGCGACATCTTCGAGATCGCGGCCGTGGTCTGTGTGGTCGGGGCGCTGTTGGGGCTGCTGATCAGTGGCCGCCGTGAGCACGCCGACGCGGTGGATGCAGAGCCCACTGACGACGTCGATGACGATCGCGATTTTTCCACCGGGCAGCTGTACGCCGCGACGGAGGTTCTACCGGTCCAGAGCGGCGACGAGCCGGTTCAGTTGCCGAATCAGCCGCCGGGACGCCACCGCTCGAGCTGATCAGTTCAGCAGCGTTCGATCCCAGGGTTCAGCAAGCGTGGTTCCCGGTCGGCCGGCACCGGCCGACCGGGCAGCGCCATGCGTAACGGGACGCGCACCAGCGCCCGGATCGTGCGGGGGGTCATTCGGGACGCCATCGTTCTCGAGGCTGATGTCGGGAAGGGGAGCCAGTCCTGCAGTGCAGTCATGCTCGTGTCCTTTGCTCGTGTTCACCCGGCGCATATTCGGCAGTGAACGCGCTCTGGTACGAGTGTACCGATCACTGCCGCGTCCGCGCGGTATGCAACGAGCCTAACTTAGGTCACCCTAATCAGGACTGTCCGTCTGCTGCGAGATGCCTCTCAGTTGGGCACGAGGCTCAGTCGGACATCCGGCCCGATCGCTGTGATGCCGTCGAATCGCCACCGCTGAGCGTGCGTGATGCTGGGCACGCCGATGTCGTCGACCGCCGTGATCGGGCCCCCCAGCAAAATCGGTGCCACATAGGCCAGGATCCGGTTGACCACGCCCGCGCGCAGGAACGCGCCGGCCAGCGTCGGCCCGCCCTCCAGCAACACGTCGGTCCGATCCCCCAGCGAGCGCATCACCTCGTGCGGATCGTGGGTACGGATGAGCATCGTGTGGGAATCGTCGTTGAGCACATTGGCATCCGAGGACACCTCGCGCATGCCGACCACCACCCGTAGCGGTTGATGAGTTGTCAACGTGCCGTCGGCATTCCGTGCCGTCAATGTCGGATCGTCGAAGAACACCGTGCCGGTTCCGACCACGATCGCATCGGCCGCCGCCCGCTTGCGATGGACGTCGGCCCGCGCCGCCTCGCTGGTGATCCACTGGCTGGAACCGTCGGCGGCCGCGCTGCGACCGTCCACACTCGTCGCGAATTTCCATGTGACATACGGCAATCCGGTGCGCTGCTTGTGCAGCCATTCCCGCAACGGACCCTGCTCGACCTCGTCGGCGAGCGCACCGGGGCTGACGGTGACGCCCGCGTCGACGAGCCGTTGGGCGCCGCCGGCCGCTGCCGGGTTGGGGTCGGACACCGCATAGGTGACCGTCGAAATGCCGGCTGCCAGAAGCGCATCCACGCACGGTGGGGTGCGGCCGTGGTGATTGCACGGTTCCAAGGTGACGACGGCGGCGCCGCCCTTGGCCCGGTCCCCCGCCGCCTGCAACGCGACCACCTCGGCGTGCGGACCGCCAACCGGTTGCGTCGCGCCGACACCGGCGATCTGACCGTCGGCGTCCAGGATCACCGCTCCGACCGGCGGATTGGGATAGGTCGTGCCTTTGACCTGTTCGGCCTGCTCGATGGCCAGCCGCATCGCGGCCTCGGGCGTCACAGTGTCAGATGTCGGGAAGCGGTGGCGGCCTGCCGGCGCAGGGATTTCACGGCGGCGGCCGGATCGGCGGCGCTGTACACCGCGGAACCGGCGACGAAGCAGTCCACACCGGCCTCGGCGGCCTGTTCGATGGTGTCGGCGTTGATGCCGCCGTCGATCTCGACGACGATGGTCAGCTCACCGGCATCGACGAGTCGGCGCGCGGTACTCACCTTGGCCAGCACCTCCGGAATGAACTTCTGCCCACCGAATCCGGGCTCGACCGACATCACCAGGAGGGTGTCGAACTCCTTGAGGATCTCCAGGTAGGGCTCCAGCGGGGTGCCCGGTTTCACCGACAGCCCGGCCTTGGCACCGGCGGCCCGGATGTCGCGGGCCACACCGATCGGGTTGTCGGTCGCCTCGGCATGGAACGTGACGTTGTAGGCGCCGGCCTCGGCGTACGGCGGCGCCCAGCGTTCGGGTTGGTCGATCATCAGATGGCAGTCCATCGGGATGTCGGTCGCCTTGAGCAGGGACTCCACCACCGGCAGACCCAACGTGAGGTTGGGCACGAAGTGGTTGTCCATCACGTCGACATGCAGCCAGTCGGCCCCAGCTACCGCGGCGACCTCATCGGACAGCCTCGCGAAGTCCGCGGACAGGATGGACGGGGCGATCAGTGGAGTCTTGCGCTCCTCGCGTGCGCGGGGTTCTGCCATGGCGGTCAGCCTACTTTCCCGACTTTCAGAGCCGCCGCGAACATCGCATCGGTCCCGTGCCGGTGCGGCCACAGCTGCACGTGCGGTCCGTCGCCGAGATCCTCGGCCGGGGCAAACAGCTCCCGGGTGTCGAGTTGGGTCACCGGATGCCGGCGTACGGCGTCGGCCACCACCCCGACCGTCTCGGCCAGGTGTGGCGAACAGGTCGCGTAGAGGACGACGCCGCCGGGGCGGGTCAGCGCGATGGCCGCGGCGAGCAGCTCGCGCTGCAGTTTCGCCAGCCCTGGGACATCGCCGGGCCGGCGTCGCCACCGCGCTTCGGGGCGTCGGCGCAATGCGCCCAGCCCGGTGCAGGGAGCGTCGACCAAGACGCGGTCGAAGCCGGGTTCCAGGCCGGATTCCCGGCCGTCGACGCGCCGGACGTCGACGTCGAGCCCGCGGGTGTTCTCCTCGACCAGATCGGCACGCCGCGGTGCGGGCTCGACCGCGGTGACCCGGGCGCCCGAAGCCGCACCGATGGAGGCCAGCAGGGCGGTCTTGCCGCCCGGGCCCGCGCACAGGTCGAGCCAGCGACCGTTGTCCGGGCCGTCGAGTTCGGCCAGCGTAAGGGCGCGCGCCACCAGCTGGCTGCCCTCGTCCTGCACCTGGGCGGCACCGTCGCGCACGGCCGCCAGTTGTCCGGGGTCGCCACCGGGCAGATACACCGCATACGGCGAGTACCGGCCGACGGTGCCGTCGGATTGTTCGGCCAGCTCGGCTGCCGTCATTGCCGTGGGTCGCGCCGCCAGGTGCACCACAGGGCGCTCGTCGTCACTGGTCAGCAGGGCGTCGAGCTCACCGGCCCGGGCGCCGAGTGCGTCGGTGAAGGCCTGGGCGATCCAGCGCGGGTGGGCGTGCAGGAATGCGGCGTGGCCGACCGGATCGGTCGATGCCGGCGGCGCGAGCTGCTCCATCCACTCCTGCTCGGTGCTACGGGAGATGGTTCGCAGCACACCGTTGACGAAACCGGCTCGGGCCGTGTCGAATTCGATACCGGCCTGTTCGACGGTGGTGGACACCGCGGCATGCGGCTCGACCCGGGTCCGCAACAGCTGGTAGGCGCCCAGGCGCAGCAGATCGAGCAGCACGGGGTCGATCCGCTCGGTCGGACGGCCGGCCGCGGCGGCGATGACGGCGTCGAGCAGGCCCAGGGTGCGGCAGGCGCCATAGGTCAACTCGGTGGCGAAGGCGGCGTCCCGGCCCTCGATGCCGCGCTCGCGCAGCAGCGCGGGCAGCGCCAGGTTGGCGTAGGAATCACGTTCGGTAACCGCGCGCAGCACATCGAATGCGGCGCGGCGGGCCGGATCCAGCGGGGTGCGGCGGTGTTGGCGGTTCTTCTGCTGGGGACGGTTCGGGCGATTCGACGGCCGGCTCATGATGCGCGCACCGATTCGTCGAGCCGCGCCCCGCGAGCCCAGTCGGCGGCGTTCATGAGTTTCTTGCCCGGTGGCTGGATCTGGCCGAGCCGCACCGGCTGCGAGCCCGTGCCGACCAGCACCGCATTGCGTTCGACGCGGATTTCCCCCGGGGTCAACGAAATGTCCGACGGCTCCACCGTGACCGGACCGACCTTGACGCGTAGGTCCCCGATCATGGTCCAGGCACCCGGATTCGGGGTGACGGCACGGATCTGCCGGTCGATGACGTGGGCCGGCAGCTCCCACCGAACGCGGGCGGACTCCACGGTGATCTTGGGCGCTAGGCTCACCCCGTCGGCCGGCTGCGGTACGGCTGTCAGCGCGCCCTCGGCAATACCGTCCAACGTCGACTCCAGCAGCGCCGCGCCCGAATCAGCAAGCCGCCCAAGCAGTTCGCCGGCCGTGTCGGCGTCGCGTACCCGCTCGGTGACCACCCCGTAGACCGGACCCGAGTCGAGCGCCGGCTCGATGAGGAACGTCGTGGCGCCGGTCACCTCGTCACCGGCGGCCAGCGAGGCCTGCACCGGTGCCGCCCCGCGCCAGGCCGGCAGCAAGGAGAAGTGCAGATTGATCCAGCCGTGCCGGGGCACGGCGAGCAGGCGTTCGCTCAGCAGGGCGCCGTAGGCGACGACGGCGCAGCAGTCGGGTGCCAGCTCGGTCAGCTCGGCGACGAACTCGTCGGAGTTGGGCTTGGCCGGCCGGAGCAACGGGATGTCGTTCTCGAGCGCCAGCTGCGCGACGGGTGAGGGTGCGGGCTTGCCGCGCCGCCCGGCGGCGGCATCGGGCCGGGTCAGCACCGCGACCACATCGTGACGGGGCGAGTCGATCAGCCGCTGCAACGACGGGAGGGCGGGCTCTGGAGTTCCGGCAAAGACAAGACGCACCGCACCAGTTTAGGGAGCCCGACCGCCGCTTCCCTAACGCGGCGCCTGGTAGTACTCCCGCTCGGAGACTCCGGCCAGCGGCGCCAGGTACACCCACGGGATCGTGCCGACGAGCCGGTTGAGCGTGGCCACCGCGTCGTTGTAGTACTGCCGGGCGAACGCGAGCTTGTTCTCGGTGTCGGCCAGGTTCTCCTGCAGATTCAGAAAGTTGCTCGACGAATTCAGTTGCGGATAGGACGATCCCAGCGCCAAGACATTGGCCACCGCCCTGTCGAGATCCCGCTCGGCTGCCCGGCGCTG
>NZ_MBEJ01000021.1 GCF_001953975.1 Mycobacterium sp. NS-7484
CAAAAGCGCGGCGAGATCCCGCAATTCGTGACGTGCTGCAACGCGTGGATGTGCGCCTACTGCCGGGACATGCGCGGCTGTGTCGACCCGGCCCAGCCGCAGACCGCCGAAATGCGCAGCCGTCACGCCCTGGCCGCCGTCGTCCCCGTCAACGACGGCCTCTACCCGCGCATCCCCGACACCGTCTACCACGCGGACCCGCACAGCCTGTCCTCGTCGGGTGCGCGGCTGCTGTTGGCCAAGACGCCGGCCGAGTTCCTGCAGGAACGGATCGACCCGCCAAAGCCGAAGAAGCACTACGACGAAGGGCACGCCGCGCACTACGTCGTGCTCGGTGAGGGCGCACAACTCAAGGTGCTCGACCCGGCGGTGCACGGGCTCAAGGCCGACGGGAAACCCGCGGACAAGCCGAGCGCGACCGCGAAGTGGAAACAGGCCGAGGCCGATGCCCGAGCCCAGGGCAAGACGGTGATCACCAAGGCGCAGATGGACAACGTGCAGCGTATGGCGGGCAAGGTGTTTGCCAATCCGTACGCGGCGAAGCTGCTCAGTGCTGATGGTGACGCGGAGGTGTCCGCGTACTGGCATGACGACGCCACCGGCGTGCGGTTGCGGGCTAGGTTCGACTACCTGCCTCAGCGCAAGGGGCGGCAGATCATCGTCGACTACAAGACCGCGATCTCCGCCGCGCCGGCCGAGTTCGAGAAGGCCATCGCCAACTACGGCTACAACCAGCAGGCCGCCTGGTACATCGACGCGGCGATCGAGCACGGGTTCGACGATCCGGCGTTCGTCTTCATCGTCCAGATGAAGGCCGCGCCATGGCTGGTGTCGCTGCACCAGATCGAACCGGAGTGGATCGCGCTGGGCCGCAAGAAGAATCGCGAAGCGATCGACCTGTATGCGCAGTGCGTGGAGACCGACACGTGGCCCGGGCACAGTGACGAGATCCACGTCGCACAGATGCCGTACTGGCTGCGCCGCCAGCTAGAAACCGAAACCGCCAACGCCGAATAACCCCCACCCGAGAGGAAACCTCAATGCCTTCAACCGATATCGCGACCGTCGAGGACTCGTCACTCGACATTCTGCCGCCCGCTCAGGCACCGTCCGCGGTTGCACGCCACATGCTCCGCGAGCACGCCGCCATGATGCAGGACGCCTACCAGCTCGCCAAAGCCGTGTGCTCGACGCAGATGGTTCCGACTCGATTCCGCGGCAAACCTGAAGATGGCGCCGCCGCGATCATGTACGGGTCCGAACTCGGCCTCAACCCTCTGCAGTCGCTGCAGAAGGTGGTCCCTGTTCACGGCATGCCGTCGTTGGAGGCCCGCACGATGGTTGCTCTGCTCAAGGCTCGCGGTTACCGGGTGAAGACGACGGCGCAGTCGGATACCTCGGTGACGGTGCAGGGCATCGACCTCGACGGTGACGTCTACGAATCCACCTGGACGATCGACCGGGCGAAGAAGGCCGGGTATGTGCCGATGATCGACGAGAAAACCGGCAAGTACAAGACCAACAAGAACGGCAACCTGCTGGGCAACGAAAAGTATCTGACCGATCCGCAGGCCATGCTCAAGGCGAAAGCGCAGTCCGAGGTTTGCCGCGACATGGCGCCCGACGTGCTGATGGGGATCAGCTACACCAGCGAGGAACTGGAGTCGGAGAACTGGGACAACGGCGCGGCGCTCGCCCAGGCGCAGGTGCAGGCACCGAAGGGGCGGGGCGCGGTGCTCACCACGGACGACATTCTGGCCGACGAGGTCCCCGACCCGACACCTGAGCCGGAGGTCCCGCAGGACGCGGCCCGGGCCACCGCGGTGCGCCGCACGAAGGAGCACCTGGCCGCCGGCACGATGCCCGACCCTAACGAGGACATCGAAGCGGCCGAGGCGTATGCCGAGGAAGCACTCACAGACGACGAGGCGCTCACCTACCTGGCGGGCGCGCCGGAGACTGGTCACGACGGCGGTAACGAGCAGAGTCGGGGAGCTGAGCCGTCGTCGGGCTCCACCCCGGAGTCTGACCCTGCTGACCAGGACACTTCGGAGCCGGAACCCGTTGCGCCAGCAGCCGAGCCGGAACCCGCCCCCGCGCGGAAGGTATCCAGCCGCCGCGCCGCGCTCGAACGCCGCCTGTTCAAGCTGCTCGCCGGCGCCGACGTCGACAAGGACAACCGTGAGGACCGGCTCATCATCTACCGGGCCGTCATCGGCCGCGCAGACATTCAGTCGACCAACGATCTGACCGACGTCGAGATCGCCACCCTGTGCGACCAGCTCTACGAGTGGGACCGCGACAAGACCCTCGGCGACAAGGTCACCGACATCTTGAACAACGCCACCCTGGCCGCCGACTCCGAGTAATCACCAACCCGCCGAAAGGAATCCACGCACATGCTCGTCAAAGACCAGCCCGAGGACCTGCCCACCACCAACGAGCTCGACAACATCCCGGACGATCTACTCGGCGGGCCGCCGCCCCCGGCCTATCTGAGCTTCGGCATGACCCCCGCCGCGATCGAGAACCCGCCCGCCAACGGCGATGTCGTGGTGTTCATGGTGCGTGCCCGGTGCAAGGGCGAGCACGGCCCGCTGACTCGCGCGGACGGTGAGGAGCGGTACAAGC
>NZ_MBEJ01000022.1 GCF_001953975.1 Mycobacterium sp. NS-7484
CAGCTCGCCGGCAATCAGCATCGCGACGGCGCCCGCGGCTCCCGCACCCGCCCCTGCTTCACCGGCGCCGGCCAACCCATGAGCGACACCGCGTCGTCCGAGATCGACGAATCGGTAACCGAGAACGCGGCGGGACCGGCCGTCGGGCGGGCGGGCGCGGTCTGGATTCTGATTGCCGGCGTGCTGGGCCTGGCCGCTGCGCTGGCGCTGACGATCGAGAAGATCGAGCTGTTGATCGATCCGTCTTATGTGCCGTCCTGCAGCATCAATCCGGTGATCTCCTGCGGCTCGGTGATGACCACGCCACAGGCTTCGGTATTCGGTTTCCCCAACTCGCTGATCGGCGTGGTGGCCTTCTCCGTCACCCTGGTCACCGGGGTACTGGCCGTTGCGGGAGTTCGGCTACCCCGGTGGTACTGGGTGGGATTGGCTCTGGGCAGCCTGCTCGGCGCCGTCATGGTGCACTGGCTGATCTTCCAGAGCCTTTACCGGATCGGTGCCCTGTGCCCGTACTGCATGGTGGTGTGGTCGGTGACCATTCCGCTGTTCGTGGTGGCGAGTTCCATCGCCCTGCGCCCCCTGTCCACCAACGCGGCGGCCCGGGCGATCTACCAGTGGCGCTGGTCGATCGTGACGCTCTGGTTCACCTCACTTGTCCTGTTGATCCTGGTGCGTTTCTGGGAATATTGGTCAACTCTGCTGTAACACTCCAGAAATAACTCGGCGGTTAGGTCTACCCGTGATTTCCAAGTTGTTGGTCGCCAATCGTGGCGAGATCGCGATCCGTGCGTTTCGTGCTGCGTATGAGTTGGGCATTGCGACGGTGGCGGTGTATCCGTATGAGGATCGCAATTCGTTGCACCGGTTGAAGGCTGATGAGTCGTATCAGATCGGTGAGGTCGGTCATCCGGTGCGGGCTTATCTGTCGGTGGACGAGATCATCCGGGTGGCGCAGCATTCGGGGGCCGATGCGATCTATCCGGGGTACGGGTTCTTGTCGGAGAACCCGGAATTGGCCTCGGCGTGTGCCGAGGCCGGGATCACGTTCGTGGGTCCGGGGTCGCAGGTGTTGGAGCTGACCGGCAACAAGTCGCGGGCGATCGAGGCGGCGCGGGCGGCGGGGTTGCCGGTGTTGGCGTCGTCGGCGCCGTCGTCGTCGGTGGATGAATTGGTCGCGGCGGCAGCCGATATGGAGTTCCCGCTGTTCGTCAAGGCGGTCTCCGGTGGTGGTGGGCGTGGGATGCGCCGGGTCACCGATCCTGACGCGTTGGCCGAGGCGGTGGAGGCGGCCAGCCGTGAGGCGGAGTCGGCGTTCGGTGATCCGCAGGTGTATCTGGAGCAGGCGGTGATCAATCCGCGCCATATCGAGGTGCAGATCCTGGCTGATACCGCCGGCAATGTGATGCATTTGTTCGAGCGGGATTGTTCGGTGCAGCGGCGGCATCAGAAGGTGATCGAGCTGGCACCGGCACCGAATCTGGATCCTGCGTTGCGGGAACGGATTTGCGCCGATGCGGTGGCGTTCGCCCGCCAGATCGGTTATTCCTGTGCGGGCACGATCGAGTTCTTGCTCGACGAGCGTGGCCATCATGTGTTCATCGAGTGCAATCCGCGGATTCAGGTGGAGCACACGGTGACCGAGGAGATCACCGATGTGGATCTGGTGGGTTCGCAGTTACGGATCGCGGCGGGGGAGTCGCTGGCCGATCTGGGGTTGAGTCAGGACACGCTGGTGATTCGGGGCGCTGCGATGCAGTGCCGGATCACCACCGAGGATCCGGCCAACGGGTTCCGGCCGGATACGGGGCGGATCACGGCGTATCGGTCGCCCGGTGGTGCGGGGGTGCGCCTGGATGGTGGCACCAATGTCGGGGCCGAGGTGTTGGCGCATTTCGATTCGATGTTGGTCAAGCTGACGTGTCGGGGGCGGGATTTCTCCACGGCGGTGGCTCGGGCCCGGCGGGCGTTGGCGGAGTTCCGGATTCGTGGGGTGTCGACGAATATCCCGTTCTTGCAGGCGGTGATCGAGGATCCGGATTTCCGGGCCGGGCGGGTCAATACCTCGTTCATCGATGACCGTCCGCAGTTGTTGACCGCGCACACCCCGGCCGATCGCGGCACCAAGATCTTGAATTACCTGGCCGATGTCACGGTGAACAAACCCAACGGGGAGCGTCCGTCGGCGGTGTATCCGCAGGACAAGCTGCCGGAGTTGGACTTGTCGGCGGTGCCGGCGCCGGGTTCCAAGCAGCGGTTGCTGCAGCTGGGCCCGGAGGGTTTCGCGGCGTGGATGCGTGATTCCAAGGCGGTCGGGGTCACCGACACCACGTTCCGTGATGCACATCAGTCATTGTTGGCCACCCGGTTGCGCTCCACCGGGTTGTTGAAGGTGGCGCCGTATGTGGCGCGGATGATGCCGCAGTTGCTGTCCATCGAGTGTTGGGGTGGGGCGACTTACGATGTGGCGCTGCGGTTTTTGAAGGAAGATCCGTGGGAGCGGTTGGCCGCTTTGCGTGAGGCGGTTCCCAATATCTGTCTGCAGATGTTGTTGCGGGGCCGCAACACCGTGGGCTACACCCCGTATCCGGAGTTGGTGACGTCGGCGTTCGTCGATGAGGCCACCCGGACCGGGATCGATATTTTCCGGATCTTCGATGCGCTCAACAACATCGAGTCGATGCGTCCGGCCATCGATGCGGTGCGGCAGACCGGGACGGCGATCGCCGAGGTGGCGATGTCCTACACCGGGGATTTGTCTGACCCGGCCGAGAATCTGTACACGCTGGACTACTACCTGCGCCTGGCCGAGCAGATCGTCGATGCGGGTGCGCATGTGTTGGCGATCAAGGACATGGCCGGGTTGCTGCGGCCGGCCTCGGCGCACACGTTGGTCAGTGCGTTGCGTGCCCGGTTCGATCTGCCGGTGCATGTGCATACCCATGACACCCCCGGCGGGCAGTTGGCGACGTATCTGGCGGCCTGGCAGGCCGGCGCGTCGGCGGTGGACGGGGCGGCCGCGCCGCTGGCGGGCACGACCAGTCAGCCCGCACTGTCCTCGATCGTGGCCGCGGCGGCGCACACCGACTATGACACCGGGCTGGATCTGGGTGCGGTGTGTGAGCTGGAGCCGTATTGGGAGGCGCTGCGAAAGGTCTACGCGCCCTTTGAGAGTGGTTTGCCGGCACCGACGGGGCGGGTGTACACCCACGAGATCCCCGGTGGGCAGCTGTCGAATCTGCGCCAGCAGGCGATTGCGTTGGGATTCGGAGATCGGTTCGAGGAGATCGAGGCCAATTACGCGGCGGCTGATCGGGTGTTGGGTCGGTTGGTGAAGGTGACCCCTTCCTCGAAGGTGGTCGGGGATCTGGCGTTGGCGCTGTTGGGTGCGGGGGTCAGTGCCCAGGATTTCGCTGCCGACCCGGCCCGTTATGACATTCCCGACAGCGTGATCGGTTTCCTGCGCGGCGAGCTGGGCGATCCGCCAGGTGGGTGGCCAGAGCCGTTGCGCACCAAGGCTCTTGACGGCCGCGGCCCGGCCAAACCGATCCAGGACCTCTCGGTCGAGGATGAGGCGTTGTTGGCCGCGCCCGGCCCCAAGCGGCAGGCGGCGCTGAACCGGTTGCTGTTCCCCGGTCCGACCAAGGAGTTCGAGGCCCACCGTGAGGAGTACGGCGACACCTCGGGGCTCAGTGCCAACCAGTTCTTTTACGGGCTGCGCTACGGCGAGGAGCATCGTGTCGAGCTTGAGCGTGGGGTGCAGTTGCTGATCGGGTTGGAGGCCATCTCCGATGCCGACGAGCGCGGCATGCGCACCGTGATGTGCATCCTCAACGGGCAGCTGCGTCCGATCACGGTGCGTGACCGCAGCATCGCCAGTGAGGTCCCGGCCGCCGAGAAGGCCGACCGCAACAATCCCGATCATGTGGCCGCCCCGTTCGCCGGTGTGGTCACCGTCGGAGTTGCCGCCGGCGACACCGTCGAAGCCGGTGCCACGATCGCCACCATCGAGGCGATGAAGATGGAAGCCGCGATCACCGCCCCCAAGGCCGGTACCGTCGAACGTGTCGCGGTCAGTGCCACCGCACAGGTCGAGGGCGGCGACCTGCTGGTCGTGGTGGGTTCGGCGGGCAGGAGCGAAGCGACCGGGGGATCGATCTGACCCGCATCATCGCGGGGGCACACGGTGGGCGCCGCATTGCGGTGCCCCGCAAGGGAACCCGGCCGACGTCCGATCGCGTCCGCGAGGCGGTGTTCAACTCGCTCACCGCGAGGCTGGATTTCGCCGGGTTGTCAGTACTTGATCTGTACGCCGGGTCGGGAGCGCTCGGTCTGGAAGCGCTCTCGCGTGGTGCGGCTTCGGCACTTTTCGTCGAGGCCGATCAACGTGCCGCCACCGTCATCGCCGAAAACATTGCCGCCCTTGGCTTCCGCGCGGCCACGGTGCGCCGGGGCAGTGTCGAGACCGTGCTCGCCGCCGGTGGTGCGCGGCCGATGGATCTGGTGTTCGCCGACCCGCCCTATGACCTCGACGACGCTGCGGTCGACGCGATGCTCACCGCGTTGGCCGACGGCGGCTGGGTGGCTGCCGGCAGCTTTGTGCTGGTGGAACGGCGCTCGTCGAGTCGGCCGGTGAACTGGCCGCCGGGTTGGGACGCGCTGAGTAGCCGACGCTACGGTGACACCCGCGTCGAACTCGCGGAGGTAGGCTAGCGCCGGGGAATGCGGCGGCCTGTACCGTCGTGACTCATGAGTGGCGCGGTATGCCCCGGCTCCTTCGATCCGGTGACCCTCGGTCATGTCGATGTTTTCGAGCGCGCAGCGGCGCAGTTCGACGAGGTTGTGGTGGCGGTTCTGGTGAACCCCAACAAGAAGGGCATGTTCGACGTCGACGAGCGGATGGCGATGATCGCCGAATCGACCGCGCATCTGCCGAATCTTAGGGTCGAGTCCGGTCAGGGTCTGGTGGTCGACTTCGTCAAGGCGCACGGTCTGACCGCGATCGTCAAGGGTCTGCGCACCGGCACCGACTTCGAATACGAGTTGCAGATGGCGCAGATGAACAAGCACGTTGCCGGTGTCGACACCTTCTTCGTGGCTACCACGCCGCAGTATTCGTTCGTGTCGTCGTCGTTGGCCAAGGAGGTCGCCTCGCTCGGCGGTGACGTGTCGGCGTTGTTACCCGAGCCCGTCAATCGCAGGCTCCGGGAAAAGCTCGGCGGTTAGCCTTCCCACCACGGCGGGTATCTGATGTCCGAGGCGCTCAGCCCATGCGCCGTGACATCGAAATCCGATCATGCGGAGGTCCGCCGTGCCGAACACATTCGTTCAATCCACCGATGACGTCGTGAAGTTCCTCAAAGACCAGCACAACCTGATCAAGGACCTGTTCGAGGAAGTCTTTTCCGCCTCCACCACCGAGGCCCGGGAGAAGGCGTTCGTCGAACTACGCCAGTTGCTGGCGGTGCACGAGACAGCCGAGGAGATGGTCGTGCATCCGCGGGTGCGCCGCGAGCTCGCCGCCGGCGACGAGATCGTCGACAGCCTCCTGCAGGAGGAACACACGGCCAAGGAGCAGCTCGCCGCGCTGGAGAGCATGGACATCGGGTCCGACGGATTCCTCACCGAGCTCGCGAACTTCCGGGACGCCGTGATCGACCATGCCGAGCACGAGGAGCACGACGAATTCGACAAGCTGCATCGCAAACTCGACGCCGACGATCTCGAACGGATGGTCAAAGCCGTCAAGGCCGCCGAGTCGATCGCGCCCACCCGACCGCATCCAGGCGTCGAATCGGCCGGGCTGAATTTCGCTGTCGGGCCGTTCGCGTCGATGCTCGACCGGGCTCGGGATCTGATCGGTTCGGCCTTGAGGTAAGCGGCCGCCGCGCCGTGGTCCGGAGTGATCGCGCTCACGCAGGCCAACCGTCGGGGCGACACACCGATTGTGCTCCCAAGTCACAGGCGTAACACCAGGCACACTGGTCACTAACAACGAGGCCTGGAGGGTTTTGCCGTGTACCGAGTTTTTGAAGCGCTCGACGAGCTCGGCGCGATTGTCGAAGAAGCGCGTGGTGTGCCGATGACCGCCGGTTGCGTGGTGCCGCGCGGTGATGTGCTCGAGCTGATCGACGACATCAAGGACGCGATCCCCGGCGAGCTCGACGATGCCCAGGACGTGCTCGATGCCCGCGATTCGCTGTTGCGGGAAGCCAAGGAGCACTCCGAATCGGTGATGTCCAAGGTCAATGCCGACGCTGACGGCATGATCAACCACGCCCGCAGCGAGGCCGACCGGCTGCTGGCCGATGCCAAGGCGCAGGCCGACCGGATGGTTGCCGAAGCACGTGCGCACAGCGAGCGCATGGTCGGTGAAGCGCGTGAAGAGGCCGCGCGTCTCGCCGCCGTGGCGAAGCGCGAGTACGAGGCCAGCACCGGCCGGGCGAAGGCCGAAGCCGACCGGCTGATCGAGAACGGCAACCTGTCCTACGAGAAGGCGGTCCAGGAGGGCATCAAGGAGCAACAGCGTCTGGTGTCGCAGACCGAGATCGTGTCCACCGCGACGGCCGAGGCTACCCGCCTGATCGACTCCGCACACGCCGAGGCCGACCGCTTGCGCGGGGAGTGCGACATCTACGTCGACAGCAAACTGGCCGAGTTCGAGGACTTCCTCAACGGCACGCTGCGCTCGGTCGGTCGTGGCCGTCACCAGCTACGCACCACCGCCGGTACGCACGACTACGCCACCCGCTGACCGCTTTCCCGGTTTGTCGACGCGCACTGCGTCATGGTGCGTACTGACGCCGCCGTAGGATTGATTCATGGCGACGGGTGCGAAATCGGGTGGACAGGGGGCAACTGGACGGCACGGTGACCCCCGATCGCCTTTGGTGATCGACGTCGCGCGACTGGGCCGGCGGCCGGGTTCGTTCCTGACCCACCGCGACACGGTGCCCAGCCCCGTACGGATCGGGGTCGAACTGGTGGCCATTCCCGAGGGTGCTCCGCTGGATCTGGACCTGCAGTTGCAGTCGGTGTCCGAGGGCGTCCTGGTCACCGGCACGGTGTCGGCGCCCACCGTCGGAGAATGCGCGCGGTGCCTTACCGAACTCACCGGTGACGTCGAAATCGATCTCACCGAGCTGTACGCCTACCCGGACAGCGCCACCGACGAGACCACCGAGTCCGACGAGGTGAGCCGGGTCGGGTCGGCCGGTCAGGCCGACACGGTCGACCTGGAGCAACCGATCATCGATGCGGTCGGGCTGGCGTTGCCGTTTTCCCCGCTGTGCCGTGCGGACTGCCCCGGACTGTGCCCGGACTGCGGGGTCGCATTGGCCACCGCCGAGCCGGGCCACCACCACGACAAGATCGACCCCCGCTGGGCGAAGCTGGCCGCGATGCTGCCCGACGACGAGCGCCCCGGGGACCAGAAGTGAGCGATTCGCACGCGGCACTGCTGGAGTCTCTTGGCGTCGAACTTCCCTCCGAACTACTCACCATCGCGCTGACCCACCGCAGCTTTTCGTACGAAAACGGTGGCTTACCGACCAACGAGCGGTTGGAGTTCCTCGGCGACGCGGTCTTGGGATTGACGATCACCGAGGAGCTCTACCACCGCCACCCCGAACGTTCCGAAGGCGATCTGGCCAAACTGCGGGCCAGCATCGTCAACACCCAGGCGCTGGCCGACGTCGGCCGTGGTCTGACCGAGAGCGGCCTGGGCAGCCACCTGTTGCTGGGTAAGGGAGAAGAGAACTCCGGGGGCGCCGACAAGTCCAGCATTCTCGCCGACGGCGTCGAATCCCTGCTCGGGGCAATCTATTTGGAGCACGGACTGACCACCGCTCGGGAGGTGATCCTGCGGCTGTTCGGTCAGTTGCTCGACACCGCCCCGACGCTGGGCGCGGGCCTGGACTGGAAGAGCAGCCTGCAGGAGCTGACCGCTTCACGAGGCCTCGGTGCGCCCAGTTATGTGGTGACCTCCACCGGACCTGACCATGACAAGGAATTCTCAGCGGTCGTGGTGGTGGCCGACGTCGAATACGGCAGGGGTGTGGGGCGCAACAAGAAAGAGGCCGAACTCAAGGCGGCCGCCGCGGCCTGGAACGCGCTGGACAAAGCCCTCGACAATGCGTGACGACCGATGCCAGAACTACCCGAGGTAGAGGTCGTCCGCCGCGGTTTGGCCGAACATGTTGCGGGCAAATCCATTTCGGCGGTGCGCGTGCATCATCCCCGTGCCGTGCGCCGTCACGAGGCCGGCCCGGCCGACCTCACCGCCCGACTGTTGGGGGCGCGCATCACCGGAACCGGGCGCCGCGGCAAGTACCTGTGGTTGAACCTGGCCGAGGAGGACAGCGAGGACGCCACCGAGGCGTTGGTGGTGCACCTGGGGATGAGCGGGCAGATGCTGCTGGGCCCGATTCGTGACGACCGGCATCTGCGGATCGCCGCGCTGCTCGACGACGGCACCGCGCTGAGCTTCGTCGATCAGCGGACGTTCGGCGGTTGGCAGCTGGCCGATCTGGTGACGGTGGACGGCACCACCCTGCCGCAGCCGGTCGCGCATGTGGCACGTGACCCGCTGGACCCACTGTTCGATCGCGACAAGGTGGTAACGGTGTTGCGGCGCAAGCATTCCGAGATCAAGCGTCAGCTGCTCGATCAGACCGTGGTCTCCGGAATCGGGAACATCTACGCCGACGAGGCGCTGTGGCGCACCAAGGTCAACGGTGCCAGAACGGCTGCCTTGCTGCCGCGCCGCAGGCTGGCCGAGATACTCGACGCTGCCGCGGCGGTGATGACCGATGCGCTCAGCCAGGGCGGTACGTCATTCGACTCTCTGTATGTCAACGTCAACGGCGAATCGGGGTACTTCGAGCGGTCCCTGGACGCCTATGGCCGCGAAGGCGAGCCGTGCCGCCGGTGCGGCGCGGTGATGCGCCGTGACAAGTTCATGAACCGGTCATCGTTCTACTGCCCGAAATGTCAGCCCCGGCCCCGGGGCTGACACCCTCCCGGTTTGATCAGGGCATGCTGGGCATGCCCGGCATGTCGGACATGCAGAGCGTCCAGGAGCCGCCCTCTTTACGCAGGTACAACTTGCCCGGTCCGGCGCTGCTCGAGATGTCGACGACGGCCTTGTTGCCGTTGACCGTGATCTTGGTGATCTCGGCCGACCCGGTGGGATCGGTGCTGTGCGGGATGTCGATCGCGTCCAGCCCACCGAGCTTCTCGAACAGGTCCTGATCGGCCTGGCAGAAATACGGCAGCGCGTCCTTGAGGTCGCTGGTGCTCGTCATCACCTCGTCGAGGAAGTCCCGTACCTCTTTCTCGGCGTCGCTCTCGCCCGAACTCGACGAGCCGCCGGACTGTGAGGAACCGCCCGCCGTGGTGCGGCTTCCGGTTGAATCCGAATCACCGCTCATGGCGAAGATGATGATGCCGCCGACGAGGATCAACGCGACCAGCACCGCGCCGCCGATAAGCAGCCATTTGTTGTTGCCACCGCTCGGCGGATGGGGGGTGGGGTAGCCGTACGGCTGCTGCGGCGCGCCGTAGGGCTGCTGAGGTGCCCCATAGGGTGAGCCGTAGGGCTGCTGCGGTTGTTGGGGCGCGCCGTACGGGGAGCCGTAGGGCTGCTGGGGCTGTTGCGGTGCGCCGTACGGGGAGCCGTAGGGCTGCTGCGGTTGCTGAGGACCTCCGTAGGAGGCTCCATAGGGTTGCTCGGGACCCCCGGCCGGGTTCGGATAGCCCTGCGGCTGGTACGGCTGCTGCCACGGGCCTGGAGGACCCGACGGCGGGGTGGGCTGATTGCTCGGTGGATAGGTCACGGTGCTCCTCAGCGAAGTCGGTGTGTCGAGTCTATCGTCGCGGCCCGGCTGGGCGGCGGGCCGAACCCGTGGTATGGACCATCGCCGCTGGAATACGCGGGTATCGCGACGTGTAGAAATACTCCGTGACCGAACTTTGGGTTGACCGTACCGGTGTGCGCCGCTATGTCGGGCGCAGCTCCCGCGGCGCAGAGGTACTCGTCGGCAGTGAGGACGTCGAGGGGGTGTTCACCCCGGGCGAGTTGCTGAAGATCGCGCTCGCTGCGTGCAGCGGAATGGCCAGTGATCAGCCGCTGCGCCGCCGCCTCGGTGATGACTACCCGGCCACGATCCGGGTCTCCGGACCGGCCGACCGCGAGCAGGAGCGGTACCCGCTGCTCGAGGAGAAACTCGAGATCGACGTGTCGGATCTGTCCGAGTCCGAGGTGGCCCGGCTGCTGACCGTGGTCGAGCGGGCCGTCGACCAGGTCTGCACGGTCGGCCGCACCCTCAAGTCGGGCACCGAGGTCAGGTTCGAGGTCGAAACGCGATGACCGGGCCGGAACTCCCCGCTGACCGCGAGGCCGAGGTGCGGTTGAGCGCCTGGGTGCACGGTCATGTGCAGGGCGTGGGGTTCCGGTGGTGGACCCGGTCGCGGGCGTTGGAGCTCGGCCTGACCGGGTTTGCCTCGAATCGGCCCGACGGCCGCGTGCATGTCGTGGCCCAGGGGCCTCGGGACAAGTGTCAGCAGTTGCTTGAGCTGCTGGGAAGCGGTCAAACCCCGGGGTCGGTGGACAACGTCGTCGCAGATTGGACGGAAGCCGACGCCCCGATGGCGGGGTTTCGCGAACGGTAGCCGACTCGGCGGTAGGGTAAAACGCCGTGCACCTCAAGAGTCTGACGTTGAAGGGCTTCAAGTCCTTCGCCTCGCCGACGACTCTGCGTTTCGAACCCGGCATCACCTGTGTCGTCGGTCCGAACGGGTCGGGCAAGTCGAACGTGGTCGACGCCCTGACCTGGGTGATGGGCGAGCAGGGCGCCAAGACTCTGCGCGGCGGCAAGATGGAAGACGTCATCTTCGCCGGCACGTCGTCGCGGGCGCCGCTGGGCCGCGCCGAGGTGACGCTCACCATTGACAACTCCGACAACGCGTTGCCGATCGAGTACTCCGAGGTATCGATCACCCGTCGCGTATTCCGGGACGGCGCAGGCGAATACGAGATCAACGGCAGCAGCTGCCGACTGATGGACGTCCAGGAACTGCTCAGTGACTCCGGCATCGGGCGTGAAATGCACGTCATCGTCGGCCAGGGCAAGCTCGCCGAGATCCTGGAGTCGCGTCCCGAGGACCGTCGCGCCTTCATCGAGGAGGCTGCCGGCGTCCTCAAACACCGCAAGCGCAAGGAAAAGGCGGTCCGCAAGCTCGACTCGATGGCGGCGAACCTGGCCCGCCTGACCGACCTGACCACCGAGCTGCGTCGCCAGCTCAAGCCGCTGGGCCGCCAGGCCGAGATGGCGCGGCGTGCCGCGACCATCCAGGCCGATCTGCGAGATGCCCGCCTCCGGCTGGCCGCCGACGACCTGGTCAGACGCCAGGTCGAGTTCCACAACACCAACCAGGCCGAGACCACGTTGCGCCGCGAGCACGACGAGGCGACGACCAGGCTGGAGACCGCGACTGTCGAATTGCAGGCGCACGAGGCCGCGGTGGCCGAACTGACCCGCCGGGCCGAGGCCGCCCAGCAGACCTGGTTTCGGGCGTCGGCACTGGCCGAGCGGGTCAGTGCCACCATCCGCATCGCGACCGACCGGGCGAAGCTGTTCGATGCCGAGCCGGAGATCTCCAACGGACGCGATCCCGAGGCCTTGGAAGCCGAGGCCGAGGAAGTCGCCGAACTCGAGATGGAGCTGCTCGGCGAGCTGGAAGAGTCGCGCATCGTTCTGGAGAGCGCGCGCGCCGAACTGGCCGAGCGCGAACAGCTGGCGGCCGAGGCCGAGCGTGCACATTTGGCGGCGGCCCGCGCCGAGGCCGACCGCCGCGAAGGTCTGGCCCGGCTGGCGGGTCAGGTCGACACGATGCGCACCCGGGTCGAGTCGATCGACGAGGGTGTCATGCGGTTGTCGGTCAGCATCGAGGAAGCTGCGGCCAAAGCCCAACAGGCCCAAGCGGAATTCGAGACCGTCCAGAGCCGGGTCGGCGAACTCGATGCCGGTGAAGTCGGTTTGGACGAACAGCATGACCGCTCGGTGGCCGCGTTGAAGCTCGCCGATGAGCGGGTGGCGGAACTGCAGGCGGCCGAGCGCGCGGCGGAACGACAGGTGGCCTCGCTGCACGCCCGTATCGAGGCACTGTCCGTCAGCCTGGATCGGCGCGACGGCGCCGCCTGGTTACAGAAGAACCACAGTGGCGCAGGCCTTTTCGGCACCATCGGGGACTACCTGAAGGTCCAACCGGGTCACGAGGTGGCGGTGGCAACGGTTCTCGGGGCGGCCGCAGATGCGTTGGCGGCCGAGGACTTCGGGGTGGCTGCCGCCGCGGTGGCCGCGCTGAAGGAATCCGACGGCGGCCGGGCGGCCCTGTTGCTGGGGGACTGGAAGACCAACGGGGCCGCACCGTCAGGTGTGCTTCCCGACGGCGCGCTCTGGGCCAACGACGTGGTCACCGTTCCCGATCGGCTCCGCGGCGCGATCACCGCGATGCTTGCCGGGGTGGCCGTGGTGACAGATCTGCGCGCCGGCGTGCAACTGGTGTCGGAGCGACCCGACCTGCGCGCGGTGACCGCCGACGGCGATCTCATCGGTGCCGGTTGGATCAGCGGTGGCTCCGACCGGAAGCCGTCGACACTGGAGATCAGCTCGGAGATCGACAAGGCCCGCCGCGAACTGGATACCGCCGAGCGTCAGACCGGCGAGCTGGCCGCCGCGCTCTCGGGCGCGTTGGCAGAACAGGCTGCCCGGCAGGAGGCCGCCGAAGAGGCGATGGCCGCGCTCAACGAGTCGGACGCGGCGATCTCGGCGATCTATGAGCAACTGGGGCGGCTGGGGCAGGAATCCCGAGTCGCCGGCGACGAATGGCAGCGGTTGATCCGCCAGCGTGACGAGCTTGAGGCCGGACGCACCAAGACCGTCGAGGAACTCACCGAACTCGAGTCGCGGCTGCACAATGCCGAACAGCTCCCGACGTTCGAAGCCGAGCCGGTGGATCGGCAGGCGTCGATGGCCGCCGCGGAGGCGGCCCGTTCGGTCGAGGTGGAGGCCCGCCTGGCGGTGCGTACCGCTGAGGAGCGGGCCAATGCGGTTCGCGGACGCGCGGATTCGCTCCGCCGCGCCGCCGCGGCCGAGCGTGAGGCCCGGGTACGCGCCCAACGCGCCCGCGAAGCCCGTGAACATGCGGCGCGGGTGGCCGCTGCCGTGTCCGAGTCAGGTCGTGTCGTGGCGCAACGGCTCAGCGCCGTGGTGGCGGTGGCCTCACAGATGCGTGACGAGTTGGCCACCGAGCGCCAATTGCGGGGGACCGCGTTGTCTCAGGCACGCGACGAAGTCTCCGAGCTCAACGCGCGGATCACCGCACTGACCGATGCGCTGCACCGCGACGAGATGGCCAAAGCGCAAGCGGCGCTTCGGATCGAACAACTCGAAGCGCAGGTGCTGGAGCAGTTCGGCATGCCCGCCGCCGACCTCATCGCCGAATACGGGCCGCAGGTGGCGCTGCCACCCAGTGAGTTGGAGATGGCCGAATACGAGCAGGCCCGTGAGCGGGGCGAGCAGGTGACCGCGCCGGCACCGATGCCGTTCGACCGGCCGACGCAGGAGCGTCGGGCCAAGAAGGCCGAACGCGAGCTCTCGGAATTGGGCCGGGTGAATCCGCTTGCGCTGGAGGAGTTCGCGGCGCTGGAAGAACGCTACAACTTCCTCTCGACGCAACTGGAGGACGTGAAGGCGGCCCGTAGCGATCTGCTCGACGTCATCGCCGACGTGGACGCCCGCATCCTGCAGGTGTTCACCGAGGCGTACGTCGACGTCGAGCGCGAGTTCGAGCAGGTGTTCTCCACGCTGTTCCCGGGTGGGGAGGGCCGGTTGTTGCTCACCAACCCGGCGGACATGCTGACCACCGGCATCGAGGTCGAGGCGCGACCGCCGGGCAAGAAGATCAAGCGCCTGTCGCTGTTGTCCGGCGGCGAGAAGTCGTTGACCGCGGTGGCGATGTTGGTGGCGATCTTCCGGGCCCGGCCGTCCCCGTTCTATGTCATGGACGAGGTGGAGGCCGCACTCGACGATGTCAACCTGCGGCGGCTGATCAGCCTGTTCGAGCAGCTGCGGGAAAAGTCGCAGCTGATTGTGATCACCCATCAGAAGCCGACGATGGAGGTCGCCGACGCGCTCTACGGCGTGACCATGCGCGGTGACGGTATCACCACCGTGATCTCCCAGCGGATGCGCGGACAGGAACTGGCGGTCAACTCGAGCTGACGCCGGCCGATGCCCGGTCACGTGACCCGTCGGACTTCCCGACGCGATGCGGATGACGCGGTTTGCTTTGTGGTTCTGGGTCTTTCGTGTCTTCGGCGCTCGTCCCGGCTGCGTCCTTGTCATGGTCGACGCGGTGGACTCGACGGTCGGGACGATCGGGGCGTGCCTGGGGCGAGGTGGCCTCGGCCTCGGCGATATCGGACGTCTTCTTGTGGATGAGGGACTGCCGCAGAGGCTTTCGGGTGCGTTCCGATGTCGCCTTCGTATCCGAGCCGCTCGGCTCAGACTCCTGCTCTGGCACCGGTCCGGTTTGCGGCGCGCGACCGGCGTCGGTGGCGGGGTCGGCGTCGGCGTCGGTCTCGGTGTCCTCGGGAGCGAAGCGGTGGCCGTCGGTCGTCGACCGAAGCCCTGACAGGTGCGGGCCGACCCGGCGTGGCAGCGTGTCAGGGTCCGTCACGCCGCCGGTTGCGGTCGTACGGGGAGCTGACTTACCCAGCGGCGCCGGGCTTTCCGGACCGACGCCGTCGCGGTCGACATCGATACCGAGATCGGCGAGCGCGTCGCGGATGCCGTCGTTGGCTGCGGCGGTCAGATCCGACGCCAGTTTGTCCCAGTCGATGTCGGGGAACAGCCCGGCTCGGGTCGGTACGCCCATGTGCTCGGGTGTGCGGTCATAGGCGAGGTCGATCAGAACGCGCAGGGTCGGCTCGATCAGGTCCAGTGCCGGGTCGAGAATCCGGATGTCGCGCAAGGGCTGCAGTAGCGGCAGATGTTCGGTGTGCACCAGGTAGTAGGTGGTGTTGCCGGAGGTGTAGGACTGGTAGGTGCTGGGATCGTCGAGGTGCACTACCGATGAGCCGTAATTGGGGTGCAGGTAGACATACCCCATCAGGGCGTTGAGATCGGCCAGCAGATTGAGCGGGTACTTCGGAAAGTCGGCGATCAGATCGTATTCACGGGCCACGTCGATCGTCGCGTACTCGTCATCGGGTGTGGCGCCGTCGAAGCTGATGCCCAGAATCGGGATATAGAGCCCCTCGAAGCGGGCCAGGATTCCGCCGTTGGGCCGGTTGGGATTGGCGATCAACACGAATGACAGTTCGTCGGCGGCCGGGACGGTGGCGCCTTGCGCCCGCAGTTCGGCGAGGTTCCGCTTCTCCCGGGTGGCAATGTTGGCACTCTGCGAGTAGCCGACGACGATCTTCTCGCCCGATGTCGCCAGAACCGCGTTGTTGAGGCTGAGCACGCCGCGCGCGACGGAGGTGTCGAAGGTGGCATCAGTCAGGCCGGTGGCCGGCCAGAACTGCTCAGGTGTGGAAACCCAGGCCAAATCGTCCTCATCCAGATGGCGGTCCGACAGATAGGTGTTGTTCACCTGATCCACGTAGCTTCCGGCGCCCCACTGATGTGGAGCACCCAACGCCTTCATCCCGGTTCCACCCATGATGAGCGCGGTGGCGGTCAACTGGACCAGCGTGGTCATGCTCGCGATCACCGCGAGCCCGACCGTGCCGATCAGCGCGACGATCGCCAGCGACACCCCTCGAAGCACACGCGTGGGCATCTTTGTTCTCCCGTTCGCAAATATTCCGAGGGAAAGACCGCGCACCGGCTACGGCTGTGGTCATTCCCGATCCAGGTGCATCGTGAACCACATGGTGCGCGGTTTTCAGCAAATCCGAAAAGAAACTGAAACCGATCTTGAAACCGTAATGAAATGCATTTCTTGTAGGTCATGACGCAAACACAGCTAAGCGGCTGGGCACGCCGACGGCGGGCGTGAACGTGTGGGTGCAAAACGGATACTGACCGAAACGTACTCTCTGGTACGTATACGTACCGGCATTTTTGGCAAATTGGGCGTGACGATCTGGCCGCGAGGCGCGGAGCGCAGTAGGTTCTGTTCGCCCACGGCCGCCAAACGGGGCCGGTCGGCGCCGGTCATTCGCCCTGAGACAATGGCGAGGTGACAGATGGTGCGTTGTTGGGTCTCTGGATCGCCATTGCGGTCGTCGCTGTTCTCGTCGTCATCGCGCTGACCGTCGGATTGGTGCGGTACCGCCGGCGACGGATCAGCCTGTCGAAAGAGGACGCGGCGAAACCGATCGACCGCTCCGGGGGATACACGGCCTCGTCCGGGATCACCTTCAGCCAATCGGCCGCGCCGACCGCTGAACGGATCGATACCAGCGGGTTGCCGGCCGTCGGTGACGACGCCACGATTCCGCGGGACGCGCCCCGGCGCACGATCTCCGACGTACAACTGCCCGAGCCGCCGGTCGAGACCGCTCTATCCCAGGCGCCTGCTGCTCCCCAGGAGCCCGCCGCACCCGAAGCGCCGGAAGCGCCGGCCGTACCGCAAGCACCCGAAAAGCCCGAAGCGGAAGCCGAGGCACCGGAAGAACCCGCCGCACCCTCGACCGAGGTGACCGATGTCGTCGCCGCCGAGGTCGAGGCCATCGCCCCGGCCGAAGGCCGAATGGACCGGCTGCGCGGGCGCCTCGCCAAGTCGCAGAATGCCTTGGGCCGCAGCATGCTCGGGCTGCTCGGCGGCGGCGACCTCGACGAGGATTCATGGGAAGAGGTCGAGGACACCCTGTTGATCGCCGACCTGGGGCCTGTGGTCACCGAATCCGTGGTGGCGGCATTGCGCGAGCGGATGGCCAGCAAGGGTGTCCGCAGTGAGGCCGAAGCCCGTGCAGTGTTGCGCGAAGTGCTGATGTCGGAGTTGCGCCCCGAGCTCGACCGCTCGATCAAGGCGCTTCCGCATGCCGACAAGCCGTCGGTGCTGCTGGTCGTGGGTGTCAACGGCACCGGCAAGACCACCACCGTCGGCAAGCTGGCCCGGGTGCTGGTTGCCGACGGCAGACGTGTCGTGCTGGGCGCGGCGGACACCTTCCGCGCTGCGGCTGCCGACCAGTTGCAGACGTGGGCTGCGCGCGTCGGCGCCGAGGTGGTACGAGGCGCCGAAGGTGCCGATCCGGCCTCGGTGGCGTTCGACGCCGTCGACGAGGGCATCAAGGCCGGCGCCGACGTGGTCGTCGTCGACACTGCTGGTCGCCTGCACACGAAGACCGGCCTGATGGATGAGCTGGGCAAGGTCAAGCGGGTGGTGGAGAAGCGTGCCGCCGTCGATGAGGTGCTGCTGGTGCTGGATGCCACGATCGGCCAGAACAGCCTGCCCCAGGCCAAGGTGTTCGCCGAAGTCGTCGACATCACCGGGGTGGTGTTGACCAAACTCGACGGCACTGCCAAAGGCGGCATCGTGTTCCGGGTTCAGCAGGAACTCGGGGTGCCGGTCAAGCTCGTGGGGCTCGGAGAAGGCCAGGACGATCTGGCGCCCTTCGAGCCGGCGGCCTTCGTCGACGCCCTGCTGGGCTGAGCGGGTCTCTGAGTTCCCGGCGCGCCGGTACGCGGCGTGAGTTTCGGGAAACATGAAGGTAACGGGGATCCGGATTGCGTTCACTTCGACGAAACGCATCCGCATCACCGATGAAACGGCACACAACGAATCTCATCGGGAGCCGATCTTTCGGCGCACTTCCCAAGGAGGTTCACACAAAGTGGTCTTAGCCCTACCTGACGAATCGTTCGCCGCATTCGACAGCGGCGATACGGCCTGGGTGCTCGCAAGTGCCGCGCTGGTGTTGCTGATGACGCCGGCCCTGGCGTTCTTCTACGGCGGCCTCTCCCGGCAGAAGTCCGTGCTCAACATGATGATGATGTCCTTCGGGGCCCTGGGCGTCGTCAGCGTCATCTATGTCCTGTGGGGCTACTCGATGTCGTTCGCGTCCGCACACACCGGTGGGTCGGACGTCGGCGGAGTCTTCGACAACCCGTTCTCGCTGTTCGGTCTGACCCAGCTGCTTGAGACGCGTGAGATCGGTGGCCAGGAACTCCACGTCATCGGCGGGTTCGGCTCCGTCCCGGCGATCGTGTGGGTGGCGTTCCAGCTCACCTTCGCGGTGATCACGGTCGCACTGATCAGCGGTGCACTGGCCGAGCGGGTCAAGTTCGGCACCTGGCTGGCGTTCGCGGGTATCTGGGTCACCCTGGTGTACTTCCCTCTGGCGCATATGGTTTGGGGCGGCGGTCTGCTGTCGAACAACGAGCGGGGCTTTGCCTCCTGGCTGTTCGGGACCACCGTGGGTGATGACGGCACGGCCACCGCAACGGTGGCGCCCATCGACTTTGCCGGCGGCACCGTGGTGCACATCAACGCGGGTATGGCCGCCTTGGTGCTGGCGATCCTGGTGGGCCGGCGCCGCGGCTTCGGCAAGATGGCCTTCCGGCCGCACAACATCCCGTGGGTGATGCTGGGCGCCGCGCTGCTGTGGTTCGGCTGGTTCGGGTTCAACATCGGTTCCGAAGGCGCCGCCGATGCCACCGCCGGCCTGGTCTGGATCAACACCACGGCGGCCACCGCCGCGGCGATGCTGGGCTGGCTGGTGGTCGAACGCATCCGCGACGGACATCCGACCAGTGTCGGTGCGGCCTCGGGCATCGTTGCCGGTCTGGTTGCCATCACGCCGGCCTGCGGTGCGCTCAGCCCGATCGGATCACTGATCCTCGGCGCCATCGCCGGTGCCTTGTCCGCCCTGGCCATCGGTCTGAAATACAAGCTCGGCTACGACGATTCACTCGACGTCGTCGGCGTCCACCTCGTCGCCGGTCTGTGGGGCACCATCGGAATCGGCTTCTTCGCCACCGAAACCGGCCTGTTCTACGGCGGCGGGGTCAGGCAATTGGTGGTCCAGATCGTGATTGCCGTCGTGGCAACCGTATTCACCGCGGTCATGACTGCCATCATTGCGTTGGCCCTCAAACCGCTGGGCTGGCGTGTCACGGAAGAAGATGAGGCCACCGGTATCGATGAGACCGAGCATGCAGAAACGGCTTACGAGCTCGCCTGATCGGGAACAATTGGCCACCGAAGGGATGGAATTTATGAAGCTGATCACTGCGATCGTCAAGCCGTTCACGCTGGAAGATGTCAAGACCGGCCTGGAGCAGACGGGCATTCTCGGAATGACCGTCAGCGAGGTACAGGGTTACGGCCGGCAGAAGGGGCACACCGAGGTCTACCGGGGCGCCGAATACTCGGTCGATTTCGTACCGAAGGTCCGGGTCGAGGTCGTCGTCGAAGACTCCGCGGTCGACAAGGTGGTCGACGTCATCGTGCAAGCCGCCCGTACCGGCAAGATCGGCGACGGGAAAGTCTGGGTCAGCCCGGTTGACACCGTGGTCCGGGTCCGGACCGGGGAACGCGGCGCCGACGCACTGTAGCCGCAGTCGGTCGAACAGCTGGTCGACCGAGTCTCCCGGCCGAACCGTGTGAGCGTTGGTGGGTCGTCGGCCGGGGGAGGAGTCCAAATGACAGAGCAGCAACCAGAATCCACCCGCGAGTGGTTGCGTGAGGAGCCGGCCGGTACCGGAGCCCCCCTCGGGGAGGCTCCGACCGGCTCGCCACGCCCCGCCAACGACTTGGCGGCGGCCACCCAACAGCTGCTCAACGGAGGATCGCGTCAGCTGGATGCGGCTGAACTGCGCGACGCATTGCTCGATCTACACGAATTCTGGCTCACCACAAAGGCCGCCGAGATCGGTATCACGGCCTCCAGTGGTTTTGCCATCGTGGCTACCGGTGGTCTGGGTCGCGGTGAGATGCTGCCGTACTCGGATCTGGATCTCATGCTGTTGCACGACAACATGCCACTGGCCGTGGTCTCGGAAGTGGCCGAGCAGCTCTGGTATCCGTTGTGGGACGCCAATATTCGCATCGACCACAGTGTCCGTACCGTGCCCGAGGCGCTGAAAGTGGCCGGTGAGGACATCGCGGCGGGCCTGGCCATGCTCGACGCGCGGCATATCGCCGGTGATGCCGATCTGTCCATGCTGCTGGTGGGTGGCGCGCGCCGGCAGTGGCGGATCGGAATCGCTTCGCGGTTCGACGAACTCATCGACCATGCACAGGCACGGTGGCAGCGCAGCGGTCAGATCGCCCACCGCGCCGAACCCGATCTGAAGTCCGGCCGGGGTGGGCTGCGTGACGTCCAACTGCTCAACGCACTGGCGATAGCCCAATTGGCCGATGTGTATCCGAGCCGTGCCCTGGCCTCGCCGACCGGGACGCTGGGCGGTGCGCACCTGGCACTGCTGAATGTTCGGACCGAATTGCACCGCGCCTCCGGCCGTGGTCGAGAAACCCTGCTGGCCCAGCACGCCGACGAGATCGGGGCGGCGCTGCGGATCGGAGACCGCTTCGACCTGGCCCGGATGCTCTCGGACGCCGCGCGCACCGTGAGCTATTACGTCGACTCCGGTATTCGCACCGCCGCCAACGCCTTGCCCCGCCGTGGCTTTGCGGCCCTGCGCCGCCCGGTGCGACGCCCGCTGGACGAAGGGGTCATCGAGTACGCCGGTGAGGTGATCCTGGCCCGTGACGCCCGCCCGGAACGTGACCCGGGCCTGATCCTGCGGGTCGCCGCGGCGTCGGCCAGCACCGGCCTGCCGATGGCCGTCTCCACGTTGAGCCGGCTGGCTGAAACCGCGCCGGAGCTGCGCACCCCCTGGCCGCGTCAGGCGCTCAAGGACCTCCTGGTGCTGTTGGCGTCCGGGCCGGCCGCAGTTGCCACGATCGAGGCCCTGGACCGCACCGGCCTGTGGGGACGGCTGTTCCCGGAATGGGGTGCGGTGCGCGACCTGCCACCCCGCGATGTCGTCCACATCTGGACCGTTGACCGTCATCTGGCCGAAACGGTCTCGCGTGCAAGTGCTTTCACCACACGGGTATCGCGCCCGGATCTGTTGCTGCTGGGTGCGCTGTGCCATGACATCGGCAAGGGTCGTGGTGGCGACCACAGTGTCATCGGCGCCGAGCTGGCCACCCAGATCGGCACCCGGCTGGGGTTGTGGCCCTCCGACATTGAGGTGCTGTCCAAGATGGTCCGCCACCATCTGCTGCTGCCGAACACCGCGACCCGACGAGACCTGCAGGATCCCAAGACGATTGACGCGGTCGCCGATGCGCTCGGCGGCGACATGGTGCTGCTGGAGCTGCTGAACGTCCTGGCCGAGGCCGATTCGCTGGCCACCGGCCCCGGGGTGTGGGGCGACTGGAAGGCATCGCTGATCGGCGACCTGGTGCGGCGGTGCCGATTGGTGATGGCCGGCGAGCCATTGCCCAAGCCCGACCCCATCGAGCCGCGATTCCTCGCCCTGGCCGCCGACGTCGGTGTCCATGTGGAGCTCATCCCGGCGGACTCGCCACACATTTACAACGTGACGATGATCGCCCCGGACCGGCGAGGTCTGCTGTCGAAGGCGGCGGGTGTGTTGGCGTTGCACTCACTGCGGGTCCACTCCGCGTCGGTCAACAGCCACGAGGGTTCGGCCATCAACACGTTCGTGGTGTCCCCACACTTCGGCGCGCCACCGGCGGCGGAGCTGCTCCGTCAGCAGTTGATCCTGGCGCTCAACGGTGATCTGGAGGTGATGGACGCACTCGACCGACGCGATCGCGAGGCGGCCCGGTATCCGACCACCCGCGCCGGGGAGATCCTGGCCGCAGTTCCGGCCAACCACGTGCCCGCCCAGCCGCGCATTCTGTGGTCGCCCGGCGGCGGGCCCGGTGAGCTCATCGTGCAGATCCGCACCATCGACCGGTCCGGCCTGCTGGCCCGGCTGACCGCGGTGTTCGAAACCGACGGCGTGGATGTGGCGTGGGCCAAGGTCACCACACTGGGATCCTCGGTGATCGACGTATTCGGCATCACCGCACCGACACTGGCGGCCGGCGATGGCGGTCCAGACGCCGTGCGCGAGAAGTTGGAGCGCGACATGCTCGCGGTCCTGCCCGCGCCCCCACCCAAACCGGCCACACCCGCCGAACAGGCCGGTTGAGGGCGGGTCGACGTCCGCCCAACCCCCCGACCGCTAGGCTTACCACGTGTTTGAAAGCCTGTCTGACCGGTTGACCGGAGCCCTGCAGGGCCTACGCGGCAAGGGGCGGTTGACCGACGCCGATATCGACGCCACGGCGCGCGAGATCCGGTTGGCCCTGCTGGAGGCGGACGTATCACTGCCGGTGGTGCGTGCGTTCGTCGCGCGGATCAAGGACCGGGCCAAGGGCGCCGAGGTCTCCGCTGCGCTGAATCCCGCGCAACAGGTGGTCAAGATCGTCAACGAGGAGCTGATCGGCATCCTCGGCGGCCAGACCCGTCAATTGGCCTTCGCGAAGAACCCGCCGACGGTCATCATGCTCGCCGGCCTGCAGGGTGCGGGTAAGACGACGCTGGCGGGCAAACTGGCGAAGTGGCTCAAGGGCCTGGGGCACAGCCCGCTTCTGGTGGCATGTGACCTGCAGCGGCCCGGCGCGGTCCACCAGCTGCAGATCGTCGGTGAGCGCGCCGGGGTGTCGGTGTTCGCCCCGCATCCGGGTACCTCCGTCGAGGGTCTGGAGCAGGCCGGTCACGGGGACCCGGTGGCGGTCGCCTCGGCCGGTCTGGCCGAGGCGAAGGCCAAACACTTCGACGTGGTCGTGGTCGATACGGCGGGCCGGCTCGGTATCGACGAGGAATTGATGGGCCAGGCCGCGGCCATCCGCGCCGCCGTCAACCCCGACGAAGTGCTGTTCGTGCTCGACGCGATGATCGGCCAGGACGCCGTCGCCACCGCCGAGGCATTCCGCGAGGGCGTCGGGTTCACCGGCGTCGTGTTGACCAAGCTCGACGGCGACGCCCGCGGTGGTGCGGCGCTGTCGGTCCGCGAGATCACCGGTGTGCCGATTCTTTTCGCGTCGGCGGGGGAGAAGCTGGAGGACTTCGACGTCTTCCACCCCGACCGGATGGCCAGCCGCATCCTGGGGATGGGCGACGTGCTCACCCTCATCGAGCAGGCCGAGCAGGTCTTCGATCAGCAGAAGGCCGAGGAGGCCGCCGCCAAGATCGGTTCGGGCGAGCTGACTCTGGAGGACTTCCTCGAGCAGATGCTGGCGATCCGCAAGATGGGGCCGATCGGCAACCTGCTGGGCATGCTGCCCGGCGCCGGGCAGATGAAGGATGCGTTGGCCGCGGTCGACGACAGCCAACTCGACCGGGTGCAGGCCATCATCCGCGGCATGACCCCGGCCGAACGGGCCGATCCCAAGATCATCAACGCCTCGCGGCGGCTGCGCATCGCCAACGGCTCGGGTGTCAGCGTCTCCGAGGTGAACCAACTCGTCGACCGGTTCTTCGACGCCCGCAAGATGATGTCGCAGATGGCCGGCCAGATGGGTATGCCGTTCGGCCGCAAGGGTTCGACCCGCAAGGCGGCCAAGGGTAAGAACAAGCAGGCCGGCAAGAAGAAGGGTCGTCAGTCCGGGAAAGGCCCGACTCCGCCGCGCAACCCATTGGGCGCCGGGATGCCCGCCGGCTTCCCCGACTTGTCCAAGATGCCGAAGGGGCTGGACGAGTTGCCGCCCGGTTTGGCCGATTTCGACCTGTCGAAGTTGAAGTTCCCCGGCCAGAAGTAGCCCGATGAGCGCGCTGCACATTCGTGGCTGGGGGCTCCCGGACGGCGAAGAAGTGCAATGGTGGATCCATCAGGGCGTGCTGTCGGCCGAACCGATTGCCAACGCCGACAACGTGTTTGACGGCGGTTGGATCATCCCTGGCCTGGTCGACGCGCACTGCCACGTCGGCCTCGGGCCTGGTGGTGCGGTGTCGCTGGACGAGTCGGTGGTGCAGGCGCAGACCGAACGCGACGCCGGTGCGCTGTTGCTGCGGGACGCCGGTTCACCGGTGAACACCCGCAGCTTCGACGACCGCGAGGACCTGCCACGCATCATCCGGGCCGGTCGTCACCTGGCTCGCCCCAAGCGATATTCCCCCGGGCTGCCGATCGACATCGAGGACGAGTCACAGCTACCTGCGGCGGTGGCCGAGCAGGCCCGGTGGGGTGACGGGTGGGTGAAGCTGGTCGGCGACTGGATCGACCGCAGCATCGGCGACCTCGCACCGCTGTGGTCCGACGAGATCCTCAAGGCCGCGATCGACGCGGCGCATGCCGAGGGTGCGCGGGTCACCGCGCACGTGTTCGGCGAGGACGCCCTGCCCGGGCTGATCAACGCCGGGATCGACTGCATCGAGCACGGCACCGGGATCACCGACGACACCATCGAGTTGATGCTCGAGCACGGTACGGCGCTGGTGCCCACCTTGATCAACATCGACAACTTTCCCGGCATCGCCGATGCGGCCGGGAAATACCCGACGTATGCCAAGCACATGCGCGATCTCTACGCGTCCTGCCGGGACCGCGTCGGCGCCGCCTATGCGGCCGGGGTGCCGGTCTTCGCCGGCACCGATGCCGGCGGCATGGTCGCGCACGGTCGTATCGCCGACGAGATCGAGGCGCTCAAGGGCGTCGGGATGAGCCCGACGGCGGCACTGGGCGCGGCCAGCTGGGACGCCCGGGCATGGTTGGGCCGGCCCGCGCTGGAACACGGCGCGTCGGCGGATCTGGTGTGCTACCGCGAGGATCCGCGGCACGGGGGCGTCAACCATCCGGATCTGGTGATCCTGCGCGGTCGCGTCTACTGACCGGCGATTTGTGCACCTGCGGTAACGCCCACCGTTACCGCAGGTGCACAAATCACTCGTCTCAGTACACGTCGCGCAGGTAGCGGTGGCTCCTGATCAGGTCGTTGACATAGGCGTGCGCGGCCTCGGCATCCATCCGGCCGTTTTCGGCAACGATCTCGTGCAGCGCGGCGTCGACGTCCTTGGCCATGTGGTCGGCATCACCGCAGACATACACGTATGCGCCGTCCTGCAGCCAGGCGAACAACTCTGCTGCGTTCTCCCGCATACGGTGCTGCACATAGACTTTCGTGTCCTGATCGCGGGAGAACGCGACATCGAGCCGGGTCAACGTGCCCGCGTCCCGGAAACCTTCCAGTTCCGACCCGTAGAGAAAGTCGGTGGCGCGGCGGCGGTCCCCGAAGAACAGCCAGGACCGGCCGGGCGCGGCGGCGGCCTGCCGCTCCTGCAGGAACGCCCGGAACGGCGCGATGCCGGTGCCGGGCCCGATCATGATGATCGGCACATCGGCTGCCGGCAGCCGGAAATGATGGTTGGGACGCAGATGGACTCGAACCGTCTGCGTGCGCTCGGCCAGGTATGTCGAGGCCACGCCCCCGTGTCGGCGGGCAGTGCCGGCATAGCGCACGGTGGCCACCGTCAGGTGGATGTGATCCGGGTGGAGCAGCGGACTCGAGGCGATCGAGTAGTCGCGAAACTGCAACGGACGCAACGTATCCACGACCTCGTCTACGGTCAAATCGGCTCGTCTGATCAGATCGAGGACATCCTCACCGTAGGCGGCCACACCCGCCAGCTCCTGCAGCGCCCGCGACGGTGTCCGGATCTCGAGCCGTTCGGTGAGCAGCACGCCCAGGGGCTCGTCGGCCTCGGCGAGCCGGTGCCCCGGTCCCACGTGCAGTGCGTCGAGAATGGCTGCCACCAGGTCCGGATCGTTGATGGCATGGACGGCCAGGGAATCGCCGGCCTGATAGGTGATGCCGGACCCGGTCAGGTCGAGTTCGTAGTGGCGTACTTCCTTGTCGGATTCCGGCGAGGTGAGCAGCCGATTGACGATCAGGGGAGCGGCGACGACCCGGTTGCGTTCCTGGCTGCGGGGCAGGGGATCGGCCGGGGTAGTTTCGACGACGGTCACGTGCGCAGTCGGGCCGGACTGGGCGGCGGTCAACTGCTTGACCAGATCGGTGGTCCAGGCTGCGGCCGGCTCTTCGTAGTATCCGTCGACGTCGACCCGGTCGGCCAGTCGGGTGGCACCCAGCTCTTCGAGGCGCGCGTCGAGCAGTTTGCCTGCCTGGCAGAACAATTCATAGGACGTGTCCCCGAGTGCCAGCACCGCGAAGCTCAGGTGTTCCAGCCGCGCGGTCGAGGCGCTGAGCGCCTCCCAGAACAATGTGGCAGTGTCGGGAAACTCGCCATCGCCGAAGGTCGACGTGACGACGATGAAATGCGTTGTGGTGTCCAGTTGATCGAGTTCCACCTGGTTGAGTTCGAGGGCCTCGGCCGGAATTCCGGCCGCGGTCGCCGCCTCGGCGAACGTCATCGCGGCGTCTTCGGCATTGCCCATGTCGGTGCCGTAGGCGACCACCAATGAGAACTCAAGGTCGGACACGTCGGCTCCCCTCGGTCGCGCGCGGACCTGCCACGCGAATTTAGGGTGACCTTAGTTTCTCGTGAGTCCCGGTGGGGCCCTACCTTTTCTGGCTCAGTGGGAGAAGCCGTAATCGAACAAGTCGATCGCCTGTGGGTAGAGATCGCCGGTGCCGTACATCTGGACCACCACCAGCCGCCGGTTACCCCGTTGTGCCGCACCCACATACGTCTTCCGGGCCAGGTCCGTGTAGCCGGTCTTGCCGGCGATGTCGCCGGGGTAGCGGGCCAGCAATTCGTTCTGGTTGGTCAGGGTTTTGCCCGGGAACTGGGCCGACGGCTGACGCATGATCTGTGCGATCAACGGATAGGTCAGCGCGGCGCGCAAGATCACCGCCAGATCGTGCGGGGTGGTGACGCTTTCCCAACCGGGCCCGTCGAGCCCCGACGGCGAGGAAGCCCGGGTGTTGCGTGCCCCGACACTGGCTGCCTTGCGGTTCATCGCCGCCACCGTGGAGCGTTGGCCACCGAGCATGTCGGCGAGCATGTTCGCCGCATCGTTACCCGACACCATGAGCAGTGCTTCCAGCAGTTGGCGGGTCGTATAGGGCTGCCCCGGGGTGAGGCCCACACACGAGCATTCGACCTTCGTGTGTGACTGGTTGGCCCGGGCGAAATTATCCGGCCGCAGGTGGTCGAGCACCACCATCGCCAACAGCGGTTTGATGGTGCTGGCCGGGGCATAGGAGCCGTAGGCATCTCTGGATGCCAGAACCTGGCCGGTATCCAGGTCGGCGACCAGCCAAGCCTTGGCCGGTCCGTCGGGAATCTGGGCGCCTGCGGGTTGAACCCCTGGCGCTGCGGCCGCCGGCGGGACCGAGATCGTGGCAGCGGTCAGCGCCGTGCCGAGGCCGAGCGCGAGCGTCACGAGCAGTCTTCGCACGAGCGCCGACCCTACGGAGTCAAGGACTCGTTCAGCGCGCAGTCAGGTTTCCTTCGGGTATCGGAAGATACCGAATCGGGCCGGGCGCTACAGAGACCCGATACTGGCCGAGCGGTCCTGGGCAAAGCCCCAATCCAGAAGGGCGGCAGCCTGATCCCAGTACGTCGGACCGCCCTCCTTGACCAGCCCGTACATCATCACGACCTCGAGGCGGCGGCCGTCGCGCGCCGCGGCCCCGACGAAGGTCTTGCGGGCAATGTCGGTGAAGCCGGTTTTGCCGCCGATGGCACCCGGATAACGGTGCAGCAGCTCATCCTGGTTGACCAGCACGCGCTCGCCGCTCTTGCTCGGGAATGTGGTCGACGGCAACGCGGTGATCTCGGCGAACACCGGATTGGCCATCGCCCCGCGGAAGATCAAGGCCATGTCGTGCGGTGTGGACCAGAACGGCATCCCGGGCCCGTCCAGCCCAGACGGCGTGGCCACGTTGGTGTTGTGCGCGCCGAGTGCCGCGGCCTTGGCGTTCATCTTGGCCACGGCCGCCTCGGGACCGCCGAGCATCCGGGCCAGGGTGTTGGCGGCGTCGTTGCCCGACGCCAGCAGTGCGGCCTCCAGCAGTTGACGTGCGGTATAGGTCTTCCCGGGCGCGACGCCGGCGCAGTTGCACTCGACCTTGGTGTCGGCTTCCTCGGCCACGATCGTGGCGTCGAGCGGCACTTCGTCGAGGATCACCTGGGCCAGCAGGGTCTTGATCGTGCTGGCCGGCGCGTAGCGGGTGTGCTCGTTGCGAGCCGCCAATACCTGACCGGTGTCCAGATCGGCGACCACCCAACCCTGCGCGGGACCGTCGGGAATGGGCGCGGAGCCGACCTGCTGCACCTCGAGGTCGGCTCTGGCCGCGGGCACGGTGGCAGGCACCGATGAGAGCGGGATCAATGCGACGGCGGCCGCGGCCCCGATGACAGACAACCTGACGAACCTCCCCATGGCGGGCCAGCCTAATCGTGTTGAATCGAGACATGTTGAGCCTGGCCGAGATTTCGGACCGCCTGGAGATCCAGCAATTGCTGATCGACTACTCCACGGCGATCGACCGTCGACTGTTCGATGACCTCGATGTGGTGTTCACTCCCGACGCCTACATCGACTACCGGGCCATGGGCGGCATCGACGGTCACTACCCGGAGGTCAAGGCCTGGCTGACCGAGGTGTTGCCGAATTTTCCGGCGTACGCCCACATGCTCGGCAACTGCGATGTGAAACTCGACGGAGACAAGGCCTCGTCGCGGACCATCTGCTTCAACCCAATGGTGCTGCCGGGGCTGGAGCAACAGGTGTTGTTCTGCGGCCTGTGGTACGAAGACGAGTTCGTCCGGACCGCCGACGGTTGGCGGATGAGCCGTCGCGTCGAGACCAAGTGTTTCGACAAAGTCGTGTGACGCTGTTGGTGGGCGCCGTGAGTGGCCAGTTGTGACACGCAACCGGCCGGAAGTTGTGCGATAACTGGCCATTGGGACCGGATTTGGGCTGGTCGGCATCGTTCTGGCACAATTGGCGGCTGTCTGCCGTGCGACTCGTTCAATGCGCTGCGCGGTGGTCATACACGTAAGGCAAAACCGGATCGGGCAATTCCGCCCGCATCGCCGAATTGCAGCGTGACACTCAAGGAGAAGTGCTTAACCATGGCTGTCAAGATCAAGCTCACCCGGCTTGGCAAGATCCGCAACCCCCAGTACCGCATCGCCGTCGCCGACGCGCGCACCCGCCGCGAAGGCCGCGCCATCGAGGTCATCGGCCGCTACCACCCCAAGGAAGAGCCGAGCCTGATCGAGATCGATTCGGAGCGCGCGCAGTACTGGCTGGGCGTCGGTGCGCAGCCCACCGAGCCGGTGCTGGCCCTGCTGAAGATCACCGGTGACTGGCAGAAGTTCAAGGGCCTGCCGGGCGCCGAGGGCACGCTGAAGGTCAAGGAGCCCAAGCCGTCCAAGCTGGACCTGTTCAACGCGGCACTGGCCGAGGCCGAGAGCGGCACCGGTGCCGCGGCCGTCACGCCGAAGAAGAAGAAGGCCCCGAAGAAGGATCAGCAGGACGAGGCCGCCGAGGCACCTGCCGCCGAGGCCGCCGCTGACGAAGCCGCAAGCGAGAGCTGAGCATCGCAGTGAGTTCTGTCGTGGTCGACGCCGTCGAGCACCTGGTCCGCGGCATCGTGGACAATCCCGACGACGTACGCGTCGACATGGTCACCAGCCGCCGTGGGCGGACCGTCGAGGTGCACGTGCACCCCGATGACCTGGGCAAGGTCATCGGCCGCGGCGGCCGCACCGCTACCGCGCTGCGCACCCTGGTCGCAGGCATCGGTGGACGCGGAATCCGCGTCGACGTGGTGGACACCGACCAGTAGCGTCGGATCCATGGACCTGGTTGTCGGGCGGGTTGTCAAAGCTCACGGCATTACCGGTGAGGTCGTCGTCGAGGTCCGTACCGACGACCCCGACGCCCGGTTCGCCCCCGGCGTGGCCCTTCGGGGCCGCGCCAAGGGGGGTGCCGAGCGCAATTTCTCCGTCGAGTCCGTACGCGATCACGCCGGCCGGCTGCTGATCCGGCTGGCCGGTGTCTCCGACCGCAACGCGGCCGATGAGTTGCGTGGCACGGTGTTCATCGTCGACACCGCCGACTTGCCCACCATCGATGATCCCGACGAGTTCTACGACCACGAGCTCGAAGGGATGCGGGTCGTCACGGTCGACGGCGCCGCGGTCGGAGTGGTTCGTGAGGTGCTGCACACCGCGGCCGGCGAGCTGTTGTCGGTCAAGGCCGACCCGGATGGCCGCGAAGTGCTGGTGCCCTTCGTCGGCGCCATCGTCACCTCGGTGTCCCGGGAAACCGGCACCGTCGTCATCGATCCCCCCGATGGTCTGCTGAACCTGGACCAGGTCTGACGGGCCACGTAGTGCGTATTGACGTCGTCACGATCTTCCCGGCCTACCTCGATCCGATCCGGCAGTCGTTGCCGGGCAAGGCGATCGAGGCCGGAATCCTCTCCGTGGCCGTCCACGACCTGCGGAACTGGACGCACGACGTGCACCGCTCGGTGGACGACTCGCCGTACGGCGGGGGCCCCGGCATGGTCATGAAGGCTCCGGTGTGGGGCGAGGCGCTCGACGAAATCTGTTCTGAGGACACGCTTCTGGTGGTTCCGACGCCGGCGGGCCGGTTGTTCACCCAGGCGACCGCCGAGCGGTGGAGTGCTGAGTCGCACCTGGTGTTCGCCTGTGGCCGGTACGAGGGGATCGACCAGCGGGTGGCCGATGATGCGGCCCGGCGGATGCGGGTCGAAGAGGTCTCGATCGGCGACTACGTGCTCAACGGCGGAGAGTCGGCCGCCTTGGTCATGATCGAGGCGGTGGTCCGGCTGATGCCCGACGTGTTGGGCAACCCTGCGTCGCACCAACAGGATTCCCACTCCGACGGCCTGCTCGAAGGGCCGAGTTACACCCGTCCGCAGAGCTGGCGGGGGCTCGACGTGCCCGATGTGCTGCTGTCCGGTGATCACGCCAAGGTCGCGGCCTGGCGTCATGAACAATCGCTGCACCGCACGCGCGAACGTCGCCCGGATCTGCTCGAATGATCTGGTCGCGAGCCTAGATCCGGCCGCCGGGGAACATCGTCTTGACGGCGTCGGTGATGGTGGTGCGCGCGGTGGCGGCATTTGTCGGTTGCAGTGAACCGATCACCATGATGAAGCGACGATCGGGCCCGACCACACCGGTCGACAGGTGCATCCAGTCCGAACCGATACAGCACATCCAACCCTGCTTGACCGCCACCGGTTCGGCGTAAAGGCCCTCAGGAATACCGAATCGCTGCGGGTACGTGCCGTCCGGTTGCGTGCCGTCGATGGCGTCCGGGGTCGACTGGGCCAGGTTGGACAGGATGACGTTGGCCTGTTCCGCGGGCAGGCCACCGCTGCCGTTCATCAACATGTCGTAGTAGCGCACCAGATCGGCCGCGGTGCTGATGGTGTTCCACCACCGACCGTCGTTGGGTCGACGCGTCGAAGCCAGGCCGTACCGAGCGGCCACCCGCTCGACGATCGCGCTGCCGCCACTGCGGTACCAGAACACCTCGGCGGCACTGTCGTCCGATGATCGCAGCATCACGTCGAGGTTCTCGCGATCCTCGGGGCTCAGGACCGTCTCGCCCTTGGCTTCCTGCAACAGCAGATCGTCGGCGATGAACAGCTTGACCACCGAGGCGATCGCGATGGCAGTCTGGTTTCCGTTCGAGACCAGCTGGCCGGTGTTGCGGTCGAGTACCAGCACGGTGATGTCGGCACCGGCCTCGGCGGCATTCTCGGTGGCCTGCTGTGCGCGGTCCTCAAGGCCGTCGAACGACGGTGCAGGTTCGCCGGGGGACGCTTCGGGCAGGGGGGCCATGTTGCCCTGAGGTGCGACGACGGTCAGCTGTGGCGCGGCGGGATCGTACGGAGGAGTGCCGTATACCCGGGCTTCGCAGCCCGTGACCGTCACGCCGGCGATGGCCACGATCGCCGTCACGCCGGCTGCGCCCGCCACTGTGAGTCTCGACGGCCGCCGTCGCATGGTCCTCCTTGAACCGTCGATCACATCTGATGGGCTTGTCGCACCGGCACATCGGTGGCTGCAGCGTAACTGTTCGCGCCGCTGAGCGCTTAGTGGGTCCGGCTCGAAGTATGCTTGCCCAGCGCTGTGGAGGTTCCACGCAGACTCGCCGGATTTCACGGTATGGGGACCCGTCTGGCACAATTGAGCAGTTGTCTGCGTAGGACTGGGCCGGCTTGCCCGCGTTCCGCTGCGAGATACACCCCGATACACCCGAAAATAGCTTCGGCTGCGCGGTTTGTGCGCGCCCGGCCGGAGCCGCGAACAACAAGGAAGTGTCACCGATGAACACGCTGGACTTCGTCGATCAGGCGTCGCTGCGCGACGACATCCCGACCTTCAGCCCCGGCGACACCGTCAATGTGCACGTGAAGGTGATCGAGGGCTCCAAGGAGCGCATCCAGGTTTTCAAGGGCGTCGTGATCCGTCGCCAGGGTGGCGGCATCCGCGAGACCTTCACCGTGCGCAAGGAAAGCTACGGCGTCGGCGTCGAGCGGACCTTCCCGGTGCATTCGCCCAACATCGATCACATCGATGTCGTGACCCGCGGTGACGTGCGTCGCGCCAAGCTCTACTACCTGCGCGAACTGCGCGGTAAGAAGGCGAAGATCAAGGAAAAGCGCTGAGCGCGCTGCTCCGCCTGACGAAGCTTTCGTCGCGGGACCGGTCACGACGCTCGCTACTGTGGTGCCTGTGACCAGACCCACCGACTCCGCCGACGCATCCTCGGAGGGCGGCCTCGACTCCGATTCCGAATCCGCGGCTCCCGCCGCAGACGAATCGCCGGAAGAGTCTCCCAAGAGCAAGCATTCCACCGCCCGCGAGATTGCCATTCTGGCCGGCATTGCGCTGGTGCTCTATTACGTGACGCTGACGTTCATCGCGCGTCCCTACCTGATTCCGTCGGAATCGATGGAGCCGACGCTGCACGGCTGCCCCGGCTGCGTGGGGGACCGGATCATGGTCGACAAGCTCACCTACCGGTTCTCCGAACCCGAGCCCGGTGACGTCGTGGTGTTCAAGGGCCCGCCGTCGTGGAACATCGGGTACAAGTCGATCCGCTCGGACAACACCGCCATCCGTTGGGTGCAGAACGCCCTGTCGTTCGTGGGGTTCGTGCCGCCGGACGAGAACGACCTGGTCAAAAGGGTGATCGCGGTGGGTGGTCAGACCGTGCAGTGCCGGGCGGACACGGGGCTGACGGTCGACGGTAAGCAGTTGAACGAGCCGTACCTGGATCCGGCCACCATGATGGCCGACCCGAATGTCTATCCCTGTCTGGGCAATGAGTTCGGCCCGGTGACCGTGCCTGCGGACCGACTGTGGGTGATGGGGGACAACCGGACCCACTCGGCCGATTCGCGGGTGCACTGCAGCAACCTGCCCGCCGATGCGCGTGAGGGGCTGCTGTGTACCGGTGACCCGATGGCCGGCACGGTTCCGGTGGAGAATGTCATCGGAAAGGCACGGTTCATCGCCTGGCCGCCGTCTCGATGGGGCGGCATCAACGGCGTGAACCCACAGACCGACTCCTAGGGAGCTGCCCTGTGCCGCCAGTGGCGAAGACGTCGTGGCCGCCTCGAACGGTGATCCGCAGATCATCCGGCCTACGCACCCTGGAATCCGCGCTGTACCGCAACGGTCTCGGCCCGGTCGCCGGGGTGGACGAGGTGGGACGGGGCGCCTGCGCCGGTCCTCTGGTGGTGGCGGCCTGCGTATTGGGTCCGAACCGGATGGACAGCCTGGTTTCCCTCGACGATTCCAAGAAGCTGGGCCCGGCGGAGCGGGAGCGACTTTTCCCCCTGATCCGCCGCTACGCCCTGGCCTATCACGTGGTGTTCATCCCGTCGGCCGAAGTGGATCGCCTCGGCGTGCACAGGGCCAATATCGAGGGCATGCGCCGTGCGGTGGCCGGTTTGTCGGTGCGACCTGGATATGTGTTGTCCGACGGGTTCCGGGTGCCGGGGTTGGCAGTGCCGTCTCTGCCGGTGATCGGGGGCGACGCCGCCGCAGCCTGCATCGCGGCCGCCAGTGTGCTGGCGAAGGTGAGTCGGGACCGGTTGATGGTCGACATGGAGCAGCACCACCCCGGGTACGGGTTCGCCGAACATAAGGGGTACAGCACCCCGGCACACTCGGCGGCGTTGGCGGAGTTGGGGCCGTGTGGGGAGCACCGCTACTCGTATGTGAACGTGCGGCGGGCCGCAGAGACAGCAGGAGTGCGGCGGGCCGCAGAGACGGCGGGGGTGCGGCGGGATATGGCACCAATGCGGCATGCTGAAGTGGCGTACGGAAAGATGGGCGACAAGGCACCAGCACAACGAGAAGGACTGCACACCAGATGAGCGCCGAGGATCTCGAGAAGTACGAAACCGAGATGGAGCTCTCGCTGTACCGCGAATACAAGGACATCGTCGGGCAGTTCAGCTACGTCGTGGAGACCGAGCGCCGGTTTTACCTGGCCAACAGCGTGGAGTTGATTCCGCGCAACTCCGAGGGCGAGGTGTACTTCGAGTTGCGGCTCGCCGATGCCTGGGTGTGGGACATGTACCGCCCGGCCCGGTTCGTCAAGCAGGTGCGGGTCATCACCTTCAAGGACGTGAACATCGAAGAGGTGGAGAAGCCGGAACTGCGGTTGCCGGAGTAGCGGCCGGCTCAGCCGGATTTGGCGGTCAGATGTTCACCGAAGAAGGTGAACACCCGGGACCACGCATCGGCAGTGGCTGCCTCGTTGTAGCCGAAACCGGTGATCCGCAGAAACGACTGCCCCGGTAGCTGGTTGGCGAAGCTGTGGCCGGCATCGGGATAGATCTTGATGTCGGCCGCGATGTTCTTGTCGTCGACGACGCGCTGCAATCGACCCGGGGCGCCGACGCCCATCGGGTCGCGGCGTCCGAAGCTGGCCACGATCGGGCACGAGGCGTCCAAGGTCTGGTCGAGCCGACGCGGCAGCGGTGTGCCGTAGAACGGTGCCGACGCGGCAAATCCCTTGGGCCCCATGAGCAGTGCGAACTGTCCGCCCATGCAGAAGCCGGCGATGCCGATGGTCCCGGTGCACTGTGGATGCTCGCGCAGGTGGTCCCGGGCGGCCAGGATGTCGTCGAGTGCCCGGCCACGCTGGGTCAGCAGGTCGCGGAACACACGGGTGATACATCTGGCCCGGCCGCCGCGGGAGTACAGGTTCGGGGTGAGCGCGAGATAGCCGGCGGCCGCCACGCGTTCGGAGATCGCCTCGTTGTCCGGGCCGTAGCCGATCGCATCATGAATTATCACCACACCCGGCCACGGCCCTCCACCAGCGGGGATTCCGAGCAGGGCATCGATCGAACCGGCCGGGGTGTCCACGGTGATCGTCGTCACCCGACCGAGAGTAGCGGCTGCCGGTCAGGTTCCGCAGAACGTGCGGTAGGCACCGAAGTCGGGGGGTGCGGGGGCGGCATAGCGTTCGAGACCCGGGCGCTGCCGGTACGGGGACGCGAGGGCTGCCATGAGGTCGTTCAGCGGTGCTAGGTCATTGTCGTTCGACGCCGCGACGAGTGCTTCCTCGACGAGGTGGTTGCGGGGGATGTAGAGCGGATTGACCCGGTCCATCGCCTCGGCATCGGGATGCAGCGCAAGCCAACGCGGGCACCAGCCGTCGAAGCCGGGCCGGTCGAACAACGACTCGTCTTCACCACGGGCCATCCGGGCGAGCGCACGCCACGATGAGGTGTAGTCGATGCGGTGCTGGTGCAGCAGCGCCAGGAAGTCCTCGATGACGGGTTTCGCAATCGTGTCATCGGTACCGGCGCGCAGTCCGAGCTTGGCTCGCATACCGGCCGTCCAGGCGCTGTCGAACTGTGGGCCGAACCCGTGCAATGCCTCGGTGGCGACTTCCACAGCCCGCTCGGAGTCCTCGGCCAAGAGGGGCAGCAGGGTCTCGGCGAAGCGGGCCAGGTTCCAGGCGGCTACGGTGGGCTGGTTGCCGTAGGCGTACCTGCCGCCCTGGTCGATCGAGCTGAATACCGTTGCGGGATCGAAGGTTTCCATGAAGGCACAGGGGCCGTAGTCGATGGTCTCCCCGGAGATCGTCATGTTGTCGGTGTTCATCACGCCGTGCACGAATCCGACCAGCATCCACTGCGCGAGCAGCTCGGCCTGTGCCGAGACGACCGCCTCGTACAACGCCAGGTACGGGTTCTCGGCATCGGCTGCATGGGGATGGTGCCGGGTGATGGCGTGGTCGGCCAGCCGACGCAGCAGTTCGGTGTCGCCGACGGTTACGACGGCGTACTGGAAGCTGCCGACGCGCAAGTGGCTGGCGGCGATGCGGGCCAGGACCGCGCCGGGCAGCAGCGTTTCGCGGCGGACTTCCCGGCCGGTGGCCACGACGGCCAGCGACCGGGTGGTCGGTATGCCCATGGCGTGCATCGACTCGCTGACGATGTACTCACGCAGCATGGGTCCGACGGCGGCCAGGCCGTCGCCGCCGCGAGCGAAGGGGGTGCGCCCGGACCCCTTGAGGTGAAGGTCGCGGAGCCGATCCCCGGGGCCGACGAATTCACCCAGCAGCAGTGCGCGGCCATCGCCGAGGCGAGGGACGTATCCGCCGAACTGATGGCCGGCGTAGGCCTGCGCCACCGGGGTGGCGCCGGAGGGGACGACGGTGCCCACCAGTAGGCCGAGGCCTTCGGGGCTGCGCAACCAGCCGGCGTCGAGCCCGAGGTCGTCGGCCAGCGGCTCGTTGAGCACCAGCAGTCGCGGCGCCGGGGCGGCCTCGGCCTGCCACGCGACGGCCATTTCGGGCAGCGCGTCGGCGAAGCGGTTGTCCAGCGCGACGGTCGAGTTGGGGGCGACGCTCACCCTTCGAGCCTACGGAGCCTCAGAGGCTGCCCAGGTCGTCGGGCACATCGACGGCGTACTGCTGAAGCACGTCGAGGGGAATCAGCTCCAGGGTGCGTTCGTGGGTGGCGGCCAACACGACCGGGGCGGCCTGGCCGTCATGGTGGGCCCGCAGCCAGTTGGCCGCCGTGACGCACCACCGGTCTCCGGGTGCCAGGCCGGGGAAGCGGAAATGCGGGGCCGGGGTCGACAGGTCATTGCCGATCGACCGCTGATGTTCCAGGAATTCGGTGGTCACCACGGCACAGATGGTGTGCCGGCCCGCGTCGGCGTCACCGGTCGAGCAGCACCCGTCGCGGTAGAAGCCGGTGAGCGGGTCGGTGCTGCACTCTTCGAGCGGGCCTCCGAGCACATTGCGATCAGCCATCGGATCAGTATGGCGCGGCGCTGCGTTGCGCATCGAGTACCAGCAGCGCGACGTGCAGCGAGGTCATCGATTCGCCGTCGTCGAGGTTCACGCCCAACCGCCGTTCGATCGAGGCGAGCCGGCTGTAGAGCGCCGGGCGGCTCATGTGGAGTCGCTTGGCCAGTGCCGACTTGTTGCCGGCGAGCTCCAGGTAGCCGCGTAACACGGCCACGTCGTCGCTGTCCTGCTCGGCATCGTGGATCAGCAGGTCCTTGAGTTCGGTCTCGGCGAACGTCTGAACCCGCGGATCGTCGAGCAGGAGGGTGATCAGACCGCGCAACCGGACGTCGGAGGCACGCACGAACGGGCGCGGCAAATCCGACATGGACGCCGCCACCTCGGCGACATGGGCCGCTTCGCGTAGGCCGTGGACCGCGTCGGCGAACGCGCCGGCACTGCTGCCGACGGCGATCACGACCTTGTCGGCGTCGCCGCCGCGGGCGATGGCCTCCCGCCAGCCCTCGGCCAACCGGGTCAACGTGGTGTCCATGCCGGCCCCGCGCCGCGGGTTCATGGCCAGCACCAGACCGATCTCACCGTCCCGGCGAACCGAGCAGATCGCGCTGTGCCCTTGGGATTTCACGCTGTGGGTGACCGCATCGAGGATGCGGATGTTGCGGCGCTGGGTGCTGACGGGATCGAGCCGGTCCGGTGGTGCGCCCACCCGGACGGTGGCCGGCAGGTAGGACCCGGCGGCCCGCAGGCCCAGCGCCAGTGCCCGGGCATTGGCTTCGCGGTCGTCGGAAATCCGGCCGCCCAACACGTCGTCGATCAACCCGCTCTGCGCCTGGTGCTCGAGCCCGGACCGACCCCGCTCGGCCATCCGATGCAGGGCCAGTGCCTGCGCGGCCCGTTCGAGCACCATCTTGGTTTTGGCCGGAGCGACCGGCGCGTGCGGAACGATGAGCCGCCCCCATTCCTCGGCGCGCGGGCCGACGGCGGTGGTTGCCCATGGCTCGGTCATCGCCCGGGACCGACGTTGCCAGTCGGTGAGCACGGTGGTGGCCGCCTCGCCACGCGGTGAGATCGCCAGCACCTGCCGGGACAGATCCTCCAGCACCACCGATTCGTCGATCATCTCGGCGGCTGCGCGCACGATGTCGGCCATCGACGGGCGTTTCATGCTGAGCTCGGTGAAGGTCTGGTGGGTGCGGTGGGCGAACTCGAGTTCCTCGTACTGGTCGGCGACGATGAGCCGGTGCACCGCCTCGGTGACCTCGACGAACTTCGTCTCCCGGTGCAGCACCACCAGCGCCAGTCCGAGCGTCTGAGCCATGCTGCCGACGCTGGGCGGAAGCGATTGGACCCGGGTACCGAGTTCCACCACCACGCCGACGACACCCGCCCGCTGCATCCGGCGCAGGTAGTCGCGCGGCGCAGCGCACAACGCCGCGCCGGTGGTGAGCACCAACTCGCCGCCCTGCAGCAGACCGGCGAGGTCGGGCATGTCGCTGACGTGGACCCAGCGCACCGGGCGGTCCAGTTGCTGGGCACTGAGCACCTCGGGCTCGCCGGCCTGCACCACCGGGAGCCCGACGATGTCGCGGACGGTAGGGATCATTTTACAAAGTGTAATAAATCTGGAGTTCTGCCTTACGGGATGTTCGGCTGCGAGCAGCCGTTGCTGGCCCAGAGTAATAGCAGTACTCACCGCCATAGGAAGGTTCGGAACCCATGAGCAATGTCATTCAGCACTGGCGCGATGGCAAGATATTTGCCGGCAGCTCCTCCGCCACCGCTCCGGTGACCAATCCGGCGACCGGCGCGGTCACCGGCGAGCTTGCGTTGGCCAGTGTCGATGACGCGCGTGCCGTGATCGACGCCGCGGTGGCGGCGTTCCCGGCCTGGCGTGACGCCTCGCTGACCAAGCGCACGTCGGTACTGTTCGCCTTCCGCGAGCTGCTCAACGCCCGCAAGGAAGAACTGGCCGCCATCATCACGAGCGAGCATGGCAAGGTGCTCTCCGATGCGCTCGGCGAGGTGAGCCGGGGCCTGGAGGTCGTCGAATACGCTTGTGGGATCCCGAATTTGGTCAAGGGCGGGTTCACCGAGAACGCCTCGACCAAGGTGGATGTGCATTCGGTGCTGCAGCCGTTGGGGCCGGTCGCCATCATCTCGCCGTTCAACTTCCCGGCCATGGTGCCGATGTGGTTCTTCCCGATCGCCATCGCCGCGGGCAACACCGTGGTGCTCAAGCCCTCGGAGAAGGATCCCAGCGCCTCGTTGTGGATGGCCGAGCTGTGGAAGGAAGCCGGCCTGCCCGACGGCGTGTTCAACGTGCTGCAGGGTGACAAGACCGCTGTCGACGAACTGCTGACCAACCCCAAGATCAAGGCAGTGTCCTTCGTCGGCTCCACCCCGATCGCGCAGTACGTGTATGCCACCGCGACTGCGGCCGGCAAGCGGGTCCAGGCCCTGGGCGGCGCCAAGAACCATGCGGTGATCCTGCCGGATGCCGATCTGGACCTGGCCGCCGATGCGATGATCAACGCCGGCTTCGGTTCGGCGGGTGAGCGCTGTATGGCGGTGTCGGCCTGTGTGGCCGTCGGCCCGATCGCCGACGATCTGGTGGCCAAGATCGCCGAGCGCGCGACCACCATCAAAACCGGTGACGGAACCAAGGATTCGGACATGGGCCCGCTGGTCACCAAGGCTCACCGGGACAAGGTGGCGTCCTACATCGACGCCGGCGAGGCCGCCGGGGCCAAGGTTGTGGTCGACGGGCGCACCGTGCTGGACGGGGCGGGTCAGAGGAATCCGGACGGGTTCTGGCTGGGCCCGACCCTGCTGGACAACGTCACCCCCGAGATGAGCGTCTACACCGACGAGATCTTCGGCCCGGTGCTGTCGGTGGTGCGGGTCGAGACCTACGACGAGGCCCTCGAGCTGATCAACAACAACCCGTACGGCAACGGCACCGCGATCTTCACCAACGACGGTGGTGCGGCGCGGCGGTTCCAGAACGAGGTCGAGGTGGGCATGGTCGGTATCAACGTGCCGATCCCGGTTCCGATGTCCTACTACAGCTTTGGTGGTTGGAAGGCCTCACTGTTCGGTGACAGCCACGCCCACGGTGCCGAAGGGGTGCACTTCTTCACCCGCACCAAGGCCATCACCACCCGCTGGCTGGACCCCAGCCACGGCGGCATCAACCTCGGCTTTCCCGAGAACAAGTGAGAGAATTTCAGCCATGACTGTGACTCAAGAGTCTGCCGTGCTGCCCAACGGGTTGACCGTCGAGGCGGCCAAGGCCGAAGCCGCGCGCGCCTACGAACTCGACCGTGCGCACGTGTTCCACTCCTGGTCGGCGCAGGAGGAGATCTCGCCGATGACCGTCACCGCTGCCCAGGGGTCCTACCTGTGGGACGGCGACGGTAACCGGCTGCTGGACTTCTCCAGCCAGCTGGTCAACACCAACATCGGCCATCAGCACCCGAAAGTGGTTGCCGCCGTTGCCGAACAGGCCGCCAAGCTGTGCACGGTGGCCCCGCAGTACGCGAACCTGGCCCGCTCGGAGGCGGCCCGGCTGATCGCCGAGCGCACCCCTGGTGAGTTGAACAAGGTGTTCTTCACCAACGGCGGCGCCGACGCGGTCGAGCATGCGGTGCGGATGGCCCGGCTGCACACCGGTCGCTACAAGGTGCTGTCGCGCTACCGCGCCTACCACGGTGGCACCGACACCGCGATCAACCTGACCGGTGACCCGCGCCGCTGGCCGAACGACCGCGGCAACGCCGGCATCGTGCACTTCAACGGGCCGTTCCTGTACCGCTCGTCGTTCTACGCCGAGACCGAGGAACAGGAATCGCAGCGCGCGCTGGAGTACCTCGACAAGCTGATCCAGATGGAGGGCCCGTCCACCATCGCCGCGATCATCCTGGAGTCGATCCCGGGCACCGCGGGCATCATGGTGCCCCCGCCGGGATACATGGCCGGGGTGCGCGAGATCTGCGACCGCTACGGCATCGTGTTCATCGCCGACGAGGTGATGGCCGGCTTCGGTCGGAGCGGAAAGTGGTTCTCCATCGAACATTTCGATGTGGTGCCCGATCTGCTTACCTTCGCCAAGGGCGTGAACTCGGGTTACGTCCCGCTCGGTGGGGTGGCGATCAGCCCCGCCATCTACGAGACGTTCGCGCATCGGTCCTACCCGGGTGGGCTGACCTACTCCGGGCATCCGCTGGCCACCGCGGCCGCCGTCGCCACCATCAACGCGATGGCCGACGAGGGCATGGTCGAGAACGCGGCCAAGATCGGTGCCGAGGTGCTCGGACCCGGCCTGGCCGAGTTGGCGGCCAAGCACCGCAGCGTCGGTGAGGTGCGCGGCGTCGGTGTCTTCTGGGCCGTGGAGCTCGTCGCCAACCAGGAGACCCGCGAACCGCTGGCTCCCTACGGTGGTTCCAGCCCGGCGATGAACGCGGTGGTCGGTGCCTGCAAGGCCAATGGCCTGCTGCCGTTCGCCAACTTCAACCGCATCCACGTGGTGCCGCCGTGCAACGTCTCGGCGGAGGAGGCCCGTGAGGGTCTGGCGATCCTGGACAAAGCGCTCGACGTCGCGGATCAGCACACCAACTGATCACTGCCCGAACGATGGCCCGGCCCTGCGGTTTCCGCGGTGCCGGGCCATCGGCGTTCAGTGCCCGCGGTTGCGGTCGATGATCAGGTCCTTGATCTCGGCCAGGTGCTCGTCGACAGAGCGCAGCCGAGCCCGGGTCTCCTGACGGAAATCGGTGAGTTCGCGCTCGACCGAGGTCAGCCGCCCCTCGACGGAGGTGAGTCGTTGGCCCTGCTCACGCTGATTGGCGCCCAATGCGTTGACTGCCGCAAGCACCGCGCGATAGTCAAAATGGGAGGCCCCCAGCGCTGCCACCCGCGCTTCGAGGTCTTCGAGGGCTGCCATCGCCCCATCGTGAGGGCGTCCCGGTCTCACGGCCATGCCATCGCGACACCCGGTGGATAACTGCGTTGGCCCCTGATCGGCGCCGCAAATTGGGACACTGGACCGGTGCGTTCACCTGCCCAGTGCTGGCTCACCGACATGGACGGCGTCCTGGTCCGCGAAGAACACGCGCTGCCGGGCGCTGCCGAGTTTCTGCAGACCCTGGCCGACAAAGAGCGGCCGTTTCTGGTCCTGACCAACAACTCCATCTTCACACCGCGTGATCTGGCCGCCCGCCTGGCGCGCTCGGGCTTGCTCGTGCCCGAGGCGGCGATCTGGACGTCGGCTATGGCCACCGCGGCGTTCCTGGCCGACCAGCAGCCCGGCGGTTCGGCCTATGTGATCGGGGAGGCCGGGCTGACCACCGCGTTGCATGAGTCCGGCTACACCCTGACCGACATCGACCCCGACTACGTGGTGCTGGGGGAGACCCGCACCTATTCGTTCGAGGCGATCACCAAAGCGATCCGGCTGATCCTCGGCGGTGCCCGGTTCATCGCGACCAATCCCGACGTCACCGGTCCATCGGCGGAGGGACCGTTGCCCGCAACAGGTTCGGTCGCGGCGATGATCACGAAGGCCACCGGCCGCGAACCCTACTTCGTCGGCAAGCCCAATCCGATGATGTTCCGCAGCGCACTCAACCGCATCGAGGCGCACTCGGAGAGCACCGTGATGGTGGGAGACCGGATGGACACCGACGTGGTGGCCGGCATCGAGGCCGGGCTGGACACCATCCTGGTGCTCACCGGCTCCACCAACGTGCACGACATCGAGCGGTATCCGTTCCGGCCCAGCCGAGTGTTGCCGTCGATCGCCGAGGCAATCGAGTTGATCTGACGCTCAACGGCCCTCGCCGGGGACGCTCGAGACTGCAAGATGGCAACGAAATAGCACTGCGACCCGCTAATCGCATAGAATATCCAATTATTAGCGAAAGCGAGACCCGATGCCACCGCGAACAGCCACCCGGCGCACAGCCGCAGGATCCGATTCCGCCGTCGGAGCGCGCTCGGACTTCGTCCGGCCCAAGACCGCTCAGCAGGCGGTGGCCGAGGCGCTGCGTCGGGACATCACCAGTGGCAAACTCGCGCCTGGCAGCTGGATCGTGCAGGAGAGCCTGGCCGAACAATTCGGCATGTCGAGGATTCCGGTACGCGAAGCGCTGAAAACGCTTGAGGCCGAGGAATACATCACCTATGTGCCGCACAGCGGGTACCGCGTCGCTCAGCTCGGGCTCGACGAACTGGTCGAGGTGTTCCGGATCCGCGACATCCTTGAGGCCGAGCTCATCCGGGACGCCATGCCGGCTGTCACCGACGAGCTCATCGATGCCATGCGTGCGCAGATGGCCGTGATGGACCAAGCAGCTGCCGGCGGTGACTTGATCGCGGTGGGGCTGGCCAACCGGCAGTTCCATTTCCTGACCTTCGAGGCCAGCCGGATGGCACGCACCAAGCGGATCGTCACCCAGTTGTGGAACACCGCTGACGCATACCGCCCGATGTATGCCCACTTGATGGATCTGGACCAGGTCAACAGTGAGCACGTGCTGCTGGTGGAGGCCATGGCCGCACGCGACATCGACCGGGTGGTCGCGTTGAACCATCAGCACCGCATGCACGCCATCGCCCACCTGCACACCGTGTTCGGAGACCAGGAATCCGACGAGTGAGCGCTCGGAAACGGTTGGCGGCGTTGGGAATCGAACTCCCCGCCCCGGCGCAGCCGAAAGGGGCTTACTTTCCCAGCCGCCGATGCGGTGACCAGCTGTGGATTTCAGGGACCACCGCGCGGCGGCCCGAGGATCCGGGCGCGGTCGGGGTGGTCGGTGCTGATGTCACTGCGGAGCAGGCGTCCGCCCAGGCACGGTGGGCGGCGCTCAATCTCGTCGCGGCGGTCGATGCGGCCGTCGGCCTGGATGCGGTCACCGCCCTGGTGCATCTGCGGGGCTATGTGCGCGCCACCTCGGAGTTCGATGCCCACCCCGGCGTGATCGACGGGGCGTCGGCGTTGCTGCTGGAGGTGTTCGGCCAGGAGTGCGGAGCACATGCCCGCACGGCAATCGGCGTTGCCTCGTTGCCGGGCGGCGCGTGCGTGGAACTCGAGCTCGTCGCGGCCGTGCGCGACTGATCAGGCCACTCGCGACGCGGTGCGGCCGATCGCCAGTCCCAGGGCGATTCCGGCCAGCGTCGTCAACCCGATTGAATACCAGTCAATTTCACCAAGCTCGTGGTGACGCCGTGTCGGGCTCTGCTCGGCGCATCGGCCGGTTTCGGCAGCACCGTCGGAACCGACGATCATGGCGTTGAGCCTGTGCACGAACTGCCCGATGATGCGGTTGCTCACCTGCGAGATGACGCCGGCGCCGAATTGGGCGATGCGGCCGCCGAGTTCGAGGTCGGTGCGAACGGTCACCTCGGTGCGGGAGTCCTGCGCGCAGGCCGACATGGTGACGGTGGCTTCCGCCGAGCCGTTGCCTTTTCGATCGCGGGCTTGCCCGCGGACCACCATCGCGTGGGTGCTGTCGTCACGGCTGACGACGGTTGCCGTACCGGAGAGCGTCAAACCGACCGGCCCCACTTTGATGGCGACGTTGGCCCGGTAGTCGTCACCGTTCTGGCTTTCGAGTGCTGCGCCAGGTATGCACTCGACCACCCGCGGTACGTCGGTCAGTGCGGCCCAAGCGATGTCGAGCGGGGCGTCGACGGAGAACTCATTGACTAGCTGCATGCGGTTTTCCATCTCCTCGATCGCGTCTAGCGGTTGTGCGTCCCGAAGGGCGGCCCTACGATTGGATACGATATCCAACGTCGCCCAGGAGGTCGATAGTGCTGAGCAAGGGAGTCGGGCTGTTTCCGACCGAACCGGTGGGCACGATGTGCGAGTACGTCAAATTGAGCGAATCCCTCGGCTACGACAATGTGTGGTTCGGGGATTCGCAGAACATCTGGCGCGAGTCCTCGACCGTGATGGGGGCGGCGGCCGTGGGAACCGAACGCATCGTGTTCGGCACCGGGGTGACCAACGCGGTGACCCGCCATCCGTCCCTGCTGGCTTCGACCTGGGCGACGCTGGCCGAGTACACCGGCGGCCGGGTGGCGCTGGGCATCGGTACCGGTGACTCGTCTTTGCGGACAATGGGTCTCACGCCGCTCAAGCTGGCCGAGCTCGAAGCGTCGATCCGCGAGCTCCGTACCTTGTTCAAAGGTGAGAAGGTGGTGGAGCCGACCAGCGGCGCTGAGTACCACCTGAACTACCTGTCCGAACCGGTCGACATTCCGATCTACATTGCCGCCTCGGCCCCGAAGATCCTGCGGATGTCGGGTCGGATCGCCGATGGCGTCATCGTGTTGGTCGGCACTGCGCCACACTTCATCGAAGCCGCGTTGCAGACGATCGAAGCCGGTGCGGCCGAGAGCGGCCGTACCCTCGATGACATCCACATCGTGCTGTGGACCCCGACGGCAATCGACGAGGATCGCGTCAAGGCGCGGGATCTGGTGCGCGCGCACGTATCCCGAGTGGCGATCAGGCCGCTTCCGGCTAAGGTGGAACCGGCGCTGGAGCAGGCCATCGATCGAATCCGGGACTCCTACAACTACTACGAGCACATGAACCCCGAGGCCAGTCATGCCGACCTGGTGCCCGATGAGTTGGTCGATCTGTTTGCGCTGGCCGGCACCCCCGATGAATGCGCACAGCGCCTCAAGGAGATCGAATCGCTTGGCGTCGACCAGGTTTCCATCGTGCCGTTCGTGCGTCCGGGGGAGAGCCGGGCGCCCACCATCCGCACTTTTGCCGAAATCATCGACGGCCGTGGCTGATCGCCACGGCTTCCCCGCACCCGGCAGCACGGTGGCGGGTGCCCCGCCACCGCTGAAGCGCACCCTGACCGCGGCTGACGGCGTTGCGGTGGCGACCGTGGGCGACCACGGGGCGGATCCTGCCGGCTCGCGGCCGCTGGTCCCACCGGTCAGCTCGAGCGCGAGGTTCACCACGGCAGCCGCATTGCTGGGCGTGGCTCTCGGCCTTGAACTGGCGAGGTTGTGGACGAGTGGCGGGACCGCTCACATTGGTCCAAAATATTGACCTAGATCACACAAATTCGTATAGTGTATCCAATATTCACCGACCTCGGAGGTATGCGTCGATGGCCTGGTTTCGTAAAGTGTTCGTCGCGGCGGGAACCGCTGTGGCGCTCGTCGCGGCAGCGACGGCATGCGCCGACGAATCGTCAGGTCCGGACAGCGGCGCCACGGATACGCTGAGCATCTCGGCCACCGGTGTGGACAGCTTGCCGTTCATGGCCATCCTGCAGGTCGGTATCGACAAGGGCTGGTTCAAAGAGCAGGGCATCAACGTCGATCTCTACTCGGGCGGTGGCGGCGGCAACACGCTACGCGTGGTCACCAGCGGTGACGCGGACATGGCGATCGCCGGCAACAGCTCGGTGATTCTTGCGGCACAGCAACCGAATTCGAATCTCGAGGTGGTTGCGCCGTGGTTCCAGGTGAACGACTTCTCGTGGATCTCCCCGCCGGGCCGCACATTGGAGGGCGCCACCCTCGGGTTCAGTTCCGCGGGCTCGTCCACCGAACTGATCGTCAAGGGCCTCGAGCGCAAGCTCGGTGTCAAGTCGCAAGCGGTCGGGCCGATGGGTGACAACTGGACCGCGGCCAAGGCCGGGCAGATCACCGCGGGGTGGGCCATGCAGCCGTTCATCGCCGACAAGCAGAAGTCGGATAGCGCTGCGGTCCTGGTCGATTCGCGGGACGTGGTGGGTGACCTGCCGGCCGACCTGGTGGCCGTGAATGCCGACTACGCCGACAAGAATCCGGATAACGTCCGGGCATTCTTCGCTGTTGCCGACCGGCTGAACGACTGGCTGGTGGCCAACCCCGACGAGGCGGCCGACGAGATCGCCCCACTGGTCGGAGTGTCGCCGGAGGTGATGCGCGCAGCGTTCGCCAGCAATCCCGATCTCGCCAAGGGCTATTCGTTGAAGGTGGATGCGGCCGGTCTGAAGAACCTGTCCGAGTTGATGGTCGCCGCCGGCCAGATCCCGGAACAAATCGACTGGGCCACAACGCTCGATCAGCAGTACCTGCCCGACGACGCGCAGACCGACATCTGAGCTGACACGGCCAGCATCCCTGAAAGGCGTACCTATGGATCGTGACGGCATCCGGATCGACGACGTTTCGGTGGTTTTCGATACCCCGGCCGGCAAGGTGACCGCGGTAACCGACATCAAACAGCACGTCCCGCACTCCAGTTTCGTGTCCATCGTCGGGCCGAGCGGATGCGGTAAGTCAACTCTGTTGGCGGTGATCGCCGGGTTGCAGAAGGCGTCGACCGGTCTGGTACGCGTGGCTGGACAGCCGGTCACCGGACCCGATCCGTCGATCGGTGTCGTGTTCCAAGAAGACTCGACGTTACCGTGGCGCACGGTCGAAGAGAATGTGGCCTTCGCGATGGAGATGATCGGCACCGGCAAGGCCGAACGACGTCAGCGGGCCAAAGAGGCGATCGAACTCGTCGGGCTCGGCGGTTTCGAAAAGTCCTACCCCTCCATGCTTTCCGGTGGCATGCGGCAGCGGGTCGCACTGGCCCGTACCTTGGCGGTTCAGCCGGAAGTGGTGCTGATGGACGAGCCGTTCGCGGCCCTCGACCAGCAGACCCGATTGTTCCTCGGCGCCGAGGTTCGCCAGATCTGGGCCAGGACCAATCAGACCATAGTGTTCGTCACGCATGACATCTCCGAGGCGATCCTGCTGTCTCAACAGGTTTGGGTGATGTCCTATCGGCCCGGGTCGATCATCGACGTCGTCGACATCGACCTGCCCGACGAGCGCGACGCGAGTATGGTCTCCACTCCGCGGTTCAACGAACTCCAGAATCGGATCTGGACGTCACTGCAGGCCGAATCCATGCGCGGATTCAGACAGCAGGAGGCCCAGAAGAAGGTGGCGACGTGACGACGTCCTATGTCGCACAGGAGGACTTGCCCACGGAGAACATGAGTACCGGTGACGGCCGGCCGGAGCCGGAACTCCGTAAGAGGCGGTTGAGCAACGCCGCGATCAGCATGCTCTCGACGTCATTGCTGATCCTGGGCTTCCTGATCGTCGCCGAAGTTGGTGCCCGAACCGGGCTCTGGAGCGACCGCATCCTTCCGGCCCCCTCGGTGATCCTGGCAGAACTGGTACGTCTGCTGGGCGAAGGCCAGTTCTGGACTGACGCGGCCCGTACGGGTGTCGAGGTGGCCTTCTCGATCCTGTTCGGCAGCCTGTTGGGTTTCGCTGCCGGCCTGACCTTTTGGAAGGTGCCGGCGATCGGACGCATCTTCGAGCCGTACCTGGTCTCGTTCTATGCGGTGCCGCTCGTGCTCTTCTATCCGGTGATGATCGTGATCGTGGGGATCAACGCGATGTCGGTGATCATCCTCGCGACCATCATGGCGGCCATCCCCATGGCACTCAACACCGCAGTCGGGCTCAACACGATGCCGCCGGTGTACATGAAACTGGCCCGATCGTTGAAAGCCTCGCCACGGCAGACCTTGTTCGCGATCGCGATCCCGGCGGCCGGGCCCTTCATCGTCGCCGGTTTGCGGCTCGCGGTGGTCTACGCACTGATCGGCACCATCGCGATGGAATTCACCACTGCCCAGGCCGGTTTGGGTTACCGGATCCGCTATCTCTACGAGATCTTCAACAACAACGAGATGTTTGCCTACATCGCCGTTGTTCTGGTGTTGTCATGCATTCTCACCGCGCTGCTGGCGACGGTGGAACGTGTACTGCTGCGTGGGAGGAACCGATGACCACCGTGCAGTCATCTACCGGCCACCCTCCGGTGGACAAGTCGCGATCGACGACGCAGCGGATCCGTTCTGTCCTGGGTAACCAGGCCGTAGGTGCGATCCTGCTCGCACTGGTGGTGGCGCTCGTCTGGGAGATCTTCTCCGATCTGACGTTCGTCATTCCTTCGCCGGTGCAGACCTTCCAGGTGCTGATCCACAATCTCGCCGATCCCGCTTATCTGTTCGATCTACAGGTCACCGCGCAGTCGGTGTTCCTGGCATTCGTGATCGGCACCGCGATCGGCGGCGTACTCGGACTGCTGCTCGGCTTGTCGCAGCGGTTGCGGCTGATCTTCGAGCCGATGCTGATCGTGCTGAACGGGATTCCGAAGATCGTGCTGTACCCGGTACTTCTGCCGATCTTCACGCTGTCCGGTTCCAAGATCGTCATGGGGGTGTTGTTCGCCCTGTTCCCGGTGTTGATCAACGTGACCACCGGCGTGCAGGAAATCCCGCGGGTGTACTGGAAATTGGCCCGCTCCGTGCGCGCCAACGCCTGGCAGACGCTCGTGCACATCATCATCCCCGCGATCCGGCGGCCGCTGCTGACCGGAATCCGGCTCGCGGTGAGCCTCGCGGTGGTCGGCGTGGTGCTCTCGGAATTCTTCGCCACCAGGCGAGGTCTCGGCCGGGTGGTCCTGCAGGCCTACAGTCACGGCGATTACCCATCCATGGTCGCCACCATCATGCTGTTGATCACCATTTCGTTCGGAATCTCGATCGCATTGTGGCAGTGGGAGAAACGACTCCATTGACAAGGAACCAATCGGAGTCGGGTCACATCGGCAGTTCGGTCCGGCGCCGCGAAGATGAGCGCCTGCTCGGCGGTCGCGGCCAGTTCGTGGCGGACTGTGCGGCCGGCGCTCACCACGTCGTGTTCCTACGCTCGACCGAGCCACACGCCCGGATCGTTCGCCTCGCTACCACGGCTGCCGAGCGGATGCCCGGCGTGATCGGCATCCACACCGCCGGCGACCTGGGCTTGTGCGGTGTACCGATCCCGTCCCTGACCACCCCGGACCCGGACTTCACCGCCGCCACGTCGTGCGTGCTAGCCGAGCAGCGGCTGCCCATCCTGGCCCATGACCGCGTGCACTACGCCGGTCAACCGATCGCTGTCGTGGTGGCCGAGGACCGCTATTGCGCCGAGGATGCGCTGGAGGCCATCGAGATCGACTACGAGCCGCTTGACGCAGTGACTGACCCGTTCGACGCGCTCGACGCCGAGTGCCCCGTGCTTTTCGACCACCTCGACAGCAACGAGGCGGCGCGACTGCACTATTCGTTCGGCGACGTCGAGCGCGAGTTCGCCACGGCGGCAAGGGTGGTCAGCGGCACCTACCGGATGAACCGACACGGAGCGGTACCGCTGGAGTGCCGAGGTGTGCTGGCCCAGTTCGATTCCCGCCTGCAGCGGGTCGAGGTGACCACCTCGACCCAGGTGCCGCACATGGTGCGCAACGCCATCTGCGCGGTGACCGGCTGGTCACGCCAGGACGTCATGGTTGCGGTGCCCGATGTCGGTGGCGGCTTCGGTACCAAGGCCAATGTGTACGGCGAGGAAATCCTGCTAGCACTGCTCGCCCGACACACCGGCCACCGGTTGATCTGGGTCGAGGACCGTCAGGAGCATCTGCTGGCCAGTGCGCAGGGCCGAGATCAGGTGCATCACACGAGGCTTGCGGTCGACCATGACGGTCACATCCTGGCGTGGGCAGACGATTTCGTCGTCGACATCGGCGCCGGAAGCCTCTGGGTGGCGGGCATCATCGCCAACACCGCGATCCACCTCCTGGGCCCGTACCGCATACCCGCCGCGCGGATTTCCGGGCGCGCGGCCCTGACCAACAAGACGTTGGTTGCCCAATACCGCGGCGCCGGTAGGCCGGAGGCGACGTTCGCCCTGGAACGCAGTCTCGACGCGGCGGCCCGCGAAATCGGGATGAGCACTGACGAGATCCGCCGGCGCAACCTGCTCACCGAGGCCGACCTGCCGTATCCACGGCCGATTCCGTACCGCGACGGTGTCCCGATCCACTACGACGGGCGTGACTATGGCGCCTGCCTGGAATCAGTTCTGGACGCGCTGCCACGGGACGAAATAGCCCGCTGCGCGGCCGAAAACCCGCAATACCACATCGGTTACGGCTTGTCGTCGTACCTGGAGGCCACGGGGCGTGGCCCGCATGAGACCGCGCGGATTCGCCTACTGCCCAACGGCCGGTTCGAGGTCACCGCCGGAGCGGCATCCGCCGGTCAGGGGCACGAGACCGTCTTCTCACAGGTGGCCGCCGAGGCCTTGGACGTGCCGTTTGACCAGGTCTGCTACGTGCCGGCGGATACCGACCGGCTGGCCGACGGGGTGGGAACCTTTGCCAGCCGCTCGGCGATACTCGCCGGCTCGGCCGTGCACAAGGCCGCCGGCCAACTCGTCGAGCTGGCCGCCGATCGGGTGACGGCCCTGACCAACGCCGACCGCGAGGACGTTCAGTACGCCGAGGGCAGGTTTCACATCGCCAGGGACCACTCGATCGGGTGGGACGATCTGGCCCGCGCGGCTGCGGTGGGCGGCGAACAGGAGAGCGGTGGTGCCCTCGATGTCACTGCGGTGCATCGGGTTACGACGGTGACGTGGACGATGGGCGTTCACGCGGTGATCGTGGGCGTCCACCGGCGCACCGGAATCGTCAAAGTGCTGTGCTACGCGGTGTCACACGAGGGTGGCCGGGAGATCAACCCGAAGATCGTCGAAGGGCAGATCGTCGGCGGTGTCGCGCAGGGCGTCGGCGGCGCGCTGTTCGAGCAGTGGAGTTATTCGGAAACCGGTCAGCCGCAATCGACGACGTTCGCCGCCTACCATCTGCCGCTGACCACCGACATACCGAACGTGCGCGTGCAGCATCTGCATGTCGACACCCCGGCGAATCCGATCGGGGTTCGCGGGGCCGGGGAGAGTGGCACCATCGCCGTGTATGCCGCGCTCGCCGGGGCTGTCGACGATGCACTCGGCGGGCGTATCCACGTCGACAGCACCCCGATCTCGACCGGACAACTGTGCCGAGTACTCTATCGGGCGGCATCGTGAAACCCGCGCCCTTCACCTATTTCCGCCCTGATTCGGTCGGTGAAGCCCTCGAGCAGCTGGCGTGTCATCCCGACGCCAAGTTGATGGCGGGCGGTCAATCCTTGATGGCGTTGATGAACTTGCGGCTGGCCCGGCCGAGCGTGATCATCGACATCGGCAGGCTGGTCGAACTCGAGCGCATCTTCGACGACACCGACGATCTGATCCTCGGCGCGCTGGTCACCCATCGCACCGTCGAGGTCGATCCGCTGATCGCCGCGCGCACTCCCTTGCTGTCCGCTGCTGCCGGCCATATCGGGCATATCGGAATCCGCAACCGAGGCACACTGGGCGGATCGGTGGCGCATGCCGACCCGGCAGCTGAAATGCCCATGGCCACTGTGGTCCTCGGCGCCACATTTCACACCGAATCGGCGACCGGGGGCCGGCGGGCGATTGCCGCCGAGGACATGTTCGTGTCGTTCTACACCAGTGCCCTGGCACCCGACGAGATGATCACCTGGGTGTCACTTCCCGCCATCCGGCGCGGTCAGGGCTGGGGTTTCGTGGAATACGCCCGGCAGCACGGTGATTACGGGCTGGCCGGCGCCGGTTGCCTGCTGGGTATAGGCCACGACGGCCGGATCGAATCGTTGCGCGCCGGTGTGCTCGCGGCGGCGGACCGGCCGCTGCTGTTCAAGGGCGATGATGCAATCGGCGAGCGTCCTTCGTCACGGTTGTGGCGAGCACTGGCAGAGCGGTGGGCCGGCACTGTGCAACCGGCTTCTGACGATCCGGACTACTGCCGACGGTTGTGTGCCGCGGCGTTGGCGCAATCGCTCACCGAAGCCCAACGGCGTATCGACAAGGGACCGGAGGCCGCCCATGGTGTCAACTGAGAGGCAGACAGCCGATACGTCCAAACCGACTGTGGGCGTGCCGATATCAGCCGTTGTCAACGGCAGGCTGATCCAGCGCACCGTGGTACCCCGGCTGACGCTGGCCGATTTTCTGCGTGACGAGCTGGGCCTGACGGGTACGCACCTGGGCTGCGAACACGGAGTGTGCGGTGCATGTTCGGTATTCCTCGACGGTCAGAGTGTGCGTGCCTGCCTCATGTTGGCGGTGCAGATCGACGGCATGCGGGTGACAACGGTTGAAGGCCTCGAGGCGTTCGAGGAAACCGGGCGGCTGCGTGAGGCGTTTTCCGAACGAGGGGGTTTGCAGTGCGGTTTCTGCACACCGGGTTTTCTCGTCACTGCCGTCGAGCTACTGCGCGATCCGGACACTGAGAAGCCGCTGACCGAGGATTCGGTCCGAGAGGCATTGTCGGGCAACATCTGTCGCTGCACCGGTTATCAGGGCATCGTGCAGGCAGTACTGGACGCCGCCAATCAGTCCGGGTGATGACGCTCCGGCCGCGGTCTGACGGCAGCGCCGTGGCGGGTCGACCGTTTCGCACTCCCGAACTCCTGCGTCCCGTCGGCAACAGCCGGTGGGGGATGGCGGCCGCACTGGCGGTGGCGCTGGGCGCTGTCCTGGCGGGCACCGCGTTGTCTGGCCGTGCCGAATGGGGATCGGGGGTGGGCCTGGGTTTCGTGCTGATCGCCGTTCCCGAGATCCCCGCCACGTGCCCATCGGCGCTTCGCGCCATGGGCGTGAGGGCCGTGACCGTGTTGGCGGGCGGAGCGCTCGTAATCGCGTGTGCGCACAACACCGTCGCGCTGGCCGGGTTGACCGTGGGGGCGGCGATCGCGGGCGCGCTGATTCCCGGCGTCGGTGCGACTGCCGGCCTGACGGTGGTGCTGATGTCGATCGACCTGGATCAGCACGCCACGAGTATCGCGGCACTGTGGCCTTACCTCGTCGGCATCGTCATCGTGTTCGCGAGCTGGGCGGTCTGGTTCGCGATTTCTCGCCTGCGGCGTCGGACCGAGGAAGAGCCACTCCCGCGGGCCTCTGCGGCCAGCGTGGGTCATGCGGCTCGGGTTGGGGTAGCGGTGGGACTTGCGGTGTCGGTGGCGGCGTTGTTGCCGGCGGACATGGTCGGCGGCCACTGGTTGGTCACCAGCGTGCTGTTGACGATCCAGCCGAGCCGGGCCCAGACGGGTTTGCGGTTGGCTCAGCGGCTTTCGGGCAACGCTATCGGTGCCGTGATCGCCGCGGTGCTGCTGGGCACACAGCCATCTGCACCGGTGGTGATCGGGTTGACGGTGGCGCTTTTCCTGATCGCGATGGCGTTACGGCCCGTCAACTACACCTGGTGGGCGATCACCGGGCCACCGGTGCTGCTGGTGATCAGCGAGTACCCGGACCTGTTCCCGTGGTACGAAGGCGCGGTGCGGCTCGCGATGAATTTCGTGGGTGCGCTCATCGTGGTGCTGATGGTGTTCGTCGCACCGTTGGTCGTGGCGACGTGGTTGCGGCGCAAGTGAATCCGGCTCGGCCGCGGCGGCGATGTCCCGGGCCGTACGTGACAGATCTTGCATTGCGCTATGCCGATCCGGCACGTTCGGATAGTGTATACAAAATCCAACGCTGGGAGGGTTTGTGACCACACTGCTCGTGGAGGACATCGGACTGCTCGTGTGCGGCGATGCGACGCCGGCCGTGCGTGATACCACGTTGCTGATCGAGGACGGACGCATCGCGGGGATCGGCGTCGACCATCCCGCCCCCGACAACGTGTTGTCAGCCGGCGGACTGACCGTCATGCCCGGCCTCGTCGACGGGCACGTGCATCCGACCTTCGGCGAATGGACGCCGGCGCAGAACTCGATCGGCTGGATCGGCAACTACCTCCAGGGCGGCACCACCTCGATGGTGTCAGCCGGTGAATTGCACATCCCCGGCCTCGATTTCGGGGCACTGACGCCGGAACTCGTCCTGAGCATCGCGGTCACGTCCAAACACACCACCGGGCGGTCCCGCCCGTCGGGCGTCAAAGTGAACGCCGGCACCATGCTGCTCGTGCCGGGCATGACCGAGGAGCACTTCGACCGCGCCCACCGCGAAGGCGTCGAACACCTCAAGTTCATCTTCTACGACTGGAACCGGTTGGGGGACGGCGAGGCCCAGCGTTACGTCGAATGGGCGCATGACCGTGGCATGACCGTCAAGATGCACTCGGGTGGAGTGTCCCGATCCGGATCGAGCCGGGTAGCGGGGCGTGACGTCGTCGTCGCGGTACGTCCGGACATCGTCGGCCACATCTCGGGCGGTCCGATCCCACCGCCTGACGAGGACATCGTGGCCATCATCGCGGATCTGCCCTCGGCCCACGTCGAGGTGTGCAGCTCGATGAACTACCGCGCCACCAAACTCGTGGTCGACCAACTGTCCGCACGCGGTGAACTGAGCCGGCTCACGCTCGGCACCGACACCCCCGGCGGCACCGGCGTGATCCCGCGAGGCATGCTGCGCAACATCTGCTTCCTCGCCTCGATCTGCGGCGTCGATCCACTCCACGCCGTCGCGGCAGCCACCGGTCAGACGGCCCGCGCCCACGGCCTCCACACCGGGGTGCTCGCCGAAGGCCGGCCGGCCGACCTGCTGGTCCTCGGGCCGGTCACCGGATCGACTGCCGACGATGCGCTGGAATGTTTTGCCCTCGGCGACCTGCCCGGGATCGCGACCGTGCTGGTCGACGGTATCCCGCTGGTCAAGACCCGCAGTGAACAAACCCCACCGCCCAGCCGGGCGGTGCGGTGGCGCGGCGAGCCCGTTCCGACCGCACAGTCCACGGCGCATCGCGTCGGGTGCTGCTGAACCGATAATCACCAGGGGTGTTGACCTACGAAGGCGCCGGCGAAATGCATAGTCTGATCGTCGGGCAGGACCTCACCGGAATTGCCGCGTTGCGCTGACAACTCGGCGTCGCGCGTACCGTCCACCCACCGCGAGCTCAGGAGGTCAGGTGGCCAGTTCCCACCGTGAAGGCATCGACGAATACTTCTGTAGGACGGTGTCCGAGTTGACCGGGACCGGTAATCAGCCGTGGCCGCAGGAGTCGGCGCTGACCGCGTGGGATGCGTTGGCGCTCTTCGATGCTCAACTGGGTAGCCGGCACCTCGATCTGGCGGCCCGATGGTTGCGGGCCCGCGGCACGGGCTACTACACCATCGGCTCGTCAGGCCATGAAGGCAACGCGGCGGTGGCTGCCGCCCTGCGCCCGACCGATCCGGCGCTGCTGCATTACCGCTCCGGTGGCTTCTACCTGGCCCGCGCCGCCCAGGTCGGCGGCACCGATCCGGTGTGTGACGTGTTACTCGGAATGGTCGCAGCGAAAGACGAGCCCATCGCGGGTGGGCGGCACAAAGTGTTCGGCCGTCATGACCTGAACGTCATTCCACAGACCTCGACGATCGCCTCACATCTCCCACGTGCACTCGGCGTGGCCTTTTCGATCGCCCGGGCCCGCAAGCTCGGTGTGGCGAGCCCGTGGCCGGACGATGCGCTGACGGTGTGCAGTTTCGGTGATGCCTCGGCGAATCACTCGACCGCGGTGGGTGCGATCAATGCCGCGCTGCATGCCTCCTACCAGGGGCTGCCCATGCCGCTGTTGTTCGTCTGCGAAGACAACGGCATCGGGATAAGCACGAAGACGCCGCGGGGGTGGGTGGCACGGACCTACGCCCATCGTGAGGGGCTGCAGTATTTCGCTGCCGACGGCTGTGATCTGGTCGCGGCCTTCGATACGGCGGTGGCGGCCGCACAGTGGGTACGTAGCCACCGCAAACCTGCCTTCCTGCACCTGAGCACCGTCCGGTTGATGGGCCACGCCGGGTCGGACTATGAACCCGGTTACCGAAGGCCGGATGACATCCTGGCCGACTACGATCGCGACCCGGTTCTCAACACCGCCAGAATCCTTGTCTCACATGGCATCTTGACGCCGGTCGAGGCCGTCGACCGGTATGAGGCGAAACGCCGCGAGGTGATCGGGTTGGCCGATGAGCTCAGCCGGTCCGCACAACTCGACAGTGCCCCGGCCGTGGTGAAACCTTTGCGTGACACTCTCGACGACGCTCGGGCAGTTTCGGTCACCGGTCCCGGCGAGCCCGGCGGCGCACCCTTGACGTTGGCGCTGGCCATCAACCGTGCCTTGAAAGATGTGTTGGTCCAACATCCGGAGACGATCGTGTTCGGTGAAGATGTCGCGCACAAGGGTGGGGTGTACGGCGTCACCCGCGGCTTGCAGAACACGGCCGGGCCCGCCCGGGTGTTCGACACGCTGCTCGACGAACAGACCATTCTGGGTCTGGCGCTGGGCGCCGGAATCTCGGGTCTGGTGCCGATCCCGGAGATCCAGTACCTGGCCTACTTGCACAATGCCGCCGATCAGATCCGCGGCGAGGCAGCCACTCTGCAGTTCTTCTCCAATCGCCAGTACCGCAACCCGATGGTGGTGCGAATTGCGGGCTACGGCTACCAGAAGGGTTTCGGCGGGCATTTCCACAACGACAATTCGATCGCTGCGATCCGCGACATCCCCGGTGTGGTGATCGCCTCGCCGGCCCGGCCCGACGATGCCGCGGCCATGCTGCACACGTGTGTGGGTGCCGCGAAATCAGCCGGGGCGGTGTGCATCTACCTCGAACCGATCGCGCTGTACCACACCAAGGACCTCTATGCGGATGGCGATCAGCAATGGCTGGCGGCTTATCCGGAGCAACCGGTCCGCATCGGGCGGGCCCGCACCTACGGCGAGGGCGCCGATCTGACGATTCTGACCTTTGGCAACGGAGTGTGGATGAGCCTGCGGGTGGCGCGCCGTCTGGCCGAGGCCGGCATCGCCGCGCGGGTGGTCGATCTGCGTTGGTTGGCGCCGCTGCCGGTGGAGGACATGCTGCGCGAGGCGGAGGCGACCGGACGGGTGCTCATCGTCGACGAGACCCGTCACAGCGGCGGGGTGGGAGAAGCGGTGCTGGCCGAACTCGTGGACGGGGGCTACACCGGCCGGATGCACCGGGTGGCCAGCGCCGACAGTTTCATCCCGCTCGGCGATGCCGCACTGCAGGTGCTGCTGTCCGAGGACACCATCGAGGACGCTGCGGTCAACCTGGTCACCCAACGGGCTTGATAGCTTGACCGGATGGCAGAACCTGTGACGCCCGACCTCACCAGGCCGCTGGCGGGGGTCCGGATCATCGAGATCTCGAGTTTCGTCGCGGTGCCACTGGCCGGCATGACGCTGGCTCAGTTGGGCGCCGAGGTGGTGCGGGTCGATCCCGTCGGGGGCGCCGCCGACTATCACCGCTGGCCGCTCACCGACGAGGGTGAGAGCATCTACTGGGCCGGCCTGAACAAAGGGAAACGCTCGGTGGCCGCCGACCTGCGCTCAAGTGAGGGTCAGGGGTTAGTGCAGCGGCTGATTGCCGAGGCGGGCGTGCTGATCACGAATGTGGCTGGGCGACAGTGGCATTCCTACGACGTCCTGTCCGGGTTGCGGCCCGACCTGATCCACGTCGAGGTGTCCGGGCGCGCCGACGGCGGCACCGGGGTGGATTACACCGTCAACGCCGGGTTGGGTTTCCCACTCGTGACCGGGCCGGCGCAGCTGTCCACCCCGGTCAACCACGTACTGCCGGCCTGGGATGTCAGCTGCGGACTGTACGTGGCGCTCGCGGTGAGCGCCGCACTGCGCCACCGCGATTCCACCGGTGTGGGCGCACGGATCAGCATTCCGCTGGAAAACGTCGCGCTCGCCACCGCGGGAAATCTCGGATTTTTGACCGAGGTGATGGTCAACGGCACTGGGCGCGAACGTCTGGGCAACACGCTGTATGGCACCTACGGGCAGAACTTCACCAGCACCGACGGCGTCGGGTTCATGCTCGTGGCCCTCACGGGCCGGCACTTCCGTGACCTCACCGAGGTCACCGGGACCACCAAAGCCGTTGCCGCGCTGGCCGAGGCCCTCGGTGCCGACTTCACCGACGAGGGGCAGCGGTACACCCACCGCGACGCGCTGACCGGTCTGTTCACGCTGTGGTTCAGCGAGCACACCGCCGAGGAGATCAGCGCCGCACTCTCGGGTACGTCGGTGCTGTGGGAGCGCTACCGCAGCTTCGCCGAGGTCGCCGTCGATGAGCGGGTGGTGTCCAACCCGCTGTTCACCCCGCTGGAGCAACCACGCATCGGCACCTACCTGGCGCCAGGATTGCCGGTGTCGATCGGTGGAATGTATCCGCCGGCCGTCGCGGCGCCCGCCCTTGGTGACGACACCATCGCGGTGCTGACCGAACATCTCGGGCTGAGTCCCGAGGACATCGCTGCATTGACCGAAAGCGGTTCTGTCGCAACAGGTTCTGACGCTTCGTGAGCGCCTTGCTGGAGCTGCTGGACCTGCAGGCCGCCGGTGAGGTGTTCATCGGCAAGGCCAGTGGGCCGGCCGGCAAGCGCGCCTACGGTGGCCTGTTGGCTGCGCAGAGTCTAGCGGCCGCCTGCCGCACCGTGGGCGACGACCGGTCACCGACCAACCTGCACCTACAGTTCCTGCGCGGCGGGGATGCCGGAGAGGCTGCCGAGTACCGTGTGCAGGAGGTGTACGACGGACGCACCGCATCGACCCGGCGCGTCGAGTCGTATGAGCACGGCCGGATGCTGACGACGGCCACGGCGTCCTTCGCGACCGCATTGGCGGGTCCGGAGCACGGCAGGGTGGCGGTGTCGCACGATCCCGACGCGCTGCCGCAGACCGGCCCACCCGGGCCCGCGCCCTCATTGCCCCTCGACGAATTCGACATCCGCGTCCTCGACGAGGGATCCGGCGAGGAATTCGTCCGGCGAATGTGGTGGCGCGTCACTACGGCGCTGCCCGATGATCCGTTGGTGCACACGCTGATCGCGGTCTACATCACCGACCTGTACGGGATCGATCCGGCGCTGGCCGTGCACGAGCACAGCATGCGGTCCCGCAGTCACCGCAGCGGCACCACAGATTCGTCGATCTGGTTTCACCAGCCGGTGCGGGCGGGGGAGTGGAATCTGCTGGAATCACGGTCTCCGGCGGCCGCGCGGGGCCGTGGAGTCATCACATCGAGTTTGGTTTCAGCCGACGGAGCCGTCACGGCCACGCTGGTGCAGGAGGGCCTGGTCGCCGAGCGGTGAAAGAGCGGCGGGTGCGCTGCCTGTGGATGAACTCTGCGCTGGGGATAACTCGCCCGGTCTGAGCCCGTTCTGTCGGACCATGTCGGCACGGTCTGGGCATGGATTCCTTGACACGAGCCGAGATCGGCGCACTGGGTGAGCAGTTGGCCGTCGAACATCTGACGGCACAGGGTTTGCGGCCGTTGGTGCGCAATTGGCGATGCCGTTATGGCGAGCTGGATGTGATCGCCGAGGAGGTCGCCACCAACACCGTGGTGTTCGTGGAGGTCAAAACCCGCACCGGTGACGGGTTCGGCGGGATCGCCGAGGCGGTCACCGCGCAGAAGGTGCGCCGGATCCGGCGGTTGGCGGCGCTGTGGTTGGTCGAGCAAAAGGTTCGGTACGCGGCGTTGCGTATCGACGTGATCGGCATCCGCATCGGGCGCCGCCGAGAACCCGAACTCACCCACCTCAAGGGGGTGGGCTGAAATGGGTTTGGGCAGAGCGTATTCGGTTGCGGTGCGCGGGGTCGACGGCGTGATCGTGGAGATCGAGGCCGACATCGCCTCGGGGTTGCCCGGTGTGCACCTGGTGGGCTTACCCGACACGGCGTTGCAGGAATCACGAGACCGCGTTCGGGCGGCGATCACCAACTGTGGCAACGAATGGCCCATGTCGCGGTTGACGCTGGCGTTGTCACCGGCGACGTTGCGCAAAGTCGGGTCCGTCTACGACCTGGCCTTGGCAGCGGCCGTGCTTTCGGCGCACACCAAGACGGTCTGGGCGCGTCTGGAGAAGGCGGTGCTGCTGGGGGAACTCGCCCTTGACGGCCGGGTCCGCCCGATCCACGGTGTGCTGCCCGCGGTGCTGGCCGCCAAGCGGGAGGGCTGGCCGACGGTGGTGGTGCCCGTCGACAACCTGGCCGAGGCCAGCCTGGTCGACGGAATCGAGGTGTGCGGGGTGCGTTCCCTGCGCCAATTGCAGGCCTGGTTGGCCGGTAAAGGTCATCTCGCCGGCCGCGTCGTGGCGTCGGGGCGCGCACCGGAGCCGGTGGCGGATCTGGCCGATGTGGTCGGCCAGGCCCAGGCGCGCTATGCCGTCGAGGTAGCCGCGGCGGGCGCCCATCATCTGATGCTGACCGGGCCACCGGGCATCGGGAAGACCATGTTGGCGCAGCGGCTCCCGGGCTTGTTGCCACCGTTGTCCTTTCAGGAGTCGCTGGAGGTGACGGCGATCCACTCGGTGGCCGGATTGTTGGCCGGCGATACGCCGTTGATCACCCGACCGCCTTTCGTGGCGCCGCATCACACCGCGAGTGTGGCGGCGTTGGTGGGTGGCGGCAGTGGGTTCGCGCGTCCCGGCGCAGTCAGCCAGGCACACCGGGGCGTGCTCTTTCTCGACGAATTCGCCGAGATGGGTTCGAGCACACTGGAGGCGTTGCGAACCCCGTTGGAAGACGGTGAGATCCGATTGGCTCGTCGCGACGGGGTGGCGTGTTATCCGGCACGGTTTCAGTTGATCCTTGCCGCCAACCCCTGTCCGTGTGCTCCACCCAAACCGGTCGACTGCACCTGTTCGGCCCAGGCGCGGTTGCGTTATCGAGGCAAGCTGTCGGGTCCGCTGGTGGATCGCGTCGACCTGCGGGTGCAGTTGAATCCGGTGAGCGCCGGGGCGTTCACACCCCAGGCCGAGGAATCGAGCGCCGAGGTGCGCGAGCGGGTCGCGGCGGCCCGTCTCGCCGCCCAGGACCGTTGGAAAACATACGGATTCAGCACCAACGCCGAAGTCAGCGGTCCATTGCTGCGGCGAAAGTTCCGGTTGCCCAAAGCCGTGATGGCACCGTTGCGGTCCGCGGTCGAGCGCGGTGTCATCAGTATCCGCGGCGCGGACCGGTGTTTGCGGGTGGCCTGGACCCTGGGCGATCTGGCCGGACGGACCATGCCCGCGCGTGAGGACGTGGCAACGGCCTTGAGCTTCCGTGAGGCCGGGGGTGTGGCATGACCGACGAGGTGCGGCGCGCGTGGGCCTACCTGTCCCGGGTCGTGGAGCCGCCGTGCCCGGAACTGACGGCCTTGGTCAAGCAGGTGGGTCCGGTTGAGGCGGCCGAGCGGGTCAAATACGGTGCCATCGAAACCAGCTTGCTGAGCCGGGTTGAGGCGCGTCGTGAATTGGATCGAGCAGAACGAGATCTGGACACGCTCGACCGGATGGGCGGCCGGCTGATCACGCCTGACGACGACGAGTGGCCGTTGCTGCAGTTCCGCGCCTTCGCGGGGCTGACAGGAAACAAGCGTCCCAACGGCCATCCGCCACTGGTGCTGTGGGCCAGCGGGCCCGCGTGTCTCGACGAGGTGACACAGCGTGCGGCGGCGATCGTCGGCACGCGAGCGGCCACGGCCTACGGCGAGCACGTCGCGTCCGACCTTGCTGCCGGCCTGGCCGAACGCGAGGTGACCGTGGTGTCCGGCGGCGCCTATGGCATCGACGGGGCCGCGCACCGCGCCGCGCTGGCGTGTGAGGGCGTGACTGTCGCGATCGTGGCCGGCGGGATCGACAACCCGTACCCGTCCGGTCACAGCGCGCTGTTCCACCGGATCCGCCAAGAATGCCTTCTGGTCAGCGAATATCCGCCGGGCGTCCCGCCAGGGCGGCTGCGGTTTCTCACCCGCAACCGGTTGGTGGCCGTCCTTTCCGGTGCGACCGTGGTGGTGGAAGCCGGGCTGCGCAGTGGCGCGGCCAATACTGCGGGATGGGCCGCCGCGATGGGCCGATCGGTGTGTGCGGTGCCCGGACCGGTGACCTCGGCCGCGTCGGCGGGGTGTCACGTCTTGCTCCAGCAGAAGGACACGCATCTCGTCGGGCGTGCCGAGGAGATCGTCGAACTCGTCGGGCACATCGGGGAACTGGCGTGCGAACCCGAACATCCGACCGGACCGCTCGACGGGCTCGCGCCGGACGAGAAACGCGTGTACGACGCGCTGCCGGCGCGCGGTGCGCACACCGTGGACGAGATTGCGGTGCTTGCCGCGCTTCCGCCCCATCAAGTGCTGGGGCCGTTGACGATGTTGGAGCTCAACGGTCTGGTCGAAAGCTCCGACGGATGCTGGCGGATCGTGCGTCCACGTCGGCCTCGCGCATCGGCGGGCGAGACGTGCTCGTCGGCGTAAGCCCGCGGGGCGAAATCGCGCCGATCGGCTGTGGGCAGAGCGACCCGGTGTTAGCTTCGAATGATCAGGTGAACTCACAACCCCGGCATGCCGACATCCCACCGGGCGACGCCGGGGATGGGGGGTGGATATGAGTACCGCAGCTGACCGCGCCGCCCAACTGAACTTGGTCGGACGCCTGAAATCGGCGTATCCCGAGCTGCCCGACGCGCCGACGCCGGACCTACTCGATCACGATCGGCTCATCGCCTACCTCAAGCCGGTGCATGACGTCGGTGGCGAGCCGGATGCTCCGATGAAGTACGAGAACAAGGAATACGAGTACTGGGAGCACATGACCTACGTCATGTGTGAAGTCCTCGGCTGGCGCGGCATCTGGCTGTCCGAGGAACGCCGCCGAATGTGCAACGTCGACGTCGGACGCGCCGTTTATCAGGGCTTTCCGTACTACGGCCGGTGGCTCGTGTCGGTGGCGCGGGTCCTCATCGAAAAGCACCACATCGGTTTGACCGAACTGTCCGAGCGCATGGCGGAAGTCCAGGAACGTTACGCCGGCGGGCTGTCCGGCGCGCTCCCGGAGGCCCGGCCCAAATGCGTTGGGGATGGCTCGAAGATCGAGCGCAACAGCCACATCACCCACGCCAAGGGCAAAGGTGATCCGCAGGTCTATGCGGGCCGTGCGGGGACACCCAGGTTCCAGGTCGGCGACGCGGTGTTCGTCCGCGAACTACCCGTGATCTTCTACACGCGCACACCCGAATACGTTCGCGGCGCCCGCGGCGAAATCGCCGCGGTGGCCTACGAGAGTCCGGCCGCCGAGGACGAAACCTGGGACCGCACCGACGCCCAACCCGAATGGTTCTACGTGGTGAGCTTTTCGATGGCTGACCTGTGGGACGGCTACACCGGAACGGCCACGGACACGTTGAGAACCGAGATCCCCGAGCACTGGTTGCAGGCAGCCGGCTGACGGCTTCGGGCGATCAGCCTCCGCACGAAGGGCACACCATGGCAGAGCACGATCACGACCACGATCACGAGCGCACCGTCAAGCCCATGGTCGACGAGATCACCGACTTCGAGGTCCTCGAGATCGCACTGCGCGAATTATGTATCGAGAAAGGGATTTTCACCGCCGAAGAGCACCGTCTGTTCACCGAGTTCTCCGAACAGATCGGACCGACTCCGGCCGCGCGGCTGGTGGCCCGTGCCTGGCTGGATCCGGAGTTCAAACAACTCGCCGTCGACGAGCCGATGACGGCGAGTAAAGAAGTCGGCGTCGACTGGCTGGAGCCCACCGGCTTCGGCACCCCCAGCGACTTCACCGCGTTTCAGATTCTCGAAGACACCCCGACGGTGCACCATGTGATCGTCTGCGCGTTGTGCTCGTGCTACCCGCGCCCGATCCTCGGCAACTCACCCGAGTGGTATCGCACCCCCAACTATCGGCGCCGGATGGTGCGATGGCCGCGGCAGGTCCTGGCCGAGTTCGGGCTTTACCTGCCCGACACCGTCGAAGTGCACGTACAGGATTCGAATCAGAAGCACCGCTTCATGGTGATGCCCATGCGCCCCGAAGGAACCGACGGCTGGACCGAGGACCAGCTCACCGAGATCATCACCCGCGACTGCCTCATCGGTGTGGCACTGCCGAAAGCCGGTGTGACGACCAACGTCATCACCCGCACCCGGGCCGCCGCCCACCCCGCGAAATGAACATCGGAGCGGGTTGATGAACCGATGGGATGAGCCGGCACCTGTCGATGACGAACCGATCCCGACGCTGGCGAAGATCGTGGCGCGCAACCAGGTGTGGCCACTGATGGCCGCGAAATACGGCGTCGAGAATCTGGTTCCCCCGTGGAAGACCAGCCTTGACGGCCTCTGCGACGCACTCGACCACGCCGCGGACGAGACGGGCGTCCCGAACTTCGCACAGCGCCGCGACGAGGAAGACCAGCTTTCGTCGACGCTGTATGCCGACCTGCCGTACCCCGAGAACCAACTGGTGGCCCTGGCGCACTCGCTGCTGGCTCGCGGGGTGATCACGGAATCGGAGTTGGGAGAACGTCTGGCTGCGGTCCGGGCGAGGCTCGAAGCCTGAGCTGACGTAGTCCCCGGGTCGCGCTGTGGTCTCCGTATAGTCGAGAGGTCGGCTGATGAACGACCGGCAGACGATCTTGGAGGCGGTATGGCAGGACGACCCCTACACACGTTTCAGGTGGTGCACCGCGAGCAGTTGACCGATCACATGGTCAGGTTGGTGCTTGGCGGGGCGGGCAGCGGGACAGGTTTCGACACGTTCTCGCCCAGCGAATTCACCGATTCCTACGTCAAGATCGCCATCGTCCCAGACGGCGTCGACGTCGCGGCCCTGCCACAACCCTTGACGCTGGACAGCTTTCAGGAGCTGCCGGCCGAACAGCGTCCGACCGTGCGTACCTACACGGTGCGCAAGGTCGACAGCGAGCGGGGTGAGATCACCATCGACTTCGTCGTGCACGGCGAGCAAGGGGTGGCGGCGCCGTGGGCTGCGGCCGCCGAACCGGGCCAGCCGGCTTACCTGATGGGTCCCGGCGGTGCCTATGCTCCCGACCCGGAGGCCGACTGGCACCTTTTCGCCGGTGACGAGGCCGCGTTGCCGGCGATCGGCGCTGCTTTGGAGGCGTTGCCCGCCAACGCGATTGGTCACGCGTTCATCGAGGTCGCCGGACCCGACGATGAGGTCGAGCTGACGGCTCCCGACGGTGTCAAGGTGAACTGGATCTATCGAGGTGGTCGGGCCGACCTCGTCGGCGACGAACGCGCAGGGGACAACGCACCGCTGATCGCCGCGGTCAAGGGCGCGGCGTGGCTGCCGGGCCAGGTGCAGGTCTTCATCCACGGTGAGGCCCAGGCCGTCATGCACAATCTGCGTCCCTACATTCGCAAGGAGCGCGGCGTCCCGGCGAAATGGGCGGCGTCGATCTCCGGGTACTGGCGGCGTGGACGCACCGAGGAGACCTTCCGTCAATGGAAGGCTGAGCTGGCAAAAGCCGAGGCCGACACCGCGAGCTGAGACCGGACGCGCAGCCGGGATGGCAAGGTAGCCATCATGGCGTACGGCGATTTTCAACTTGAGATCTACCTGCAGGGGCTGTCCGGCGTGTTGCCGACCATGCCAATGGACTATGCGGCGCTGGAGGCCAAGGCGCAGGCGGCCATGCCGGCGTCGGTGTGGTCATATGTCGCCGGCGGGGCCGGCGACGAGCGGACCCAGCGGGTCAATCGGACCGCCTTCGACCGGTGGGGGCTGATACCCCGGATGCTCAACGCCCACCGGGACCGCGACCTGTCGGTGGAGATGTTCGGGCTCACGTTGCCCTCGCCGTTGTTCATGGCGCCGATCGGAGTGTTGGGTATCTGCGGGCAGGATGGCCACGGTGATCTGGCCGGCGCACGTGCCGCCGCCCGCACCGGGGTGCCGATGGTGTTGTCCACGCTCACCGAAGACCCGCTGGAAGACGTGGCAACCGAATTCGGTGGCACCCCAGGCTTTTTCCAGCTGTACACCCCGACCGACAAAGAGCTGGCCGCGAGTCTCGTCCAGCGCGCCGAGGCGGCCGGGTTCAAGGGCATCGTCGTCACCCTGGACACCTGGGTTCCCGGCTGGCGCCCACGGGACCTGTCCACCTCGAACTTCCCGCAGCTACGCGGTAAGTGCCTGGCCAACTACACCAGCGACCCGGTGTTCCGGGCCGGGCTGCCGCAGCCACCCGAAGAGAATCCGCAGGCCACCGTGCTGCGCTGGGTGAGCCTGTTCGGTAATCCGTTGACGTGGGACGACCTGCCGTGGCTGCGGTCGTTGACGAAACTGCCGCTCATCCTCAAGGGCATCTGCCATCCCGACGACGTGCGACGGGCCAAAGACGGCGGCGTCGACGGTATCTACTGCTCGAATCATGGTGGGCGCCAAGCCAATGGGGGACTTCCCGCCATCGACTGTCTGCCGGGCGTGGTCGAGGCGGCCGACGGTTTGCCGGTGTTGTTCGACTCGGGAATCCGCCACGGTGCCGACATCGTCAAGGCGCTGGCGCTGGGGGCCACGGCGGTCGGGGTGGGACGTCCGTATGCGTACGGGTTGGCGTTGGGCGGGGTCGACGGCATCGTGCACGTGCTCCGCACGTTGCTGGCCGAGGCCGATCTGATCATGGGCGTGGACGGGTATCCGACCCTGGCCGATCTCACGCCCGAGGCGCTGCGGCGCGTCGACCACGGCTGAAATGGGGTAATCGGCTACTCGTGTCCGGGCCGCCCGCCGGGGGTGAGGATGAATTGCGCGGCGATGGTTGCACCGTCGCGCACCGACTCACCGTCTTCGGGGAGGATGACCGATGCCGCAACTGACGCAACTGCCGCCGCTGACACCCGCGGCCACCCTCGACGACGTCGTCGACACGATCGATGCGGTGATCGGCTGGTCGATCGAAAACATCAGCCGGCTGGGCTATTTCGCCGCCCTGTACAAACGCATCACGATCGCCGTACGCACAGCCGTGGCCGACGGGGTGTTCGACGACGGCGAGCGTCTGCAGCGGCTCGATGTGGCGTTCGCCAACCGGTACTTCGACGCGCTCAACGGACTTTTCTATCCCGGACGGTTCGCCAAACCCACCCGGGCCTGGCGAGTGACGTTCGACGCGGCGGTCGATCCCGCACCCATCGTGCTGCAGCACATGCTGGCCGGCATCAACGCCCATATCGGCCTCGACCTGGGCATCGTGGCATCCGCCGCGACGCGACCCGACCGGCTGTGGGAGTCGAAGGCCGATTTCGACCGGATCAACGCCGTACTCGCCAGCCAGGTCAACGGGATCGTGACCGACATCAACGACCTGTCACCGGCTTTGGCCGATGTCTACGCAGTGCTCATGGACAACCAGATCGTCCTGATCAACGAGGCGGTACGGGCATTCCGCGACGACGCCTGGCGGTTTTCGACTCTGCTGGCCGTCCAACCTGCCCTCACCCGGCCCCTCACCATCCGATTGCGCGATCACCGGATCGCCAAGCAGGGCGGCCTCATCTTCGAGCCCCCAGGGATGGTGGGCCTCATCCAATGGGCGGTGAACGCGGTCGCCGCGCAGGAGAGCCGTGACGTGGTCAAGAACATCCGCGTGCTCGACGAGATCGCCTCGACGCCGGCGCCGATCGCCACGGCATTGTGACTCGAAGACAAAGGTGAGTCAGGACGTCACACTGCGGAAGCGGCGCGGCGCGTCGGGTGGACACCGCCACGGGATCTGACACGGTGAGGGAATGGAGTCCGTGCTCGAGCAGTTCGACGCATATCTGGGGCTGGAGCGCGGCCATTCCGACCACACCCGTCGCGCGTATCGGGGTGACCTGACGGCCCTGTTCGATTTCGTCGAGCACCGCACCGGGGAACGGGCGATCTCGCGGCTGAGCCTGCCGCTGCTGCGGTCCTGGTTGGCCGCGCAGGCGGGAGCCGGAACGGCGCGCGCCACACTCGCCAGGCGTACGTCGTCGGTGAAGACCTTCACGGCGTGGGCGGTGCGGCGCGGCCTGCTCGACACCGATCCGGCGGTGCGACTGCAGGTCCCCAAGGCGCGCCGCGCGCTGCCCGCGGTTCTGCGGCGAGATCAAGCGCTCGACGCCCTGCACGCATTGGATTCCGGTGCACAGCAAGGGGATCCGCTGGCTTTGCGCGATCGGTTGATCGTCGAGATGCTCTACGCCACCGGTATCCGGGTCAGCGAGTTGTGCGGCCTGGACATCGACGACGTCGATACCTCGCGGCGTGTGCTGCGCGTGCTGGGCAAGGGCAACAAGCAACGCACGGTGCCGTTCGGTGAACCCGCGCACGCCGCGTTGACGGCGTGGCTGTCGGAGGGGCGCCCGCACGTGGCCGGCCCGCGATCGGGGCCGGCGCTGCTGCTCGGTGCGCGCGGTGGCCGGCTCGACCCACGGCAGGCGCGCACCGTGGTGCACCAGACGATGTCCGCGGTCGACGGCGCGCCGGACATCGGGCCGCACGGACTGCGCCACAGTGCGGCCACGCATCTACTCGAAGGGGGTGCGGATCTGCGTGTCGTGCAGGAGTTGTTGGGCCACAGCTCGCTGGCCACCACGCAGCTCTACACCCACGTCACCGTCGAACGGCTGCGGGCCGTGCACGATCAAGCCCATCCGCGAGCCTGAGTAAGGGGGACTGTGCACGAGCCGGCTGTCGAGCCAACCCGGGCAACCGTCGAATTGCCGTGTGCGCCGGTGTCCTACCTCACCTGGTCCACCGACCCCCAGAATCCCGCGGTGGTGCTGCTGCACGGCGGTGGAGTGGACAGCGCGTCGCTGTCGTGGGGCGGTATCGGTCCACGGTTGGCCCGAGCGGGTTACCGTGTCATCGCGCCGGACCATCCCGGCTACGGTCACAGCCCGGCGCCGCGGCTACCGGTGACGCAGGAACGGCTGGTCGCCTACGTGGGGGAGTTCGTCGATGGACTCGGCCTTCAGCGCTATGCGATCGGCGGGTTGTCACTCGGTGGCGGTATGACCGTCGGCCACGTGCTGGAGCGGCCGGAGGGGGTGACCGGCGCGATGCTGTTGAGCAGTTATGGGCTCATGTCCCGGCTGTCGGGCGGGCCGCTGTCGGGTGTGCGGCAATTGATCACCTGGGCGACCTTGCGTGCCGGCCTGCTGGGCTGGGCCACCCGTTGGGTGGGCGGGAACCGAAAGGCGATGGTGCGCAGTATGGCCTCGCTGATCACCGATCCCGCCCACCTCACCGATGACCTGATCGACGAGATCATGGCTGCGGCGGGCCGGCCGGACGGCTTCCGGGCGTTCGAGCAATGGCAACGCGACCAGGTCGGCTGGAACCGGCTGCGCACCGACTACACCCCGCGGTTGGGGTCATTTCCGTGCCCGGCGCTCATCGTCCACGGCGAACGTGACCCGGGTGTGCCGGTGGCGTGTGCCCGTGCCGCGGCGACGCTGATTCCCGATGCCGAGCTCAAAGTGGTTGCCGGCGCCGGGCATTGGGTTCAGCGTGACCAACCGGACATCGTGCTCGACGCGATGGCGAGATTTCTGCACGGCCTGACGGGCCCTGGCGCAACAGGCTGATGCTGTGCGGTGCCGGGTCAACCGCCCAGCGGCTTGAGGCGGATCGGGGTCTCGGCCAGCAGCCCGAGTGGATTGACGTAGTCGGCTCGTGCGGCCGCACCCCACATGGCGCCCCAGTGCAGGCAGGCTGCCGCAGGGCAGCCCGGGTGACCGGTCAGCACGGTGCCGACGAGCTGTCCGGCGGTCACGGTCTGCCCGGGCCGCACCGTGGCCTGCACCGGTTCGTAGCTGGTGCGCAGGCCACCCGGATGGGCAAGAGAGATCACCGGACGTCCGGCCAGTATGCCGGCGAACACCACCGTGCCGGGGCCCGCGGCGTAGACCGGCTGGTCGGGGACGGCCGCCAGATCGACGCCGCGATGGCCACGCGTCCAGTTTGGGGAAGGTGCATCGAATTGCCTGGTCACGACGGGTCGGGGTGACACCGGCCAGCGCAGTCGCACGCCGTCGGCGTGGGCGATGCCCGGCCACGCCCAGGCCAGGAGCAGCACCAGAACTGCCGCGGCGGATCTCACCTCTTCAGTTCAGCGTCTTGTCCCCGCTGCGCGGAAGCCCCGAAACTGGACCTGTGGATGAATCCGTCCGCGTTTGCCGCGTGGTGAAAGCACCCCTGCGCAGCGTGTAAGCTTCTACCCGCAGCTCGCTGAGCGGGCTGACTTCGCGTGTCTGCGCCACAACCTCGTCATCGGGGTCGTACCCGGATGCCGGCGGTCCTGACCTGGGGTTTTCCAGGGCGGGTCCGGCAACCAGCAGGCACCAGGGTCCGGTGTCACCGATACCGGACGACAACCGACAACGACAAGGACATGGCCGACATGGCTGTTGTAACCATGAAGCAGCTGCTGGACAGCGGCGCTCACTTCGGGCATCAGACCCGCCGCTGGAACCCCAAGATGAAGCGGTTCATCTTCACCGACCGCAACGGCATCTACATCATCGACCTGCAGCAGACGCTGACCTACATCGACAAGGCATACGAGTTCGTCAAGGAAACCGTCGCCCACGGTGGCAGCGTGCTGTTCGTCGGCACCAAGAAGCAGGCCCAGGAATCCATCGCCGAAGAGGCCACCCGCGTCGGCATGCCCTACGTGAACCAGCGCTGGCTGGGCGGCATGCTCACCAACTTCTCCACCGTGCACAAGCGTCTGCAGCGCCTCAAGGAGCTCGAGGCCATGGAGCAGACCGGTGGCTTCGAAGGTCGCACCAAGAAGGAAATCCTCATGCTCACGCGTGAGAAGAACAAGCTTGAGCGCAGCCTCGGTGGTATCCGCGACATGCAGAAGGTGCCCTCGGCCATCTGGGTCGTCGACACCAACAAGGAGCACATCGCCGTCGGCGAGGCGCGCAAGCTGGGCATCCCGGTCATCGCGATCCTCGACACCAACTGCGATCCCGACGTCGTGGATTACCCGATCCCGGGCAACGACGACGCGATCCGTTCGGCTGCCCTGCTGACCAAGGTCGTGGCTTCCGCCGTGGCCGAGGGCCTGCAGGCTCGCGCCGGCGCCGGTCAGAAGCAGGACGCCGAAGGCGCAGAGCCGCTCGCCGAGTGGGAGCAGGAACTGCTGGCCGGTGCGACCGCAGGTGCCGCCGAGGGCGAGGCCGCTGCGGCACCCGAAACATCCACTGACGCTTCGTAATTCAGGAGAAGTCTTAAATGGCTAACTACACCGCTGCCGACGTCAAGCGCCTTCGGGAGCTGACCGGCTCCGGCATGATGGACTGCAAGAACGCGCTGGCCGAATCGGACGGCGATTTCGACAAGGCCGTCGAGTTGCTCCGTATCAAGGGCGCCAAGGACGTCGGCAAGCGCGCTGAGCGCGCCACTGCCGAGGGTCTGGTCGCGGCCAAGGACGGCGCGCTGATCGAGCTGAACTCCGAGACAGACTTCGTCGCCAAGAACGCCGAATTCCAGGAGCTCGCCAACCAGGTCGTGGCGGCCGCCGCTGCCGCGAAGGCCGCCGACGTGGAGGCCCTCAAGGGCGCCAAGATCGGTGACACCACCGTCGAGCAAGCCGTCGCCGACCTGTCGGCCAAGATCGGCGAGAAGCTCGAACTGCGTCGGGTCGCCTACTTCGACGGCACGGTCGAGACCTACCTGCACAAGCGGGCCGCGGACCTGCCGCCGGCCGTCGGCGTGCTGGTCGAGTACACCGCCGGCGATGCCGACAAGGGCAAGGAGGCCGCCCACGCGGTCGCCCTGCAGATCGCCGCGCTCAAGGCCAAGTACCTCACCCGTGAGGACGTCCCGGCCGACATCGTCGCCAACGAGCGGCGCATCGCCGAGGAGACCGCGAAGGAAGAGGGCAAGCCCGAGCAAGCGCTGCCCAAGATCATCGAAGGTCGTGTCACGGGCTTCTACAAGGACGTCGTGCTGCTGGACCAGCCGTCGGTGTCCGACAACAAGAAGACCGTCAAGGCCCTTCTCGACGAGGCCGGCGTCACCGTGACCCGCTTCGTGCGGTTCGAGGTCGGCCAGGCCTAGCCGAAGAAGACTCGGGCGGTCTACCAGACCCGCTCGTCGCAAAACCCCGCGCTCATTCCGGCGATCCCGGAAAGTGCGGGGTTTTGTTCATTCGTGACCCGGTTGGTGCCGGGTAGTTGCTTGCCGGCCGGTATCGGCCTTTGCCGGTGTGGGAGTGTGGCAGGTACCAATGGTGGAGGAGGTGAGCATGCGCGTAGGAGTGGTATTTCCGCAGACCGAACTCGGCGGAGATCCCGGCGCAGTGCGCGCCTACGGCCAACGTGTGGAAGAACTGGGCTTCACCCACATCCTGGCGTACGACCACGTGGTCGGGGCCGACCCGGCCGTGCACCGGGACTGGGCCGGGCCGTATGACCTGTACACCACGTTCCACGAGCCCATGGTGATGTTCGGCTATCTGGCGGCGGTCACATCGCTGGAACTGGTGACCGGGGTGATCATCCTGCCGCAACGGCAAGCCGTGCTGGTGGCCAAGCAGGCCGCCGAGGTCGACCTGCTCACCGGTGGCCGTTTCCGGTTGGGCATCGGGCTGGGCTGGAACGCCGTCGAGTATGAGGCGCTGGGCGAGGACTTCGGCAATCGCGGCAAACGGTCCGAAGAGCAGGTGGAGCTGATGCGTCGCCTCTGGACCGAATCGTCGGTCACCTTCGAGGGGCGCCACCACACGGTGACCGGCGCCGGTCTGGCGCCGCTGCCGGTGCAGCGCCCGATCCCGGTGTGGTTCGGGGCGGCGTCCGCCCGGGCGGTGGAGCGGGCCGGGCGGCTGGCCGACGGCTGGTTTCCGATGGTCGGTCCGGGGCTCGAACTCGACGACGCGCGCGCCCGGGTCGAACGCGCGGCGATCTCGGTCGGGCGCGATCCGGCCACCATCGGGATGGAGGGGCGCGTGACGTGGTCCGGTGACCCCGAGCAGGCCGCCGCCGGCATCGCCGCGTGGGCCGAGGCCGGGGCCAGTCACGTCACGGTGAACACCATGGGGGCCGGCCTTCGCACGGTCGACGAGCACCTGGCGGCGCTGCAGAGTGTGGCCCGGACGCAGTGACGCGCAGCTTGCTAGCGTCGCAGCATGAGTAGCGGTCCGCGTCCGACACGAAATGCCTCCGCCCGTTGCAGTGCCTTCGGCGACGACGCGCTCGGCGAGCACGATGCCGTGGGCCTGGTCGAAGAACTGCGGGCCGGTCGGGTGTCGGCCGCCGATCTGATCGAGGCCGCCATCGCGCGCGTAGAGGCCGTCAATCCCACACTCAACGGGCTGGCGTTCGAGGCATTCGATCGGGCACATGCCCGCGGTGCCGCCCCCAGCCCGTACGGCGGATTCTTCGACGGCGTCCCGACTTTCGTCAAGGACAACGTCGCGGTGCAGGGCATGCCCACCATGCGCGGTACCGACGCGTGGCAACCGCAGCCGGAGGCGGCCAACGGCGACTTCGCCCGTGCCTACCTGGCTACCGGGCTGGTGCCGCTGGGTAAGTCGCGGCTCTCGGAGTTCGGGTTCAGCGCGGCGTGCGAACATCCACGGCTGGGCCCGGTGCGCAATCCCTGGAATCCGCGCTACACCGCGGGCGCGTCCTCCTCGGGCTCGGCGGCCTTCGTCGCGTCTGGGGCGGTTCCCATCGCGCATGCCAACGACGGCGGCGGGTCGATCCGCATCCCCGCCGCGTGCAACGGGCTGGTCGGTCTCAAACCCACCCGCGGCCGGCTGCCACAGGATCAGCACCTGCGGTTGATGCCGTTGCGAATCGTCGCCGACGGGGTGCTCACCCGGTCGGTACGCGACACCGCGGCGCTGTTCCGGGAGATGGAGCGCGTCTACCGCAACCCCAAACTGCCGCCGATCGGTGACGTCAGCCGGCCCGGCAAGCAACGCCTGCGCATCGCGGTGTGCACGCAGTCGATCGTCCACGACGCCGGTCCGGAGATGACCGAGCTCACCCACAAGACCGCGACGCTGCTCGAGGAACTCGGCCACCGGATCTCGGTGATCGGCAATCCCGTACCGGCGCGCTTCAAGGACGACTTCCTGCTGTACTGGGCGTTTCTCGCGTATGCGACGGTGCGCGGCGGCAAGCGGGCGATGGGGCCGACGTTCGATCGCGACAAGCTCGACAACCTCAGCCTCGGCCTGGACCGGCTCGCCTCCCGCAACCTGCATCGGGTACCGGCGGCGATCGCGCGGCTGGCCCGGTCGCGGCGCGTCACCGAGCGGTTGTCCGCCAGCTACGACGTGGTGCTGATGCCGACCCTGGCCGAACCCACCGTCGAGGTCGGCTGGCTGGATCCGACCGCCGACTACGAGCAGATCATCGAGCGGCTGCTGGGTTGGGTGGCGTTCACACCGCTGCAGAACGCCACCGGGGACCCGGCCATCTCGCTGCCGCTGGCACAGACGGCCGACGGCCTCCCGGTGGGCATGATGCTCTCGGCGACCCGCGGCCGCGAAGCCCTGCTGCTGGAGCTGGCTTACGAGCTCGAGGAGGCCAAGCCGTGGCCGCGCATTCAGGACCCGGCGCCGTCGGCCCCGCGTAAGCGGGCGCGAAAGGCCGTGAAGTAGACAGACCGGGCCGGAGGTCGCGACGGTGTCGACGTCCTCCTATGATGACCGGCGAGTATCGCCGAACAGGGGGACGTGATGGGGTCGGGGAGCCAACCAGGCGAGGAATTCCACCGGGAGGAGGAATACCGGCCGGGTCCGCAGCCCGGGTCGATCCGGTGGCAGGAACCCGGCGTCACCCAGCCTCGACCGCCCACGGTGGCCGAGGCGCGTCAGCGTGACAGGGCACAGAAGGCCCGCGAAGCCGCCGAGGAATGGGCGCGGCTGCAGGAACAGAAGGCGCGTGAACGTTCGGCCCGCAACGGCAAGATCCTGATGGGGTCGGTCGCGGTCGTCGGTGTGGTCGGGGTGATCGCCCTGGGCTATCACCTGCTGCACAAAGAGGAAGTGGCGGCCACCTGCGTCAAGGACGGCACCAACGAAGTGGTGCCCGACTCGTACTGCTCCAGTGGACACAGCAGCTCCGGCGGCACCTTCATCTACATGGGCTCGCCGTACCGCTACTACTACGGCGGCAACAACGGTGGGGTGGGCACCGTCGCGCGGGGCGGCACGCTGGAGATCCCCAAGGGCACCACCGCCAAGACGAAGTCGGGAACGTCGATCTCCCGGGGTGGTTTCGGCTCGTCGTCGAGCTACGGCGGAAGCTCGGGCAGCTGAATGCGCCGCCAACGCAGTTCCCCGCGTACCGGCTGGGAACAGATCGTCGCCGAGCAGGGGATGTGTTTCGGCACCCCGGCGCGTGACGCGACGGGTGCCGATCGCCCGTATTGGGACGAATCGGTGCACTACGTCTTCGACATGGACGAGGTGTTGTCGATCGAGGCGTCCGTGGAGGTGTTGCACTCGATGTGTCTGGAGGCCGTCGAGCATGTCGTGCTGACCGGCCGCTACCGTGACTTCGGCCTTCCGGAATGGAGCTGGGAGCACATCGAGAAGTCGTGGCGACGCAGCGATCCGCACCTCTACGGCCGCTTCGACCTGCGGTACGACGGCCGCCGGCCGCCGGTACTGCTGGAGTACAACGCCGACACCCCGACCACCTTGCTGGAAGCCGCGATCCTGCAGTGGCACTGGAAAACCGACGTGTATCCGGACGACGATCAGTGGAATTCGTTGCACGAGAAGCTGGTTGCCCGCTGGGCTGAGATCCGCGACCGGCTGCCCGGCGCTGAGACCTACTTCACCTGGTCGGGCGCCGAGCACACCGGCGAAGACCACGTCACCGTCGCCTACCTGCAGGAGTGCGCGGCCGAGGCCGGCCTGCACACGGTCGGGTTGGCGATCGAAGACATCGGGTTCGACGAGGACCTCGACCGGTTCGTCGACCTCGCGGAAGCTCCGATGGCGTCCATCTTCAAGCTGTACCCCTGGGAGTGGATGCTCGACGACGACTTCGGGCGCCGCGCGGTCGAGGGCTTGCCGTCGACCCTGTGGGTGGAACCGCTGTGGAAGACGCTGTTGAGCAACAAGGCGATCCTGGCGGTGCTGTGGGAGATGTACCCGGGTCACCCGAACCTCCTGCCCGCCTACGTCGATGAGCCACACGAGCTGGTCGACTACGTGCGCAAACCGAAGCTCGGCCGGGAAGGCGCCAACATCACCATCGTCGGCGCCGGCTACGAGACCGAGACCGGTGGGGTGTACGGCGAAGAGGGCTACGTGTACCAGTTGCTCGATCCACTACCGCAATTCGACGACATGCGTCCCGCGCTGGGGGCCTGGATCGTCGGTGACGAATCCGCCGGACTCGGCATCCGCGAGACCTCCGGTCTCGTCACCGACAACGGCGCTGCCTTTGTGCCACACCGCATCCCGCTGTGACTCTGGAAGGAACATCCCTATGACAACCACGCTGGTTGCGCTCAGCTCCGATTACTGGTCGATCCTCGGCCACGGTGTATCGGCGATCGTGCTGTACACGATTGTCGGTGTGGCGCTGATGGTCCTGGGCTTCTACGTGATCGACTGGACCACGCCGGGGCCGTTGCGGACGCTGGTGCAGGCCGGTCGGCCCAACGCGTCGGCGGTGGCCGCCGCCGGGGTGGTGTCGATGGCCGTCATCATCGTGCTGGCCATCTACAGCTCACTGGGTGACCTGGTCCAGGGGCTGATCAGCACGCTGGTCTTCGGCTTGTTGGGCATCGCCGCCCAAGCTGTTTCGGTCCGGCTCATCGGTGCGATCAAAGGTATCGACATGGGGCGGGTGCTCGCCGCCGAACGATTCACTCCCGAGGCCCTGGTCGTGATCGCGGCCTATCTGGCCTTCGGCTTCATCGTCGCGGCCGCGATCCTCTGATCCCACCCGCGAGCAGACGTAAACCCGTACCTTTCCGCCCGAAAATGTACGGGTTCATGTCTGTTCGCGCTGGAGAGTGCGGCAGACTTCGGCGGCGGCCCGGGCCAAGGCGGCCGGGCCGTCACGCAGTGCTTGCGCCAAAGGCGTGCCCGCCGCGGTGATCGCCACGAGCCGGTCCACCCCGTTGGCCAACAGCACGTCGGCGTCGGGGGAGACCCGGCCGGCGAAGATCACCACCGGTGTTCCGGTCCGCGCGGCCACCTGTGCGACGCCGAATGGTGTCTTACCGAGCATGGTCTGGGCGTCGACGCTGCCCTCACCGGTGAACACCCAGTCCGCACCGGTCAGTGCCCGCTCCAACCCCACGGTGTCAGCGATCACCTCGACCCCGGGATCGCATTCGGCGGCAAGGAATTCCATCAAGCCGAAGCCGAGGCCGCCGGCGGCGCCGGCTCCCGGACGGTCCGGGCGAGCGTGACCCAAAGCCGTTTCCGTCACCTCTGCCAAGCGGGTCAACGCGGCGTCCAGCACCGCGACATCGTCGGGCGTGGCGCCTTTCTGCGGACCGAAAACCGCACTGGCGCCGCCGGATCCCAGCAGGGGTGCGGTGACGTCGGAAGCGATCTGAACGTGAACGTCGGACAGGCGCGGATCCAGACCGGCGATGTCGATGTGATGCAGGCGCGCCAGTGCCGCGCCGCCGGGTGGCAGTGGGCGGCCGTCGGCATCGGTGAACGCCACGCCCAGCGCGTTCAGCATGCCGGTACCGCCGTCGTTGGTGGCCGATCCGCCCAGGCCGATCAGCAGTTCGCCGGCCCCGCGGTCGAGCGCGGAGAGGATGAGTTGCCCGACGCCGAAGGTGTTGGCGCGCAGGATATCCCGGTCTGCCGCTGCCACCAGCTCCAGGCCGGCGGCACTGGCGGTCTCGGTCACCGCCAGGCGACGCTCGGGCACGTAACCGTAGGTGGCGCGCACCGGCCGGCCGAGCGGATCGAAGACGTCGGCGGTCACCCGTTCACCGCCGAGCGCATCGACCACGGCGTCCACGGTGCCTTCACCGCCGTCGGCCATCGGGACCCCCACGCATTCGGCCCGTGGGAACACCGCCGATATGCCCTCGCGCATCGCTGCCACCGCTTGCGACGCGGTCATCGACTCCTTGAACGAGTCCGGGGCCAGCACGATCTTCATTCCGTCGTGACACTACCGACTGTGCAGCCATACGGCGCGTCGGGCGGCCGCGCCGGCACGCTCAGTTCACCGCGTGGGCCAGCAGGCGCTTGAGTTGACGTCGTTGGTCGTCGTCGAGGCGGTCGAGCACGTCGGCCTCGGCCGCGAGTACGGCAGCCTCGGCGCGGGCGAGCAATTCGGCGCCTTCGCCGGTCAGCTCGGCCGGTAGTGCGCGTCCGGAATCAACGCTGGCCGGCCTGCGTACCGCGCCGCGCTCCTGCAGTCCCCGCACCACGTTGTTCATCGCCTGCGGCGAGACGTTGGTGTGGCGGGCCAGCTCGGCGTTGGACTGTCCAGGGGCCATGGACAGCACTCGCAGGCACACGAACTCGGGGAGGGTCAGCCCGAGCGGTTGAAGTTGCGCGGCGACCCGGGGCTGCAGCACCGCGACCACGCGATACATCAGGTAGCCGAGTGGCTGCTCCTCGAGACCATCAGGCATGTCAAGCATATTGACACATATCAACCACGTTGATATACCGGACGTATGACCACGCCGAGTGAGATGTCAGACGCAATGTTCGAATCCGCCTACCGCGGTGAGGCTCCCGAGTTCGTCGGGGTGCGCCCGCCGTGGAGCATCGGAGAGCCCCAGCCCGAGATCGCGGCGCTGATTGCCGAAGGAAAATTCCATGGCGATGTCCTCGACGCCGGCTGCGGTGAGGCCGCGACCGCCCTGTACCTGGCGGAGCGGGGATTCACCACGGTTGGGCTCGACCAATCGGCCACCGCCATCGACCTGGCCCGGGCCGAGGCCGCCAAGCGGGGACTGACAGATGCGAGCTTCGAGGTCGCCGACATCAGCGCCTTCACCGGCTACGACGGACGCTTCGGCACCATCGTCGACAGCACGCTGTTCCACTCCATGCCGGTGGAGCTGCGGGAGGGCTACCAGCAGTCGATCGTGCGGGCCGCCGCGCCCGGTGCCTCGTACTTCGTGCTGGTGTTCGACAAGGCGGCGATGGGTGACACCGGACCGGCCAACCCGGTCAGCGAGGATGAACTGCGCGAGGTCGTCGGCAAGTACTGGGTGATCGACGACGTTCGGCCGGCCCGGATCCACGCCAACGTGCCACCGGAGTTCGCCAATTTCGCCGATTTCGCCGGCGCGGGCATTCGCGACGAAGGCGGCGACCGCAAGTCGGTGCCGGCCTGGCTGTTGCAGGCTCACCTGGGATAACGGCAGGCCGGCCGGCGACACTCCGATCCGCGAGAGCTCCCCCGACAACGCAGGCTGCCCGGCATAGGGCAGGATAGAGAGGCCGTCCAGGGGTAACCCGGGTGGCTCTCTACATGCGAGGAGTGCCGAGGAGACCGATGGCGGATCCGAATGTCGCCGGCGAGGGCGCAGCACCCATCCGTCCCTTCTATACGAGGGTCCTGCTGAAACTCGGCGGAGAGATGTTCGGGGGCGGTCAGGTCGGTCTGGACCCCGATGTGGTGCACCAGGTGGCCCGCCAGATCGCCGAGGTGGTACGCAGCGGCGTGCAGGTCGCGGTTGTCATCGGCGGCGGCAACTTTTTCCGCGGCGCACAGTTGCAGCAGCGCGGCATGGAGCGCACCCGAAGCGACTACATGGGCATGCTCGGCACCGTGATGAACAGCCTTGCCCTGCAAGACTTCCTGCAGAAGGAAGGCATCGACACCCGCGTGCAGACCGCCATCACCATGGGGCAGGTCGCCGAGCCGTACATTCCGCTGCGCGCCGTGCGGCACCTGGAAAAAGGCCGCGTCGTGATCTTCGGTGCGGGTATGGGACTGCCGTACTTCTCTACGGACACCACCGCGGCGCAGCGCGCCCTGGAGATCGGCGCCGACGTGGTGCTGATGGCCAAGGCCGTCGACGGCGTCTACACCGCCGATCCGCGGGAAGACCCGGACGCCGAGCTGCTCACCGAGGTCACCCATCGTGACGTCATCGATCGTGGCCTGCGGGTCGCCGATGCCACCGCCTTCAGTTTGTGCATGGACAACCGGATGCCGATGCTGGTGTTCAACCTGCTGACCGAAGGCAATATCGCCCGCGCGGTGGCGGGTGAGAAGATCGGAACACTGGTCACCACCTGAACGGGAAACGGGAGAAGCCGACGTGATCGACGAAACTCTCTTCGACGCTGAAGAGAAGATGGAAAAGGCCGTGAGTGTGGCCCGTGACGACCTGGCCACCATTCGGACCGGCCGGGCCAATCCGGGCATGTTCTCCCGCATCAACATCGACTACTACGGGGCGATGACGCCGATCACGCAGATGGCGAGCATCAACGTGCCCGAGGCGCGCCTCGTGGTGATCAAGCCCTACGAGGCGTCCCAGCTCCGGCCGATCGAGGATGCGATCCGGAACTCCGATCTCGGCGTCAACCCGACCAACGACGGCAGCATCATCCGCATCGCCATCCCGCAGTTGACCGAGGAGCGCCGTCGCGACCTGGTCAAGCAGGCCAAGTCGAAGGGCGAGGACGCCAAGGTCTCGATCCGCAACATCCGCCGCAAGGCGATGGAAGAGCTCAGCCGCATCAAGAAGGACGGCGAGGCCGGCGAGGACGAGGTCGGCCGCGCCGAAAAGGACCTCGACAAGTCCACCCACACCTATACCAGCCAGGTCGACGAGCTGGTCAAGCACAAGGAAGGCGAGCTGCTGGAGGTCTGATGACCGATCAGCAAGTACCTTTCGTGACAGATTCACCGGTTCCAGAACCGCAGAAAAAGCAGTCCCGGGCCGGCCGTAACCTTCCGGCGGCCATCGCGGTCGGCGTCGTCCTCGGCGCCATGGCCATCGGCACGTTGCTGTTTGCGCCGACGTTGTGGCTGCCTTTGCTCGCCGTGGCCATCGCCATCGCCACCCACGAGGTGATCCGCCGGCTGCGCGAACAGGGATACGCCCTGCCCGCCGTTCCGCTGCTCCTCGGCGGCCAGGCCATGATCTGGCTGACCTGGCCCTACGGGCTGGCAGGTCTGCTGGGCGCGTACGGCGCGACGGTCGTCGTCTGCATGGTGTGGCGTCTCGTCGGGCAAGGTCTGGATCAGCAGCCGGTCAATTACCTGCGCGACATCGCCGCCACGGTGCTACTGGCCACCTGGGTGCCGTTGTTCGCCGCTTTCACCGCGCTGCTGATCTTCGCCGACCACGGCGGAGCCCGGGTGTTCACCATCATCGTGACGGTCGTCTTCGCCGACATCGGCGGCTATGTCGCGGGTGTCCTGTTCGGCAGACATCTGTTGGCGCCGGCGATCAGTCCCAAGAAGTCCTGGGAGGGTCTCGGCGGCTCGCTGTTGTTCGGCATCGCCGCGGCTGTGCTCTCGGTGGCGTTCCTGTTGGACAAGCAGGCCTGGGTGGGCGTGCCGTTGGGCTTGCTGTTGGTGATCACCGGTGTGCTCGGCGACCTGATCGAATCCCAGGTCAAACGCGACCTCGGCATCAAGGACATGGGCACGCTGCTGCCCGGTCACGGCGGGATCATGGACCGCATCGACGCGATGCTGCCCTCGGCAGTCGTCGGCTGGATCGTGCTGACGCTGCTGGCGTGAATTCGTGGCCTGGCCGCTGACAGTGAGATACTGGACGCGATCATGGCCACTTCCCTTCCTCTGGTTTTCGACGCACCGCGACGCGCCATGCCGCCGCGGCACCTTGCCGACCTCGACGAGGATGGCCGCGCGGAGGCCGTCGCCGAGCTGGGGTTGCCGAAGTTCCGCGGTAAGCAGCTGGCCAACCAGTACTACGGACGGCTGATCGCCGACCCGCAGCAGATGACCGACCTGCCCGCCGCCGTGCGCGCTTCGGTGGCCGAGGCCCTGTTCCCGACGTTGCTCGACCCGGTGAAGCAGATCCAGTGCGATGCGGGGGAGACGCGCAAGACGCTGTGGCGGGCGGTGGACGGCACGACGTTCGAGTCCGTGCTGATGCGCTACCCGCAGCGCAACACCGTGTGCATCTCGTCACAGGCCGGCTGCGGCATGGCCTGTCCGTTCTGTGCGACCGGCCAGGGCGGCCTGAAGCGCAACCTGTCCACCGCCGAGATTCTCGAGCAGGTTCGGGCGGCGTCGTCGGCCATGCGGTCCGAGCACTTCGGTGGGACTGCCGGCTCTGCCGGCGGTGGGCGGCTGTCGAACATCGTCTTCATGGGTATGGGTGAGCCGCTGGCCAACTACAACCGCGTGGTGGCCGCCGTCAAGCGCATCATCGCGCCGCCGCCCAACGGATTCGGGATCAGTGCGCGCTCGGTGACGGTGTCGACGGTCGGGCTGGCCCCGGCCATCCGCAAACTGGCCGACGAGAAACTGGGCGTGACGCTGGCGTTGTCGCTGCACACGCCCGACGACGAACTTCGCGACACCCTGGTTCCGGTGAACAACCGGTGGAAGGTCGACGAGGTGCTCGACGCCGCACGCTATTACGCCGACACCACCGGCCGTCGCGTGTCCGTCGAATACGCGTTGATTCGCGATGTGAACGACCAACCTTGGCGCGCAGACCTTTTGGGCAAGAAGCTGCATGCCAAGCTCGGCCCCCTGGTGCACGTCAACCTCATCCCGCTCAACCCCACCCCGGGCAGCGAGTGGGATGCCAGCCCCAAGCCGGTCGAGCGGGAGTTCGTCAAACGGGTTCAGGCCAAGGGCGTGTCGTGCACGGTGCGCGACACCCGCGGCCGGGAGATCGCCGCGGCCTGTGGTCAGCTCGCCGCTGAGGGCTGAGGTTTTCGGCGTTGACTTTGAACTGAGGCTGCAAAAGATCGAGTAGGCGCCTGCGTAGATTCAATGTCAACGGTCCGTCAGTCAGGCCTGACCCGGCGCGTTGCTGAACCACAGGTTCTCCTCGCGCAGGTTGCGGCTGCGCCAGCCATCGGGTGTGCGCACCAGTTCGTGGTGGTAGTACCCGCCGCATGCACTCATCTCCGCCATGCCGGGTAGCTGCATGGGGTTGTAGAACATGGCCCGCACGGTCGCGGTGTCACCGTCGGTTTCCAGGATCTCGATGTTCGTGATGTAGTGCATGCTCCACGGGATCACCCCGAAGTTGGCGGCGAACCAGTCGACCACCTCGTCGCGGGTGCCCACCACAGCCCCCGCCGACGAGTAGTCGATGACGGCGTCGGCGGTGAACACCGACCGGTACAGCTCCCAGTCCTTGGAGTCGACGGCCCGGGCGTACCGGTACAGCAGGGCCGAAATCTCTTCACTCACTCGGGCATACCGATGGTCTTGGACTCGAAGTACTCCTTGAAGCCTTCCTCGCCGTTGCGCCGGCCCAGGCCGCTCTGCTTGGAGCCGCCGAACGGGCTGTTGATGCCGAAGTGGCTGCGGCTGTTGATGGTGACGTTGCCGGTACGCATCCGACGCGCGACGGCGAAGGCCCGGTCGACGTCGCTCGACGAAACCTCGCCGGACAGGCCGTAAATCGAGTTGTTCGCGATCGCGACCGCCTCGTCATCGGAGTCGTACGGCGTGACCGTCAACACCGGACCGAAGATCTCCTCCTGGGCCACCTGCGAGTTGGGGTCGACGTCGGCCAGCAGCGTCGGCTGGGTGTAGTAGCCGGTGGGCAGATTCTCCGGGATGCCGCCGCCGGTGACCAGCCGGGCCCCGGAGTCGATGCCGGATTTGATCAGCCCCAGCACCTTCTCCCGCTGGGTGGCGCTGATCTGCGGGCCCTGCATGACGCCCGGGGTCCACGGATCACCGACCGGGAAGTTCTCCATCGCTCCCTTGAGCATCGCGATGCCCTCGTCGTAGCGGCTGCGGGGGAGCAGGATGCGGCTGGGCAGGATGCAGGACTGCCCACTCATCACGCAGGCCATCATCGCCGCGATCGGCAACGCGGAGTTGAAGTCGGCGTCGTCGAGCACGATGTGGGCAGACTTGCCGCCGAGTTCCAGCAGCGTCTTCTTCACCGTGGGGGCGCCGGCCGCCAGGATGGCGCGTCCGGTGGCGGTGGAACCGGTGAAGGTGATCATGTCGACCCGCGGATCCGCCGACAGCGCCGCCCCGACCTCGTTGGCGTTGGACACCACGACGTTGAACACCCCGGCCGGGATGTCGGTGTGCTCGGCGACGATGCGGCCCAACTCGGTGCCCGACCATGGGGTGAGCTGTGCGGGTTTGAGCACCACGGTGTTGCCCGCCATCAATGCCGGGATGGTTTCGGCGATGTTGAGGTAGAACGGCACGTTCCACGGGGTGATCGCCCCGACCACGCCGATCGGCTCATAGGCGATCTTGCGGTGTGCCGGCCCGAGCTGGGTCTGGTGCACACCGTTGTCCACGAGGTACTCGAAGTTCTTGCCGTGTTCGGCCCAGTGCTTGACCTCGCCGATCGGGTCCTCGATCTGGCTTCCGGTGACCGTGACGGGACAACCCACCTCGGTGACCAGCACCCGGCGCAGCCGCTCTTTCTCGGCCTCCAGCGCGTCGTGCAGCTGCATCAGGCAGTGGTAGCGGAACTCGACGTCGCGGCTCCAGTCGGTGTCGTCGAACGCACGGCGCGCGGCGCCCACGGCGCGCTCCATGTCGGCCACCGTGCCGTCGGTCGCCTGGCCCGCCACCTGCTCGCTGGCGGGGTGGATCACGTCGAATTTCGCGCCGCTGCCGGTGTATTGGAGTTCCCCGTCGATGAGCATCCGCTCGTCGCCGGCGAGGACACCCGTATCGCTCTGCACCTGAGTCATAGGAGACAGCTTTACAAAAATTGCGAGTGGTGTCACCCCTTTGAGCGAAGGATTGACCAATCGACAAGTCTCTGCGATCGTAGAGTCTCGTTGAGCGTGAGGCGGGAGGTGTTTACCGGCGAATCAGTGGGAGGTCAGCCCGCGTCGGGCTGTTTGATGCCGACGGCGTGACGCAGTTGCGCCAGAAACTGATCACCGTCATCGCTTCGCACGATGTAGTGCGAGACCGCGACGCGGATCGCGGTGGCGGCTTTGACCGGCGCATTGGCACCCGACAGAAGCTTGAGTAACCGCTCCCTCATCAGGGGGATGACGTTGGCCAGCTGGGCAATCACCACTTCGGGCTCGATGTCGACCACTCGGACGCCGGAGTAGGACTGCTGATATTGCACGATGAAACGCAGTGCGGCGTCGAGCTTCTCGTTGCCGCGCAGGCCGACGGTGGCGCGGCTGATGCCCTGATCGAACATCTCGCGCTCATAGGTGCCGAACGCGGCGAGGAGTTCCTGCTTGTCGGCGAACCAGCGGTACAACGTGGGCCGGGACACCCCGGCCTGCAGTGCCACCTCGGACAGGCTCAGCTTGGTCTGCCCACTGCGGGCCAGCACCTCGGCCGTCGCCACCAGGATTCGATTGCGCGTCGAGGTGTCCTCAACAGATGCGTCCCGCTGCGCGGGTACAGGTTCATTCACGTCCAGGCCTTGGTTGATCGCGGTTCACCAAATGGTAGGACCATCACAGCAACTTCTTGAGTATTGCCACAGTCTCCAGGTCGGACAAAGCGGCCACACCCCGCCTGGCACCTTCGAGCGCGATGCCCTCGTCCTGCATCCCGCCGAGGCCGGCGGTGATCACCGGTGCGGCGTAGGCGTAGATCGCGCCGAGCCGATAACGCTCCCACAACTCGTCGCGATCCAGCGAGGGACCGCCTGAGGCGGCCAGGGCCGTCCGGTACTCGTCGAGCAACTCGCGTTCGGATGCCTGCCGATCTGCCGTGGTCATGCTGGTCACCAGCGTATAGGCCAATTCTCGCCCGGGATGTCCGCGGCGCACCGCCTGCCAGTCCAACAGCCCGGCCTCGCCGTCGCGGAAGTACAGGTTGCCCGGGTGTGCGTCTCCGTGCATCACGGTGTGTGGCGGGCGGTCGAGCAGCTGCGCAGCCGCGCGGTAGTTCTCGTCGATGAACCGGCCGCCGGCCACGGGGATGTCGGTGCTCTCAGCCAGGCGTTTGGTCGACAGCTTGAGCAGGGAGCCGGTCAGCAGCGAGGTGTCATCGCCCGAGGCCGAGTAGATCCAGCCCAGCGGCCCACTGCCGCTTCGCGCCGGCAGCCGGTTCCAGAGGGTGGCATGGACGCGGGCGAGCAGCTCGACCGTCAGCGCCGCCCGGTCTCGGTCGAGCGGATGCAGGGTGTCGGGGAATTCGCAGGGGCTCTGCGTCAGGTCTTCGAGCACGAGCACGAACCGGCCCGTCAGCGCATCGAACGCGGCGCCGTACGCGCGGGGGACGCCGGTCAGTCCCTCGGCCAACTGTTGGTAGAAGCGCACCTCGGTGTGTCCCAGCCGGCCCAGCTCGCCCATCATCCGGGTGGCGGTCGTTTCGGCGGGCATCTTGACGAACACCGACGCGGGCACGTCGGCGTCCGCCCGGCCGGTCAGCGTCAGCCGGGCGCGCGACGACGTGCCTGCGTCGCCCCCGGCCACGGACACCGACGTGATCGGGCGCCGGGTCAGCGCGGACAGGTAGGCGGCATCGAGATCGGCGATGCTTCGGGGCAATGAGCGCATCCGGCCGATCACCGCGTCGGTTGCGATACGTTGCACGCCGTGGCCGATGTGCGAGGCCAGGCCGACGGCTGGGACGAGGCGGCGGGCCGGTGTGGGCATTGGGCAAGTTTACAAATTTGCGCGGGATTGTAAAGCGATTCGGGAAGGACGGCGATGGCGGGTCCGATGGAGGGGTTCCGGGTGATCGAACTCGGGGTGTGGGTGGCCGCGCCGGCCGCCGGGGCGCTGCTGGCCGACTGGGGTGCCGACGTCATCAAGATCGAACCACCCTCGGGTGACCCGGCGAGAACCTTCGGTCGGATGCTGGGGCTGGATCCGGAGCTCGGCCCGGCGGCCAACCCACCCTTCGAGATGGACAACCGGTCCAAGCGCAGCATCGTGCTCGACCTCGGAACCGATGACGGTCGGCAAGCTGCGCTCGAATTACTTTCCGGCGCAGACGTTTTCCTGACCAACGTGCGCCCGGCCGCATTGCGGCGGCTGCAATTGGACTTCGAGACCGTCGCGGCGCGCAATCCGCGCCTGGTGTACGGGCTCATCACCGGGTACGGCCTCACCGGGCCGGAGGCGGACCGGGCGGCCTACGACGTCGCCGCGTTCTGGGCCCGCGCGGGCCTGGCCGACCTGCTCACCCGCCCCGGTGACACACCGCCGTTCCAGCGGGGCGGTATGGGCGATCACTCGGCGGGGATGACGCTGGCGGCCGCGGTGTGCGCCGCGCTGCTGGCCCGAAACCGCACCGGCACCGGTCAACTCGTCACCACCTCGCTGTACCGGCAGGGCGCCTACACCGTGAGCTTCGACCTGAACACCGTGCTGATGAGCGGTCAACAGATCGCGATCGGCCAGCGGGAGTCGATGGCCAACCCCTGCATGAACAACTACACCGCCGGCGACGGTAAACGCTTCTGGATCGTCGGGTTGCAGGCCGACCGGCACTGGCCCGCGCTGTGCCGGGCAGTGGGCCGCGAAAACTGGCTGACCGATGCGCGCTTCGCCACGGCGCGTGACCGCTACGTCAACGCCCGCACACTGATCGCCGACCTGGACGCCATCTTCGCCGGCCATCCGATGGACCACTGGGCGGCACTGTTCGACGATGAGCCCGATCTCTTCTGGTCACCGATCAACAGTCTCGACGACGTCATCGCCGACGAGCAGTTCCATGCTGCCGGAGGCATCGTGGATGTGCCAGACGGGATCTCGTCGACGCCCATGGTGGCCAGCCCGGCCGATTTCTCGGCCACCCCGTGGCAACCACGCACGTTAGCCCCGGCGCTGGGCGCTCACACCGACGAGATCCTGGCCGAATTGCGCAGTCAGGACCGTTGAGCATTGGCCTCCGAGAGCAGTTGGTCGAGTTGCTCTCGGGTCACCTTGCCCGCCGAGAAGGCGATCATCCGTCCGATCGGCACCGACTCCAGCATCCGCAGCAGGTTGCTGCCGAGGGCTGAATCCACCGCGCCCACCGGGGACGCGTTGCCCAGCGCGGTCAGAATCGTCTGGGCGGCAACGGGATCGGCAAGGATCTCGCCCAGGGTGGATTCGCGGGTGAACGGTCGCGATGGTCGATCACCGTCGAGCGTCACCGTCGCGCTCAGTCGGAGGTCACGGCTTGACGCGCCGACAGTCACCACATACTCGCCGGGCTCGACAACCCACGCTTCGGCATCCGTGTCCCAGAACGCGAGTTCGGCTCGGCTGATGGGAATTTCGACGGTATGCGCGGCCCCCGCCTCGATGAGGACGGAGGTGAACCCAGCCAGCCAACGCAGCGGCCTGCCGACCCTGGAGGTGGGTAATCCGACGTAGACCTGGACCACCTCCCGGCCGGACCGCTGACCGACGTTGGTCACGGTCAGTTGGACAGATATGCCGTCAGCCGTAGCGGCGAGGTCCAGGCCGGAGTAGTCGAACCGGGTATAGGACAGGCCGTGTCCGAACGGGAATGCCACCGGGATGTCCCGCGTGTCATACCAGCGGTAACCGACGAACATTCGCTCGCCGTAGTGGGTATGGCCGGATTCGGAGGGGAAGTTCAGGTAGGCCGGTGAATCCTGCAGTCGCAACGGCACCGTCTCGGCCAGCCGGCCCGATGGGTTGGCGACGCCGAACAGCACGTCGGCCAGCGCACTGCCGCCGGCCTGACCGAGCAGGGCGCCGTCGAGGATGGCCGGCGCCACGGCGTCGACAGTTTCGAGGCGGACCACGCCGCCGTGGGCCAGCACCACGACGGTTCGTGGCTGGGCGGCGACAACGGCGCGCAGCAGTTCGATCTGCGCGGCCGGCAGGTCGATGTGCTCGCGGTCGTAGCCCTCGGATTCCTCTTCGGCCGTCAGCCCGAGGAACAGCACTGCGGTATCGGCCGACTCGGCGGCGGCAACCGCCGCACCGATGTCGGTGCCGGGGCAGTAGGTCACCGGATGCGTTCCGGCAACGCGGCGGATCTCGTCGAGTGGAATGTCGAGCCGGGTCGGGTTCACGTGTGAACTGCCCCCGCCCTGATACCGCGGCTCTTGCGCGAACCCGCCGATGACCGCCACCGCCGACGGTGTCAGGGGGAGCAGGTCGCCGTCGTTCTTCAGCAGCACGATGGCCCGGCGGGCCGCCTCGCGCGCCAGATCATGATGAGCGTCAATCTCGAAACCTGTTGCTTGACTGTTGTTTTGAGTGACCCGCTCCGTCAGGCGCGCGACGCGTGCGGCGGCACGGGCCACGACATCTGGTCCCAGGCGTCCGGCCCGTACTGCCCGCACCACCTCGGCGTCGGAGACCCCGCCCGTCGTCGGCATTTCCAGATCCAGGCCCGCGGCCACGGCGGCAACCCGATCGCCCACCGCGCCCCAGTCACTGACCACCGCGCCGTCGAAGCCCCACTCTTCCCGCAGCACCGTGGTGAGCAGCCACCTGTTCTCGGCGGCGTACACCCCGTTGATCCGGTTGTAGGAGCACATCACGGTCCACGGCCTGCCCTGGCGCACCGCGATTTCGAAGGTGCGTAGATAGATCTCCCGTAACGTGCGCAGGTCGACGTCGGAGCTGGCCCGCATCCGGTCGTGTTCGGCGTTGTTGACCGCGAAATGCTTGAGTGACGCACCGACTCCGCGACTCTGCACCCCGCGTATCCACGCCGCACCGAGCAGGCCGGACAGCAGCGGGTCCTCGGAGTAGTACTCGAAATTGCGGCCGCAGCGCGGGTCACGCTTGATGTTGACCCCCGGGCCGAGCAGTACCTGCACCCCCAGTGCGCGGGCCTCGTCCCCGAGAGCGGCGCCGATGCGTTCCACGAGTTCGGGATCCCAGGTCTGGCTGAGCCCGACCGCTGGGGGAAAGCACGTCGCCGGCTCGCTGCCGGCAAGACCCAGATGGTCTGCGGCGCTGCCGGATTGCCTGCGTACCCCGTGCGGCCCGTCGGTCAGCACGATCGACGGCAACACGCCGATCGCCTTGGTGGTCCAGAAACTTGCGCCGCTGCCGAGCGCGGCCTGTTCGGACAGGTCCAATCCGGCTGTGAGATCAGCGAAGTGCGTCACCGGCCCCAGGGTAGCCCCGAATAAGTAAGGCCCTGGTCATTGTGGATGTTTCACCCGGGCGGCATGGCGCAGTTGCGCCAGGAAGTCGTCGGCGTCGTCGCTGCGCACCAGATAATGGCTGACCGCCACCCGCACCGCGGTGGCCGCGGCGATGTCGGCATCGGATCCGGTTGTCAGCCGTTGCAGCCGTTCCCGCATCAGCGGGATCACCTGAGCGAGCCGCCTGACGACGTGCTCGGGCTCGATGTCGACCATCCGCAGCCCCGGGTAGGACTGCTGATACTCGACGACGGTGCGCAACGCCGCATCCAGGTGCTCATCTTCGGGCAGATCGGCGGCGGCCTCGGCCACGGAGCGTTCGTAGAACTTGCGTTCCCACACCACGAATGCGTCGAGCAGTTCCTGCTTGGAGGCAAACCAGCGGTAGAGCGTGGGCCGCGACACCCCGGCATGCGACGCCACCTCGGACAGGCTGAGCTTGGTCATTCCGTTGGCGCCGAGCACTTCGGCGGTGGCGGCCAGGATGCGCCCACGGGTGGTGCTCTCGTCGTCGATGGACGATATCTCCGCCATGCACCCAGCTTTACAAACTATCGGCGAACTGTCACGCTAATTCGTGGCGCGACACAGTCGTCGGACGCCCGTGCAGGAGGGAACCCCCGTGACAGTTGCCAGCTCACCGCAGGCACGCGAATACAGCCCGTTCGACATCACGTCGCACGATTTCTGGAGCCGGCCGTTCGCCGAGCGCGACGAGACGTTCGCGCAGCTGCGTGCCGGCGCGGGTCTGAGCTGGCATCAGCCGCTGTCGTCTCTGTTCGACGTCGAAGAGCCCGGCTTCTGGGCGGTGACGCGCCGGGCCGACATCCAGTTCGTCAGTCAACATCCCGAGCTGTTCACCTCGACCCAGGGCGTCGCGCTCGATCCGATGCCGGCCGACGTGCAGAAGTTCGCCACGTTCTTCCTGATGATGGATCCGCCGGAGCACACCACGTATCGACGTTTGATCAGCTCGGCGTTCACCCCGCGCAACGTGCGGAAGATCGAAGAGCAGATTCACCGCAACGCCGTGTCCATCGTCGACGACCTGATCGGCGCGGGCGACGTCGATTTCGTCGAGGCCTGTTCGGCGCAGCTGCCGATGCGGACGATCTCGGACATGCTGGGCGTGCCCACCGCGGATCAGCCGGCGCTGGCCAAGGCCGCCGAGAAGCTGTTCAGCATGAGCGATGACGAATACTCGTCGCTCGAAGAGCGGGCCATGGCGACCATCAACGAGATCATGTTGATCTCGAACACCGGGATCGAGTTGGCCAAGTTCCGGCGGGCCAACCCCGGTGATGATCTGATGACCAGCATCGTCAACGCCGAGGTCGACGGACACCGCCTCAGTGACGAGGAGATCGGGGCCTTCCTGATCCTGCTGGCCTCGGCCGGAAACGACACCACCAAGCAGACCACCACCCACGCGATGATGGCGCTGGCGGCCAATCCCGACCAAAAGGATTGGCTGCTGGAGGATTTCGACAATCGAATCGGATTGGCCACCGAGGAGTTCGTGCGGTGGGCGACCCCGGTCATCCAGTTCGCCCGGCACGCCACCCAGGATGTCGAGGTGGCCGGTCAGCAGATCAACGCCGGCGACAAGGTGGGGCTGTTCTACTGCTCGGCCAACCGGGACGAATCGGTGTTCACCGATCCGCAGCGGTTCGACCTGAGCCGTTCACCCAACCCGCAGATCGGGTTCGGCGGTGGCGGCCCGCACTTCTGCCTGGGCAACCAACTCGCCAAGACCGAGTTGCGCCACCTGTTCCGCGAGTTGCTTACTCGGCTCAAGACCGTCGAATTCGGTGAGCCCGAACTGCTGTACAGCAGCTTCGTACACGGCATCAAGCGGGTGCCGGCACACATCGCCTAGGCCAGGACACGACGCGCGTCGACGCCGAGCAGGGGGATCCCTTCGAGCAATCTGATCGCGCCGGGGAGGGCGAATTTGCGTTCCTTCTTGGCTACTGAGATCCGCTGCACCGTCAGCGAACCGGTGACGGTGCACGTTCCCGTCCGAATCTCCATCAGGCGGCCGCGTTGAATCACAGCGCTCACTGCCGCCATGGTGAAGCAGAGTTGGAGATCGATATTGATGGTGGCGAGCGGTGTGCCGTCCAGGGTCACGTCGACGGTGGGGTGGTGGCTCGACTCGATTTTGTGGGTCACCAGGGTGACCACTTCGGTGGTCGAAGGGCTGTCGAGGGTGCTGCGCGCCGCCTTATTGAGGGCGACGTACTTCTTCCAGCCCTCGGCCGCCACATCGGCCAGGTTCAATGACAGCAGTCCGTCTGTGGCAGCGGCTATTTGACGCTCCGCCTCGGCGGCATGCATGGGAGGGACCAGGGCTCGCACCGTGCGATGTTCGTGCAGAGATTCCTCCAGCACGCCGGTGGATGATCGGGTTGCATCACCGAACAGGAGATCGCGCACGGTTGCGTTCCCGATGGGCGTCTCAGTGCGTGTGGGAGTAATCATCGTCCACCTCTCTGACGGTTTGTGTGCCGAGATCTGCGTGCGTGTTCATTCGCAGGGTGTGTGTCGTTTCCCCGTGGTCAGGTGTCTCCCGTGCGATGACAGTCGGGGCGGCATCGGCACGTCCGACGGCATATATGTGCGGAAGGGGCGGCGGCTTGACGCGCCAACGCTGACGAAAGGTGCGGGCGAGGGCCGCGAGAGCGATGACGCCGAGGAACAGCCACAGCACCCACTGATAATCGGGTTTGGGCGGGGGCGGAGGCGGCGGAGGGCTGCTCAAGACCGTGAAGTCGGCGGCCAGTACGACTCCGTCCGAACATGTCGCGCGCAATGTCACCCGGCCGCCATCGGTCTTGGCCGGCACCAGGAGGGGCGTGGTGAAATGCCCTGATCGGTCGAGTGATACGGCGGTCAGTGTCGGGCCGTCGTCCCAGGCCAGATCGACGGGTCCGGAGTGGTTTGCGCACGGGAACCACTCACCGGTGGCCAGGACCTCGTCATCGGTGCGGCCGCTCGTGGGCTGGAGCGTCAATGTCGGCTCGGGCTGCTCGGGTATGGGTGTGGGCATACTCGTCACCGTGAAGGTCTGCGTGTCCTTGATGCTCGAGTCGGGGCGACACGACGCTGTGACAGTGTGGACGAACGACCTCTGTGCCGGCGGAACCGTGAACGACGACGTGAACGCGCCGGGCAGACCTTCGGCCAACAGTGTGTCGTCCCAGTGCAGTTCGACATCGCCGTCGCAGCTGAATCCGGTGCCCGCGGCAGTCACGACGTCGCCGGGTTCTCCGTGTCCCGGTGTGAGAGTAAGCGTGGGTTCTGGCGTCGGGACGACCGTGAAGACTGCCGGTGCCGTTTTGTGCCCGCAGGATGCGGTCACGGAGTACGAGGTGGCCGTTGCATTCTCCGGTACCGTGAACGAAAATCTGCCATCGTCGCCTGGCTCGGTTGGCGTCAGCGCCTGGTCGTCCCATCGGAATGACATGTCGGCGGGGGTGCAGGTGTCGAATCCGCTCACCGTCGCGTCGAACGACGATCCCGCGTAACCCTGCTCGGGTTCGATTGCGAGGGTGGGTGCCAGCACCGTGAATTGGGCAGTGACCCGCCCGCTCGGGCAGGCCACTGCCACCTCGTGCGCACCGGGCTCAGCTGTCGTGGGCACGGTGAAGTCGATCGCGGCACTGTCGGTGGCAGGGTCCGTATGTACACCTTCGTTTCCACCGTCAGGCGGCAGAGACGCGCCATCCCACTGGAACAATTCCGTCCGTGACGACCGAATGTTCTCCTGGTGTGCGCGCGCGTTCGCGCATGCACTGACACCCGTCAGAGTGCCCGTGAAATGCGTTGCCGGGTAGCCCTCGTCGCGGTCGAGCGTGAGGCTCATATGCGCCGTTGTTCGGCGCTCCGTCGAGGTTTCGGTCGTGGTGGGGGTGACGCTCGCCGACGTCTCCGGGGTGGGCGTCGGCGTCTCCGGGGTGGGCGTCGGCGACTCGGTTGGGCTCATCGAAGTCGTTGGTTCCGACGTCGAGGACGACGGGCTCGGATCGGCGAATGCGGGGCTACTCAACATCGTTGCCAGCCACAGCCCGCATGTCGACGCGAGTACGATCGCCCCGGCATGCCACCTACGGCGCTGCTCGATTCGCCGGCCGTCTGGTGTCATCTCGGCAGCATCTCGCTGCTCGGCGTCGGTGTCGTGAGTAGTGCGCTACTCGTGTTTGTTGCGAATCAGGCGGCGGCCACCAACACTCGGCTCGGCCCGCGCACGGTGTAGTTGGTGCCGTAGTCCAGCGGGCCGGCCAGTTGCCAGTCACCCACGGTGTCGATCAGTTCCTCGAGGAAGATCTGCGCCTCCAGCCGGGCCAGGTTCATTCCGAGGCAACTGTGCAGGCCGAAGGCGAACCCAAGGTGGGACAGCTTGCGCCGGGTGATATCGAAGTCGTCGGGGCGCTCCCAGCGTCGCGGGTCTCGGTTCGCCGCTCCCAGCAGCAGGGTGATGCGCTCACCGTCGGCCACCGCGACGTCACCCACGGCGGCCGAGCCGCCAATGTTCAGCGTTACGTCGTCGCCGACGACGTCGCGAAAGATCGAGTGCGACACGGTTTCCAGGCGATGTACCTCTTCCACCGCGTCGAGGGCCACGCTGCGGTCTGACTGCAGGATTCGGCGCTGGTCGGGATGTATGGCCAGTGTCGCCACGATCTGGGCGAGCAGCTTGGCGGTGGTCTCGTTGCCGGCGAACACCAACTGGGTGTTGCTCGCGACGATCTCCTGCTCGGTCATGTGCTCACACGCGTATTCATGGGCGACCATCGTCCCGATCAGATCCCAACTGCCCTCGGCCGGACAGCCCCGAACCGGTAACTGCTCGCGAATGTAGGAATTCAGTTGGGCCGTGGCGTGTTTCCCGGCCGCGATCAACTCGGCACCGTGCGCACCCGGCATGCTGTAACCCTCGGCGGAGGCACCCATCGCGTCGCTCCACGCGGTGAACTGGTCGACCATCTCTGGTTCGACGCCGAGCATGTGGGCGATCACCTCGGTCGGGATGCCCCGGGTGAGCTCCGTGACGATCTCGACGGTTTCCCCGTCGCGCAGCCTCGCGGCCACCGGTGTCAACCGGGCCCGCACGATGTCGGTGATCACCGGGCGCAGCCGCGCCAACGTCCTCGGCCGGAAATCGCCTGACCAAATGGACCTGATCCGGTCGTGGTGGGGGCCGTCGTAGAACTCCATCGTCGGTCCGCCGAACACCGCTGCGTGCTCGACCTGGCCGCGCTCGGAGCCGAACCGCGATGGTGCGCTGAGGATCTGCTTGACCAGGTCGAACTCGCTGACCATCCAGCGGTTGATCCGCTCGTTGAAGACCACCCCGCCGAGCTCCCTGATCTCGCGGTAGCGCGCCCACGGATCGGCGACGAACGCCGGATCGGTCGTGTCGAACGACAGCAGCGGATAATGGGCGGCGACCATAGCTGCCATGTTGACAATTTTGTGCAACTCTGTAAAGCGTGAGTTTCAAGGATCTCGGCCGCGAACTGTCCAACTGGGGCCGCTGGGGGCCCGACGACCAGATCGGCACCCTCAACCTCGTCGAGCCGCGCCACGTGCAGGCCGCGGCCGGTGAAGTCCGTTCGGGCAAGGTATTTCAGCTGAGTATCCCGGTGGGCAAAGACGGACCGCAGAGCGGTGTCGGCGGCCGGAACAACCCGGTGCACCTGATGTCGATGCAGCACAGCGACTTCGAGTCGCACGGGCTGCAGGTGGCTGACGACTGGATCATCATGCCGCTGCAATCCGGCACTCAGTGGGATGCGTTGTCGCATGTCGGTTACGACGGCAAGCTCTACAACGGACACTCCGCCGACGAGGTAGGGGCCCGCGCGGGTGCCCGACAGCTGGCCGTCGACGCCTTCACCGACCGGATCGTCGGTCGCGGGGTGCTGCTCGACATCGCCCGGTTGCGTGGGGTGGATTGGCTGGAACCGGGCACCGCGATCACCCCGGCCGATTTGAAGGCCGCAGAAGCGGCACAGGGTGTGACCGTCGGGGAGGCCGACTTCCTGCTCGTGCGGACCGGGTGGCGGGCCCGCCTGTTGGCGCAGGGCCGCGACGGCTGGATGTCCGCCGAGCCGGGCCTGGGCATCGAGTGCGCCCGCTGGCTACACGACCGCGGTGTCGCGGCGGTGGGCAGCGACAACTGGGCCATCGAGGTGATCCCCAGTGAGACAGGGGAGACCCTGCCGCTGCACTGCATCTTGATCCGCGACATGGGCATGCCGCTGGCCGAGATCCTCGACCTTGACGCATTGAGTGCCGACTGCGCTGACGACGGCGTGTGGAGCTTCCTGTTCGTCGCGCCACCGCTGCACATCAGCAACGCCGTCGGGTCCCCCGTCACGCCCATCGCGATCAAATGAGCCCGGCATTCCAGTACCGGCTGCGAACCCCGACGCCACTGGTCAGCATCGAGGACTACCGGACCGCGGCACGCCGGGCCCTGCCCGCCATGGTGTGGGCCTACCTGGACGGCGGGGCAGAGGACGAGCGCACGATGCGGGCCAACCGTGCCTCCTTCGCCAAATGGCAGCTGCGCCAACGGGTTCTGTCCGGGCACGCCGATGCCGATCTGGGCGTGACGATCGACGGGCAACGACTCGACCTGCCGGTGCTGCTGGCGCCCACCGGACTCACCGGCCTGGCGCACTACTCGGGTGAGCTGGCCGCGGCCCGGGCCGCCGAACAGGCCGGGACCCGGCTCACCCTGTCCACGGCGTCGTCGTACTCCATCGAGGAGGTCGCCGCGGGCACCTCGGCCGATCACTGGTTCCAGCTCTACCCCTGGGGCGACGGCCCGTTCTCGGATTCCATGCTCAGCCGGGCCCGTGACGCCGGATACCGCACCCTGGTGGTGACCGTCGACGTCCCGGCGCAGGGCAACCGGACCGGTGAGCGGCGCATCGGGATGGGGCATCCACCGATCCTCACCCCGCGCCGGATCGCCGACGCCGCGATCCGGCCGGCCTGGTGGTACGGGCTGCTGCGTCATCAACGGATGACGATGCGCAGCCTCACCCACATCACGGGCGCCAAGGGTGCCGTGGAATCGGTCAGCATCCAGAGCCGCCGGATGCGGCCGGACCTGAGCTGGCGCGACGTGGGTGCACTCCGCGAGCGTTGGGACGGACCCTTCGTGGTCAAGGGTGTGTTGGAGCCCGACGACGCGATACGTGCGGTCGACGAGGTGGGCGCCACCGGGGTGGTGGTGTCCAATCATGGTGGGCGCCAACTCAATGGCGTGGTCGCCTCGATCGACGCGCTGCCAGACATTGCCGACGCTGTCGGAGACCGCGCCACGGTGCTGCTGGACAGCGGCGTGCGAACCGGCAGCGACATCGTCACGGCCCTGGCGCTGGGAGCCGACGCGGTGATGATCGGCCGGCCCTACATCTACGGGCTGGCCGTCGCCGGCGAGGCGGGGGTGGGTGCGGTGCTCGACATCCTGGCTGCCGAGATGCGCTCGACGCTGACGCTGATGGGGGTGGCGAGTGTGGCCGACCTGACCCCCTCAGTTCTTCGCCGAACAGACGCAAACCCGTACATCTGCGAGTGAAAAGGTACGGTTTTGCGTCTGCTCGCGCTAAGAACGTCTGGGTGGGCGGGGCCGGACCAGCACCGCCTGCTGGATCGCGCCCACCGCCCCGGACTCGTCGAACAACGTGCCGACCGTGGTGCCGATGCCGTCGGGTCCGTAGTGGGTGTCGGCGCGGATGCCGATCCACTCCCCGTCGGGCACGCGATGGATGTGCACCACCAGATCGGTGTTGAGGAACGTCCACTTGCGGATGTCGATCTTCGACCCGATGCCGTTGGCGTCGTCGGCGACCGCGAACAGCCGCTGCAACGGCGTCATCGGTTCACCCTTGACCACATCGACCGTCGGCTTGAGCCACGACTCGCCCGGGCCCGGCGCCTGGGGCACCGTCAGCCAGCGCCAGTCCACGCTGTGCACATAGTTGGGCTCCCAGTTCTTGGCCATGTCGCGGCTACGGGCCTGCTCCAACGGAGGTAGCGGCTCGACGCCCGTATGCGCGACGGCGGTGGTGTCCAGTTGCAGCATCCGCCACCCGCCGGCCCGCGCCACCACCCGGGGTTCGCCGTCGGGTCCGGGCGCCAGCATCTCGGCGTTGACGAGCTCGATCTGCTTGCCGGGGCGTTCCAGTTGGGCCCGCACCCACAGGTCACCTTCGGACGGCACACCGCCCATCAAGTCGATGGCCACCCGACTCAACCGCGTGTCGTCGCGGTGCGCACAGCGTTCCAGCGCTCGCACCAACAGCGCCGACACCGGCGCGCCGTGCTGGATCGAGGCCGACCAGGTGCCGCGCGCCATGTCGGTGGCGCGAAACTTCTCGCCGAGCGGATCGTTCGCGTCGATCAGCTCGTAGTAGGAGTCAGACATGTCTACCGTTCAGTGGTGATGGTGATGGGTGTCGTGATCGCCGGGTGCGGGAATGTCGACCGTCACGGCGTCGACCCGCGAGAGCTTGGTGCCGACGAGCCGTTCCGGGTAGGCGTCGGTGGTGGTGACGAGAAACAGCGTGCGCCCCTCGACACCGCCGAGGGCACAGGCGATTGCGGTGCGTCCGTCGGCATCGATGCGGTCGGTGACCGTGGAGCCGTCGGGCGCGATGCGCTGGAACCCGTGCGCCAATGTCAATGCCGCCCACACGCCGCCCTCGGCGTCGACGGCGAGCCCGTCGGGTGGGCCGTCGAGCCCCTCGATGAACACGCGCCGATCGGTGAGGCTGCCGTCGGGGCGGATCGTGAAGGCGCTGAGCCGGCGGGCGGTGGATTCGGCGACAATCAAGGTGGTGCCGTCCGGGGTGATGACCATGCCGTTGGGGAAGTCAAGGTTGTCGGCAACCACGCTCGCCGTGCCGTCGGGGTCGACGCGCACGATCACGCCGTGGGAACGCGCCTGCGACCCGACGTACGCCCGACCGTGTTCGTCCAGAACCATGTCACCGAGGTCGGCGGGAACGAGATCGCTGAGATCCACCAACAGTTCCACGGTGTCGCCGTCGTAGCGCAGCACCTGGCGGCCTCGGGTAGAAACGATCAGCAGCGAGCCGTCCGGCCGAAAACCCAAACCGGACGGGGAATGTCCGGGGACGGGCAGGGTGGTCATGGCCCCCGACAGGGTGACCGTGTGCACGGCCTCGCCCAGCATGTCGGAGAACCACAGCAGGCCTTCGAACCAGCGTGGGCCCTCACCGAAACAGAAGCCATGTGCGAGTTCGGTTGTCCCGGCCTCTTCGGTTCCCGCCGTCATATCCTCGTGCCTTTACAAAACACGCCCCAAGTGTCACGCTCGCAGGGTGTCACTGTCAACCACCGGAGCGCGGTAGATGAAGAAGTTCTACGGCCACACGCTGCTGTATCTGCACGAGACCATCGATCTCGGTTCGGGCCGGACAGATCAGTTCACCCAGACATTCGGTGAGGTCTATCAGCCGATGATGGAGGAGCTGGGTGCCCGGCTGTTCGCGATCTGGGAAACCACGCCGTACAACGGGCACTGGCCGCAGGTGACGATCATCTGGGAGATCGACGCTTTCGCCGACTATGCCCGCATCGGCAAGGCCCAAGCCGCCGGAGGCAGTCACGAGAAGCCCGCACTGCAGTGGGCGGCATACCTGTCCGAGCTCGGAGCCCGCGGCGAGGGCCGAATCATGTACGCCGGCAAGTACAACCGCACACTCGCCCAGCTTCAGGATGCGAAGTTCGGTGCCGGACTGGTGATCCAGGAGATCATGGAGACCAAGCCGGGGCGTCAGGACGACTACATCCGCGAACTGGAACGGTTGTATGTGCCGTGGTCGGAGAGCACCGGCAAACGCTGGCTGGGGTCGTTCATCACCACGTTCCGGTTCAACGAGGTGATCCACTATTGGGCGCTCGACGACGACTGGGACTGCTTCGAGAACCACTATCCGTCGTGGAAGGGGAACCCGCCCGCGGAGATCGTGACCTGGATGAGTGTCGCGCCCGCCCTGCGTGACGGCTGGGAGGATTCGATCCTCTCGGCGCTGCCACCCTCGCCGCTGAAGTAGGTATGCGATGAATCAACCTGTGCTGCAGGGGTTCACCTACGATCCCTTCGATCCGGACGTGATGGCCAATCCGTTGCCGTACTACCGGATTCTGCGCGACGAGTACCCGGTGTATTACATCGACAAGTGGGACACCTACGCGCTGTCCCGGTTCGAGGACATCTGGAACATGCTCGGCGTCAACGACGGAACCTTCGTCGCCTCCGAGGGCACCCTGCCGGCGGCGAACGTCTTGGCACACCACAACGACGGCCCGGTGCCCGATCCGCCGTTGCACCCCATGCCCTTTCACGCAAACTTCGACTCGCCGCTCTACGAGGACGTGCGCAAATGCACGTCCGCCCAGTTCCGGATCAGGACCGTACCCAAGTTGGCTGACCGGATCAGAACGCTGGCCAACGAGCGGCTCGACGAGTTGCTGCCGCGTGGCACGTTCGACCTCACCCAGGATTATGGTGGCATCGTCGCGGCCGCGATGGTCTGCGATTTCGTCGGATTACCAGCCGATCTGGCGCCAGAGGTACTGGCCACCGTCAATGCCGGCAGCCTCGCGCAACCGGGTGAAGGGGTCGAGGTGGGCAACGCCCGGCCCGGCTATCTGTCGTATCTCACCCCGATCATCGAACGTCGTCGTGCCGAGGGTGCCGACGGCAGTGTGCCGATCGCCGACGCCCTGATCGACTTCCGCCTGCCCGACGGGTCGGCCTTCGGGGACATGGAAGCCGCCGTGCAGATGCTGGGCGTGTTCATCGGCGGCACCGAAACCGTCCCGAAGATCACCGCGACCGGGCTGTGGCAGTTGCTGCGGCACCCCGACCAATTGGCGGCGGTGCGAGCGGATCTCGACGGCAACGTGCCGATCGCACGCGAGGAGATCATCCGGCACAGCGCCCCGGCGCAGTGGTTCGCCCGAACCGTACGGCGGCCGTACACCGTCCACGGCACGACCATCAATCCCGGGCAGCGCATCATCACGCTGCTGGCCTCGGCCGCCCGCGACGAACGGGAATATGACAATCCGGATGAGTTCGTATGGAACCGGCCGATCGAACGGCTGTTGTCGTTCGGGCACGGCCAGCATTTCTGCCTGGGAGTGCACGTGGCCCGGTTGGAGATCACCATCATGATCCAGGAGTTCCTCAAACGCGTGCCCGAGTACCACATCGACGAGGCCGCGGCGTCCCGCCCGCCGTCGAGTTTTCAGTGGGGCTGGAACAACATTCCCGTGGAGGTGTGACATGTGGTGTTACCGCCTCGTGGCACCGTTCACGTTCGAACGATCCGACATCGCCGAGCCCACACCGGAATCCCTGTCCGACGGCCAGGTGCTGCTCGACTTCCTGGCCGCCGGGATCTGCGGGAGCGACCTGCCCGGATTCAAGGGCACCCAGGGCAAGCTTCCGGGTGACACCGGTCCCTGCGCGGCGGAGATGAACGGCTTCCCGATCCACGAGATCGTCGGCGAGGTGCTGGCCAGCCGCCATCCCGATCATCGGGCGGGGGAGCGGGTGGTGGGCTGGGCCTCGGGTTTCGACGGTCTGATGGGCCGCGTAATCACCGACGGTGCCGGGCTGGTGACCTACGACCCCGCGCTCGCCCCCGAGCTCGCGGTGGGGCTGCAGCCGCTGGCCTGCGTGCTCTACGCCATGGAGCAGTTGCCCGATGTCACCGGCCGTCACGTCGCGGTCATCGGGCAGGGGTCGATCGGTCTGTTGTTCTCCTATGTGGCAAAGGCTTTGGGGGCCGCCCGGGTCACCGGTGTGGACCCGGTGGACCGCACCACGATCGGCCCGCGGTTCGGGGTCGACGACGCGGTCCGTGCCACCAGTGACCGCTGGGTCAGGCATCTGGGCGCCGACGGCAAACCGGACATCGTCATCGAGGCCGTTGGGCATCAGGTCGCCACCCTCAACCACGCGCTGGAGGCCGCCGCGTTCGGCGGCACGGTGTTCTACTTCGGCGTACCCGACGACGACAGTTACCCGATCAGCATGCGCACCATGTTGCGGAACAACCTGACCCTCAAATCCGGTGTCACCCTGGACCGTCAGCGCGTGTTACGTCGCGCCGACGCGTTCGCCCGCGAGCATCCGGATCTGTTGCCCCGCTACGTGACCCACACCTTCGGCGTCGACGAGGTGCCGGCCGCATTCGAATTCGCCTGCCGCCCCATGCCCGAACGCGTCAAGATTGCGATCACCCGATGACCCCGAGCCGACTGCAGGACGCACTGGCGGCCAACGCCCAGGTCTGGGGTGGCTGGGTGGTCGGACCGACGATCATCGGCCCCGAGGAGTTCGCGGCCGCGGGCTACCACTACGTGGGATTCGACGTCCAGCACGGCTATCTCGACGACGCCGACGTGGCGCTGCTGCTGCGCCGGTTGGAACACGTGCCGATTGCGACCGCGGTGCGGCTGCCCTCGGCCGATGCCGCACCGATCGGCCGGGTACTCGACGCCGGTGCCGACGCGGTGATCATCGCCATGGTGGAATCGGCCGAGCAGGCCGCGGCGGCGGTCGCGGCCACCAGATTCGCTCCGGCCGGGGTACGCAGCTTCGGGCCGTTGCGCGCCAGCATGGGGTTGGACACCGCCGAACTGGAATCGCGGGTGAGTGTGTTCGCGATGATCGAGACGGCAGCCGGCCGGGCCGCCGTCGAGGAGATCTGCGCCGTTCCCGGTCTCACGGGCGTGTACGTCGGACCGGCAGATCTGGCCATCTCGATGGGCTACCAGCTCGCCGACGCCTGGACCCACCCGGACGTACGAGCATCGATGGTCGCGATCAAGGACGCCGCCCACGCGGCGGGCTTGGTCACCGGGATTCATGCCGGGGCGGGAAGACTCGGAAAAGCGATGGCCGACGTGGGGTTCCAGATGATCACCCTGGCCTCGGAGTCGCAGGCCCTGCGCCGCGGTGCCACCGAGCACCTGCAGGAAGCCATCGGACAGAACCACGACGAATCGGAACGAAGGGGATATCAGTGAGCGCAACCGGGCGGGTGGCCCTGGTGACCGGCGCTGCCCGGGGCCAAGGTGCAGCCATCGTGGCACGCCTGGTGGCCGACGGCTACCGGGTGACCGCGGCCGATCTGCTGTTCGACGAACTGGCAGCTGGCACAACCGAATTCGGTGATTGCGTGCTGGCCGTGAAGCTCGACGTCACCTCGGCCGAACAATGGCAGGCCGCGGTGCAGGCAACGATGAAACAATTCGGAGGGCTCAACGCACTGGTCAACAACGCCGGTGTGCTGCACCGGGCCTCGATCGCCGAGGAAACCCCGCAAGGATTCGAGGCCTCCTGGCGGGTCAACTGCCTCGGCCCGTTCCTGGGACTGCAGGCCGCCCTTGAACCGCTGCGGCAGGCGGAAGGGGCCGCGGTGGTGAACACCTGCAGCACCGGCGCGGTCCGCCCGTTCCCGCACCATGCCGCCTATGGCTCGTCAAAATGGGCGCTGCGGGGCCTTACCCAGCTGGCCGCCGCCGAGCTGAGCCGGGACGGCATCCGGGTCAACGCCGTGTTCCCGGGGCCGGTCGAGACGCCGATGCTCGATGAAAAGACCCAGGCCCGGCTGGCCGAGCGGGCCACCCTGGGCCGGTTGGGCACACCCACCGAGATCGCCGACGCCGTGGCGTTTCTGCTGTCCGAACAAGCCTCGTTCATCACCGGTTCCGAGCTGCTCGTCGACGGCGGCCAATGTCTGCAGATCAGATGACACGCATGGGCAACTCCGCATCGGTGGGAATCATCGGCGCCGGCCCCGGCGGCCTGGCGCTCGGAATCTTCCTGAAGAAAGCCGGTTTCGACGATTTCACCATCTTCGACCGCGAAGACGGCGTCGGCGGCACCTGGCGGATCAACACGTACCCGGGTCTGGCCTGCGACGTGAAATCGCACCTGTACTCGTATTCGTTCGACCTCAACGCCCACTGGAGCCGGATGTGGGCGGGCCAACCGGAGATCCTCGAGTATTTCGAGCGGTGCGCCCAGCGGTACCGATTGGGCCCGCATCTGCAGCTGAACACCGAGATCGTCGCGGCACGATGGGACGCCGAGGCCGGCAACTGGGTGCTGACCACTGCGACCGGCGCGCAGCATCGCTTCGACGTCGTGGTGTCGGCAATCGGGCTGTTCACCCAACCGCTGCAGCCGGACCTGATCCAGGAGGAACCCTTTACCGGCACCCTCATGCACACCGCCAACTGGGATCACGATGTCGAGCTCGATGGCGCCAAGGTGGCCGTTCTCGGCACCGGATCGACTGCCTCCCAAGTAGTTCCGGAACTGGCCAAGGTCGCCGAGAAGGTGTATTCGGTGCAACGCTCGGCGACCTGGGTGCTGCCGAAACCCGACCGGCCCTACACCGAACGGGAACGCTGGCTGTTCGCCCACATCCCGTTCGCCAAGAAGATCTACCGGACCCGGCTGTGGTTGCGCAGTGAGTCCAACATCGCGGTGATCGAGAACGGCAGCGACAAGACCCAGGAGTTCAAGGCGATCGCGCTGAACCTCCTCGAATCGACGGTGGCCGACAAGGATTTGCGGGCCCGGCTCACCCCGGACCACCCGCTGGGCTGCAAGCGTCTGGTTTTCTCACCGGACTTCATCCAGACCCTGACCCGACCGAACGTCGAGGTGGTATCCAGCCCGGCGCGGGCGTTGCGAGCGAGAACGCTGGTCACCGAGGACGGCCGGGAACTCGACGTCGATGTGGTGGTGTGCGCCACCGGCTATGCCGCGGCCGACTATCTGGGCCAGATCGAGGTGACTGGGGAAAACGGGGTGTCCCTACACGACACCTGGCGTGACGGAGCATTCGCCTACCTGGGGATGACCGTTCCCGGATTCCCCAACTTCTTCATGCTCTACGGCCCCAACACCAACGTCGGGTCCAACAGCGTCATCTTCATCCTGGAGGCTCAGGCCCGCTACGTGGTACGGGCCCTGAAACACCTTCGGCGCAAACACAAGTCGTATGTCGCGGTGCGGCCCGAGGCGATGGCGGCGTTCCTCTCCGACATCGACCGGTGGATGCAGGGCACCGTGTGGCTCACCCGGTGCAGCAGCTATTTCCGGGCGCCCAGCGGACGCGTCGTCACGCAGTGGCCGCGCAGTGCCCGGGCGTTCTGGACGATGACGCGACGGTTCCGTCCGGGCGACTACACCTTCGACCCGCCCGTCGCCCGACCGGATGCGGTCAGTGCGGGCGCCGATCGAACGGACGGCTGACCGGTGTCCTGGCGGGCGCGCCTCGACCCCGCACTGCGCGGCTTCGCCGAGGCGCGCACCGACCTGTCCGCCGAGACATTGGGGGCGGTGCGTACGTCACTGGATCAGCGTCGCCGTGAGGCCGCGCAGGCGCTGGATGCCCCGGGCGTGGAGATCGTCGGGGGCCGGGTCACGCTCGGGCGTCGCACCATCGCCGTGCGCCTCTATCGCGGCGGCCCCACACCCGCGCCTGCGGTGATCTACTGCCATTCCGGCGCCTTCGTTCTGGGCAATCTCGACACCGACCAGATCCAATGCGTGGAGTTGGCGCGACGCGCCCGCTGCACCGTGATCGCGATGGACTACCGGTTGGCTCCGGAAGCGCCGTACCCGGCTGGTTTCGACGACGCCATGGTGGTGCTCAACTGGGCCGCCACGATGGCCGCCGAGCTTGACATCGATGCCGACCGGATCGCCGTGGCCGGCAGCAGCGCCGGCGGCGCACTGGCGGCGTTGCTGGCCCAACACTCCGCGGCCGGCTCGGCACCGCCGGTGGTGTTCCAGGCCCTGCACCAACCGGTGCTCGACAACCGGCGCACCGGGTCGAAGGAGGAGTTCGTCGACACCCCCGGGTTCGATGGTCCGGCCACCGTGGCGATGTGGCGGCACTACTCGGGTGGTCGCGACATCACCGAGGTGGCGGTGCCGGCTCGCACCGACGCGCTGGCCGGTGTGGCGCCGGCCCTCATCACCTGCTCGGAGCTCGATCCGTTGCGTGACGAGGCGCTGGACTACGCCCGCAGCCTGCTGAAACAGGAAGTTGCCACCGAACTCCACCTGTTCGCCGGGACCTGCCATGGCTTCGATTCGCTGCTTCCCGAGTGGGAGGTCAGCCAACAACTCTTCGCCCTGCAGGGCGCGGCATTGCGCCGTGCCCTGCACGGCTGAGCCGGTAGCTGACCGCCTCGGACATCGGCTCGGCGGTGGTTGTCGGCAAATATTGGCAATATTGTGGGCAATAATCCAGGTCTGTGGCACGGGGAGCCGGCACGGGCAACCGCGGGCAAGTGAGCGATTGAGAGGTGGCTATGTCGGCCGACGACGACCGGCTCACGTACTCCAGAGACCCCAAACACGCCCGGGGCACGTTGGACTACGGCGGGCTCGACGCCCTGCTGGGTGGTCCGGTGGCGGCGCTGCCCCACGGCCGGTCGCGGCCCGACGATGCCCGGGTTTCGACCCCGCCGGTCGTCCTCACCTCGAATTTCGCCGTCCCCGGCGAATCCGAGATCACGGCCAAGCTGCCGCCGGTGAGCCCGCGTCGCCCCATCGCCCCGCCGGCCAACGCCTCGCCGACCGCCGGTAACTGGATTCTGGAGCAGCCGGTTCCCGCGGCGGCCGCCGGCGAGCTGCGCGCGATCGACAACCTGGCCCGCGTCGGCGTGCGTTCGGCCGTCAAGATGCAACCCCGTCGCGGCTGGCGACGCGCGGTCTATGTCATGACCCGTCTCAACCTCGGGTTGTCCCGCGACGAACTGTACGAACTCGATCTGTACGCCCGGGTGCGCCGCACAGCGCGAGAGTCCTATCAGATCGGCGTGTTCGGCCTGAAGGGCGGCGTCGGTAAAACCGCCGTCACCGTGGCTCTGGGATCGGTGCTCAGCGCGGTGCGCGGTGACCGCATCCTGGCGGTGGACGCCGATCCGGCAGGCGGCAATCTGGCCGATCGGGCCGGGCGACAGTCCGCGGCGACCGTGAGCGATCTGCTGGCGGCCAAGGACCTTTCGCGCTACAACGATGTCCGCGCCTATACGAGCATGAACGAGTCCAAGCTCGAAGTGCTTGCCGGTGACGAATACAGCCGGGCCGGCCGGGCATTCAACGATGTGGACTGGAACTCCGCCACCGCCGCGGTCTCCAAGCACTACAACCTCGTCCTTGCCGATTGCGCCGCCGACATGTTCGCCTCGGCGGCCCGCGGCGTGTTGGCAACGGTGTCCGGCGCGGTGATCGTGGCCAGTGCCTCCATCGACGGAGCCCGCCAAGCGGCGGTGACCATGGACTGGCTGCGGCAGAACGGCCATCAGGAGCTGCTGAACCGCTCCTGTGTCGTCATCAATCACGTGGGTCCGCGCAAACCCAACGTGAATACCGGTGACCTGGTACACCAGTTCCAAAAGCATGTGGCTCCCGGCCGGGTGGTCGTGCTGCCGTGGGACAAGCACATCGCCGCGGGCACCGACATCCAGTTCGACCTGCTGCGGCCGGCCTACCGGCGTCGCATCCTGGAGCTGGCCGCGGCCCTGTCCGACGACTTCGAGGGCGGCGCGCCACTCATCTGAGCGCGAGCTCCCGGGCGACCGCGGCGTGATACCTGTCGATGTTCGCCGGATTCACCACGCGGAACAGCGCATCCGGCAGCGGGGTGTCCTTGTAGGCCTCGATGGTCATCGTGCGGCCAAAGAGCGTGACGTCGTTACCCGGCCGGGTGAACTGGTACTGCACGGTGATCCGGCCGTCCATGCCGCCGTTGCCATCTCGGTCATGTCCCAGCCGGCCCACCGAGTTGAACACCCACAGGCGTGGCCGCATCGCGATCGCCAGATGCCAGGTGTAGATCTGCGTCCCGTCCGGCCCGGCCTCGGTCCAGGTGTCACCGACTTGCAACGGCAATCGTTCCGGTAGTCCGCCGATGTGGGCACTGCCCGGGTAGGTCTTGACCCAGTTCGCCGGGTTGGTGACGAAATCGTAGATCTCCTCGGCGGATTGGGTGAACGCTGTCTCGGAGCTGGTGGTCACGATGCCCAATGGTGTTCGCTCTCCTCTGGTTTCAAGGTTGGTTTCAAGGTTGTGCCGGTCACAGATCGCAGCCGCAGGCTGCCGAATCGCCCGGGGTGGGAAGCTCGGCGAGCACGTCCACACGCGTCGGGTCGAAGCTGAAGAATCCCTGAATCGGCAGGGATTCCGGCGGGGTGTCGGGGTAACTCCAGGCCACGTCGGCGATGACGCTGTCGCCGATCGCCGCCGACCAGTAGCGGGCGGTGCCCTTGTAGTTGCAGTACGACGTGGTCTGGCTGGGCTGCAACAGGTCGGTGCGGACTTGGGCCGGGTCGACGTAGAGGCGGGGCTCCAGCGCAGTTTCGAAGACGACCACCGTCTCGTCGGTGTCGACCAGGACGGTGTCCGCAGCGGTCACCCGCAGGCTGCGTCGGGTCGGCCGGCAATCGATCCGGTGATACGGGTTGGGCGGATAGTGCACGAGCTTGCGGCCTTCTTCGAACCAGGCGTCGACGGCATCCCACGGTACCGAGACGTATCCCGGCGCCTCGAGTACCGGCTCGTGGGGGAGGCCGCCGACCTCGTCGCTGCGAAACGCATAGCTCAGTGGGTGGCCGGCGCGGTGCACCATCAGGGCGTGCTCGGTGTCGAGTACGACGATGTCACCGCGAACGGCTTGGATACGGCGCGGATGGGGCTCGATGTACACGGTGGCGCCGGCGAGCGGGGGAGTGAACCAACCGGCCGGTTGGGTGCTCAATGGGCCACGCCCGGCAACGAGACTCATTGCGCCACCTCCACTTTGGCCGACCCGCTGGCCGCGGCGCGCGGGCGGGGACGCCCCGACCATCTCCGGTGCGGCGATCGGCGCGTCAAGATAGAAGCTTTACAGATTATCTTGAGAATGTCACGCTGTTGGATGAGGCGGACGACACCGCAACAACCCTCGAGACGTACCGGCCGATCAGGCCTCTGGACCCGGAATGGATGCCTTATGTCCCCACAGCCAGAAATGTCCGTGCAGTTGTCCGAGGTACCCGCGGTCGGCGAATCGCCCGCCGCCGGGTCGCTCACCGTGCCGATCACCCGGCGGCGGGTGTGGCCGGAGCGGGCCGTGCGGTACGAGCTCACCGTGGTGGCCGCAGAAGTCGCCCCGGTGGTGTCCGGCATCGGCGGATGGTTGTTCGACCGGGCCATGGCGGGCTGGCGGGTGGGCGTGGCCGTCGGCCAGGGCGCCGACGTTGCCGCCGACCGGCGGGCGTTGGGCATCCTCGGTGTGAAACTCGTTGAGCCCGAAGCGCTCTCGCTAACAGACGCAGATGAGGGTGAAGCGGTCACGATGACGGCGATCAGCGTCGACCGTCTGGAACCGGCCGCGATGCGCGATCTCGGTGACGCGGTGTTTTTCGGGTGGCGAGCTCCCGACGGCCTCACCGGTCAGGTGCACCGGGTGAACTACCGGCCGAGTGCGGCCGCGTTGGCGTTCAAGGCGCACGCATCTGCGGTGCTCGGGTCCGATGCTCGGCCGACCGGCGCAGTCGAGACCATGTACCGGTATGGCCGGTCCGCGGGCCTGTTGGATTCTGATCTGGTCCCGGTGTGTTGATGGCGGGACGGGCGTCAGTGGCCGGTCTGCTCGACGTGTTCGACGTGGCCCCGGCCGGTCCCGATCGATTCGTCGGCGTGACCGGACCCGCCGGCACCGATGGCCGGCAGGTGGCCAAAGGCACACAAGCGCTGGGTCAGGTGATCGTGGCAACCGCAAAGCGATTCCCGAACAAGACGATTCGTTCGGCACATGCGGTCTTCACCAGGCCCGTCGTGATCGACTCCACCGTCGAGCTGTCGGTCGACGTCGTGCACGAGGGCCGCTCGACCGCCACCGCCGTGGTGGCCGTGCAGCAGGATTCACGGCGGTGCGCCACGGTAACGGTGCTGGCCGATGTGCCTGGCGGTGAGGTGATCAACCACCACGCGCTACGGCCCGACGTCGAGACCCCCGCCGATGCCTATCCGGGGACACCGGCCATGGACGGCCACGAGTTGCGCCTGGTCGACATCGTCGACGTCAACAGTCCCGGCGAAGTGGGCCCGCCCGAACTGCATGCCTGGCTGCGCTATGACCCGATCCCGGCGCGCGACGATCTGGCCAAGGCGCTGTTGGCGTATTTCACCGGGCAACTCGGCATCTCGACCACGATGCGGCCCCATCGCGGGGTGGGTACCGCGCAGGCGCATGCGACGTTGTCGACGGCGCTGATGTCGGCAACGGTTGTCTTCCATGACACGGTGGCATGGGACGACTGGTTGCTCTACAGCCACGACAGCACTGCGGCCGGCCAGGGAATGTCATATGTCCGCGGTCAGGTACACACCGAAGATGGCGACCTCTTGGCCTCGTTCACGCAGGAAGGGCTGATCCGCTCGATGCGCGCGACCGATACCGCCATCGATGTGCCGGCCCGGTTGTAGGGCCGGCGCGCAGGGATGCGCCTAGCGAATCCACCCGCGGCGGCGCAGCCACCAGTCGCGAGCGACGGCCAACACGATGAGGACCGCGAACGAGATGAGGAACCAGTCCTCGACACGTCCGACGTGGTTTCCGCGCAGCATCACCAGCAAGAAGGCCGCCGACAGCAGGCCGCCGATGTGGATCACCCTGATGTTCAGATGGGACCAGCCCCATGCTGCGGACGGCACGTCCTCGACGTCGACGCCGTTGTGTCGCTCCACCTCGGTGCTGGCCACGGGTTGCTCCTCAGGATCGAACTGGCTTCAGGCTGGCTTGCCGACATTCTGGCATACGACGCTGCGTCGTATGCCGACCCCCGGCGCTCAATTCAGGCTGCGGTCCCTCGGCCGCCTGCTCACCCGCGCCGAACGGCAGATCTTGCCCTGGTACGGACAGTTTCCCGATACGGATACACAGAAGGGTTGGTAGATGCAGTTCTGGAGTGGCACGGCGTTCATGGACACCGCCGATGCACTGGTGGTGGCACCGTTGCTCGACGAGGCCGGATACCACGGCATGGTCTGCTCGGATCACATGATCTATCCGCGCGAACTGTCCTCGCCCTACCCGGATTCACCGAGCGGCACGCCACCGTGGGCACCGGAGACCGCCTGGCCCGACTCCTGGGTCCTGATCGGTGCGATGGCAGCCCTCACGCGACGGCTACGGTTCTCCAACGCCGTGTATGTGGCGCCGGCCCGCCCACTGCTCGAGGTCGCCAAGCAGGTTGCGACGGCAGCGGTGATCTCGAACGGTCGGGTGTCCCTCGGCGTCGGCGTCGGGTGGATGCGCGAGGAATTCGAACTGATGGGTCAGGACTTCGACACCCGTGGTCGGCGGCTCGACGAGATGATCCCGGCGCTGCGTGAGCTGTGGCGCGGCGGTTGGGTGTCGTTCGAGGGGCGTTACTACCAGGTTCCCGAGATGACGATCGAACCTCATCCGCCGGCGCGGGTGCCGATCCTGTGCGGTGGCGAATCCGAGGCGGCGCTGCGGCGGGCGGCGCGGGCCTGCGACGGATGGATCGGCTACGCCTACACCCTGGAACAGGCGACCCGGTACACCAGCCGGCTGGCGGGGCTGCGCCGTGAATACGGCCGGGAGCACGAGCCGTTCGAGATCATCCTGGCCCTGCTGGACCCACCGTCGCCGAATCTGTACAAGCGGGCCGAGGATCTCGGCATCACCGCGGTGATGTGCGCGCCATGGGCCGTAACGGAACCCGCGGATTCAGCCGCTGCCTCCGGGCCGGACCGATTCCGCGGCCCCATCGAACGATTCGCCGAGTCGATCATCGCGAAGGTGCGGTAAGCCACGCGCGGGCGCCTCGCGGCGGTGCTCACTATGATCGCGCAAAACCGGTGTGCAGAGAGGACGCTCGATGAACCGCGCGGCGCTACGTGTCGGCCAGGCCGGCGCGGCCGGCGTCATCATCGCGCTCGGTATTGGCGTGGGTGCCTACAACGCGTGGTGGCTGGCGCTGTTGGTCTCGGTCCCGCTGATCGTGGTCGGTGTGGCGATGGTGCCGCGGGCCTCACGCCTCTCCGAACTTGAGGTCTTCGAGAACGCGTCGGCCCCGCATTCGGTGCCGGTGCGGGTCGAGGCGCTGACCCGCAGCAGTTTCACCGACGACGAAATGCAGCCGACGTTGGTGAGTGCGACAGTCAGCCCGCCGCACGACACCGAGTACCAGGCGCGCTGGATCGCCTCGATGTCGCAGGCAGACTTCCGTGCCCTGGCTGATAACCCGTCGACCACGTTGGCGCCCAACGGATTACCTCGGCGTGACGTGACGCGCACACCCCGGTTCGATGACCACCCCGGCCGGTGGGCGCTGATCTCCCCGGCCATCACCATCCTGGTGACGCTGACCGTCCTGTTCGGTGTCGGCGACGCCTGGCATATCTCATTCGACCGGCCCGCATCACCCGCGCCGCGAGCCGAGACCGCGCCCACGTCCAAGGACATGAACCTCAACGCCCGCCGCGACGGCATGATCCGGGCGATCACCGAACAGTTCGGCCCCGCAGCGGCCAACAACCTGCTCAGTCTCCGGTTCACCGGCAGCGGGTCCGATTACGGCACGGTGCTCGACCCGACCAACGGCGACACCACGATCGTCTACGTCAACAACGGCGGGGACGCGTTCACCACGCCGTCGGCGCAAGTGCTGCGCAAGGACAGCACCTTCTCCGCGTCGGACATCGCCGCCACCGACCTGATCGCCATCGTCGACAAGATGTCCCGCCAACTCGATTCCGGCAGGCGGAAACTCGACACCCTGGAGATCAAACGGTCGGCTCCCGGCGCGCCGGTGATCCTCAGCGGCACCTTCGCCAGCAAGACGATCAACGCGCTTCCGGACGGCACCGTCGGTGAGATCTTCGACCCGGCAGATTTCGCCGTGTCGTTCCACAAGGCGCGGGATGCGCTGGCGTCGGCCGGGATAGCGCCGTCAGACCGGGTGCTGACGAACTTCGAGATCCGCGGCACTCACCGGGCCACCCCGATCGCCCATGCCAGTGAACTCCAGACCAACGGCGGTGTGCTGCTCGAGTTCCAGACCGGGGAGCGGTCCGGCAAGATCATCATCGTGCCGGGGGAGTTGCCCGAGGTCACCGACGAGTCGTACAACGCGGGCAGGCAGACCTTCGCTTTCGACGACATCGCGCCGGATGTCTTCGAATCCGTTCGCGCACAGGCCATGCAGCGTGGCGCGCTGGAACCGTACGAACGTGAGGCCGTGCACATCTGGATGACGGACCGGGAGATCGATCCGTCCCGGTTGGCGATTCGGATCGAACTCGCCGGGGTGGACGCCGCGACCGGCACGTACTCGGTCTCCGGAGAGTTCCTCGCGCCGGGTGCCACCTGAAGCGGTCAGCTGGACCGGGCTGCCTCGATCGCGCGGCGGGTGACGCCTTCCAGCTGTGCCAGTTGGCCTTTCGGCGGGTGCAGGACGCCGCGATCGACGAGTTTTGTGACGATCTCGCGCACCCGCCCGTAGTAGGTGGCCTGTTCGGCCGGTGTGGTGCTCGAGGCGGCGTGGTTGTAGAGCTTGAGCGCGGTGTCCATTTCGGTCCGGTCGGCCGGTTCGAGATAGGACGTGCCCACCTTCTTGCCGTGCGATTCGCACGCGATCCAGGCGCGGCGCAGTGTCACTACCGCTTGCTGGTAGGCGTCGGCCAGGCCCCGGTTGCCCGGATAAGCCTCGGTGCGTAGAGCCTGGGCCTCATCGAGTGCGAGGTGGAACGTTTGCGTGGGCTCGACGGTGACATCCGTGATGGCGGGGTAGCGCAACAGCATCGCCGGGTCCAGTTCGTACGCGCCGTAGGCGCCGAGAATGTCGTCGTGGCGCCGGGCAGCTTCGGCCCACAACCGTTTCGCGGCCTCGTCGGTTCCGGCGTCGGCAATTCGTGCACCCGACACCGGCGGTGCGGTCGGTTGAACCGCCGGCAGCGCCGCCTCCAGCCGCTCCACGATCTCGGTCACCGCCGGATCTGATCTGACGGCGGCGATCCGCCACTCATCGTGACGGCCGTCGGCTGCCGCGAAGGTCAACGTCAGGTAGTGCTGACCACGAACCGTCAGGCGCCGACCGTCGGTTGCCGTGTGCTCGGCCGGGCCGCCCTGTCCTACCGAGACCAGCGATGACAGCGGGTAGCTGACGATTTCGTGGTTCTTGTCGCCGAGATAGACGGTGTCGCCGGCGACGGTGACCAATACCGCGCCGGGCACACTCATCCGTCCGTAGGCCACCGCGCCCAGTCCGAGGGTGACCAGCACCGCCACGACAATGGCGGTGAGGAGTCCGGAGACTCCGGCGTAGTTGAGTCCGACCAGGGCGATCAAACCGGATCCCAGCATCGCGCCGGCGGTGATCCCAGACAGGCGATGCCGGCTGGTCAGGTACTCGGTCCGGGCAGTCACGGGAATCACGTGTGCATTCTCGGCTGCAGCCATTGGCGAATCTGGTCCCTCGGTGTGGAGTTGTGGCGGTCGTCCCAGCATACGGATGGGCGGCACACCGAACGGGCGCCGCGAGCCGCCCCGTGCCGCATTGGGCCGGCCACGCGCGTGCGCGGCACAATGTAACGGTGAGCGACAGAAAGCGCGTGCTGATACTGGGAAGCACCGGATCGATCGGCACTCAGGCGCTCGAGGTCATCGCTGCCAATCCCGACCGCTTTGAGGTCGTCGGGCTGGCGGCCGGCGGCGGCAACCCCCACCTGCTCGCCGCCCAGCGCGCCGCGACCGGCGTCACCGACATCGCCGTCGCCGACCCGGCTGCCGCCGACAAGGTCGGCGACGTGACCTACTCCGGCCCCGACGCGGTCACCCGGTTGGTGGAAAACACCGAGGCCGACGTGGTGCTCAACGCGCTGGTGGGGGCGCTGGGCCTGGCGCCGACCCTGGCCGCGTTGGCCAGCGGCGCGCGACTGGCCCTGGCCAACAAGGAGTCACTGGTCGCCGGCGGTCCGCTGGTGCTCAAGGCCGCCGCGCCGGGACAGATCGTGCCGGTGGACTCCGAGCATTCGGCGATGGCCCAGTGTCTGCGCGGCGGGACACCCGACGAGGTGGCCAAGATCGTCTTGACCGCCTCCGGCGGACCGTTCCTGGGCTGGTCGGCCGCCGACCTGGAATCGGTGACTCCCGAGCAGGCCGGCAAGCACCCGACCTGGTCGATGGGCCCGATGAACACCCTGAACTCGGCGACGCTGGTCAACAAGGGCCTGGAGTTGATCGAGACCCATCTGCTGTTCGGGATCGACTACGAGCGCATCGAGGTGGTGGTGCACCCGCAATCGATCGTGCACTCGATGGCGACCTTCACCGACGGCTCGACGCTGGCCCAGGCCAGCCCGCCCGACATGAAGCTGCCGATCGCCCTGGCCCTGGGGTGGCCTGACCGGATCCCCGGCGCGGCCCTGGCCTGTGACTTCACCACCGCGTCCACCTGGGAGTTCCTGCCGCTGGACCACGAAGTGTTCCCCGCGGTGCGCCTGGCGGCCGAGGCTGGAACCCGCGGTGGTTGCCTGACGGCGGTGTACAACGCCGCCAACGAGGAATCAGCAGAAGCGTTCCTTTCCGGCCGCATCCCGTTCCCGGCCATCGTCGACACCGTCGGTGACGTGGTGCACGCTGCCGACCAGTGGGCCGCCGAACCCGCTACCGTGGAAGACGTACTCGACGCGCAGCGCTGGGCCCGGGAGAAGGCACGGCGCGCCATCGCTACGCGGTCCGAGAAGACATCCGTGAGAAAAGGGCTCGTCAGCAAATGATGTTCGCAATCGGTATCGCGCTGTTCGCGCTCGCCATCCTGATCTCGGTGGCGTTGCACGAATGCGGGCACATGTGGGTGGCGCGTGCCACCGGCATGAAGGTGCGCCGCTACTTCGTGGGCTTCGGTCCGACGTTGTGGTCGACCCGGCGCCCCAACCGTCTCGGCGAGACCGAATACGGCCTCAAGGCCATCCCCCTGGGCGGGTTCTGCGACATCGCCGGCATGACCTCGGTCGACGAGATCGCGCCCGAAGACCGGCCGTACGCCATGTACAAGCAGAAGGTCTGGAAGCGCGTCGCGGTGCTGTTCGCCGGTCCCGCGATGAACTTCATCATCGGTCTGGTGCTGCTGTACGGGGTGGCAATCATGTGGGGCCTGCCCAACATCAACCAGCCCACCACGGCGATCGTCGGTGAAACCGGCTGTGTCGCACCGCAATTGAGCCTGGAGAAGATGGGCGAGTGCCAGGGTGCCGGCCCCGCGGCGCAGGCCGGTATCCGGGCCGGGGACGAGATCGTCAAGGTCGGCGACACCACCGTCTCCGATTTCAGCCAGATGGCCGCCGCGGTACGCAAACTCCACGGCCCGGTGCCCATCGAACTCAAGCGTGACGGCCAGACCATCACCACCGTCGTCGACGTCACCCAGACACAGCGGTTCACCAGTGCCGACGCCAAAGAACCGGCCACCGTCGGCGCCATCGGCGTCAGCGCGGTCCCGGTCGCCCCGCCGACGAAGTACAACCCGATCACGGCAGTCCCCGGCACCCTCTCCTTCACCGGCGACCTGACCGTCGAACTCGGCAAGTCGCTGGCGAAGATTCCCACCAAGATCGGTGCTCTGGTCGAGGCGATCGGCGGGGGAGAGCGCGACAAGGAGACCCCGATCAGCGTCGTCGGCGCGAGCATCATCGGCGGCGAGACCGTCGAGGCCGGGCTGTGGGTGGCGTTCTGGTTCTTCCTGGCCCAGCTGAACTTCGTGCTCGGCGCGATCAACCTGGTGCCGCTGCTGCCCTTCGACGGCGGCCACATCGCGGTGGCGACGTACGAGAAGATCCGCAACATGTTCCGGGCGGCCCGCGGCAAAGTGGCCGCCGGACCCGTCAACTACCTCAAACTCATGCCGGCCACGTACGTGGTGCTTCTGGTCGTGGTCAGCTACATGCTGCTGACCGTGACGGCAGACCTGGTCAACCCACTCAGCATCTTCCAATAGGAGAACCCGTGACTTCCATCGGTCTGGGAATGCCTGCGCCTCCGGCGCCGGTCCTGGCACCCCGTCGCAAGACCCGTCAGCTGATGGTCGGCAACGTCGGCATCGGCAGCGAGCATCCCATTGCGGTGCAGTCGATGTGCACCACCAAGACCCATGACGTCAACGCGACGCTGCAGCAGATCGCGGAACTGACGGCGTCGGGATGCGACATCGTGCGGGTGGCCTGCCCCCGGCAGGAGGATGCCGATGCGCTCGCCGAGATCGCTCGGCACAGCCAGATCCCGGTCATCGCCGACATCCACTTCCAGCCCAAGTACATCTTCGCCGCGATCGACGCCGGCTGCGCGGCCGTGCGCGTCAACCCGGGCAACATCAAGGAGTTTGACGGCCGGGTCAAGGAGGTGGCCAAGGCTGCAGGTGATGCGGGCATCCCGATCCGCATCGGCGTCAACGCCGGCTCGCTGGATCCGCGGTTGATGAAGAAGTACGGCAAGGCCACGCCCGAGGCGTTGGTCGAGTCGGCGCTGTGGGAGGCGTCGTTGTTCGAGGAACACGGCTTCGGTGACATCAAGATCAGCGTCAAGCACAACGACCCGGTGATCATGGTCGAGGCCTACACGCAGTTGGCCGCCCAGTGCGACTACCCGCTGCACCTCGGGGTGACCGAGGCCGGGCCGGCGTTCCAGGGCACCATCAAGTCCGCGGTGGCCTTCGGCGCGTTGTTGTCCAAGGGCATCGGCGACACCATCCGGGTGTCGTTGTCGGCGCCGCCGGCCGAAGAGGTCAAGGTCGGCAACCAGATCCTGGAGTCGCTGAACCTGCGTCCGCGCGGCCTGGAAATCGTGTCGTGTCCGTCCTGCGGACGGGCCCAGGTCGACGTCTACACGCTGGCCAACGCGGTCAGCGCGGGGCTGGACGGGCTCGATGTCCCGCTGCGCGTGGCAGTGATGGGTTGCGTGGTCAACGGCCCGGGCGAGGCGCGCGAGGCTGATCTCGGGGTTGCCTCCGGCAACGGCAAGGGCCAGATCTTCGTCAAGGGTGAGGTGATCAAGACCGTCCCGGAAGCACAGATCGTCGAGACTCTGATCGAAGAGGCCATGCGGTTGGCCGAAGAGTCGGGTTCAGATGATGCAAGCGGTTCGCCAGTGGTGACCGTAAGCTGATAGCGACCCTGTGAGCGGGGTCACCCCAGCCTCGGCTTGAGCAGAGAGAATTGTCCATGTCGGCTCCGCCACTGTTCCGCCTCGTCGACGAGCGTCGAGTTTCCGTGGTGCGAGACGCCACCCCCTGTCTGCAGGTGTTCGACGAGGACCCGGTGGGTTCGTGCATGGTGGCTGCGCGGGTGGCCGAGTTCGGTGTCGAGCACGGCGCCATCGGCGGCGAGCTGTGGACCCGACGCGGCGTCACCGAATCCCTGTGTTACGCCGGGCCCAATTTGATCCCGCTGCGCGGTGACGCCGACGACCTGAAGGCGTTCTCGGACAAGGCGATGAGCACCGCCCGACGCTGTTCGTCGCTGGTGGGCCGGGCCGAGCTCGTGATGCCGATGTGGCGTCGACTGGAATCGGTGTGGGGCCCCGCGCGCGACGTCCGTGAGCAACAGCCGCTGATGGCACTGGACACGGTGCCGCACTGCGCGATCGATCCCGCAGTCCGGCCGGTGCGAATGGACGAACTCGACGCGTATCTGGTGGCCGCGGTCGACATGTTCATCGGCGAGGTGGGCGTCGATCCGAGGCTGGGGGACGGCGGCCGTGGCTACCGCCGCCGGATCGCCGGGCTGATCGCCGCGGGACGGGCATGGGCCCGGTTCGAGCGGGGCGAGGTGGTGTTCAAGGCCGAGGTCGGGTCCCAGTCGCCGGCCGTCGGTCAGATCCAGGGGGTCTGGGTGCACCCGGAGTGGCGGGGTCACGGACTGGGCACGGCGGGAACGGCGGCGTTGGCGGCGGCGGTGGTGGCCTCGGGCCGGATCGCGAGCCTGTACGTCAACAGCTACAACACCGTCGCCCGCGCGACCTACGCGCGCATCGGGTTCGAACAGGTCGGCACCTTCGCCACGGTGTTGCTGGACTGAAGCGGGTCCCCATTGCTAGCAGTCGCCGGCTTTCCGCTTGGGCGCAAATGGTGAGGTAATCTCGCGACCAGGGTGTTTCGCCAGTTGGGGGATTGACGTGGCAAACGAATTGGAAGTCGATGCGAGTGGTCTGCGTGTAGCAGCGGGCAGCAGTGAACTCACTGCCACGGCGCTGAGTGGGGTTGGGGCAGGCGGGCCGTCGTCGTCACATCCCAGCGCGGCCGGAGTGGCTGCGGTCAATGCGGCGCTGGCCGCGACGCAGGGGCGCCAGTCGACGCGGATAACCGGGCAAGCCGAGGATCTTTCCGTCAGTAGTGCCCGTTACGACAGCACTGACTCCGACGGTCGTGATGCCATCACGGTGACCGTGTGAGCCCAGCGGGCTCCGGTGACGGTCCGGGGTTGACCCGCTCGGAGATCGAGAACTGGGATACCTCCTACCTGGACACCGCGGCGACGACGTGGCGCGTGGCAGCCTCGCAGTCTGAGGACGCGTTCGCTCAGCACCGCCAGAACATCGCCTCACCCGGCGGGACGACCTGGGCAGGTGACGCAAAAGATGCGGCTCTGGAGCGGGCGACCGGAGATGTGGTGGTTGTTGGCCGCCAGGGCGGGGTGTTGCGAGAGGCCGCCGACATCGCTGAGACCGGCCGCCATGACATCAGCATGGCCCGGTCTGAGGCGGTCGCCGCGATCAGTGCCGCCGAGAGCGATGGGTTCAGTGTTGCCGACGACCTGTCGGTGACCGACACCAGGCGGGTCGACGTCTTCTCCATGCGCGCCCGGCAGAATTCGCTCAACGAGCATGCCGAGGACATCCGCTGGTACGCCGAGCGCCTTGCTCAGACCGATTCGTTCGTCGGTGAACGCCTGCAGGCCAAAGCGGCTGAGCTGGATGGGATCAGATTCGACGGCGAAGCTGAAGGCCGCGATAACGGTGAGGGCAGGGTTCGGCTGGTAGACAACAAGATCCAGCATGACGCTGAGGAGAAGGGCGAACCAGGCGAGAAGAAGCCAGCGGTCCCCGGGCAGGCGCCGGGTCAGATCGGCCCGTTCGCGGTGCCCAAATCCGTTGAGGACGCGGCGAAGAAGCCAGAAGGCGAAGTGCCGGCGGACAGCAAAAATTCCGACCCAACCGGGTTGGGGGACCTGTTGGGCGCCAACGATTCACCGGAGGGTAAGCCGCGAGAGGCTGAGCAGGGCAAGCCCGGTGACGAGAAGCACCCCGGTCTACCGCCTGCGCTGAGCCGGCTGCCAGCGGCGCCGGACAAGGCGACGATCGATCAGCAACGTGCGCGGGTGGAGGCGGCCCGTCAGCACCTCGCAGCGGCCGAAGCCAAGGCGAATGCTGCCTTCGGGCACGGCTATGTGCACGGGGCCGGGTCGGGTCCAAGCCCCGACGAGACCAAGTCGCTGACCCAGGCGGTATTCGATGCCCGCCGTGAGCTAACGGTACAGACTGATGCGCTGCGGGATCTCAACGCAGCTGCGGCGACTCACGGCGGGCCCACCGTCCCAGTGCCGCCGCTACCGGAAAACGCTGACAAACAAGCGTTTCCGCCGCCGCCCAGCATTTCAGACACGCTCGCCGACGCCAATCACCAGCTCAGTGAAAACACCTTCGGCCTGATACCTGACGTGGCCAAGGACATCGACACGTTCAACAACTGGGGTCAGGCTTCTGGAGAAGACAAAGCCCAAGCCATTCTCGACTCCGCAGGGATGCTCCCCCTCCCGTTCGGTAAGCCTCTTGCTGAAGGGCTCGAACATGGCCTCGACATCATTTCTGGCGCCCGCCATCTCGACGATGTCCCAACACCTCACGTAGACACGCCGGTTGCGCCGCATACCCACGACGACGTCCCGAGCGGCGGACATCACACACCGGACACGCCAGTGGCTCCAGATACCGACGCTCCGAGTGCTGGCCACACTGATTTGGACCCAGGCAGCACTGGTTCGCCTGGAGACGGCCCCGGGATATCACATCCGCAACCAGAGGCAATCGTCGGACCTGGGAACGAATCGCTTCCTGTCGTACCTCCTGGTGCCACGGGGACCGTCGCCGATAATGGCAAGGGAATGGTTTATGAGATTCCAGCCGGTACCGAAGGGTTGGATTCAAGAGTGGCCCGCGTCCGCGTCATGGATCCGACTACAACAGGCGACTATCAGTATCCCGGTGGGTACGTGTCGTACGAGAACAGCGCGGGCCAGGCGGTTAACCCCGTGACCGGTAGGACGATCAGTCGCTCGGACCCATATTGGCACATACCGTTAGGTTAGGATTAAAATCATGCCCACGTTGGACAATTTGTACTTCTCCGGACCGACCGAGATGTGTGATAGTAACGCTGCTGCAGTGGATCCGTTCGAAGACGACTGCCTGCTCGAAGCTCAAATTCTCGAAATTCGGTATGACGGCATCCGATCGGTTCTGGGGATTATCCTCGAGATGCGTCTCGCCGAACGGATCACAGAGGCAAGTACCGGATTGATCGTCGCTTCGGGCATCAGCAATTATTCTTGGAAGCAGATCGACCGGCGTAACATGCGAACGGCGTGGACGGTTATTGGTTCATCGGCAAGTCGTACATCGGCAGGTATTGCTGTTGAGTTGATAACGTCGCCTAGTGCCGCGTTGACGTTTACCGCCGACGCCGCGGCATTTTATTCGCTGCAGATTGAAAATTTGGAAACTGCGGCACCCCCAGATTACGTCGAGCAGGATATTTCGGTGATACGCGAGGGAATCGCTAATTGGAGTTCAGACGCAAAAGTGGTCTACGTAGTGCATTGTAGGTAACTGCTGGAGGGTTGGTCGCGCGGAAATTGGGGCCGGACGCATGGCCAGGTTTGAGGAGTCAGCGAGGAGATCACCGCAGTGGACAACCAGGTAGCCGACTCCTGGCGCGGCGATGAGCGGGCCGGCATGGGCAGGACGCCCTCTGCGACTGCCCGCACCACCTACGCCTGAGCACGCCGCCGAACTGGCGCAACGTGCTGCGGACGCCGCGCTCAACGTCTCCGGTGTCGAACTCGACTACACGCCGGACTCACTCAGTTTGGTGGACGGCATCTTGGAGGGTTTTCGTGAGCCAGGCTCAGACGCGGTCGCCGAGACCATCTTTGTCTTCGGCTGCTACATCGGTGAGGTGCTGGTTCGCAACGCCGGTTACGAATGGGTCGATACCCCGACCGAAATCGCACGCAACCTGGGTCCGCTCACCGTGTGCCGTACATCCACCGCAACGCACGCGAATCCGATCGGCAAAGCCTTCAAGCGGGTGAACAATGGGGATATAGACGACGTCGCCTACTTTTACAGGTTGTTCGCCGCTGACACCGAGTCTGTGCAATACGGAAACTGAACCCGACCGACAGAGAATTCGGGAACGGTATTTCGATGTCACGAAAGTGAAAATGAATTCAGATCTGATCAGTGAAGCGATAATTCTGAGTATATCCGGCTCCGCGATACCACGGGTCGACCGTGAGAAACTTATGGACCGCTACGGGCCGAAGGACGGGAGTGTCATAGCAGATCAAATTCTGGAGATTGTTAAAGAAGCCGTTGCGATGCCGCTCGAATGGGGAAACAAGCCCCTCGCTCAAGGTGTCAACGACATCATGGTCAGATTCGGCGGGCTTCACCCCGAGTTGTCGCCACAAGCCCTCAGGGAAATCGGTCGATGCGTCGGCTGGCAACTTCGGTAACTCGCTGCAGTCGCGCATATCTGGATATCGACGGGCGCATGGATACTAGATCGCGAGCGACGGTCGGTCGCTCACGCCCCAAAGGCTGGAGATTGGCGTGAAAGTACTTCTAGAATTTGTCGTCCGCTATCTGCAGGTGCTTTACCTGAACCCCGTGTATCGGTTCACCGAGTCACGTTCTCGCGGTCTCGCCGACATCGATGCCTCGATCACGCTGTCCGGTGAGTCACCGCGCTGGGATATCACGAACAATCGTGGGCTGATCGACATTATTCTGACTCCACTCCGATACCGGAACGAGGGCAACCACTTCTGGCTTTCACTGCTGCGTCAATACCTCGAGGGCGGAGACGACACCACCCAGGGGTCAGCCGTCGAGTTGGCAGCATGGATGACCGTGAACTTGGCTCGCATCGAGCAGCTGTTTACAGACCCGGTAACCGCTCCGCGTGTCTGCGAGGAGCTAGTTCAATTGCGGCTTGAGAATGCGCGGAAGAACTGGGGATGACCGACGCAAAGCCGCAAAATGGCGAATCTTGATCGAAAAGTAGAGGGAGGGTGATGCTTGAGTACATCCTCGCTGCCCAAGGGGGCGGCGCGTCGTGGACCGGACCCGCGGTCCGAGCGGCGGTGTTCACGGCCGTGGGTGTGGCGCTGATTGTCGTCGGTGTTCGTCGTCGCATCGCCCGCATCCGCTGGAACCGTGAAGACGACCGTCGGCTGCTGCATCCGGACGGGTCGGCGCGATCCGACGTACACCGCACATCAAATCCGCATTCGGGCGGGACCTGGATGACTGTCGCCGGTGCGGTGCTAGCAATCCTGGGGCTGCTGCACATCCTCGACCTCGTCGCGACCCTGCACGTGGCCGGAATGATCTGACTCGGCGATCAGAGATCAGATGCCGCAACTTTGCAGCGGGTCACCGACGGGCGCAAGATCTCACCACTGTCTCGATTTGGTCTCGGTGCGCCTCCGACGAAACCGGCGTCCGCGTTCCTAACATCAGCCTCAATGGCAACTCAAACATCATCAGTCACACGGACCGCAACGCTGTTGACGGTCGTCGCGGTGATCGGTGGGACGGCACTCAGCGCCTGCACCCCCCGACCCGACGGACCCGAACCCGCTGCGGAGCAGTTCTTTGCCGAATTGGCGACTGGTGACACCGAGGCGGCCGCGGCGTTGTCCGACCGGCCCGACGATGCCAAGACCGCTCTCGACGAAGCGTGGAATGGCCTGCAGGCCACCCGACTCGACGCCCAGATCTTGGGCTCCAAGTACGCCGGCGACACCGGCAGCATCACCTACCGCTACACCTGGCACCTGCCCAAGGACCGCACCTGGACCTACGACGGCCAACTCAACATGGTCCGTGACGAAGGACAGTGGGAAGTGCGCTGGAGCGCCACCGGACTGCACCCGAGGTTGGGGGAGCACCAGACGTTCGCGCTGCGCGCCGATGCCCCGCGGCGAGCCCGGGTCAACGAGCGTGGCGGTACCGACGTGCTGGTGCCCGGCTACGTCTACCACTACGCCCTGAATGCCAAAGCGGCCGGCGCCGCGCTGATGCCGACCGCCCGCGCGGTGGCCGATGCGCTACGTCCGTTCGATCCGGCGCTGGGCAATCCGCAGTTGCTCGCCGAACAGGCCAGCGCGTCGGCTCAGCCGATGAGCCTGATCACGCTGAATCAGGCCGACAACGACCGGATCTCCGCCGCCATCGGCAGGCTCGACGGCGTCGTCATCACCCCGCAACCCGAAATGTTGCCCACCGACCCGGATTTCGCCCCGGCCATCGTCAACGAGGTCAAGAAGTCGGTGGCCGACGAGCTGGACGGCCAGCCGGGCTGGCGGGTGGTCACCGTCAACCAGAACGGTGTCGACGTCGACGTGCTCAACGAGGTACCGGGAGAACCCGCGCCGTCGATCACCATCAGCCTGGACCGCGCGGTCCAGGACGCCGCGCAAAACGCCGTCAACACCACCGGCAAACAGGCGATGATCGTCGCGATCAAACCGTCCACCGGCGAGATCCTCGCGGTGGCGCAGAACGCGGCCGCCGACGCCGTCGGGCCACTGGCCACCATGGGCCAGTTTCCGCCGGGGTCCACCTTCAAGATGGTCACTGCCGGCGCCGCCATCGAACGCGGCATGGCAACGCCCAACACACTTTTGGGCTGCCCAGGCACCATGGACATCGGCCACCGGACCGTCACCAACTACGACGCCTTCGACTTGGGCACGGTCCCGATGTCGCGGGCCTTCGCCAACTCGTGCAACACCACCTTCGGCGAACTCGCCAGCCGGATGCCGCCCCGGGGGTTGACCCAGGCCGCCGCGCGATACGGCATCGGCACCGACTACGACGTGGCCGGCATCACCACGCTGACCGGCTCGGTGCCGCCGACGGTTGACCTCGCCGAGCGGACCGAGGACGGATTCGGTCAGGGCAAGGTGCTGGTGAGTCCGTTCGGCATGGCACTGGCGTCGGCGACGGTGGCTGCCGGCCGCACGCCGGTGCCGCAGCTCATCGAGGGACGCCAGACCATGGTCGACGGGGCCGGCGCCCCGATCAGCCCGAAGATGGTCGAGGGGCTGCGGCCGATGATGCGACTGGTGGTCACCAACGGCACCGCCAAGGATCTCGGCGGGCTCGGCGACGTGCGCGGCAAGACCGGTGAGGCCGAGTTCATGGGTGGCTCACACTCCTGGTTCGCCGGGTACCGCGGAGACATGGCGTTCGCCGCACTGATCGTCGGCGGCGGCAGTTCGGAATACGCGGTGCGCATGTGCAAGACCATGCTCGACGGCTTGCCGCACGATTACCTCGCCTGAACGGCGGTACCGTGGGTACGTCATGACTGGCACCAACGAACAATCGGTGGACCTGCGGGTCTCGGATGCCGACCGCAACGGTACGTTGCGGCGGCTGCACAGCGCCGTGGCGCTGGGGTTGATCGACATCGCCGAGTTCGAGGAGCGGTCGGCGATGGTCTCGCAGGCCCGTCTGCATTCCGATCTCGACGCGCTGGTGGGGGATCTGCCCGGTCCCGGAGCGATCGTCACGACGGCCACCGACCGGGTCGAGCTGCGTGGAGTGCTCGGCTCGCTGAAACGTCATGGGGAATGGACCGTGCCGACCCGACTGGCGCTGGTGCGCCGGATGGGTTCGGTGGATCTGGATCTGACCCGGGCCCGGTTCGCCGGGCCGATGGTGGTCATCGAGCTGGACCTGAAATTCGGGTCGTTGGAGCTGCGGCTGCCCGAGGGCGCCAGCGCATCGATCGACGACGTCGAGGTGATCGTGGGCAGCGCCGACGATCATCGTCGTGACGCCCCCGGCGAAGGCACACCGCACGTCATCCTGACCGGCCGGGTGGTGTGCGGCTCGGTGGACATCCGCGGGCCGCGTAAGGCCTGGTTCGGCCGTTTTCCCCGGTCTGACCGGCCCTAGGGTCTACCGCGGATCGAGGACGGCGAAGCTGAGTGTGGCCCGCGCGGCCAGCCGGTGGTCCCGGCCCACATCGGTGACGTCGACCGAGGTGACGATCAACCGCCGCCCCGAGCGCACCACGGTGGCCACCGCTCGCGCCGGACCTTCGATGATCGGCGCCAGGTAGTGGATGTTCATGTCGGCGGTGGTCACATCCTGCCCGGGCCCGACGTTACGGCCCGCCAACCGTCCGGCCGCGATGTCGATCAGGGTCGCCACCAATCCGCCCTGCAATGCGCCGCGGATATTCGTCAGATCAGGCCGGTTGTCCATCTCCACGATGAGCGTCTCGTCGTTCTCCAGCACATCGCGGAACCCCATCTGGCCGAGCAGATGACCGGGCGTGGTCCGCATCGGGGTCGACTCACTGAGCATGGCTGAAAAGTTAGCACCATTCTCGCTGTGAGAGATCGGCGTTCTCCTGGCTATCCTTGCTGTCATGCCTGTTCGTACCGCCCTGCGCCCCGGCGTGCTCTCGCCGACCCTGCCGGTGCCCAAGTCGATCCCCCGGCCGGAGTACGCGTGGAAGTCCACCGTGCAGGAGGGCAGCGAACCGTGGGTGCAGACGCCCGAGGTGATCGAGAAGATGCGTGTCGCCGGCCGGATCGCCGCGGCTGCGCTGGCCGAGGCCGGCAAGGCCGTGGCGCCCGGTGTCACCACCGACGAGCTCGACCGCATCGCCCACGACTACATGGTCGACCACGGTGCCTATCCGTCGACCTTGGGCTACAAGAGCTTTCCCAAATCCTGCTGCACCTCACTGAATGAGGTGATCTGCCATGGCATTCCGGATTCGACGGTGATCGAGGACGGTGACATCGTCAACATCGACGTCACGGCCTATATCGACGGCGTGCACGGCGACACCAACGCCACCTTCCTGGCCGGAGACGTCTCCGAGGAACACCGCCTGCTCGTCGAACGCACCCACGAGGCCACCATGCGTGCCATCAAGGCCGTCAAACCCGGCCGTGCGTTGTCGATCGTCGGCCGGGTCATCGAGGCCTACGCAAACCGGTTCGGCTACAACGTGGTTCGTGATTTCACCGGCCACGGCATCGGTACCACCTTCCACAACGGGCTGGTGGTGCTGCACTACGACCAGCCCGCCGTGGAGACCGTGCTCGAGCCGGGCATGACCTTCACCATCGAACCGATGATCAACCTCGGGACGCTGGACTACGAGATCTGGGACGACGACTGGACCGTGGTGACCAAGGACCGCAAATGGACCGCGCAGTTCGAGCACACCCTGGTGGTCACCGAGGACGGCGCCGAGATCCTCACCCTGCCGTGAGTTTTTTCCCGCGAGCAGACGTGAAAGTACCCGACACGCCCGGATTTCGGGTACCTAAGTGTCTGCTCGCGAGGGAAAAGTGAGCGGGGCGCTGCTGGTCGCCGGCACCACCTCCGATGCCGGCAAGTCGATGGTCGTTGCGGGGCTGTGCCGGTTGTTGGCCCGCAAAGGCCTGTCCGTGGCGCCGTTCAAGGCCCAGAACATGTCGAACAATTCGGCGGTCACCGTCGACGGCGGGGAGATCGGCCGGGCGCAGACGATGCAGGCCCGCGCGGCCGGGCTGGCACCTCACACCAGGTTCAACCCCATCCTGCTCAAGCCGGGCGGAGACCGCACCTCGCAGCTGGTGATCCGTGGCCAAGTGGCCGGCACGGTGGCTGCCGGTGACTACTTCACCCACCGCGACCGGCTGGCCGCCGTCGTCGCCGACGAATTGGCCTCGCTGAGATCGGAATTCGACGTCGTCATCTGTGAGGGCGCCGGCTCGCCGGCCGAGATCAACCTGCGCGCCACCGACCTGGCCAACATGGGGTTGGCCCGGGCGGCGGGCCTGCCCGTCGTCGTGGTCGGCGACATCGACCGGGGTGGGCTGCTGGCCCACCTGCACGGCACCGTCGCGGTGCTGGAACCCGCAGACCAGGCGCTCATCGCCGGATTCATCGTCAACAAATTCCGCGGCGACCCCGCCCTGCTCGAACCCGGCCTGCTTCGGCTGCAGGAGCTCACCGGCCGGCCCACCTACGGGGTGATCCCGTTCGACGACGGAATCTGGCTGGACACCGAGGATTCCGTCTCGGTCCGGCCCGGCGGGCTCGTCGGTGTTCCACAACCGCCCCGTGGCACGCAGACGCTGAGCGTCGCGGCGATCCGATTGCCCCGCATCTCCAACTCCACCGACATCGAGGCACTGGCCTGCGAGCCCGGTGTCGTGGTGCGCTGGGTTGCCGATGCCGCCGACCTCGACGGTGCCGACCTGGTGATCATCCCCGGCAGCAAGGCCACCGTGCACGATCTCGACTGGCTGCGCCAACGCGGCCTGGCCGACGCGATCGGTGAACACGCTGCACAGGGGCGACCCGTGCTGGGTGTGTGCGGCGGATTTCAGATGCTGTGCCGGCGAATCGACGACGCCGTGGAGGCTGGAGCAGCGCGGCCAGTCTCGGTCGACGGGTTGGGTCTGCTTGACGCAGATATCGAGTTTGCCCCGAACAAGACCCTGCGGCATTGGGAAAAACCCTTGTGGGGCTACGAGATTCATCACGGCCAAGTGACCCGTTCCGCGGCGGCGGACTGGCTCGGCGTCGGCCTGCGTCACGGCGCGATCTACGGCACCCACTGGCACGGCCTGCTCGACAACGACGGGCTGCGCCGAGATTGGCTGACCGAGGTCGCCGCCGCGGCCGGACGCGGCGGGTTCGTCGTGGCCGACGACACCGACGTGCCCGGCCGGCGCGATGCTCAACTGGATCTCATGGCCGATCTGCTGGCGGGCCATCTGGATGTCGAGGCCGTGATGGGCCTGTTGCGGAGCGGTCCGCCACCACGGCCCACCATGAACACTGCACTAACCGGTCCGGCCCGATAGCCTGGGCAGATGAATCGGTGCCATCGAGGGGTGGCAGCGTTGGTCGGGCCGATGGCCACGTTGCTGGTGGTGTCGGGCTGCGCGTCCGTGGTTGCCGGTAGCCCGACCTGGCCGGGCGCCACCCTCGAGAAAGTGGTGCTGACTGCCGCGGATTTCCCGCCCGGCGTGCAATTCGACCGAGTGACCGACGACGGCGCATCCGGTGGGCCGGGGGGATCGAGCGGGCCGCCGGCGATGCTGACCGAACCGGCCGGGTGCAGTGACGGCTTGACCCGGGTGATCGCCGAGTCCGCAGAGCGGGGACCGGGCAGCGCCGCGCAGATCGTCGCGGCCTACGACGGGGCGCGCATGGTGCTGACCGTGCTGACTTCACCACTGCCGATGGAGCGGCTCGAAGCCACCGCCGCTCGGTGCGCCCGCTTCTCCACCTACTTCGACCCGTCGGACACGGGCATTCCCATGACCACCACCCGGATGGCCGGAACGCGGGACTCGGCTTTGGTGTACCAGCAGACCATGCGGCTGGGCAGAGATGAACAGAGCATCTACTTCGCCTTCGAAAATGTGGGCACCTGGTCGGTTTTCGGCATCGCGTTCCCTACGCCGGATCCGTCGATCGTCGCCAAAGGTGAGTTGCCGCAGACGTTTCTGGACGTTTTCGACCATCAGGCGCAGCGCCTGACGCAGCGCTGACGTCGGCGTCAAGACAATGTGGATTCCGGCCCGCACGTCGAATCCGGACGGTAGTTTGACCGAATGCTTACCACCGTCATGACGATCGACGGGTTCAGCACGCCCGTCGACGTCTCGGGGCCCGACAAGGGCTCCACCGTGGTGGTGCTGAGCGCCGGCCACCACGGCCCGGCCGCATACGAGCCGATCTGCCAGCGCCTCCACACCGCGTCACTGCGCACAGTGATCATCGGTCCCGATCCGCGGCTCACCGCCAAGTCCGTGGTCGGCATTCTCGATTCGCTGGACATCAAATGGGCGCTGCTCGTCGGGGACCGTCTCGGCGGCGAGCTGGCGTGGGAGCTGGCCGCCACCCGGCTGGACAAGTTCATCGGCCTCGTCGTGGTGGACCGGGGGCACCCGCGGGTCGCCGATGCCACCGGGACGGTCCGCGACGACGGATGCCCGCCGGTCGAGATGAACACCACCGTGCTGGTCAGCACCCCGGCTGCCCGCGCCGTGGCCAAGGCCAGCCAGAGATACGTCTACGGCGACTTCCGACTCGTGGAGATGCCGGGTCGACGCAACGCCGGCGACTCGACGGCCCAACTTGCCGCCGAGATCGTGCTGCGCACCAGTACTTGGTGACGAGCGCTCAGTCAGCCGCCTCCGTGTTTGTCGGGTCGGCGGCCTGCCTTCGCGCGAGCGCTCAGTCAGCCGCCTCCGAAGGCTTCCAGGCTTGCGGCAAACCCGGCTGCTGCGGGAACAGGAAATCCACGAACGCCGCGGCCGTCGGTTGCGGTTCATGGTTGGCCAGGCCCGGCCGTTCGTTGGCCTCGATGAAGACGTATTCGCGGCCCGTGACATCGGGCACCAACAGGTCGATGCCCGTCACCGGGATACCGATCGCCTCGGCCGCGGCCACCCCGACCCGGCACAGCTCGGGATTCACCTGCGCGGTGACGTCGTGAATGGTCCCGCCCTGATGCAGATTTGCCGTCCGCCGCACCCGCAGTCGCACGCCCTCGGGCAGGACGTCGTCGAAAGACCAGCCGGCCTCGGCAACGGTTCCCTTCGTGACGTCGTCGATCGGGATGCGTGACTCGCCGCCGGTGGCGGCCGCGCGGCGGCGCGACTGCGTCTCGATCAGCTCGCCGATGGTGTGCTTGCCGGTGCCGACGATCTCGGCGGGCTTGCGGATCGCGGCTGCCACCACCTTGCCGTCGATCACCACCAGGCGAAGGTCGTCACCGGCCGCGCGCTGCTCGATCAGCACCTCCGGGTACTGTTCGCGGGCCCGGTGCAACGCGGCATCCAATTCCTCACTGCCGTCCACGCCGACCGTGATGCCTTTACCCTGCTCACCGCGGGTCGGTTTGACCACCACGTCGCCGACGTCGGCGAGGAACTCGTGGTCCTCGTCGTCGAAGGTGGCCAAGCGGCCTTTGGGCACGGTGATCCCGGCGTCAGACACGATGCGTCGGGTCTGCCGTTTGTCGTCGCAGCGGGCCATGGCCACCGCAGAGGTGAACTCCGAGAGGGACTCCCGGGTGATGACGCTGCGCCCGCCGTGCGACAGCCGCATCTCACCGGCGCCGGCATCGAGCACCTCGACGCGGATACCGCGACGCATCGCCTCGTCGGCGATGATCCGGGCATACGGGTTCAGATCGTCGACGGTTTCGGGCGGGTGGGTGAACAGCGGCTCGTTGATCGCGTTCTTGCGCTTGACGGCGAGCACCGGCACCCGGTGGAAACCCAACTTCTCGTACAGGGCGATTGCGGCCGAATTGTCATGGGCCACAGACAAATCCAGATAGGCGCGGCCGCGCTCACGGAAGATGCCGGCCAGCGTGCGGGTCAGCGCGTCGCCCACGCCGGGCAGCCCGGCGGCCGGGTCCACCGCAAGGCTCCACAGGCTCGACCCGTCCTCGGGGTCGGCGAACAACCGTTTGTGGTCGACACCGGTGACCGTGCCGACCACGGAGCCGTCGTCGTCGCGCACCGCCACCAGATAGACCACCGCCGGCGTCAGGGTGTGGTTGTGCCAGATGACGTCCACCGGTGCCGGCACCATCCCGCAGCGGACGTACACGCGGTTCATGTCGTCGGCGTCGGCCGGGGTGTGCAGGGTGCGCACACTGAACCCGACCGGCTCGGGCCCGGCGAGCTCGTCGGTGAACCGCAGCCGGTAGGTGTGGCTGGGGTCGATGAACAGCTCAGCGGGGGAGCGGGCCACCAGCACGTGCGATTCACGGGCATAGATGCAGATGTCGCGCCGGCCCGGACCCTCTCGCTGCAGCACCTCGGCGAGCTGTTCCGGGTCTGCGAACGTCTGGCCGAAAATCAGCCGGCCCCAACCCAGTTCGAGGACGACATCGTCGGCCATGGCATCGACGAGGTGCTGCGGTGAGGCGTCGTGCAGACCGAGCGTGATCGCCTCGGTGTGATCGGACCCTAGTGGGGCTACCGAGGCGTCGGGCTCGGTGGCGGTCACGCCGCGGCCCCCGTGACGCCGTGGCGTTGCAGCCACAGCTCGAGTAACGCGATCTGCCACAACTCGTTGCCCCGCAACGGGGTCAGCCTGCCGTTGGGGTCCGCCAACAACCGGTCGACTGCCTCGGGTCGAAACAAGCCGCGCTCCTTGGCTTCCGGCGCATACAGCGCATCGCGGACCAGGTCGAGGTACGGACCCTCGAGGTGGGTCAGTGCCGGGACCGGGAAGTACCCCTTCGGGCGATCGATCACGGCGGCCGGGATCACCCGGCGCGCCGCCTGCTTGAGCACGCCCTTGCCCCCGTACGCGGTCTTCAGCGCCGGAGGGCAGGTGGCGGCCAACTCGACGAGTTCGTGGTCCAGGAACGGCACCCGGCCCTCCAGGCCCCAGGCCATGGTCATGTTGTCGACCCGTTTGACCGGGTCGTCGACCAGCATCACCGTGGTGTCCAGACGCAATGCCCGATCGACACCGGTCTGCGCGCCGGCGGCGGCGAAATGGTCGGTGACGAATCGCCCGCTGGGATCGCCCTCGGCCCGGTAGGCGTCGCTGATCAGTGCGCCGACCCCGTCGCTGTCGCGGTCGAAGAACGCGCCCCGGTAGCTGGCCACCGCGCCGGCGAGATCGGCGGCGGCAGGCTCGGCCATCGGCGGGTACCAGTGGTAACCGGCGAACACCTCGTCGGCGCCCTGACCGGACTGCACCACCTTGACGTGCTTGGCCACCTCCTGGCTCAGCAGATAGAACGCCACGCAGTCATGACTGACCATCGGCTCGCTCATCGCGCCGATGGCGCCGTCGAGGGCGGGCAGCATGCGCTCGGTTCCGATCCGGATCTGATGGTGGTCGGTCTCGAAGTGCTCGGCGATGATGTCGGAGTACTTGAACTCGTCACCGGCCACGCCGCCGACCGACTCGAAACCGATCGAGAACGTCGACAACCCGTGCTGGCCGGCCTCGGCGAGCAGTCCGACGATGAGGCTGGAATCGACGCCGCCGGACAACAGGCATCCGACGGGTACGTCGGCCACCAGCCGACGCTCGACCGCGCGGCGCAGCGACTCCAGTACCGCGTCCTCCCAGTCCCTTTCGGACCAGTCGGCCCGGTCGTCGTGTCGGGTGAAGTCCGGCGACCAATACACGGTGGTGTGCCGGCTGCCGTCGGGTTCGATCGCGACCACCGAGGCCGGCGGCACCTTCTTGATGCCCTGCAGGATCGTCAGTGGCGGGGGCACCACCGAGTGGAACGTGAGGTAGTGGTGCAGCGCGATCGGATCGATCCGGGTGTCGACGCCGCCGCCGGCCAGCAGGGCAGGCAGCGAGGAGGCGAACCGGATCCGGTGGACGTCCTCGGTGATGTAGAGCGGCTTGATGCCCAACCGGTCGCGGCCCAGCAGCACGCGGCCGGTGTCGCGCTCGACGATCGCGAAGGCGAACATGCCCATCAGGTGCTCGACGAACCGGTCACCCCAGTGGTGATAGGCCTTGAGCAACACCTCGGTGTCACTGTGGGAGAAGAAGCGGTAGCCGTGTCCGGACAGTTCCCGACGTAGCTCTTGGTAGTTGTAGATGCAGCCGTTCCAGCAAATGGTCAACCCCAGCTCGGGGTCGACCATGGGCTGGGCGCCCGCTTCGGTCAGGTCGATGATTTTCAGGCGACGATGACCCAGCGCGACCCGGCCTTGCGACCACACACCGGCCGCGTCCGGACCCCTGGGCGTCATCGCGTCTGCCATGGCCGACACCGCGGAAATATCCGGTGCCTGACCATCGAGACGCACTTCCCCGGCGGCTCCACACATCAGTTCGACCCTACAAGCATCTGGCCGCGCTGTCCCCTCCCCGGGGTGACGGGGATTTCTCCGGCGCCGTGGCCGAACCTGTCGGACAGTGGCTTTATCCTCCTCCCATGGGGCCAGGATTCGGCTTCGGCATAGCCCGCGACGAGCTGATTCGCGACTTCGGCGCGCAATCGACGATGCGCGGTGAGCGCTACGCGGCCGAGGGCCGCATCCGTGATGTCGAGTCCGACGATGACGGGCGGCTGCTGCGCGGACGGTGTGTGGGATCGCATGGTCAGTGGTATGTCCTTGAGGTCGGCTTGTCGCAGGGAAACCCGGCGGTCGTCGAATGGGCGCTGTGTACATGCCCTGTCGGTTCGTTCTGCAAACATGCCGTCGCCCTGGTGCTGACGGCGGTGCCGGGGGCCGCGCCGCAGCCGCCGGTCGAGCGATGGCGTTATCTGCTCGACCGGGTGCTCGACGAGGTGGCTGTGCCCGAGGGCGGTGGCAAACCGATCGCATTGGAGTTCTCCATCGGCGCCCCCAGCCGGTTCCGGCCGGGGACATTGCTGATGCTGCGGCCGTTGACCCTCGGGAAGCGAGGCACCTGGATCACGCGGGCGTTGACGTGGCGGCGCCTGCTCGACCACCCCGAGCCCGGCGAGTTCGAACGCGACCAGTACCAGGCGGTGCGCGGGTTGATCTCCGAGATGGAGCGGTACGCGTCGCCGCACGGCACCGAGGCCATGATGCTCAACGGGATGCCGGCCTCCCTGTGGCCGCGGCTCGACGAGGTGTTGGACGCCGGGGTGACCGTCTTGGCCGACACCGCCAGCGGGATTCGGGCTGTCGAACTGATCAAGAATGTGCACCTGCGACTGGACTTCGCCGCCGAAACTGCCGGGGGTGCGGTGATGTCGGTGGCGATGATCGTCGACGGACAGGAACACGATCCCGAGGGCGTCGGGTTGATCGGGATGCCGGCGCCGCACGGGATGTTTCAGGTCGTCGATTCAGTGCTGCGGTTGGGTGCCTTCGATCCGCTGCCCGGGCGGACCATGGCCGAGCTGCTCGGCCGCCGAGAGCAGGTCCAGATCCCGGCGGCGATGGCCCGCGAACTCGCCGTCGACATCCTGCCGCGCCTGGCTCACAGCGTCGAGATGGAGGTGGCCGACGGACTGTTCGTGCCGCCCACCATCACCGGGCCGGTGGCGGTGCTCACGGTGCAGATCCTCGACGGCGGGGCCCGGGCCTTCTGGAGCACCCGCTATCAGGTCAACGACCAGCATCACGACTTCGACCCGACGTCGAGCGCCGGGGTGACCGGGTACCGCGACGCCGCCGCCGAGGACGAGCTGTGGGAGCGGGTGACGCCGGCGTTGCAGGCCGTCGCGGCGGCCGCACAGGACTGGAAACGGCAGGCCTCCCAACATGTCAACCGCCGGATCTCGGCCACGCTGGACACCGGCGCGGTCCACGAGCTGCGGGCCATCGTCAACGCCCACGGTGCCGTGGAGGCGGCCGCACTGGCATCGCGGCGCACGCTGCTGGGCGCGGTGAACCTCACGCCCGTCGAGGCCGCGGTGCTCTGTGACGAGACCTTGCCCCAGCTCGAGTGCTTTGCGGAGCTGGTCATCGATTCCGAGGTGCAGTACCGGGCCTCCGGCGTCGACCCCCTGCTGTCGTTCTCCGGCGACTCCTCGCTTCCCGGCGACTGGTTCAGTCTGAACGTCACCGTGAGGGTGGACGGTGAGACGGTGGCCCTGGCCGACGTGATCCGCGAATTGGACTCCGGGGCAACGCATATGCTCTTGCCCTCCGGTATGTACTTCCGGCTCGACACCCCCGAGCTGCTCCGGTTGCGGGCCCTGCTCGACGAGGCACGGGCACTCGGCGAGATCGACGGGGAGCGGGCCAATGCCGCCACGTTGAACATCACGCTGTGGGACGAACTGCTTGAGCTCGGTGTCGTCGATGAGCAGCTCTCCCGGTGGCGGGCCAACCTGGCCAGGTTGGCCCTTGCCCGGCCACCGGTCCCGATCGAGCCGCCGGCGGGTCTCGATGCCGACCTGCGCGATTACCAGCGCGAGGGTCTGGACTGGCTGTCGTTCCTGTGGGACAACGGCATCGGCGGCGTACTGGCCGATGACATGGGGCTGGGAAAGACTGTGCAGACCTTGGCGCTCATCGCCCGGGCGGTGGCCGACGGGGCGGGGAAGTTCCTGGTGGTGGCGCCGACCAGCGTGGCCCGCAACTGGGTGGCCGAATGCCACAAGTTTGCCCCGGGGCTGACCGCGGTGGTGGTGACCAGTACCGATGCGCGCGGCGCGGTACGACTGGCCGAGCAGGTGGCCGAGGCCGACATCGTCGTCACCTCGTACACGCTGCTGCGCATGGATGTGGCCGCATATGCTGAACTTCAATGGGCCGGAATGGTTCTCGATGAAGCCCAATTCGTCAAGAACCACTACAGCAAGACCCATCAGAGCGCACGTCTGCTCGACGTGCCGTTCAAGTTGGCCATCACCGGCACGCCGATGGAGAACAATCTGATGGAGCTGTGGTCGTTGCTGTCGATCACGGTGCCCGGCTTGTTCCCGTCACCGAAGATCTTCGAGATGTATTTCCGCAAGCCGATCGAATCGGGTGCGGCCGACGACCGGTTGCCCGTGTTGCGGCGGCGGATCAAGCCGGTGTTGTTGCGCCGCACGAAGACCCAGGTGGTCGCCGAGCTGCCCCCGAAGAGCGAGCAGGTGCTCGCCATCGCGCTGAGCGCCAGGCACCGCAAGATCTATGACACCCGGTTGGCCCGGGAACGGCAGAAGGTGCTCGGGCTGCTGGGGGACTGGGAGAAAAACCGGTTCCAGATCTTCCGGTCACTGACCCTGCTGCGGCAACTGAGCCTGCACCCCGGGCTCGTCGACGACTCCGCCCGCTCGGTGGGCTCGGCCAAGATCGACTTCCTGATCGAACAACTCGGTCAGTTGGTCGCCGAGGGACACAGCGCCTTGGTGTTCAGCCAGTTCACCGGATTCCTGGGAATCCTGCGGGCGCATCTGGATTCGGCGGGCATTGCCTACAGCTACCTCGACGGCTCGGTCACTTCCGACGGACGAGCCACCGCCATCGAGGAATTCGGGAACGGCACCACACAGGTGTTCCTGATCAGCCTCAAAGCCGGCGGGTTCGGGCTGAACCTCACCACCGCCGACTACTGCTTCCTGTGCGACCCGTGGTGGAGCCCGGCCGCCGAGGCTCAAGCCGTCGATCGGGCCCACCGCATCGGGCAGACCCGGCCCGTCACCGTTTACCGCCTGGTCGCCCAGGACACCATCGAGGAAAAGGTGGTGGCTCTGCAGGAACGCAAGCGGGCCCTGTTCGCCGCGGTGGTCGACGACGGTGATCTGTTCGGCTCGGCCATCACGGCCTCCGACATCCGCGAACTGCTCGGGTGATCAGCGGGGCAGTTGCACGGCCGCGTCGTCCACCTGCTTGATCGGTCCGGTGAACCAGTGCTTCACCGACACGTGCCAGTAGATGAACAGCAGCACCAAGACGCCGCCCACCAGAAGCGGCGTGTAGTTGACGAACTTCCAGGCGAAGCTCGGATCCCACGGCATGCCGCCCAGCGAGGTCGGGAACATCGCGATGATCGAGGTGACGATGATCTCGATGATCGCCACGGGGGCCATCCACTTGTACTTGTTGCCGAGGTTCCACTGGCCCTGCTCGAAGGAGTCACCGGCCTTGAGCCGGTAGTAGATCGGCACGGCGAAGCACAGGTACAGGCCCACCACCCCGATGGACACCACCGCGAAGAACGCGACGGGCACCGGGGCGCCGTTGATCTCGACGGGCACCAGCGCGGGCAGCGTGATGAGCGCGGCGACGGCGGCGGTGACGATCACGCCGTTGGCCGGCACCCGCTTGGCGTTGACTTTCGACCACAGCTGATGGCCCGGCACGGCGCGGTCTCGACTGAACGCGAACAGCATGCGCGATGCGCTGGTCTGACAGGCCGTGGTGCAGAAGAACTGTCCGGCCGTCGAGATCAACAGGACGATGGCCACCCACTTCGAACTCATCGCTTGGGCGAAGATCACCGCCACCGCGCCGCCGCCCTTGGATACCGCGTCGGCGTCTTGGACCGCGAACAGGAAGGACAGCAACAGGATCCAGCCACCGATCGCCGAGTAGAAGATCGACTGCCAGATCCCGCGGGCGGCGGCGTTGGCCGCACTCTTGGTCTCCTCTGACAGATGCGCCGAGGCGTCGTACCCGGTGATCGTGTACTGGGTCAGGATGGCCGAGATGGGCAAGACGAACAGCAGGAAACCCCAACCTTTTTCGCCGCCGAAGATGCCGCTGTTGTTGATGGTCTGGGCGAACACGTCGGAGAAACTGGCATGCTGCTCCGGGACGAGGAACAGGATGAGGATCACCGCGGCGGCGCCGGCCACGTGCCACCACACCGAGACGTTGTTGATCACCGCCAGCAGATGGCTGGAGAAGATGTTGATCACCGCGGAGACACCCAAGATGATCAGGAACATGATGAACACCCGGGTCAGGCTGTAACCGGCGAGCCAGGACTCGCTGAAAGTGCCCAGGGTGAGGTCCAGGAATGTCGCGCACCCGTAGGAGACCGAGGCCAAGATCGCCACCAGCCCGATGAGATTGAGCCAGCCCGTGTAGAAGCCGGCCTTCGGACCGCCGAGTTTGGATGCCCACCAATAGATTCCGCCTGATGTCGGGTAGGCCGAGACCAGTTCGGCCAGACAGAACCCGATGATCAGGATGAACACCGCGACGATCGGCCAACCCCAGGCGATGGCCGCCGGGCCGCCGTTGTTCCAGCCGAGCCCGAATGACGTGAAGCAGCCGGCCAGGATCGAGATGATCGAGAACGAGATGGCGAAATTGGAGAACCCGGACCAGGAACGCTGGAGCTCCTGGGTGTAGCCCAGCTTGGCCAGATGTTGTTCGTCGTCGGTGAGTTGCTCATGGCCTTCGGGCACAAACGCCTCCTCGGTACGGGCGGGCCGGGCGGAACGAACCCGCGCTGCACACGGACAATAGAGTGTTATTGGTCGGTTGTCCTACCTTTTGTGCGTGACAATCGTGCGGATTCGGGGCACGATCGTGACGTCATCGGGCTAGGCAATGGTCGGCTGGAGTTCGGGTTGGCCAGTGAATCCGACACGGGCAGGAGAGTGTGCAATGAGCCACCACCCCGGCATGCTGGCACGAGCCGACCTCGAGCAAATGGTGGCCGCCGGTGAGATCGACACGGTGATCGTCGCGTTCTGCGATATGCAGGGCCGGTTGACGGGCAAGCGGGTCTCCGGCCGGTTGTTTGTCGAGGAGGTCGCCGCCCACGGGGCGGAGTGCTGCAACTACCTGCTCGCCGTCGACGTCGACATGAACACCGTCGACGGCTATGCGATGTCGAGTTGGGACACCGGATATGGCGACATGGTGATGACCGCCGACTTCAGCACGCTGCGCCTGATCCCGTGGCTGCCCGGCACCGCGCTGGTGATGGCGGATCTGTCGTGGACAGACGGGAACCCGGTGCAGCAGGCGCCGCGCAGCATCCTCAACCGGCAGATCGACCGCCTGGCCGAGCGGAACCTGGTGCCCTACGTCGGCACCGAGCTGGAGTTCATGGTCTTCGACAACACGTTTCGTGAGGCCTGGGCCGCCGGATACACCGGTCTCACCCCGGCGTCGGACTACAACGTCGACTACGCCATGCACGCCTCGACCCGGATGGAACCGCTGCTGCGCGACATCCGCCTCGGGATGGAAGGAGCCGGTTTGTACTGCGAAGGCGTCAAGGGGGAGTGCAACCTCGGCCAGCAGGAGATCGCCTTCCGCTACGACCATGCCCGCATCACGTGTGACAACCACACCATCTACCGCAACGGTGCCAAGGAGATCGCCGATCAGCACGGCAAGAGCCTGACGTTCATGGCGAAGTTCGACGAGCGTGAGGGCAACAGCTGTCACATCCACATCTCCTTGCGCGACGACCAGGGTTCGGCTGTCTTCGCCGATGAGTCCGACCCGTATGGCATGTCCCCGATGTTCCGCAGTTTCGTCGCGGGCCAGCTGGCCACCTTGCGAGAGCTGACGCTGTTCTATGCACCGAACATCAACTCCTACAAGCGCTTTGCCGCCGGAAGTTTTGCGCCCACGGCGGTGGCCTGGGGGATGGACAATCGCACGTGTGCGTTGCGGGTGGTCGGGCACGGGCACGGGATGCGGATGGAATGCCGGGCGCCCGGCGGCGACGTCAACCAATATCTGGCGGTCTCGGCGTTGATCGCCGGCGGCCTGCACGGTATCGACCACGAGCTCGAACTGCCGGCCCCGATGTCGGGGAATGCCTATGCCAGTGGGGCGCAACGGCTACCCACCACCTTGGTCGAGGCGGTCGAGCTGCTGGAGAAGTCCGAGGTGGCGCGCACGGCGTTCGGGGACGAGGTCGTCGAGCACTACCTGAACAACGCGCGGGTGGAGTTGGCGGCGTTCAACACTGCGGTGACGGATTGGGAAAGGGTGCGTGGATTTGAACGCCTTTGACGCCAGCCCGGCGACCGCCCCGGCGACCGGCCCGACGGCCGGCCCGGCGAACGCACGGCCGGTAATCGGGCTGACGACGTATCTGCAGCAGGCGCAGACCGGGGTGTGGGACGTGCAGGCCAGCTTCCTGCCGCAGATCTACTTCGAAGGTGTCAGCAGGGCCGGTGGCATCGCGATGCTGTTGCCCCCGCAGCCGGCCGACGGCGACGTCGTCGACCGGGTGCTCGACCGCATCGACGGCTTGGTGATCACCGGCGGGCCCGACGTCGACCCGGCGCGGTACGGGCAACAGCCGCATCCGGCCACCAATGCGCCGGACATCGGGCGGGATGCCTGGGAGTTCGCGCTGCTGGAAGGGGCGCTGCGGCGGGGCATTCCGGTGCTCGGCGTGTGTCGCGGGGCGCAGGTGCTCAACGTCGCCCTCGGCGGCACCCTGCACCAACACCTACCTGACGTCATCGGCAACACCCACCATCAACAGGGCAATGCGGTGTTCGGCACATCCGCGGTGCACACCGTGCCGAATACCGCGCTGGCCGCCCTGATCGGCGAGACCTCAGATGCGCAGTGCTATCACCATCAGGCCATCGACCTGCTGGGTGAGGGGCTGGTGGTCAGCGCGCGCGACGCCGACGGGGTGATCGAGGCCGTGGAGTACCCGGGCGACGCATTCGTCGTCGGAGTGCAATGGCATCCCGAGGAAACTCTCGACGACCTGCGCTTGTTCGCCGCCGTGGTAGATGCGGCCGGAACGTATGCAACAGAAAGGGTCTCATGACATCAGGTCAGGTGATCAATCCGGCGACCGAGGCGGTGTTGACCACCGTCGAGCTCCTCGATGTGGCGGCCGTCGACGACGCGGTGGCGCGTGCCGGGGCGGCACAGCGAGCGTGGGCTCGGCTGGCTCCGGCGGAACGGGCGGCGGCCCTGCGCGCCTTCGCTGCCGTCGTCGACGCCCATGTCGATGAACTGGCCGCCCTGGAGGTGGCCAACTCCGGACATCCGATCGGGCAGGCCGAATGGGAGGCCGGGCATGTCCGGGACGTACTGCAGTTCTATTCGGCCACCCCGGAGCGGTTGAGCGGCAAGCAGATTCCGGTGGCAGGCGGTCTGGACGTCACGTTCAACGAGCCGTTGGGCGTGGTCGGGGTGATCACCCCGTGGAACTTCCCGATGACGATCGCGGCCTGGGGGTTTGCCCCCGCGCTCGCCGCCGGCAATGCCGTCGTCCTCAAACCGGCCGAGTGGACGCCACTGACCTCGATCCGGTTGGGCGAGCTGGCCACTGAATCGGGCCTGCCCGCGGACCTGTTCCAGGTGCTGCCCGGTAAGGGGTCGGTGGTGGGTGAGCGGTTCGTCACCCACCCGGGCGTGCGCAAGGTGGTGTTCACCGGCTCCACCGAGGTGGGCATGCGGGTGATGGCCGGGGCGGCCGCCCAGGTCAAGCGCGTCACCCTGGAGCTGGGCGGCAAGAGCGCCAACATCGTGTTCGACGACTGCGATCTGGAGAAGGCCGCGGCCACCGCACCGTACGGGGTGTTCGATAACGCCGGGCAGGATTGCTGTGCGCGGAGCCGAATCCTGGTGCAGCGCAGTGTCTACGACCGTTTCATGGAGATGCTGGAACCGGCGGTCAAGGGCGTGACGGTCGGAGATCCCACGGTGCGCGACACCGAGATGGGCCCATTGGTGTCGCGGCCGCACTGGGAATCGGTGGCCAGTTATGTTCCCGACGATGCGCCCGTGGCGTTCCGCGGCTCGGCGCCCGACGGGCCCGGATTCTGGTTCCCGCCAACGGTGTTGACCCCGAGCCGCACCGATCGCACCGTCACCGACGAGATCTTCGGGCCCGTCGTGACGGTGCTGCCGTTCGAGGATGAGGCCGACGCGATCGCGCTCGCCAACGACACCCCCTATGGGTTGTCCGGCTCGATCTGGACCGAGAACCTGTCGCGCGCTATGCGCGTCTCCCGGGCGGTGGAATCGGGCAACCTCAGCGTCAACTCACATTCGTCGGTCCGGTACAACACCCCGTTCGGCGGCTTCAAGCAGTCGGGTCTCGGTCGGGAACTGGGCCCTGATGCGCCGTTGTCGTTCACCGAGACCAAGAACGTCTTTTTCGCAGTAGAGGAGCTGTAGATGGATCTGACCCAACGCCTGGCCGGCAAGGTCGCCGTCATCACCGGCGGCGCCGGCGGCATCGGCCTGGCCGCCGGTAAGCGGCTGCGCGCCGAAGGCGCCACCATCGTGGTCGGCGACATCGACCCAACCACGGGCGAGGCGGCCGCCGAGGAGCTCGACGGCTTATTCGTCGCGGTTGACGTGTCGGACGAGGGCGCCGTCGACCAGCTCTTCGACACCGCGGCGGCAACGTTCGGCTCGGTCGACATCGCGTTCAACAACGCCGGGATCTCGCCGCCTGAGGACGATCTGATCGAGACCACCGAACTGCCGGCCTGGCAGCGGGTGCAGGACGTCAACCTCAAATCCGTGTATCTGTCGTGCCGCGCGGCGCTGCGGCACATGGTCCCGGCCGGGCGGGGCTCGATCATCAACACCGCCTCTTTCGTGGCGGTGATGGGGTCGGCGACATCGCAGATCTCCTACACCGCCTCCAAAGGCGGGGTGCTGGCGATGTCGCGTGAGCTCGGCGTGCAGTACGCCCGCCAGGGCATCCGGGTCAACGCGTTGTGCCCTGGTCCGGTCAACACGCCGCTGTTGCAGGAGTTGTTCGCCAAGGACCCCGAACGGGCGGCACGTCGGCTGGTGCACATCCCCCTGGGCCGCTTCGCCGAGCCCGAGGAACTGGCCGCCGCGGTCGCGTTCCTGGCCAGCGACGACGCCTCCTTCATCACCGGGTCGACGTTCCTGGTCGACGGCGGGATCAGCTCGGCCTACGTCACGCCTCTGTGACCCGCCATGACCGAACCGGATCCGCAGGCCGCCGCCGAAACAGCTGACACGCTGTTGCGGCCGGTCCGCCTCGGAAACGCCTTCGAGGACACCGTCGGCCGGCTGCTGGAGACGATCCGGCTCGGCGTCCTGACCCCAGGGGAGTCCCTCCCACCCGAGCGCGAGTTGGCGACGCGTCTCGGCGTCAGCCGCGACACCGTGCGCGAGGCGATCAAATCGCTGGCCGACGCCGGTTACCTGGTGTCCAAGCGCGGACGTTACGGCGGCACCTTCCTGGCCGCCGAGTTGCCGCGGCACACGGCTGACGGCCCACGGCCGACCCGCGAGGAGATCGACGATGCGTTGCGGTTGCGCGAGATCCTGGAGGTCGGGGCGGCCAGGATGGCGGCCGGCCGCACCTTGAGTGCCAGCGAGCGGGATGGGTTGTGGTGCCGGCTGGCCGACGTCCGCGGGGCCGCGCCCGATGACTACCGACGCCTGGATTCCCGGTTGCACCTGGCCATCGCCGAGGCTGCCGGGTCACCGTCGCTGGTGCCGCTGGTGGCCGAGAACCGTATGCGGGTCAACGCGCTGCTGGATCAGATCCCGTTGTTGCCGCGCAACATTGCCCACTCCGACGAACAGCACGAGGCCATCGTCATCGCGATCCTGGCCGGTGACAGTGAGGGTGCAGCCGCGGCCATGCTGGCGCACGTCGGCGGATCGTCGGCCTTGCTGCACGGCTTCCTGGATTAGATTCGAACCGTGGTCCATCCCGGTAACGACGAACAGGTCGAGCGCGCATCGTCGGCCCTGGCCGACGTCGACACGTCGGGATGGGCGCGGCGATTCGACCTGTTGTCCGACCCCCACCGGCTGGAGATCCTGCTGGGTCTGCACAGTGCCCCCGGCATCTGCGTCGGCGATCTGGCCGCCGCACTCCGACGCTCGGAGAATGCGGTGTCCCAGGCGTTGCGGGTGCTTCGGGAGCAGGGCTGGGTCAGCGCGACGCGAGTTGGTCGGACGGTCAACTACCGGTTGGAGGACGAGACGGTGCACGACCTGTTGCACTGGATCGGAGCCCGACACGGCTGAAGCCGATCATCATCTGTCCACCTGGACAGATGTCAGGGGTCGCCCTACGCTCGGACGATGACCATCGGTGCTTCGCAGCCGACCGCCCGATCAGCCGGAATGGCAACCCGTTTCGACCGAGCCGATTGGATCTCGATCGGCGCGGTCGGTGCCGTGGTCCTGTTACTGCACGTCATCGGGTGGGGTGTCCTGGTCTTCGGTGTGGCGCCGCAGCACATCACGCTGGGGTCGACCGGTGTGTTCGGCGTCGGCCTGGGACTCACCGCCTACCTACTCGGTGTCCGGCACGCCTTCGATGCCGACCACATTGCCGTCATCGACAACACCACCCGGAAAATGGTCGGGGAGGGCACCCGATCGGTGTCGGCGGGGTTCTGGTTCTCCCTGGGTCACTCCAGCGTGGTGTTCGGGTTGGCGCTGCTGCTGGCGCTGGGCGTGCGCACACTCGCCGGTCCGGTGCAGGACGAACAGTCCGCGATGCTGCAGACCCTCGGGCTGATCGGGTCGCTGGTGGCCGGAACATTCCTGATCCTGATCGGTTTGACGAATCTTGCCGCCGCGGTGGGGATCGCCAAGGTTTTTCGCGCGATGCGCAGCGGCGAGTACGACGAGGCCGAACTCGAACGTCAGCTCGACAGCCGGGGGTTCCTGGCCCGCCTGCTGGCTCGGGTCATGCGCCGGGTGAGCAAGCCCTGGCACCTGTACCCCGTCGGCTTCCTGATGGGGCTGGGCTTCGACACCGCCAGTCAGGTCACCCTGTTGGTGCTGGCGGCCGGGACCGCGGCGTTCACGCTGCCCTGGTACGCGATGCTGGTGCTGCCGGTGTTGTTCGCGGCGGGGATGAGCCTGTTCGACAGCCTGGACGGCATCTTCATGGCCCGGGCCTACGGTTGGGCCTTCCTGCAGCCGGTGCGCAAGGTCTACTACAACCTGACGGTGACGGTGCTTTCGGTGATCGTGGCCTTGGTCGTCGGCGTCATCGTGCTCGTCGGTCTGATCGTCGAGCGCCTCGGCATCACCACGGGACCGCTGGCCGTCGTCGGTTCGGCCGACCTCGAGTTCGTCGGCTTTGCGATCGTCGGGCTGTTCGTGCTGAGTTGGGCAGTCGCAGTGGGTATCTGGCGGTTCGGGCGGATCGAGCAGCGCTGGGCGGCGCGGGCCTGACGGTCAGTCCGTCAGTCCCAACAACGCGTTCTCGATCACCTCGGGCAGCGCCGGGTGGATCCAGTACTGGCCACGGGCAATCTCTTTGGCGGTCTGGCCGAAACTCATCGCCTGGATCAGCGGCTGGATGATCGAGGATGCCTGGTGCCCCATGATGTGGGCGCCCAGGATCTTGCCGGTGTCGCGGTCGCCGATCAGCTTGGCGATACCGGTGGTGTCCTCCATGGCCCAGCCGTAGGCGGTGTCGCCGTAGGCCTGCACCTTGGTGACGATGTCGTAGCCTTCCGCGCGGGCCTGAGCTTCGGTTAGGCCGACGGTGGCGATCTGGGGCTCGGTGAAGACCGCCGACGGCACGAAGCGGTGATCGCTGCGCACCATCGCCTCGGTGTCATCCCAGTCGCGCAGCAGGTTCTCCTTGACCACGCGTGCCTCGTGGTTGGCCACGTGCTTGAGCTGATAGTCCGACGACACGTCGCCGAGCGCGAAAACGCCTCGCGCGGTGGTGCGTTGGTAGTCGTCGACGATCACCCGGCCGTCTTCGTCCACCTCAACCCCGGCCAGTTCGGCGTCGAGCATGTCGCCGTTGGGAATCCGGCCGGTGGCCACCAACAACATGTCGGCGGGCAGGGTCTTGCCGTCGTCGAGCTCGAGCACGATCTTGTCGCCGTCCTGATGGGAGCCGATCACGTTCTCGTGCGTCCGCAGGTCCCATTTCTCGGCAGCCAAATCGCTGAATCGGTGGCAGATCGTCTCGTCGCAGTGGGTGAGCAGTCCAGATCCGCGTACCACGATGGTGACCCGCACTCCCAGGGCGGAGAAGACATGGGCGAACTCGGCCGAGACGAATCCGCCGCCGACGATCACCAGGTGTTCGGGCAGTTCGGGGATCCGCATGATGTCGTCGCTGGTGTAGTACGTCACACCGCAATCCACGATGGCCGGTGGGATGAACGTGCGGGACCCGGCGGCGATCACCACCTGATCGCTGCTGAACTGATCTCCGGCCTCGGTGCGCAACGTGTAGCGGCCATCGGCGGTTGTGGGCCCGAACCGCGTATGGCTGGCGTACACCGTGATCTGGGGGTCGTTACGGCGGTAATCCTCACCACCGGCCGCGATCGGATCGATGCGGCCGAACACCCGTGACACGATGTCGGGCCAGCGCACCTTGTCGACGTGGGCGTCCACGCCGAATCGGGTGCTGTCGGCGACCGTATGGGCTACCTCGGCGGCGTAGACGAACATCTTGGTGGGGATGCAGCCGACGTTCAGACAGGTGCCGCCGAAGGTGCCCTGTTCACAGATCGCGATCTTCTTGCCGGCGTAGCGCTCGTCGATGATGCTGTTGCCCGAGCCGGTGCCGATGATCGTCAGGTCGTAGTGGTCCATCTGCTGTCCCTATCCGGAAGGTGTTGTGCTGGACTGTCTTTGAGTGTTCAGGTAGTGGTCCAGCCAGTGATCGAGCTCCCGGTAGGCCACAGCTCGGGCCTCGGGCACCGAGAGGAAGACGTCGTGCTTGGCGTCGGCGATCGGGACCACGGTGGAGCGGTTTCCCACACAACCCGCCCACCGCGCGATCTGGCGGACATCGAGCACCGCATCGCCGCGCTGCATCGCAGCCGGGTCGGAGGTCTCCCGGACGCTGTGGTCGGACCGAAGGATCAGATTGGGCACACCGACGTCCAGGCCGCGGTGCAGCCGGGCCTGCGCTCGGCGGACGGCGTTGATCCAGCCGAGGGTGATGGGGAAGCCGCCCAATGGTTTCCAGGCCAGGTTGTAGTCGAACTCACCGTCGTAGTCCCGATGCAGGGTGGTGCCGTATCCACCTTCGGTGGGCTTGCGGATCACCGAGAGCTTCCGCCACCGGGCCAACGCGATCAGCGCGGCCGACGTGGGTGCCATGCGCAAGACCGCCGGTCCGTGCAGGTCGAAGAACGGGCTGTTGAGTATCAACCCGCCCACCCGGTGCTCGACCAGTCGGCCGCTGCGGCGCAGGCGGTCGGCGAACAGAGTGAGGATCAGCCCGCCGGCCGAATGCCCGTACAAGCACACCGTGGCGTTGCCGGTATCGGCGGCGATGACGGTCAGGGCCCGCTGCAGATCGGCGTCATAGCGCGCCAGGTCGGTGGTGAAATGCGGGGTTTGGCCCTCTTGCCGGGACCGCCCGCACTTGGGCAGGTCGAGCGCGTAGAACGCGAAGCCGCGCTCGGCGAACCGCTCGGCCAGCTCCGTGTGGAAGAAGTAGTCGGTATAGCCGTGCAGCGCCAGCACGGCATGGCCGGATTGGGCGCCTCCGGCGCTCTGTCCGGTCTTGGCGCCTCCGGCGCCGTGCCGCACCAGTGTGGCGACCAGGTGACCTTCCCCGTCAGGATCGGCTCCGCCATCGATGGTGTGCTGCCAGAACCCCGGCAATACATCCGGCTCCCATACGGGCTCCCGTGACGTCACGGCTCCACCCTAACCGCGGCGCGGAAGGTTCCGGGTGACGGACAGCACTACCATGCCTGGCCAACCGGGATTCGTCGCGCGATAACCTGGGCATAACAAAAGCCGTCGATGGAGACGGGCCGCCGCAATACAAAGGACGAGCGATCAGGGTGTCTGAGGCAAACGTGGGTACGACCGTGAAGACCGACGTCGTGCTGGTTGGGGCCGGCATCATGAGCGCAACTCTGGGCGCCCTGATCCGGCTGCTGGAGCCGGACTGGTCCATCACGATGATCGAGCGGCTCGACGGCGCCGCGGCCGAGAGCAGTGATCCCTGGAACAACGCGGGCACCGGCCATTCGGCCCTGTGTGAGCTCAACTACACCCCTGAGCTGTCTGACGGTTCGATCGACACCACCAAGGCCATCAACGTCAACGAGCAGTTCCAGGTGTCGCGGCAGTTCTGGGCCTACGCGGCCGAGAACGGTGTGCTGCCCGACGTGCGCGGCTTCCTCAACCCGATCCCGCACGTCAGCTTCGTGCACGGCGCTGAGAACGTCGGCTACCTCAAGCGTCGCTACGAGGCGCTCGTCAGCAACCCGCTGTTCTCGTCGATGGAATTCATCGACGACAAGGACGAGTTCGCCCGCCGGCTGCCGTTCATGGCCGCCAAGCGTGACTTCTCCGAGCCCGTCGGCCTCAACTGGTCCCAACATGGCACCGACGTCGACTTCGGCGCGCTCTCGCGTCAGCTGATCGGTTTCACCGCGCAGCGCGGGATGGACACGCTGTTCGGTCACGAGGTGCGCGACTTGCGCAAGGAATCCGACGGCACCTGGACGCTCAAGGTGACCAACCGGCGCACCGGCCTCAACCGCAAGTTCAACGCCAAGTTCGTCTTCGTCGGCGCCGGTGGCGGTGCGCTGCCGCTGCTGCAGAAGTCCGGGATCCCCGAGGCCAAGGGCTTCGGCGGCTTCCCCGTCGGCGGTGCGTTCCTGCGGACAAACAACCAAACGCTGACCGCAGGACATCAGGCCAAGGTGTACGGGCTGCCGCCGTTGGGAGCCCCGCCGATGTCGGTGCCGCACCTGGACACCCGGGTGATCAACGGCAAGTCGTGGCTGCTGTTCGGACCGTTCGCCGGTTGGTCGCCGAAATTCCTCAAGCAGGGCAAGGTCACCGATCTGCCGTTCTCGGTGAAACCCAACAACCTGGCCTCGATGCTGGGGGTCGGTCTGACCGAGGTCGGGCTGCTCAAATACCTGATCGGCCAGTTGCTGCTCAGTGAGGCCGACCGGGTCGATACGTTGCGCGAATTCGCGCCCAGCGCAGTCGATTCCGACTGGGAGCTGGACATCGCGGGGCAGCGTGTGCAGGTGATCCGGCGCAAGGGCGCCGGGGGCGTCCTCGAATTCGGCACCACCGTGCTCACCGCCGCCGACGGCAGTATCGCCGGTCTGCTCGGCGCCTCGCCCGGCGCGTCCACCGCGGTGCCGGCCATGCTCGATGTGCTGGAGCGCTGCTTCGGCGATCGCTACCAGAGCTGGTTGCCCAAGCTCAAGGAGATGGTGCCCTCCCTCGGTACCAAGCTGTCCACCGAACCAGGCCTGTTCCAGGAGGTCTGGGCGTGGGGCACCAAGGCGCTCCAACTGGACGTTCCCGCGACCGTGTGACAGGGTCGGGCGGATGACGGTCGCGTTACGCCGAAGCTGGGCGAAAGACCTCGACGTACCAACCCTTTACGAGCTGCTCAAGCTCCGCGTCGAGGTGTTCGTGGTGGAGCAGGCCACGCCGTACCCGGAACTCGACGGCCGAGATCTGCTGGCCGAGACCCGTCACTTCTGGCTGGAAGGTCCTGACGGAGAAGTGATCTCGACGCTGCGGCTGATGGAGGAACATCCCGGCGGGGAGAAGAGCTTCCGGATCGGCCGGGTGTGCACCAAACGCAGCGACCGCGGCCACGGGCACACCACACGACTGATGCAGGCGGCGTTGGCCGAGGTCGGTGACTATCCATGCCATATCAACGCCCAGGTCTACCTGGTGGACATGTACGGCCGGCACGGGTTCGTCCGTGACGGCGACGAGTTCCTCGACGACGGAATCCCGCATGTACCGATGGTGCGGCCCGGCGTCAGAGGAGCCGATGTGACGGAGACGGACCCCTCATGACCGAGCACACCTACCCCTTCAGCGCACTCGTGGGGCAGGACCGGCTGCGGCTGGCTCTGTTGCTGTGCGCCGTTCACCCGGAGATCGGCGGCGTGCTGATCCGCGGCGAGAAGGGCACGGCGAAATCCACCGCGGTGCGCGGCCTTGCCGCGGTGCTGTCCGCCGTCGACGACGACGCCCGACTGGTCGAATTGCCCATCGGGGCGACCGAGGACCGGGTGGTCGGGTCGCTGGACCTGCAGAAGGTCCTCCGCGACGGCGAACATGCCTTCTCGCCGGGTCTTCTCGCCCGTGCCCACGGCGGCGTGCTCTACGTCGACGAGGTCAACCTGTTGCACGACCATCTGGTGGACGTCTTGTTGGACGCTGCCGCGATGGGCCGGGTTCATGTTGAGCGGGAAGGGATCTCGCATTCCCACGAGGCCAGATTCGTCCTGATCGGCACGATGAACCCCGAGGAAGGCGAACTGCGTCCGCAGCTACTGGATCGGTTCGGGCTGACCGTGGACGTGGCCGCCTCGCGTGATGTCGACGTCCGCGTCGAGGTCATCCGGGCCAGGATGGCGTTCGAAGCCGACCCCGAGTCCTTCACTCAGCGCTACGCCGCCGCCGACGGCGAACTGGCCGCCCGGATCGCCGCGGCCCGGGCCGGCATCGGCTCGGTGACGCTGCCGGACACCGAACTTCGCCGCATCGCCGCGCTGTGCGCGGCTTTCGACGTCGACGGCATGCGCGCGGATCTGGTGGTGGCACGCACCGCCGTCGCACATGCTGCCTGGCGCGGCGCGACCACGGTGACCGAAGACGACATCCGGGTGGCTGCGGAACTGGCGTTGCCGCACCGGCGCCGTCGCGATCCATTCGACGATCCGGGCCTGGACCCCGACCGCCTCGACGAGGCCATGCAGCAGGCGGGGGAGTCCGCCCAGGCACCGCAGTCGGAAGCAGACCCAGATCCCGATTTCGACCCGGATTTCGACCCGCCCGGCGGCGGGGCCGACGCCGGCTCGGAAGGGTCGCCGACACAGGGTAATTCGGCGAAGTCGGGGACCCGGCCGAGCGCGCCGCCGTCTCCGGTGTTCCGCACCAAGGCCCTGGTGGTACCCGGGGTCGGCGAGGGGGCACCCGGTCGTCGTTCGCGGGCCCGCAACCGTACCGGCACTCCCATCGCGGCCACCGCGGAACCGGGCAGCGGTCACGGCCTGCACATGTTCGCCACCCTGCTGGCCACCGCCGGCCGGCAGCAGGGCCCCGGCCTGCCACGCCCCCGTCCAGAGGATGTGCGACGCGCGGTACGTGAAGGCCGCGAAGGCAATCTGGTGATCTTCGTCGTCGACGCCTCCGGGTCCATGGCCGCCCGGGACCGGATGTCGGCCGTCACCGGCGCGACGCTGTCGCTGCTGCGTGACGCCTATCAGCGCCGGGACAAGGTCGCCGTGATCACGTTCCGCCAGGCCGATGCCCGAGTGCTGCTGCCGCCGACCACCTCGGTGCACATTGCCAGCCGCAGACTGGCTCGCTTCGACACCGGCGGCAAGACGCCGTTGGCCCAGGGCCTGTTGGCTGCGCGCGATCTCGTCATCCGGGAGAAGGCGCGGGACCGCGCCCGGCGCAGCCTCGTCGTGGTGCTCACCGACGGCCGCGCCACTGGCGGTCCCGATCCGCTGGGCCGCACCGGGCAGGCCGCGGCTGCGCTCGTCGCCGAGGGCGCCGCCGCCGTGGTGGTCGATTGTGAAACATCGTTCGTGCGTTTGGGTTTGGCGCCGAAACTGGCCGAACAGTTGGGATCGCCGGTGGTGCGGCTCGAACAGTTGCGCGCAGCCGAACTGACCCGGCTGGTACAGCACCAGACCGCTGCCTAGACCCCACTCTGCAGGAAGGACCGCCCATGCCACAGGGGCAGCCGCTGACCGTCCCCGACGACGGCCTGACCACCAAGGCCCGGCGCAACGCGCCGCTGCTCGCGGTACACACCGGGCCGGGGAAGGGAAAGTCGACCGCGGCCTTCGGGATGGCGTTGCGCGCCTGGAACCAGGGCTTTTCGGTCGCGGTGTTCCAATTCGTCAAGAGCGCGAAATGGAAGGTCGGTGAGGAGGCCGTGTTCGGTCAGCTCGGCCGGCTGCACGACGAACAGGGCCTCGGCGGGGCGGTCGAGTGGCACAAGATGGGCTCGGGCTGGTCGTGGACCCGTAAGCACGGCAGCGACGTCGATCACGCGGCGGCGGCCGCCGACGGCTGGGCGGAGATCAAACGTCGGTTGGCCGAACAGCGTCACGACTTCTACGTGCTCGACGAGTTCACCTATCCGCTCAAGTGGGGCTGGATTCCCGTGGACGAGGTCGTCGAGGCGCTCAATGCCCGTCCCGGCACGCAGCATGTGGTGATCACCGGCCGTGACGCCCCGCAGGCTCTGATGGATGCCGCCGACCTGGTGACGGAAATGACCAAGATCAAGCATCCGATGGATGCCGGCCGCAAGGGGCAGAAGGGCATCGAGTGGTGATTCTCGACCCGCTCGCGGCCGCCGAGCGTGCGCTCGGCGTCGAGGTTTTGCGGCGTGTCGGGCAGCAGACACGCACGCTCGCGGTGCTGAGGTGAGCATGACCACCCCGGCGGTGGTGATCGCCGCTCCGGCGTCGGGCAGCGGAAAGACCACGGTGGCAACGGGTTTGGTCGGTGCGCTGCGTCAGGCCGGCCACGCTGTGGCCCCGTTCAAGGTGGGCCCGGACTTCATCGACCCCGGCTACCACGCCCTGGCGGCGGGCCGGCCCGGTCGCAACCTGGACCCGGTGCTGGTCGGCGAAGAGTTGATCGGCCCGTTGTACCGGCACGGCTGCACCGGCGCAGACATCGCGGTCGTCGAGGGCGTCATGGGACTGTTCGACGGTCGTATCGAAGGACAGATGACCGGTATCCCGCGCGGGTCGGCGGCGCAGGTGGCCAACCTGCTGGGCGCGCCGGTGGTGCTGGTGGTCGATGCGCGCGGGCAGAGCCACAGCATCGCGGCGCTGATCCACGGCTTCGTCACCTTCGACCCCTCCGTGCGGCTCGCCGGGGTGATCCTCAACCGGGTGGGTTCTCCGCGGCACGAGGCGGTGTTGCGCCAGGCGTGCGAGCATGCCGGGGTGGCGGTGCTCGGCGCGATTCCCCGCGCCGACGAATTGACCGTCCCCTCACGGCATCTGGGGCTGATCACCGCGGTCGAACATGGTCGGCAGGCGCGCGAGGCGGTGGCCGCGATGACGGCCCTGGTGGCCCGGCACGTAGATCTCGCCGCTCTGGTCGCTGCCTCGGGCGCGCAGGTCACCGCCGAACCCTGGAGCCCGGTGGCCGCCACGGTGACAAATGTCACCGTGGCGCTGGCCGCCGGCAAGGCGTTCAGCTTCGGCTACGCCGAACATGCCGAACTGCTGCGCGGGGCCGGAGCGCAGGTCGCCGAGTTCGATCCGTTGTCCGACCCGTTGCCCGAGGGCGTCAGCGCACTGGTGCTGCCCGGCGGATTCCCCGAACAGTTCACCGCCGAACTGTCGGCCAATGACCTTGTCCGCCAGCAGATCAGGGACCTGGCCGGCCGCGGCGCCCCCATCCATGCCGAGTGTGCCGGGTTGACCTATCTGGTCGACGACCTCGACGGGATACCCATGTGCGGTGTGCTGGCCGGATCGGCACGCTTCACCGAGCGTCTCACCCTCGGTTACCGCGACGCGGTGGCCGTCGTGGATTCCTGCCTGCACGCCGCGGGTGATCGGGTCACCGGCCACGAATTCCACCGAACCACAGTGGAATTCGCCGAAGAACAACCGCCGGCGTGGGCGTTCGCCGGTGCCGGGCAGGTGGCGCGGCGCGATGGCGCGGTACGGGGTGGTGTGCACGCCGGATACCTGCACACCCACCCGGCGGCACACCCGGAGGCCATCACCCGGTTCGTGGCGTCGGCGGTGCCGACCCAACGAGCCGGTGGCAGCAACCACTAAGCTCGGCGAGTGACTACCGCGCACGCGAGGAGCGATGTGATCTCCGAGAACGCCTACCTCGTCGGCCTGCGCCTGGCAGGCAAGAAGGTCGTCGTCGTGGGCGGCGGAACCGTCGCGCAACGCCGGCTGCCCCTGTTGATCGCCCACGGCGCCGATGTACACGTGATCGCCCGGGCGGCCAGCCCCGCGGTGGAGGCGCTGTCGCAGGACGACCCGGGGATCACCCTGCAGCTACGCGACTTCCAGGCCGGCGACCTCGAGGGCGCCTGGTATGTGATCGCAGCCACCGACGACACGGAGGTCAACGCGGCCATCGCCGCCGAGGCCGAGGAGCGGCGCATCTTTTGTGTGCGAGCCGACATCGCTCGCGACGGCTCCGCGGTGACCCCGGCCACCTTCGACTACGACGGTCTGTCGGTCGGTGTCCTGGCCGGCGGTGAGCACCGCCGCTCGGCGGCGATCCGCACCGCGATCCACGAAGCGCTGCAGAGCGGGCTGCTGACCGCCCAAGTCGGTGATGATTCGGGGGAGGCGCCCACGGGGGTGGCACTGATCGGCGGCGGACCGGGCGATCCCGAGCTGATCACCGTGCGCGGCCGCCGTCTGCTGGCCCGCGCCGACGTCGTGGTGGCCGACCGGTTGGCACCGCAGGAACTGCTCGCCGAACTCGGACCTCATGTCGAGGTGATCGACGCGGCCAAGATCCCTTACGGCCGGGCGATGGCCCAGGAGGCGATCAACCAGGTCCTGGTGGAACGCGCTCGGGCCGGAAAGTTCGTCGTCCGCCTCAAAGGCGGCGATCCGTTCGTCTTCGCCCGCGGTTACGAAGAGGTCCTGGCGTGCACCGAGGCCGGCGTCCCGGTCACCGTCGTCCCCGGTGTGACCAGCGCCATATCGGTGCCCGCGTTGGCCGGCGTGCCGGTCACCCACCGCGGTATGACGCATGAATTCGTGGTGGTCAGCGGCCATGTTGCGCCCGGCCACCCGGAATCGTTAGTGAATTGGAATGCGCTGGCGGCGATGAGCGGCACGATTGTGCTGCTGATGGCCGTCGAACGGATCGAGCAGTTCACCAAGGCGTTGCTGGACGGCGGTCGACCTGCGGATACGCCGGTCCTCGTGGTCCAGCACGGCACCACCGTCGCGCAACGCACACTGCGGGCCACCCTCGCCGATGCGCCGGAACGGATTCGTGCCGAGGGCATTCGACCCCCGGCGATCATCGTGATCGGCTCTGTCGCGGCGTTCGCCGGTTAAAGGATTCTTAAGATTCCGGTAAGGTGGCGCGGTATGACGGCACTCAATGACGCCGAGCGCCAGGGACTCGCCGCCCGCCTCCCATCCTGGTTCCCGTCCTGGGGCTTCCTCTCAGCGGTGATCGCGATCGGCGGCATGCAGCTGCTGGCCACCATGGACAGCACGGTCGCCATCGTCGCGCTACCCAAGATCCAGGACGAGCTGAGCCTCTCCGACGCCGGGCGCAGCTGGGTCATCACGGCATACGTGCTCACTTTCGGCGGTCTGATGCTGCTCGGCGGCCGCCTCGGCGACACCATCGGACGCAAACGCACCTTCATCGTCGGTGTCGCGTTGTTCACCATCGCCTCGATCCTGTGCGGCATCGCCTGGAACGAAGCGACGCTGGTGATCGCCCGGCTGTTGCAGGGCATCGGCGCGGCGATCGCCTCACCCACCGGTCTCGCGCTGGTGGCCACCACTTTCCCGAAGGGCCCGGCGCGCAACCTCGCCACCGCCGTGTTCGGTGCGATGACAGCCATCGGCTCGGTGATGGGCCTGGTGGTCGGCGGCGCTCTCACCGAGGTCTCCTGGCGGTTGGCGTTCCTGGTCAACGTGCCGATCGGCCTGGTGATGCTCTATCTGGCCCGCACCGCTTTGCGCGAGACCAACCGTGAGCGGATGAAGCTCGACGCCGCAGGCGCCCTGCTGGCGACCCTGGCCTGCACCGCTGCGGTGTTCGCCTTCACCCAGGGCCCCGAGAGCGGCTGGCTGGCGCCGATCACGTTGGGCTCCGCGGCGGTGGCCGCCGTGGCCGGCATCGCCTTCCTGATCGCCGAACGCAGCGCCGAGAACCCGGTGGTGCCGTTCGACCTGTTCCACGAGCGCAACCGGGTCGCCACGTTTGTGGCGATCTTCCTGGCCGGTGGCGTGCTGTTCACCCTGACCGTGCTGATCGGGCTCTACGTCCAGGACATCCTGGGCTACAGCGCCCTGCACGCCGGCATCGGCTTCATCCCGTTCGTCGTCGGCATGGGTATCGGCTTGGGCGCCTCGTCACAGATCGTGCGGTACTTCCAGCCGCGGTTCGTGGTGATCGGCGGCGGCATCCTGGTGCTCGGCTCGATGATCTACGGCTCGACGCTGCATGCCGGTATCCCGTACTTTCCGAACCTGGTATTGCCGATCACCGTGGGCGGCATCGGCATCGGCATGATCGTGGTGCCGCTGACCCTGGCCGCGATCGCCGGTGTCGGCTTCGACCGGATCGGGCCGGCCTCGGCCATCGCCCTGATGCTGCAGAACCTCGGCGGTCCGCTGGTCTTGGCGATCATCCAGGCCGTCATCACGTCGCGCACGCTTTTCCTGGGTGGCATCACCGGTCCGGTCAAGGACATGAACGGTCCGCAACTGGCGGCGCTCGACGCCGGCTACACGTATGGGCTGTTGTGGGTGGCCGCGGTGGCGGTGCTCGTCGGTGGCGCCGCTCTGTTCATCGGGTACACCTCCGAACAGGTCGCCCATGCCCAAGAGGTCAAGGACGCGATCGATTCCGGAGAGCTCGAGCTCGACTGAGCCGGCGAACCGGGGCCCACGACGATGAACCGACAACACATCTCGGAAACCGTCGGCCCGCTGGGCTGGCGGCTGGTCCTGGGCGCCATCTACACCGAGGTGTTGGTGCCGTCGATGTCGGCCGCGGCCGGGGCGGTCGCGCACGCGGTGGAGGCCGCCGGCTCCGACGCGCCGGGGCATCTGTCGATCGACATCCGGAGTGACCGGGCCATCCTGCGCCTGCGGACCCGCGATGCCGGTGCGGTGACGACGCGGGATCTCGAGCTGGCCCATGAGGTGTCACAGGCGTTGGCGGCCCACGGTTTCGAGCTGTCGAGCGGGGGCGGTTCGATCCAGGCCTTCGAGATCGCCATCGACGCGTTGGACATCGCCGCGGTGCGCCCGTTCTGGAAAGCCGTCACCGGGTACGAGGACGAGACCCCAGCTGAGTCGGGCGCATCAGGTTTCAGCGGCGGACTTGTCGATCCGTTCGGCCGGGGCCCGGTCATCTGGTTTCAGCAGATGGATTCCCCACGCGCGCAACGTAACCGCATCCACCTCGACGTCGACGTCCCACACGACGTGGCGCAGGCGCGGCTCGACGCGGCCCTGGCCGCAGGCGGCCGGTTGCTCAGTGACCGTCGGGCACCGGCGTTCTGGGTCCTGGCCGACGCCGAGGGCAACGAGGCCTGCATCTGCACGTGGCAGGGCCGCGACTAGGCTGGCCCGCTGTGATCACCCGTATGTCCGAGCTGTTCCTGCGAACCCTGCGTGACGACCCTGCCGATGCCGAGGTGCCCAGCCACAAGCTGTTGATCCGGGCCGGCTATGTCCGCCCGGTCGGTCCCGGTATCTACAGCTGGCTGCCGCTGGGGCTGCGGGTGCTGCGCCGGATCGAGAACATCGTGCGGGAAGAGATGAATGCGATCGGCGGGCAGGAAATCCTGTTGCCCGCGCTGTTGCCGCGCGCCGCCTACGAGACCACCAACCGCTGGAACGAATACGGCGACACCCTGTTCCGGCTGCAGGACCGCCGGAACAACGACTATCTGCTCGGCCCGACGCACGAGGAGATTTTCACCCTGACGGTGAAGGGGGAGTACTCCTCCTACAAGGACTTCCCGGTGATCCTGTACCAGGTTCAGACCAAGTACCGCGACGAGGCGCGGCCGCGGGCCGGCATCCTGCGTGGCCGCGAGTTCGTGATGAAGGACTCGTACTCGTTCGACGTCGACGACGACGGGCTCAAGACCGCTTACCACGCCCACCGCGAGGCCTACCAGAAGATCTTCGGCAGGCTGGGCGTCAAATACGTGATCGTCTCGGCGGTGTCGGGGGCGATGGGCGGCAGCGCGTCGGAGGAGTTCCTGGCCGAGAGCGAGGTCGGTGAGGACACCTTCGTACGCTGCCTGGAATCGGGCTACGCGGCCAACGTCGAAGCCGTCATCACCCACGCGCCCGAAGCCCTGCCTGTCGACGGGCAGCCGGAGGCTCAGGTGTACGACACCCCGGATGCTCCGACCATCGCAACGCTGGTGGAGTGGGCCAACAGCGCGCAGCTGCCGCAATTCGCCGGCCGTGAGGTGGTCGCGGCGGACACGCTCAAGAACGTCCTGGTCAAGGTCCGCCAACCGGGCGGTGAGTGGGAACTGCTCGGCGTCGGCGTTCCCGGTGACCGCGAGGTGGACGAGAAGCGCCTCGGCGCGGCGCTGGAGCCGGCCGAGTTCGCGCTGCTCGACGAGGGCGACTTTGCCAAGAACCCGTTCCTGGTCAAGGGCTATGTCGGCCCGAAGGCATTGCAGGACAACGGTGTTCGCTACCTTGTCGATCCGCGGGTGGTGACCGGCACCGCCTGGATCACCGGAGCGGATGCGCCGAACAAGCATGTGGTGGGCCTGGTGGCCGGACGCGACTTCACCCCTGACGGCACGATCGAGGCGGCCGAGGTACGCGACGGTGACCCGTCACCCGACGGTGCCGGTGTGCTGACGTCGGCGCGCGGCATCGAGATCGGCCATATCTTCCAGCTGGGCCGCAAGTACACCGACGCCTTCACCGCCGACGTGCTTGGTGAGGACGGCAAGCCGGTGCGGCTGACCATGGGGTCCTACGGCATCGGTGTGTCGCGCCTGGTGGCGGTGATCGCCGAGCAACAGCACGACGAGCTGGGGCTGCGCTGGCCGAGCGCCGTCGCGCCCTTTGATGTGCACGTGGTGGTGGCCAACAAGGATGCCGCCGCACGCACCGGTGCGAGCGAACTGGTCGCCGATCTGGACCGGCTCGGACACGAGGTGCTGTTCGACGATCGCACCGCCTCGCCCGGCGTGAAGTTCAAGGACGCCGAACTGCTCGGCATGCCGTGGATCGTGGTGGTGGGTCGCGGCTGGGCCGATGGCGTGGTGGAGCTACGCAACCGGCTCACCGGCGAGAAGCGCGAGGTGGCCGTCGACGCGGCTGCCAGTGAGATCTCAACGGCGATCTCAGCGGCGATCACCGGCTGATTGCCGCGGGGCGGGCGAACCTATGCACCGGTTTCCACCTGAGGGCTGTTGTGAGCGACCATCGGCAGCCCTGAGGTGGAAAACCGCGCAAAGGTGAAACGGGCCCGCGGAAGGCGATTACTCGGTGCCGCCGGGGAAGGCGGTCGTGACCGGCGAGGTACCGATGATGGCCCGCCACTTGGCCGCGGTAATTGCGGTCTCGGTCAGGGCGGTCACCGCGAACGTGCGGTCATCGGCGTTGGTGGCCTGTTCGAGGACCGCACGCCAGGCCACCGAGGCATCCTCTTCCATCCGGATCGCGAGATTGGCGGCGTCGGTCGGGTCGGTCACCGGCGCGGGCAGCTGATAGCCGGCCGCCGGCAGCGGCGGGGTGACCGAGCGAGCCTCGAGCCGGGCCATGGCGTCTTCCCGACGAGCTCGATGCTCGGCCATCGCCGCGGCCACCAGGGCGTTTTCCTCAGGGGTCGAATGCGACGACACCAGCCCGTAGCCGTAGATCGTCCCGTGTTCGACGGCCACCGCGTCGAACAGGGCAGCATCGGCCGACGTGCTCGGCCGGGTCGGGGCGGTGGTCGACCGTGGGTCCGGTGAGGTCACTGTGCACCTCCCAGTGCGACGGTGTAGGCGGCCGTGCACGAGGCCGCGATGGATCCGAGCAGACCGGCGCGGTAGCCGGCCAGCGCGTGCGCGACATCGGCTGCCTGGTCCGCGGACTCCTTGAGGGCGTCGATGACGTCTTTGACCGTGGAGGTGGCCGCGCCCGCGGTGTCCGGCGCACGCGTCGTGGTCGTGGCGGTGCCGGTGGCTGCGGGCGCCGCACCCATGCGCGTCAACTCGTCGGACAGCGCTTCGGCGTGGGCGGTGCGATCGGCGGCCACCGCGTTCAACGCCTGGGCAGCGGGTGCTTGTGACGGCTGCTCGGCTGCGACCGCGGCGGCCAGTTCGGCATCGGCGCGAGCCCGGTCCAACTGCCGGGTGAGGTCGTCGACTTCGGGTTGCGGCGTCGTCGTACCGCAGGCGGCGGCGGTGGTGCCCAACAGGGCAAGGGCCGCGGCCGAGAGCAGTACGCGCCGCCGGCTGATGTCTGCATCGGCGCTCGGCACGTGAACATCCTGCCATTGCCCGACACCGCCACTGACGACGTCCGCCACGCACCCGACGGCGATTGGCGGTTGCTGCCGCGGCCCTGGCGTATCGTGGATAGGCGATTCCGGGGCCAGCCCACGCGGCTGGCCCGGGCCTTCGTGCCGGAGACAATTCAAGATGAGGAGCTCGCCGTGGCACCGGATCCAAAGTTGCGGTCTGCGGAATTACCGTCGCAGGCGCAGGTGATCGAGCTACTTGACGGCGAATTCGCGCGCGCCGGTTACGAGATCGACGACGTCGTCATCGAGGCTTCCGCGCGCCCGCCCCGCATCATCGTCACCGCCGACGGCGACGAAGGCCTCGATCTGGATTCGCTTGCCGCGTTGTCGCGGACCGCATCCGAGTTGCTCGATCGACTTGCCCTGGGCGACACGCCGTATGTGCTCGAAGTCACCTCGCCAGGGGTGGATCGGCCGCTGACCGAAGCCAAACACTTCCGCCGCAACCGTGGTCGCAAAGCCGAACTGACGCTGGCCGACGGCACGGTGTTCACCGGCCGGATCGGGGAAACCGACGGCGCGGTGGTCAAAGTCGTGGTCCCGGACGGCCGGGAGCTGGCGATCCGTGAAATCGCCCTGGCTGACGTCGCCAAAGCTGTTGTGCAAGTGGAGTTTTCGCCTCCAAATCGACGCGAATTGGAACTGTCTGGACAAACCGGGAAGGGGGCCGGGGAATGAACATCGACATGGCCGCGCTGCATGCCATCGAGGCGGACAAGGGCATCACCGTCGACGTGGTCGTCGACACGATCAAGTCGGCACTGCTCACCGCCTATCGGCACACCGAAGGCCATGAGCCCGACGCGCACATCGACATCGACCGCAAGACCGGTGTCGTCAAGGTGATCGCCCGCCAGACCGATGCCGACGGCAACGTCCTGCACGAGTGGGACGACACGCCCGAGGGGTTCGGGCGGATCGCGGCGACCACGGCCAGGCAGGTGATCCTGCAGCGGTTGCGCGATGCCGAGAACGAGAAGACCTACGGAGAGTTCTCCGCTCACGAGGGCGACATCGTGGCCGGGGTGATCCAACGCGACGCCAGGGCCAACGCCCGCGGGCTCGTGGTGGTCCGCATGGGTAGCGAGACCAAGGGTTCCGAGGGCGTGATCCCCAGCGCCGAGCAGGTGCCAGGGGAGAGCTACGAGCACGGCGACCGGCTGCGCTGCTACGTCGTCGGCGTCACCCGGGGCGCTCGGGAACCGCTGATCACGCTGTCGCGCACGCACCCGAACCTGGTGCGCAAGCTGTTCTCGCTGGAGGTGCCCGAGATCGCCGACGGTTCGGTGGAGATCGTGGCGGTGGCTCGGGAGGCCGGGCACCGGTCCAAGATCGCGGTCGCCTCGCGGGTGCCCGGCCTGAACGCCAAGGGTGCGTGCATCGGTCCGATGGGCCAGCGCGTGCGCAACGTGATGAGCGAACTGTCCGGCGAGAAGATCGACATCATCGACTATGACGAGGACCCGGCGCGGTTCGTCGCCAACGCCCTGTCGCCGGCCAAGGTGGTGTCGGTGTCGGTGATCGACGAGGCTGCTCGGGCGGCGCGGGTGATCGTGCCCGATTTTCAGCTTTCGCTGGCGATCGGCAAAGAAGGGCAGAACGCCAGGTTGGCGGCCCGGCTCACTGGGTGGCGGATCGATATCCGCAGTGATGCGGCGCCTCAGCCGGACCAGGACGTCCGGCCGGGTGCGGTACACGACTGACAGCAGTGACCGGCGTTTCGGAGCACACCCGGTGGGGCGGTAGACTCAGCCGTGATCCAGCGCGAGACTCCGGCTCTGACGCATGAAAGCACCTCCGACACCTCTGTCGGACCAGTGCGGACCTGCATCGGATGCCGGAAGCGAGAGTTGGCCGCCGAGTTGCTTCGTGTGGTCGCGGTGACCGACGGGAACGGGACGAGTTCCGTAACCGTTGATCCCACGGCCAGCCTGCCCGGGCGGGGTGCATGGTTGCACCCTGACCGTCAGTGCGCACAGTTGGCAGTCCGGCGACGAGCTTTCGTCCGAGCGTTGCGACTCACCGGTTCACCGGATACATCCGCAGTGATCGAGTACGTCGAAGGAATTCGGCCACCCGAGCACTCCGGTCAAGAGAACAGGTAGCGAAGAACATGAGCACACCGTGAAGTCCCGATGACCATGCGTCATAGCTAAACCCGAGGCGCGGCGCCTACCACCGCTGTTGCCTCCAGACGAGGAGATGTAGTGGCAGGTAAGGCCCGTGTACACGAGTTGGCCAAGGAACTCGGTGTCACAAGCAAGGAACTCTTAGCCAAGCTCAAGGAGCAGGGCGAGTTCGTCAAGTCGGCATCCTCCACGGTGGAGGCGCCGGTCGCGCGTCGGTTGCGCGAATCGTTCGGCGCGAAGGCCGAAGCACGTTCGGGTGGCAAGAAGCCCGAGGAAAAGCCGCGCCCGCAGGGTGGCGGCGCGCCCACGCCGGCGGCACCGAAGCCCGGCGCCCCCGCACCCAAGCCGGCTCCGGCCAAGCCCGCGGCCCCCGCGGCCCCGGCGGCTGAAGTGCCGACCCCGGCTGCCCCGCGTCCCGCGGCACCCAAGCCGGCTGCCCCGCAGCCTTCGGCCGCCCCGAGTGCGCCGGCGGCTGCCGCCAGCGCGCCCGAGGCCCCGGCCGCGCCACCGCCGCCAACACCGGCGC
>NZ_MBEJ01000023.1 GCF_001953975.1 Mycobacterium sp. NS-7484
CTGCTTTGAACGATCCGGTGCGTCGGATCTCGGGGAGCACGGTGCCGGTGATCCAGCGGCGGAACGCGACGGCCTCGGGCTTGTCCGAGCGGATGACGACCTCGTACATGCCAGCCTCGTTGACTACGACCGTCTGGCGCATCTGGCCGCGAGCGTTCTCAACATCCGTTCGCCGGATGTTGACCTGATCGAGGCGGTCGGCGACGTTCCCGACGTTGGCGATACCCAGGACGACGCAGAGGTCAGCGAGGACGAACCAGGGCTGGTCGTCGATCATCACAACGCGCACCGTGGTGTTCACGTACGTGAACGGCAGCAGGTCGGCGCTCATGCGCTGAACTCCGCAAGCGACGCCTCGTCAAAGCGGTAGTGGCCGCCGGGCGTCTTGATCGAGGGCTTGAGTTTTCCGTTGGCGACCCAGCGCCGGACTACTGAGGTGTCGACTCGGAATCGTTCTGCAACCTCGGTAGTCGTGAGTAACACGACTTGTGACATGCAGACACCGTGTCACACCCGCGTAATTCGTGTCAAGCACGACTTACCGAGTATTTATCTCGTTGATTCGGTGATACATCCCCGGAAACTGTGATCTTGTACGTATTGCGCGCAATGCACGAGATGTGCAGACTTAGCGCTATGAGCACAGTCAGGGATTGGATCCCGAGCACCAGCGACTTCGCTGCGCGCCTCGTCCTGGTCCGCCATCAGATGGGCTGGAACCTCAAGGAGGCCGCCCTCGCGTGCGGCGTCAAGGCGCAATCCTGGCGCGAGTGGGAGCTGGAGAACCGCAAGCCCCGCGACTACGAAGGCGTATGCCGGCAGATCTCCGATCGCAGCGGCTGCAACTTCGTCTGGCTGATGACTGGCGTGGGCCAGTCAACGCCGCCGGACGATGGGGGTCGGAGCCACCCGGGGGAATCGAACCCCCGACCTATTCATTACTGGTCAATTGCTCTACCGACTGAGCTAGGGTGGCGTGCCTGGCGAACCGGGCGGCACGAGTCTACGGCAGGGCCCGGCCCAGACCCAACTCACCCACGCAACGCCTGCCCGACGGTGGCCACCATGGCGTCGACCGCGAACTTCGGCTTGACGTTGATGGACAGCGCCTCGCGGCATTCCAGCACGGCCTCGATGCAGCGCAGCAGCCGGTCGGGTGGCACGTGCTCGGCCATGGCCGCCACTTTCTCAGCCATATCCGGGTGGTTGGCCGTCACCGACGAAGCCCCCGAGGAGACCAGCAGGGCGTCCCGAAAGTAGGTGGCCAGATCGATCAGGGCGCGGTCCAGGGCATCGCGGGAGGCGCGCGTCTGCCGGGACTTCTGCCGCTTCTCCAGCTCTTTGAGCGCGCCGACGGTGCCCCGGGTGGTGGCCGCAGTGCCCTTGCCGGTGCCGCCGGCCCCCAGGGCGGTCTTGAGCTCTTCGGTCTCCGTCTCGTTGCGGCCGGCGGTCAAGGCCAGCGCCTCGGCCTCGGCGACGGCCACCATCTCCTCGGCGGCGGCGAAGGCCCGCGCCGGCGTCGCCGCGTCGCGGGCCAGCCCCAACGCCCGTTTCCGCCGCTCCCGGGCCTCGGGATCGGTCGCCAGGCGACGGGCCCGGCCCACGTGGCCGCCGCTGACCGAGGCCGCCCACCGCGCATCTCCTTCGGGCAGCCCGTCACCGGAGATCAGCACATCGGCGATGGCGTCCACCGACGGCGTCGTCAACGCCACGTGCCGGCACCGGGAGCGCAACGTGATCGCGATGTCCTCGGGATCCACCGACGGTGCGCACAGCAGGAACACCGTCGACGGCGGCGGCTCCTCCACCACCTTCAGCAGCGCATTGGCCGCGCCTTCGGTGAGCCGGTCGGCGTCTTCGATCACGACGATCTGCCAACGGCCGGTTCCGGGCCGGCGCGAGGCGATCTGCACGATCTCGCGCATCTCCTTGACCGCGATCGACAGCCCCTCGGGCACGATGCGGCGCACGTCGGCGTGGGTGCCGGCCATCGTGGTGGTGCACGCCCGGCATTCGCCGCATCCGGGCACGCCCTCGGACGTGCACTGCAGCGCGGCCGCGAAGCACAGCGCTGCCACCGAGCGCCCCGATCCGGGCGGCCCGGTGATCAACCAGGCATGCGTCATGGTCCCAGCTGTGGTTCCGCTGTGGGCGGAATCACCACGGGCCGCCAAAGCCGCAGCCACCAGCTCCTGTTCCACCGCCTGCTGGCCCACCAGCCGCGAAAACACCCCGCTCATCGTCCTCAACAGTAGTGGTCAAGCCGACACAACCACGTCACAGCGGCGGTCAACGTCCCCGCGGCCCGATACGGTAAACGGGTGACCACGCAGCCCATCCCCGTCGCGCGAATCGGTGCATTCGCGCGATGGGTGGCGCGTACCCCGTGGCCGGTGTTCACGCTGGGCATGCTGCAGGCCGACATCATCGGCGCCCTGTTCGTCCTGGGCTTCCTGCGCTTCGGCCTGCCGCCGGAGGATCGCATCCAGCTCCAGGACCTTCCGGTGTTCAACCTGGCGATCTTCCTGGGCTACCTGTTCGTGTCGTTCACCGTCGGCGCCTACCTGGCCCTGCGGCTGCTGATCCCGGTGATCCGCTGGCAGCGTCGCGACACCCTGGTGTCGCAGTCCGACCCCCGGATCACCGAGCTGGCCCGGGTGCGGGCGCTGAAGATGCCGTTCTACCGGACCTTGATCAGCGTCACGAACTGGTTCCTCGGCTCGATCGTGTTCATCGTGGCCAGTTGGCCGGTGGCCAGCAAGTCCGCGCCGGTGGTCCTGGTGGCCACTGCGCTGGGCGCCACCGCCACCGCGATCATCGGCTACCTACAGTCCGAGCGGGTGCTGCGCCCGGTCGCGGTGGCCGCGCTACGCGGCGGGGTGCCGGAGAACTTCCGCGCCCCCGGCGTGATTCTGCGCCAGGTGCTCACCTGGGTGCTCTCGACGGGCGTTCCGGTTTTGGCGATCGTCCTTGCCCTGGTGGCCAGCAAGTTCTCAATCCTGACGGCATCGGCGGACCGGCTCATCACCCCCCTGTTGCTGCTGGCCATCGCCGCGCTGGTGATCGGGCTGTCCAGCACCGTACTGGTGGCCATGTCGATCGCCGACCCGCTGCGCCAGCTGCGCTGGGCACTCGGTGAGGTACAGCGCGGCAACTACAACGCGCACATGCAGATCTACGACGCCAGTGAGCTGGGCCTGCTGCAAGCCGGGTTCAACGACATGGTGCGCGAGCTGGCCGAACGGCAGCGGCTGCGGGACCTGTTCGGCCGCTATGTCGGTGAGGACGTGGCCCGCCGCGCCCTGGAACGCGGCACCGAGTTGGGCGGCCAGGAACGCGACGTGGCCGTGTTGTTCGTGGACCTGGTGGGGTCGACGCATCTGGCCTCGACGATTCCGGCGGCCGACGTGGTGAACCTGCTCAACGAGTTCTTCCGCGTCATCGTCGACACCGTCAACCGCCACGGCGGGTTCGTCAACAAGTTCCAGGGTGACGCGGCCCTGGCCATCTTCGGCGCCCCCATCGAGCATCCCGACGCCTCCGGCGGTGCGCTGGCGGCCTCCCGCGAACTGCATGACGAGCTGCTCAGCGTGCTGGGTACCGACATCGAGTTCGGGATCGGGGTCTCGGCCGGACGCGCGATCGCCGGCCATATCGGCGCCCAGGCCCGGTTCGAGTACACCGTGATCGGTGACCCGGTCAACGAGGCCGCCCGGCTCACCGAGCTGGCCAAGTTGGAGGAGGGCCACGTGCTGGCCTCGGCGATCGCGGTCAGCGGCGCACTGGATGCCGAGGCATTGAGCTGGGACGTCGGCGAGATCGTCGAACTGCGTGGCCGCACCGTACCGACGCAGCTGGCCCGCCCGATGAACCTGGTCCTGCCCCGCCACCTGGAACGCGAAGCCGAAAGCGACGTGCCGAGCTAAGCCTTCTTGGCCGCAGCCTTTTTCGCCGGGGCCTTCTTGGCCGCGGTCTTCTTGGCGGCAGCCTTCTTCGCCGGCGCCTTCTTCGCGGCCTTCTTCACCGGCCCGCGGGCCCGACGGTCGGCCAGCAGCTCCGAGGCCCGCTCATCGGTGATCGAGGCCACGTCATCGCCCTTGCGCAGGCTGGCGTTCGTCTCACCATCGGTGACGTAGGGCCCGAACCGGCCGTCCTTGATCACCATCGGCTTGCCCGACGCCGGGTCGGTGCCCAGCTCACGCAGCGGCGGGGCGGCAGCGGCCTGGCGGCCACGACGCTTCGGCTCGGCATAGATCTTCAGCGCCTCGTCGAGGGTGATGGTGAACATCTGTTCCTCGGTGGCCAGCGAGCGAGAGTCGGTGCCGCGCTTGAGGTACGGCCCGTAGCGGCCGTTCTGGGCGGTGATCTCCTCGTTGTTCTCGGGGTCCACACCCACCACGCGCGGCAGTGACAACAGCTTGAGCGCGTCGTCCAGCGTCACGGTCTCCAGATCCATTGTCCGCAAAAGCGATCCGGTGCGTGGCTTGGGCCCGGTGGGCTTCTTTCCCTTCTTGGCCGTCGTCCCCGCATCGGGGTCCTCCGGCGGCTCGGGCAGGATCTCGGTGACGTACGGGCCGAATCGCCCGTCCTTAGCGACGATTTCATGTCCGGTTGCCGGGTCGACACCCAGCACCCGGCCCTCTTGCGGCGTGGCGAAAGCCTTTTCGGCCAGTTCGAGGGTCAGTTCGTCGGGGGTCAGCTCGTCCTTGAGGTTCGCCCGCTGCGGCTTGAGCTCGCCCGGATTGTCCGGATCGGCGATCATCCGCTCCAGGTACGGCCCGTTGCGGCCCACGCGGACCACCACCGCGCGGCCTTCGTCGTCATCAAAGAGCTTGATGGAGTTGACTTCTCGCGCGTCGATGCCTTCGAGGTTGCCACCGACGAGGTGCTTGAGCCCACCGGCGCGGGCGATCGAGCCCTCGACGCCGTGCTCACCACCGAAGTAGAAATTCGACAGCCAGTTGGTGCGCTGCTCCTGGCCGTTGGCGATCTCGTCGAGTTCGTCTTCCATGGCCGCGGTGAAGTCGTAGTCCACCAGCCGGCCGAAGTGCTGTTCCAGTAGGCCGACGACGGCGAAGGCGACCCAGGACGGCACCAGGGCGCTGCCCTTCTTCTGCACGTAGCCGCGGTCCTGGATCGTCTTGATGATCGAGCTGTAGGTCGACGGGCGGCCGATGCCCAGCTCTTCCAGGGCCTTGATCAGCGAGGCCTCGGTGTAGCGGGCCGGCGGGCTGGTCTGGTGGCCGTCGGCGGTCAGATCGGCCGCGTCGACGCGCTGCCCCTGGGTCAGGTTCGGCAGGCGGCTCTCGGCGTCGTCGGACTCACCACCGGCCAGCTCATCGATGCTCTCGACGTAGGCCTTGAGGAAGCCCGGGAACGTGATGGTGCGACCGGACGCGTTGAAGACGACCTGCTCGCCACCAGCAGCGGTGCCGGCGATCCGCAGCGACAGCGTCGTGCCGCGCGCATCGGCCATCTGCGAGGCCACGGTGCGCTGCCAGATCAGCTCGTAGAGCCGGAACTCGTCGGTGTCGAGCTGGGCGTGCAGCTGACCGGGAGTCTGGAACACGTCACCGGCGGGGCGGATGGCCTCGTGCGCCTCCTGGGCGTTCTTGACCTTGCGCGTGTACTGCCGCGGCGACGGATGCACGTATTCGTCGCCGTAGAGCTGACGGGCCTGGTTGCGGGCAGCGTTGATGGCCGACTCCGACAGCGTCGTCGAGTCGGTACGCATGTAGGTGATGTAGCCGTTCTCGTACAGCCGCTGCGCGATGCTCATGGTGCGCTCGGAGGAGAAGCGCAGCTTGCGGCCGGCCTCCTGCTGCAGCGTCGAGGTCATGAACGGCGCGTAGGGCCGACGCGTGTACGGCTTCTGCTCGACGGAGCTGACCGCCAGCTGCGCCCCGCGCAGCCCGGAAGCCAGGGCCCCGGCGCTGGCCTCGTCGAGCACCAACACCTCGTCGGGCTTCTTGACCTGGCCCAGCGAGTCGAAATCGCGGCCGGTTGCGACGCGGCGGCCGTCGACGGTGTTGAGCTTGGCGGTGAACTTGGGCGGCGACGCCTCGGGGTCTGAGACGGACGCGTCGAGTTCGGCGCTGACATCCCAGTAGCCGGCGCTGCGGAACGCCATGCGCTCGCGCTCCCGCTGCACGATGATGCGGGTGGCCACCGACTGCACGCGGCCGGCCGACAACTTCGGCGCCACCTTCTTCCACAGCACGGGCGAAACCTCGTAGCCGTAGAGCCGGTCGAGGATGCGGCGGGTTTCCTGCGCGTCGACCAGGGCGATGTCGAGGTCGCGGGGGCTTTCGGCGGCGGCCCGGATGGCCGGTTCGGTGATCTCGTGGAACACCATCCGCTTGACCGGCACCTTGGGCTTGAGCGTCTCCAGCAGGTGCCAGGCGATCGCCTCACCCTCGCGGTCACCGTCCGTCGCGAGGTAGAGCTCGTCGACGCCTTTGAGCAGGTCCTTGAGCTCGGTGACGGTGCTCTTCTTGTCGGGGCTGACGATGTAGAGCGGTTCGAAGTTGTCGTCGACGTTGACCCCGAGGCGGGCCCAGGGTTCGGATTTGTACTTGGCGGGCACGTCGGCGGCATTGCGCGGCAAGTCGCGGATGTGCCCGCGGGAGGACTCGACGACGTAATTGGATCCGAGGTAGCCGGCTATCTTGCGCGCCTTGGTCGGCGACTCGACAATCACGAGTCGCCGGACATTCCCCTTGCTTCCGCTGCCGCCATTATCGCCAGCCAACTGTGCCTACGCTCCACTTCTATAGTTGCCGCGCCACGCCCGGCAACTGACAATTTCGCATTACGCGCGAGCCTACGCAAACCGGCTCTCCGCGTGTACACCATTAAATACGCGGCCAGTGCGCCAACGCCGCGGCGTCATCCGGGGGTTCCCCGACGTTCTCTACCAGGCGCGATAGCCGTCGTCGCCCACTGATCCGCAGCGCCGGATGCGACCCTCTGGTCCCGATCAGAGTTGGTGCGATCCCCACCCGCATCATCGCCGCGGCGAGCGGCGCATGCGTATCGGGGGCATGTGGGTCCAGGCCCAGCAGGTAGCGGTCCTCGGCCTCCGGGGCGCCCGCGGCCAGCGTCCAGGCCCGCAACTCACGCGAGCCGGGCAACCACGTCGTGGGCACCGTCTTCACCGCACCGCGGGTCCATTGCCCCGCGATCAGCATCAACTGCGGATCCAACGCGGTGCGCACCAACGGGTTGTTTTCGTCGGTGCGGGAAATCTCCGCAACCAAACCGGCCTCACCCATCATCTCGGCCAGCCCCTCGGCGCGCCACAGATCGTCGACGACGACCGAGATCCGGGCGGCCGCTGCGCCACCGTTGCTCGCCACGACCACCTGACCCGGACCGGCGAGCACCCCGGTCAGATCGGACGCCGCGGGCGGCACCGACTCGGCCGAGAAGAAGGACAGCTGGCTCACGAATCGACACTAGGCCAGCGTGGCCCGCAAAAACGAGAACACCCCCGCGGTGTCCGGTTCGGACTCACACGGGGGTGTTCACTTTGGGTTTGTGTGCCTCAGATGGCCCGTACACCCGTGGCCTGCGGCCCCTTGGGGCTCTGGCCGACCTCGAACTCAACCTTCTGGTTCTCCTCCAGGGTGCGGAATCCGCTGCCCTGGATTTCCGTGTAGTGGACAAACACGTCGGCCGAGCCGTCCTCCGGAGCAATGAAGCCGAAGCCCTTTTCCGCGTTGAACCACTTCACAGTTCCCTGTGGCATCTTTTGTTCTTTCCTTCTCTTTCAACCGGGTGCGGTCCACCGACTTCCGATGTACCGGGCCCGTTCCGACCGCCATCCTTCGTGGAGTCGCCGGAACTGACCCGACCTACAACCCTCGCAGGAACCGCGATCGCAACGACGATCCTGCGAGTGCGAGTACAAACACAGAAGCTGCGACCGTGATCAGTCAACCATGTTCGGGTCGGCTGCGACAGTCTTGGCGTGCGGCGCGTGGTGAACAATTCGTTTACAAATCCGGGCCGAGCTCGGCGGGGTAGATCGAAGGAGGACGAACAGTGCTGGATCAGGGGTCGGATTTCGGCCGTGAGCTGCTCGCTTGCGCTATCGAGGGCACCCCGGCCGACGAAGATCCGCTACGCCATGTCGCGGATATCCCGCCGCGGCACGGCAAACCGCGACAGTGGCCGCAATGGGCCCATCCGGAGGTGGTGCGGGCATTGGACGAGCGCGGCATCACCGCGCCGTGGTCGCATCAGCTCGAGGCCGCCGAATTGGCCCATGCCGGACGGCATGTCGTGGTGTCCACCGGAACCGCGTCGGGAAAGTCCCTGGCCTACCAGTTACCGATCCTGTCGACCCTGGCGCATGACCGCCGCGCCCGGGTGCTCTACCTGTCCCCGACCAAGGCGCTCGGTCACGATCAGCTGCGCACCGCACAGGAGCTGAGTGACGCCGTCGCCGCGCTGCGCGACGTGGCGCCCGCCCCGTATGACGGTGACAGCGCGGTCGAGGTGCGCCGGTTCGCCCGGGAACGATCGCGGTGGATCTTCTCCAACCCGGACATGATCCACCTGTCGTTGCTGCGCAACCATGCCCGCTGGGCCGTGTTCCTGCGTCACCTCAAGTTCGTCGTCGTCGACGAATGCCATTACTACCGGGGCATTTTCGGCTCCAACGTGGCCATGGTGCTGCGTCGGTTGTTGCGGTTGTGTGCGCGTTATTCCCCCGAAGGCGCAGGCCCCACGGTCATCTTCGCCAGCGCCACCACCGCCTCCCCGGCCGAGACCGCCGCGGAGTTGATCGGCCAGACCGTCGCCGAGGTGACCGAGGACGGTTCACCGCAGGGCGCGCGCACGATCGCGCTGTGGGAGCCTGCGCTGCTCGACGATCTCACCGGCGAGAACGGCGCCCCGGTCCGGCGTTCGGCCGGCGCCGAGGCCGCGCGGGTGATGGCGGATCTGATGACCGAAGGGGCGCGAACGTTGACCTTCGTGCGGTCCCGGCGCGGTGCCGAGCTCACCGCGCTGGGCACCCGAGCCCGCTTGGAGGACACCGCACCTGAGCTTGCGGATCTGGTGGCGTCCTACCGCGCCGGTTACCTGGCCGAAGATCGCCGCGAGCTGGAAAACGCCCTGGCCGACGGACGACTGCGGGGCCTGGCGACCACCAACGCGCTAGAGCTCGGCATCGACATCGCCGGGCTGGATGCCGTGGTACTGGCTGGTTTTCCCGGCACCGTCACCTCCTTCTGGCAGCAGGCCGGCCGATCCGGGCGACGTGGGCAGGGTGCGCTGATCGTGTTGATCGCCCGCGACGATCCGCTGGACACCTACCTCGTGCACCACCCGGCAGCCTTGCTGGACAAGCCGATCGAGCGGGTGGTGATCGACCCGACCAATCCGCATGTGCTCGGTCCGCAATTGCTCTGTGCCGCAGCCGAACTGCCCCTCACTGAGGCCGAGGTCCGGTTGTGGAACGCCGAGGCGGTGGCCGAGACGCTCGTCGACGACGGGCTGTTGCGCAAGCGTCCGGGCGGTTACTTCCCCGCTCCGGGAGTGGATCCGCACCCGGCCGTCGACATCCGCGGTTCCAGTGGCGGCCAGATCGCGATCCTCGAAACCGACACCGGCCGGATGCTGGGCAGCACCGGCGCCGGACAGGCTGCGGCCTCACTGCATCCCGGTGCGGTGTATCTGCACCAGGGTGAGACGTACGTCGTCGAGTCGCTGTCGTTCGAGGACGGGGTGGCGTTCGTGTACGCCGCCGACCCCGGTTACACCACCTTTGCCCGGGAACTCACCGACATCTCGGTCACCGGACCCGGCGAACGCCGAACGTTCGGCCCGGTCACCGTGGGCCTGGTGCCGGTCTCGGTGACGAACACCGTGGTCGGCTACCTGCGTCGGCGGATGGACGGCGAGGTGATCGACTTCGTCGAGCTGGAAATGCCGCCGAGCACGCTGGACACCATGGCCGTGATGTGCACGATGACACCGGAAGCGTTGCAGGACAACGGGATTGACTCGCTGACGGTGCCGGGAAGTCTGCACGCGGCCGAACACGCGGCGATCGGCCTGTTGCCGTTGGTGGCCAGCTGCGACCGCGGCGACATCGGCGGAGTCTCGACCGCCGTCGGGCCAGTGGACGGGTTGCCCACCATATTCGTCTACGACGGGTATCCCGGTGGGGCCGGTTTCGCCGAGCGCGGGTTCCACAATCTGAGTACCTGGTGGGGTGCGACGGCCGAGGCGATCGAGGCTTGCGAGTGTCCGAACGGTTGTCCCTCGTGTGTGCAGTCACCGAAATGCGGCAACGGCAACGATCCCTTGGACAAGGCAGGCGCGGTGCGCGTATTACGTCTGGTGCTCGGCGCGCTGAGTACTTCCTCAGCGATCCCCCGACCGTGTTGACGACCGACCCCTCGACGGCCGACGACACGGATCGACAACTACGTGGCTGCATTCGGCCACGCCGAACACGCAGACGTTGCGACGAACGGTCGGACAACGCGATCCGTTCCCAATCCCGGACGCCGGGCGCAGTGGCAAATTACGTGAACTCACTCATGTTTGCAACCCTCCCGATCACTCGGTCCCCTGCCGTCACCGTGATCCGCAGTCCCCGGGCGCGGAATCCGTCGTCAATTCGCGCGAGGAAGGCGCTCGGCCCACCGGTAAAATGCTGGCCATGACCCACGACTGGCTGCTCGTGGAGACGCTGGGTAGCGAGCCAGTGGTGGTCGCGCGAGGTCTGCAGACGAAGAACCTCGTCCCAATCAGTGTGTTCTTGCGACGAAATCCGCACCTGATGGCAATTCATAGCGCGATCAGGGAAACCGTGCAGGCCGGACAGGGCTTGACGAGCATCACGACCAAGAACGACCGCGTAATCCGCACCGAGGTGGTGCGGATGTCCGACGGCTGCATCCACGGCGTGCATGTGTGGATCGGGCCGATCGATGCCGACCCGCCACCACGACCGGTCCCGGGTCCGCTGCTGTGGGACCTGACCGCCGGCTTCGCCACCGACACCGCCGAATCATTGCGTAACAGCGGCATGGATCCGGAAACCGAACCCACCCATCACCGCGCCTTCGCCGACGATCTGCCCGCCAGAGACCTCAACGGCAGTGAGGCCAAGGTGCTGGCGATGACGATCAAACCGGTGGTGGGCAACACCTTGTGCACGACCTGGGATGTCACCGATCATCGCGGGGAACTCATCACCGTGGGCTTCGTGGCCCGGGTGACCAGCGAAGCGCAGGACGACGGCTCCGAGCGCATCGTCTGCCGGGCGATGAACTGGCGCAGCGAACGCGAAACCGCGCTGGTGCGTGAGGACACCTTGGCCCAACGCATCCTCAACGGGCTGGCTCAGCCCGGCGTACACCGGGTCTTGGTCGACCTCGACAACTGGAAGTTGTTGAAATGGCTCGACGAACCCGCCCCGTTCTTCGATTGGCGCAACCACGACGGTGGACCAGCCCGCATCCATCCCATCGATGCCCGACACATGGCGAGGATGACCACCGAGTTCAGCAGCGGTATCACCACAGCCGTGCTGCGCATGCGCGCCGAGGACGGCGGCTGGCAGCCGGTGCACATGACGATCAACCGGATCGAGCTCGATGAGGACACCTTCGTCGGCCTGATCGCGCTTCGGCTACCGACCGACGGTGAGGTGGCCGCGGCAGACCTCGACCGGATCGACTAGGCCGCCGCCACATTCACCGGCCCGGCCCGGGCCGAGGCTCTCGCCGGACCGAAACCCCAGCGGCCGAGCCGGACCGGGACCGACACCTCGAGCACCACGTCGAGCCCTTCGATGCGGCATCCGCCGAGCACCGAGCGCATCCGCGCGGCGATCCGGCCGGCCTGCCCACACGCCGCCTCTGGACCGGAGGCCACGGCGCCGGCAGCACCCAGCGCGGCGAGGTCGGCCGCGGCCTGGGCCCGGTGCCGTGCCGTCACCGCCGCCCCAAGGTAGGCGCCCCCGGCGGCGAACGCGACGACCACCGCGATCATCGCCGCGGCCAGCACCGTGGCCGAGCCCCGCTCACCCGACGCCGGGTTCGGGGACCGCGACCGCCTCGGCGGACACCGTGAACCCCGGTAGCGCCGTGGCTGCTCTGACCCGGGCGACCACCATCGGACCGTCGGGGCCGACGTGAACGACCGCGCCGGACGGGGCGATCCGTCGAGCCGCCGCGGTAGCGGTGTCGGTTTCACCCCGGGCCGCCAACCGGGCGGCTTCCCGGGCAGCGTCGATGCAACGGATCTGCATCCCCACCGCGCTGAGGCCGCCCACGCACAACACCAGGACCGCCACCAGTGCCGCGATCGCGAAGGCCGCCTCGACGGTGACCGCGCCCCGGTCATCTAGACGTTGGTGTTCAGGGCCCGGCTGATGATGTTGGTCAGGGCGCTGACGATCGAATCGCCGGTGACCACCGTGTACAAGATCGCCCCGAACGCGGCGGCGGCAATCGTGCCGATGGCATATTCCACCGTGGACATGCCTGATTCGTCGAGCATCAGCAGCGTCGCCCTGGCGTTCATCCGCTGAATCATGTTTCCCTCCATACACTTTCCTCTCTTTGCCGGACCTGCTCACAACAAACCTGAACCCAGCACGTCACCGGCCAGACCGGCGACCACCGGAATGACACCCAGACACACGAAAGCCGGCAGATAGCACAGCCCCAACGGTCCGGCCACCAGCACCGCGGCGCGTTCGGCCACCGCGTCGGCAGCGGTGGCCGCGTCGTGACGCGACTGCGCGGCCAGCTCGGCCACCCCGTCGGCCAGCGCGCTGCCCGAGGCGGCCGAGCGTCGGGCCAGCCGCAGCAAGGCCTCGACGTTGCTGTCCCGAGGCGACGTGTCATTGCTTGGCGCCCAGGCCCGTTCCGGGTCGGCGCCGAGGGCCAACAGCTCGGCCGCCCGGTGCAACACCGGTGCCAGAGTCGGCGGTGCCGACGCGGTGGCCGCGGCTGCCGCGGTCGAGACCGCCATCCCGGCAGACAGACACGCGGCAAGAAGATCGAATGTCGAGGCGGCGGCCAGCGGATCATCGGCCGGACTCGGCTGCCGACCTCGAGAAGGCGCCGGGGCCGGTGCCGCCCGAGCGCGTACCCGGGCCGGATCTGCACCGATCAGCAGTGCTGCGGCGAGAAGCAATGCGGCCCAGATCATTTCAAGACCCGATCGGTGATCCGGTCTGACCACGTCAGGCCGGCGCAGGCCAGCAACACTCCGATGCCCAGCAGCCAACCGCCGATCCCGGGACCGCATAGGAACGCCAACGGCCTCGCACCGATCAACTGACCGAGGACCAGCCCCGCCACCGGCAACCCGGCGAGGACCGCCGCCGTCGTCCGAGGACCTGCCATGGCGGCCTGGACATGCGACGAAAAGCGCTCACGCTCGACGATGTCGCGTTGCGCCGTGCGCATGAGGGCGGCGATCGACAGGCCATATGCGTGGGCCAGGCGCCAACACGCAGCGAGCCGGTACCAGTGCATCGGCAGCCGCGAGCTTGCCGCGACATCCTCCAATCCGGCCGCCACGTCGGCGCCCAGTCGTGCTCTGGCGGCAACCGCGCTCAAGCCCTGACGCACCGGCCCGGTCGCCTCGGCGGCCGCGGTGTCGAAGGCATTGACCGGATGGACACCGGTGCGTAGCTCGCCGACCAACACGTCCAGGGCAGCCTGGAGCGCAGCCGATTCCTCCTGTCGTCGCTGCCGAGTGAACGCACGCCTGCGACGCACCGTCACCGTGGTGGCGACGGCTACCACGGCCAGCGCTGCCGGAAACGAAACCAGCACCGCCACAACCACTCCCAGCACCGTCACCATCAATTCCACCGAGGTACGACGCCGCTGCGGGACACGGCTGGGCCGTAACGGGGCCGCACGGCGAGTAGTGACCGGCCAGAGTAAAAGTGCGGCTGCCAATGCCAGGGCGCTGATCGTCATGAGCACATCCGCTGATGGAGCAACGCGTTGAGCGCGTCTGCGCCACACCCCCACCCGCTGTCGGCATGCCACGCCGTCATCACCTCGAGGTCGTGCCGCCCAGCCCGGTGCAATACCGCGATCTCGGCGAGCCGGCGACGCCCGTTCCGGTCCCGACCCACGTGCAGCAGCACCTGCACGGCGGCGGCCAGCTGGCTGATCAGTGCGGCGCGGTCCAGCCCGCCGAGCGCACCGAGTGCCTCCAGCCGCGCCGGCACCTCGGCCGGGTTGTTGGCGTGGACCGTGCCCGCACCGCCGTCGTGGCCGGTGTTGAGTGCGGCGAGCAAGTCCACCACCTCTGCCCCGCGCACCTCACCCACGACGATTCGGTCCGGACGCATCCGCAGCGCCTGGCGCACCAGATCCCGCACGGTCACCTCGCCGACGCCCTCGACGTTGGCGGCACGCGCCACGAGCTTGACCAAATGCGGATGCTGCGGAGCCAATTCGGCGGCGTCCTCGACACACACGATGCGTTCGCACCCGTCGACGGCGCCGAGTGCGGCGGCCAGCAAGGTGGTCTTGCCGCATCCGGTTCCTCCGGAGATGAGGAACGCCAGCCTGGCCCGGATGATGGCCCGCAGCAGGTCTGCCACCTCCGGCGGAATCGCCCCAGACCGGGTGAGGCTGTCGAGGTTCTGGGTGGCTGGGCGCAACACCCGCAGCGACAGGCAGGTGCCCGCGGACGCGACCGGGGGCAGCACCGCGTGCAGGCGCACGGTGAACGGGCCGATACCGGTGAGTTGACCGTCTACCCACGGCTGCGCCTCGTCGAGCCGACGCCCGGCCAGCAGTGCCAGCCGCTGCGCCAGCCGGCGGACTGCGCCCTCGTCGGTGAAACACACAGTGCTGCGGTGCAATCCATTGCCGTCGTCCACCCAGACCGCATCAGGTGCGGTCACCAGCACATCGGTGGTCGTCGGTGCACACAGCAGCGGCTCCAGAAGCCCGGCGCCGGTCAACTCGGTTTCCAGCAGCCGCAGATTGCTCAGTACCTCGGTGTCGCCGAGCAGGCCGCCGGACTCGGCCCGGATCGCCGCGGCCACCACGCCTGGGCTCAGCGCGCCCCGCGACGACGTCTCGTTGACCAGCCGTTCGCGCACCCGGTCTATCAGTGAGGAGCTCATGCCGCCTCCTGCGCCGGGTGCCCGGCCAGGACCGCGAGCACCCGACGCGCCGCCGATCCCAGCGGTGACCGAGGCCGCACGCGTAATCCGCCGCGCTCCAACGCCTCGGCGAGACCGGACTGCGGACGCATCGCGGCCAGCAACGGCAGGTCCACGATTCGGGCCACCTCGGCTGCGCGAAGGCCGCCGGGTGACGGGCCACGGACCACCACGCCCGCGTTCGGGTTGCAGGCCAGCAGCCAGGGGCGGGCGGCGGCCGCCGCGGTACACGAGCGCACGTCGGCCGGTGTCACCACCACGACGAGATCAGCGACATCCAACGCGGTCTCGGCCGCTGCGGTGGCGCGCCGGGGCACATCGCAGACGACGGTGACGCCGCCGCGGCACCCGGCGTCGATGACCGCGCCCAGCGGCCCGGCTTCGATCTCGACTCCCGAACGCCCGCTGGCGAGCACGCTGACCCCGTCCCGGCGCGGCAGCGCGTCACGCAGCGCCGGAAATCCCAACCGGCCACCCTGCAACGCCAGGTCCGGCCACCGCAGCCCGGCCAGATCCTCGCTGCCGGCCACCAGGTCGATGCCGCCACTCCACGGGTCGGCCTCGACCAGCAGCGCTTCGGTTGCCGATTGCGCCAGCGCCACCGCGAACACCGAAGCGCCGGCGCCTCCTCGAGCACCCAGCACCGCCACGGCCGGACCTCGGCCGTCGTCGCGGCACGCGGCCTCGGACAGTGCCGCGACCAGATCGGCCTCTTGGGCCGGCAGGGTAACCAGTTGTTGCGCGCCGACCGCGATCGCGGCCTGCCAATCTTCCGGTTGTGGTTCAGTCCGGCCGACGATGACGACCCGGGCGCGACGAGGCAGTGCGCGTGCTGCACAACGCAGCGCGGCCGCGGCGTCGAGCAGTATCGCGGCGGCGGCCATCCAGGCCTTGCGTCCGGAAGGTTCGTCGACGAGGACCAGCCCCACGCCCGCCGCGGCGGCCACCCGGGACACGTCTTCGCGTAGCAGCGGATCGCCGATGAGCGCCAGCACGGTGCCCGGTGGGCTGGTCGGGGTCTTCGAGGTGGCCATGCCCCAAGCCTGGGGGCAACCACGGCCTGGGCACCATCGCCAATTCGCCGATTGTGGATGAACTGGACGCTGTGGATGAATCGCGGTCCGCGTACGTACCGGCAACCACGCACTGAAAATACGGTTCCGCAACTACGGCGGCGGGGCCGGTGAGGATTCTTCCCCTGAAAAAGGGACGACCCCCGCCAGGGGGGGAGGAGGCGGAGGTCGTCGTGTATCAGCCCCGGGGGGTCGGGCTGATACACCCTCGGCATAAGCCGAGTAATGCTCACTATACACACGGAACTGCCAAAACACGCAAGGGACATCTGCGCGGGCTACCGACTGTCTCGCCGGGGCCGTCGCCCGCAAGAATGTGTCGTGAACTGCCATTTTGTGTTGCCGGCCAGATAGGGCGAGGCACCTGCCTCTATGCTTGCGCCTGTGACCGCAACCGATCGGGCTGCCGGGGAGTCGATCGCACAGCAATCCGCACCGCACGGTGACCGGCCGGTGCGCACCGCCGCCTTCTTCGACCTCGACAAGACCGTCATCGCCAAGTCCAGCACGCTGGCTTTCAGCAAACCTTTCTTCAATCAGGGCCTGCTGAACCGCCGCACCGTCCTCAAGTCCACCTACGCCCAGTTTCTGTTCCTGATGTCGGGTGCCGACCACGATCAGATGGACCGGATGCGCAGCTACATCACCAACATGTGCACCGGCTGGGATGTCGAGCAGGTCAAGTCGATCGTCGGCGAGACACTGCACGACATCGTGGACCCGTTGGTCTTCGCCGAGGCGGCGGAGCTGATCGCCGATCACAAGCTGTGCGGCCGCGATGTCGTCGTGGTGTCGGCCTCGGGCGAGGAGATCGTCGCCCCGATCGCCCGGGCCCTGGGCGCGACCCATGCGATGGCCACCCGCATGGTGGTCGAAGACCGGCGGTACACCGGCGAGATCGCGTTCTACTGCTACGGCGAAGGCAAAGTCGAGGCGATTCGCGCCCTGGCCGCCCGCGAGGGCTATGCGTTGGACCACTGCTACGCGTACTCGGACTCGATCACCGACATCCCGATGCTCGAAAGCGTCGGCCACCCGACGGCCGTCAACCCCGACCGGGGGTTGCGCAAAGAAGCCGCCGCCCGCGGGTGGCCGGTGTTGACCTTCAGCCGACCGGTATCGCTGCGCGATCGGATCCCGGCCCCGTCGGGGGCTGCGGTCGCCACGAGTGCCGCCGTCGGGATCAGCGCTCTGGCGGCCGGCGCGCTGACGTATTCACTGCTGCGACGCTTCACTTCCTGACCTACCGCATGTAGTAGCTGAGGCCCTCGGCGTAACGATCAGAACTCGGCCCTGTTTCACCCTTGCTGTGACCGTGGTCACGTAGTACAAAGGAACCACGGAAGCTTGGATGAGGCCAAGGCTTAGCCGGAAGAGAAGGCTAAATCTCCCGAACCAAGCTCCCCAGCACGGGTCCCGGCACCCACGCGGAGCACATGCCGCGGAATAGGCAAAAGTGTTGCGGGCCTGCGTGATTGCGAGGAGCGGACGGCCACGACGGCTCTTTGGGTAGGGCCGCAGCCGAAGCGCATCGCAAGGACGCCGAGGCCACCCACGCAACCCACGTTGGCACGCTTGGTAACCGGTATCCGTGCTAGCGGGCGACGAGCCGAACATCGTTCGGACCGTCGCCCGCTTTCGTTTGCTGAGGCAGCTCCGTGCGGCGGGTCAGCCGGCCGCTGACTGGGCGATCTGCAACGCTTCTCGCGCGCCACCCTTCAACGCCTCGCTACTGAACAGCAGCCACGCGGTCAACCCGTCGTGCGTGCCGGAGGCGAATCCCCGTGCGGCAGCCCGGTACTCCCCCGACTTGCGCATCCAATACACCTCCGGCACCCCGAGGCCGTGCGGATCCAACCCACTGGCGATCGTCACCAGACGCGACACCGCACGCGCCACCACCCCGTCGGCGGTACCGAATGGAGCCAGGCTGAGGAGTTCGCCGTGGGCGACCGCCGCCAACACCGGGGCCGGAACTTTGGAGCCGCCGGCCAGGATGTCGGTCAGCAGTTCGAGACGACGCCCGACGTCGGGATCGGTTCGTGGCCGGCCCAGATGCTCGTCGTCGGCGAGGTCGGCGGCGGCCAACGCGTGCAACCGGGCCAAGGCCTGCATCGGCGCTCGCTGCCACACTCCGACCAGCGCGGTGGCGCCGCCTTCGAGTGCTTCGGCGACCCGGATGGCGCCCGCGGTGACCGGATCGGGCTCACCGTCGGCGGACAGCTGCACCGCCCCGCCGTCGAGCACCGCCGACGCCCGCGCCGCACGGAGGGCCGCCTCGGCCGCGGTCTGCGGCCAGCCCCGCAGATTGAACTTGTGCCGATGCGCCCGGCCCAGGGCATCCCGCGCCTCGTCGCTGGCCGCGGAAACACCGGGCAGGTCAACGAGCGGTGCGAGTGGATCGGTGTTTGTCGGCTTCTCGCGCGAGCGCTCGTCGGTCACGGGCATCAACGCTAGCCGACCGCTGAACATGCGCTCGCCGACCGTTGGGCGCAACAACGCTGCCGCCCGTCAACCGTCTTGTGACGTCCCAACGCCTGTGCAACGTTTGGTGACTAGGCTCACATGCATGTCTAACCCGTCAGCGACCTCTACCGAAGTCCCGTCAGCCTATCCGCCGCCTGCTGAATTCGCGGCCAATGCCAACGCGACGGGCGAGTTGTACGCCGAGGCCGAGAAGGACCGGCTGGCGTTCTGGGCCGCCCAGGCCAACCGGCTGAGCTGGCAGACCCCGTTCAGCGAGGTCCTCGACTGGTCCGACGCTCCCTTCGCCAAGTGGTTCGTCGGCGGCAAGCTCAACGTCGCCTACAACTGCGTGGACCGTCACGTCGAGGCGGGCCACGGCGACCGGGTGGCGATCCACTGGGAGGGTGAGCCCGTCGGTGATGCCCGCGACATCACCTACGCCCAGCTCAAGGATGAGGTCTCCCGGGCTGCCAATGCCCTGACCGAGCTCGGCCTAACCGCCGGCGATCGGGTGGCCATCTACATGCCGATGGTGCCCGAGGCGATTGTGGCGATGTTGGCCTGCGCCCGCCTGGGTGCCATGCACAGTGTTGTGTTCGCCGGCTTCTCCGCCAGCGCACTGCGGGCCCGCGTCGAGGACGCCCAAGCCAAACTCGTCATCACCACCGACGGCCAGTACCGCCGCGGGCAGGCCGCCTCACTCAAGGCGGCCGTCGACGAAGCGGTCTCGGATCAGCCGTCGGTCGAGCATGTGTTGGTGGTGCGTCGCACCGGGATCGATGTCGACTGGACCGACGGGCGCGATCTGTGGTGGCACGAGACCGTCGAGAAGGCCTCCACCGAGCACACCCCGGAAGCGTTCGACGCCGAGCAGCCACTGTTCCTGCTCTACACCTCGGGCACCACCGGCAAGCCCAAGGGCATCGTGCACACCTCGGGCGGCTACCTCACCCAGTCGGCGTACACGCATTTCAACGTGTTCGACCTCAAACCCGAGAGCGACGTGTACTGGTGCACCGCCGACATCGGCTGGGTCACCGGGCACACCTACATCGTCTACGGCCCGCTGGCCAATGGCGCCACCCAGGTGGTCTACGAGGGCACCCCGACGTCACCGACCGAGCACCGCCACTTCGAGATCATCGAAAAGTACGGTGTCACAATCTATTACACCGCGCCCACGCTGATCCGCACCTTCATGAAGCTGGGCCGCCAGATCCCCGCCGCACACAACCTGTCCAGTCTGCGGCTGCTGGGTTCGGTGGGCGAACCGATCAACCCCGAGGCCTGGCGCTGGTACCGGGAAGTCATCGGCGCCAATAAGACTCCCGTCGTCGACACCTGGTGGCAGACCGAGACCGGGGCCATCATGATCTCCCCGCTGCCCGGTGTCACCGCGGCCAAGCCCGGTTCGGCGATGACGCCGCTGCCCGGTATCTCGGCCAAGATCGTCGACGACGACGGCAACGAACTGGTGCCCGGCGCCGACGAAGCCGAGCACGTCACCGGTTACCTGGTACTGGATCAGCCATGGCCGGCGATGCTGCGCGGCATCTGGGGTGACCCTCAGCGGTTCAAGGACACCTACTGGTCGCGCTTCGCCGAGCAGGGCTGGTACTTCGCCGGTGACGGCGCCCGCTACGACTCGGACGGCAACATCTGGGTGCTGGGTCGCATCGACGACGTCATGAACGTGTCCGGTCACCGAATCTCGACCGCCGAGGTGGAATCGGCCCTGGTCGGGCATTCCGGGGTGGCCGAGGCCGCCGTCGTCGGCGCATCCGATGACACCACCGGACAGGCGATCTGCGCATTCGTCATCCTCAAGGCCTCCGCGCACGGCGGGGCCGCGGACATGATCGACGAGCTGCGCGCCCAGGTGGCCACCGAGATCTCCCCGATCGCCAAACCGCGCGAGATCCACGTGGTGCCCGAGCTGCCCAAGACCCGCAGCGGCAAGATCATGCGCCGGTTGCTGCGCGATGTGGCCGAGGGCCGCGAGCTCGGTGACACCTCGACCCTGGTCGACCCCAGCGTGTTCGAGGCCATCCGCGCCAGCAAGTAACTCCGCCGAACAGACGCAAACCCGTACCTTTTCGCGCGAATCGGTACGGGTTTGCGTCTGTTCGCGCTAAGAAACGGGCACGAAACCCGTTCCCGGCCGGTTCTTGGCAGTGATGTCGGCCAGCTGGGTGTTGAACGACATCGTCACCGCGGGCGTGTGCAGCGGCACGAATTTCACCACGCAGGTGGGCAATTCCTCGGTGTAGGCGCCGTGGATCATGCCGACGAGCCGGTTGTTGACCGTCACCGGCGCGCCGGAATCGCCGGGCTGGCCGCACACCTGGTTGACGATGGTGCCGGGATCCTGACCCGGGCCCCACGTCACACCACACGAATAGCCCGTGGTGCGGCCGAGCTTGCAGGCAATCTCGCCGAACACCGGATCCGGTCCGAGCCCGTCGATCTGGAAGCCGTTGACGTTGTTGGTCGGGGTGACCTTGGCGGGATCGAACTGGATCACCGCGTAATCGAGCAGATCGTTACCGGCGACCATCGTGCCGAGCACCCCGGCGCCGTCGGCACCTTCGGCCGACACCGTGGCACCCGGTCCACCGCAGTGCGCCGAGGTGAAACCGATGAGCCGACCCGCGTTGTCGTGCCCGATCGTGGTGAGCGTGCAGAACGACTCTCCGTTGACCACGATGCCCGAACCGCCGCCGAGCACCACCGGTGCATCGGCATGCGCTTGACCGGGGGAAAGGACCGACGTGAGGATCGCAGCCAGGGCGATGATCGATGCACCGATGAGCAACTGCCTGCGGTGTCCGCTCGTCAAGTGTCCTCCAATCGACGCGCCCGACCCGCGCAACTCAAGAATGGACCCAGTCTACTAACTCCGGGAGGTCAGCCGGGATCGTTAACGGGTTCGCCGCATGGCAACATGAACGCCATGAGCACAGGCGACCGCAGGGACGGCGTTCCGACGACGGTGACCTCGATTCCGCTCGTCGATCCGCACGCCCCCAAGCCGGACCCTTCGATCGGCGATCTCGTCAAGGACGCCACCGCACAGGTCTCCACGCTGGTGCGTGCCGAGGTGGAGCTGGCCAAGGCCGAGATCACCCGCGACGTGAAGAAGGGCCTGACCGGCAGCGTGTTCTTCATCGCCGCGCTGGTGGTGTTGTTCTACTCGACCTTCTTTTTCTTCTTCTTCCTGGCCGAACTGCTCGACACATGGCTGTGGCGCTGGGTGGCCTTCCTGATCGTGTTCGGCATCATGGTGGTGGTCACCGGGGCGCTGGCCCTGTTCGGCTTCCTGAAGGTGCGACGGATCCGGGGTCCGCGGCAGACCATCGAATCGGTCAAGGAGACGCGCGAGGCCCTGACGCCCGGGCACGACAAGAACGTCACGACGGCCGTTGCCATCAAGCCGGCCGCCGACCCGTCAGGCTGGTAATGCCTCCGCCCGACCCGTCGATCGTCCGGATCGAGGGGCCATGGCGGCATCTGCAGGTGCATGCCAATGGGATTCGGTTTCATCTGGTCGAGGGTGAAAACGAGGGTGAGCCTGCCGCTCCCGACCGCCCGCTGGTCATCCTGCTCCACGGATTCGGCTCGTTCTGGTGGTCGTGGCGTCATCAACTCACCGCCCTGACCGGCGCCCGGGTGGTCGCGGTCGACCTGCGTGGCTACGGCGACAGTGACAAGCCACCGCGCGGATACGACGGCTGGACGTTGGCCGGGGACACCGCGGGGCTGGTGCGGGCGCTCGGACACAAGACCGCGACGTTGGTCGGACATGCCGACGGCGGCCTGGTGTGTTGGGCGACGGCCGTGCTGCATCCGCGGGTGGTCAATGCGATCGCTTTGGTGAGTTCACCGCATCCGGTGGCGCTGCGAACCTCCACCCTGAGCCGCCGGGATCAGGGCCGCGCGTTGTTGCCGTCGATGCTGCGCTACCAGCTGCCGACGTGGCCGGAGCACACCCTGACCCGACACGACGGTGCGGCGCTGGAGCAGCTGGTCCGTAGCCGCGCCGGTGCCGCATGGCAGACCACCACGGATTTCTCGGACACCATGGGTCATTTGCGTCAGGCCATCCAGATCCCGGGTGCCGCGCACTGCGCCCTGGAATACCAGCGGTGGGCGGTGCGCAGTCAGCTGCGTGGTGAGGGCCGGCGGTTCATGCGGTCGATGAAGCGCCCGGTCGGTGTGCCGGTGTTGCACATGCGCGGCGACGCCGACCCCTATGTCCTGCCCGACCCGGTGCATCGCACCCAGCACTACGCCCCGCACGGCCGATACGTATCGATCTCGGATGCCGGACATTTCGGCCATGAAGAGCAACCGGAGGCGGTCAACCGGCAGCTGAACCGGTTCCTGGCGGCGCTGCGGACCGGTTGATCAGGAGCTGATGCAGGTCCCGGTGTGCACCCGTTCGGTGTTGCCGATCTTGGCCAGCTGACGCTCGACCTCCTTGGCGGTCAGCACGAATCCGGTGTCGACGTCGTCGACGGCCGCGCCGAACACCACGCCGAGCACCTTGCCCGACCGGTTGATCATCGGGCCGCCCGAATTGCCTTGCCGCACCGTGCCCCTGACCGTGTACACCTCGCGGGTGACCGTGGTGGTCCGGTAGATGTCGGGACCGTTGAGCTCGATGATCTCGCGGACGCGGGCCGGGGTGGCCAGGAAATCACCGCCGCCGGGATAGCCCATCACCACGGCGTCGGTGCCTTTCGGGGCGGGCTGGTCGGCGAACTGCAGGGGTTGGATCGGCAGGTTCGGCACGTCCAGGATGGAAATGTCGGCGTTGGGATCGTAGGACACGACGCCGGCGTCGTAGGTCTTGCCGTCGGCCTCGATCGTCACGCTGTCGGCACCGGCCACCACGTGGGCGTTGGACATCACCCGGTTGGGTGCGACGACGAATCCGCTGCCCTCCAACACCTTCTGGCAACTCGGTGCGACGCCGCGGATCTTGACCACGCTGGGCTGGGTCGTCGTCACCACCGGATCGGTGGCCAGCGCCGCGTCAGGAGCATCGACGTTGACGATGGGGGTACGCCCGAACGGTTCGAGCACATCGGGCAGACCGGAGGTGTCCAGCAGCGCCGACAACCGGTTGGGCACCGAGCGCAGCCAGTCCGGCGCCACCTTGTCAACCTCGGTCAGTACCCGCGAGTTCTTCACTGCCCCAGCCAGATTCGGCTGGTCCGACGAGGTCAGCAGGCTGCCCAGCAGCCAGGAGGCGACCAGGACCGCGACGAGCATCAGGCTCACCCCGACCACCGAGTCGAACGCGCGGAACAACCGGTTGCGGATCGTGCCGCGCACCGCCCTGCCCAGCACCACGCCGGCGATCTCCCCGATCACCACCAGCGCCAGGATCAAAAACAGCGTGGCGAACAGCTTGGTGCGGTCACCGCTGATGTGCGGGATGACGTGCGGGGCCAGCAGCACGCCTGCCACCGCACCGAGCACCACGCCGATGAAAGACAGCAGGGAGCCGAGCGCGCCCGAGCGCCAGCCGGAGATGGCGGCAACGAACCCGATGCCGAGGATGGCGAAATCGAGCCAGACCGAAGGTGTCATCTATATCCACTTCAACTTTGGGCTTCACCGTAACCGTTGTCATGCCCGACGAGGGCCATTGCCTCGTCGAGTCCGCGGACGTCCTCGGTGTTCCACGGCTTGGCCCAGCCTGCGACGTCGAGGATCGCCGAGATGACCTGGCCGGTGAAACCCCACACCAGCATCTCGTTGAGGAGGAACGCGGGCCCGGCGAACCGGCTCGAGTTGGACTCCCGGTACACCATGAGCCGGTTTTCCGGGTTGGTGAAGGCCCGCACCGGAACCCGCGCCACGACGGCCGTCTCGGATTCGTTCACCACGGCCACCGGCCCGGGATCGGGTGAATAGGCCAGCACCGGAACCACGTGGAATCCCGATGGCGGGATGAACATCTTCTCCAGGGTGGCCAGCGGGTAGAGCCGGCTGGTGTCGATGCCCGTCTCCTCGGTGGCCTCCCGGAAAGCGGTACCGATCGGGCCTTCGTCGCCGGGATCGGCGGCGCCGCCCGGGAATGCGGCCTGGCCGGCATGGTGGCGCAACGTCGCGGCGCGGACCGTCACGAGCAGATCGGCGTCGTCGGGGAGAGTCGGGGGCGCGCCCTCGGGCGGTCCGGAGAACAGCACGAGCACCGCGGCATCGCGTCGGGCACCCGCCTGGGCGGCCTGGTTGTTGGCTTCGACGATGGAGGCCAGTACCTCCGGCGGCACCCGCCTGCGGTAGGCGTCGGGCACCCGGTCGAGGTTGTCCACGAGCGGTTTGAGCCAGGCCGGAGCGACATCCGGGAACAGCCCGTCGCGCGTCGATCTCACCGGCGGGTGCTCCTATCGGCTAGAGCGGATCAACTCATCGACCGCCGCCGCGATCTCGTCGGCGCTGACGAAGGAGCGGGGTAGGGTCCCGGCCACGCTACCGTCCGCGCGCAAAACCACCGTCGCAGGCATGACGTTGGGCACCTTCAGTGCGGCCGCGACCAGGCGGCGGCCGTCCTGCAACGTCGGCAGGTGCACCCCGAGTTCGGCCAACCGGATCAACGCCGCCGTCTCGTTCTCGTCCTGGTGCACCGTCACGACGAGGACGTCGTCGCCGACGCGGCGCTGGTATTCGGACATCGCAGGCAGTTCGTCGGCGCAGGGCCCGCACCAGTACGCCCACAGATTGAGCACCACCGTGCGCCCGGCCAGTGCCGCCGCCACGTCGACGGGTACGCCGTCACCTGCGCAGTCGAGGGTGATGCCGCGCAGCGCCTGCGGCCCGTCCCCCTCCCCTGGCCCGGGGCACGGCCGCAGGTCGGCGCGGGCCCGGGGGCCGGCCAGCGCCTCGGGAGTATCGGCGTCGCGGTGGTCGCGGGCGGTGGACTGTCCCGCCCCGACCTGCGGCGCCGGCTCGTCACGCAGCTCCATCCAGAACGCGGTGCCGAGTGCCATCAGGACCACCAGAACCGCCACGGTCCATCTGGCCGATCTGCTCATCGGGCCGTCACAACCCGGCCAACGCCAGCAGGTGCTCGGTCTCGGGACCTTTGACCAGCGCTGCCGCGGTTTCCGGGTCGGTGGGCCCGAGACCGAACGACGGGCAGTCCTTGGCCAGCACGCACACCCCGCAGGCGGGTTTGCGGGCATGGCAGACCCGACGGCCGTGGAAGATCACCCGGTGGCTGAGCAGGGTCCATTCTTTGCGCTCGATGAGCTCGCCGATCGCAAATTCGACCTTGACCGGGTCTTCCTCTGTGGTCCAGCGCCAGCGGCGGACCAGACGGCCGAAGTGCGTGTCGACGGTGATGCCGGGGATGTCGAAGGCATTGCCGAGGATGACGTTGGCGGTCTTGCGGCCCACCCCGGGCAGGGTCACCAGATCGTCGAGGTCGTCGGGCACCTGCCCGTCGAACCGTTCCACCAACTCCTGCCCCAGCCGGATCAGCGAGGTGGTCTTGTTGCGGTAGAAGCCGGTCGGCCGGATCAGCTCTTCCATCTCGGCGCGGTCGGCCTGCGCGTAATCCAGCGCGGTGCGGTACTTCTTGAACAGGGCCGGAGTGGTCAGGTTTACCCGTTTGTCAGTGCTCTGCGCGCTCAGGATGGTCGCCACCGCGAGCTCCAGCGGATTGGTGAAATCCAGCTCGCAGTAGACATGTGGAAAAGCCCGGGCCAGTTCCCGATTCATCCGTCGGGCCCGACGGACCAGGCCCAGGTGCGTCTCGGTGTCCCACTTCCTGGACCGGCGCGTTTTCCCGGATGGGGCGGCAGCCGCAGTCACGCCAGCAAGCGTACTGACCACCTCGGACATTCCGTGCCGCGGACCGGTGACAATTCGTGACCCCGCTGAGACCTGCGGCGTGTTAACTACTGCCTTGTGTCGTGGTTGCTGGTGGCGCTCATCCCGGGCTTGCTCATGCTGGCGGCGTTCGGGCTAGACCGACTCGAATCAGGATTGGCGCGCGAACCATCGCCCGAGATCGCCGTGGCTCGCCCCAAACCGCTGACCTTCGGGCTCGAGAGTGAAGGTTTGCCGACGCGGTACTACGAGCCGGAGATCATCAATACCGGGTTTCCGGCGTCCCGACCTGTCAATCGTGTGTAGCGTGGGCTAGTCGCGAAACCGCGTACCTCTACACTGAGCAGGCAGTATCAGTAAGAGGACAACACACCCAATAGCTTAAGGGGCAACGTGGACGAGATCCTGGCGAGGGCCGGAATCTTCCAGGGAGTCGAACCGACCGCCGTTTCGGCGCTGACGAAGCAGTTGCAGCCCGTCGACTTCCCACGCGGGCATACGGTCTTCGCCGAAGGCGAGCCCGGCGACCGGCTGTACATCATCATCTCCGGCAAGGTGAAGATCGGCCGCCGTTCACCGGATGGCCGGGAAAACCTGCTGACCATCATGGGTCCGTCGGACATGTTCGGCGAGCTGTCGATCTTCGACCCGGGGCCCCGTACCTCGAGCGCGACCACCATCACCGAGGTGCGCGCGGTGTCGATGGACCGTGACGCGCTGCGCGCATGGATCGCCGACCGGCCCGAGATCGCCGAGCAGCTGCTGCGGGTGTTGGCCCGTCGCCTGCGTCGCACCAACAACAACCTGGCCGACCTGATCTTCACCGACGTTCCCGGCCGGGTGGCCAAGCAGCTGCTGCAGCTGGCCCAGCGGTTCGGCACCCAGGAGGGCGGGGCGCTGCGCGTGACCCACGACCTCACGCAGGAAGAGATCGCCCAGCTCGTCGGCGCGTCCCGCGAGACGGTCAACAAGGCGCTGGCCGATTTCGCCCACCGCGGCTGGATCCGACTCGAGGGCAAGAGCGTCCTGATCTCCGACAGCGAGCGTCTGGCACGCCGAGCGCGCTAGCGCGAGCATCCGGCACAGAGCCCGCTAAGCGCGCAGGTAGTCCAGTTGGGCTTGCACGCTCTTCTCGGCGGCGTCCCAGAGTTTCTGGTCGACGTCGGTGTAGACGTGCTCGACGACCTGACGGGCCGACGCCTCTTCACCGAGTTCCCTTAGTGCCGCACGTATCTGGTCCAATCGCTCCTCGCGATGGGCCAGGTACATCGTGGCCACCTCGTGCAGGTTCGGCAGATCGGGGCCGTGCCCGGGCAGCACCGGACGGGCACCCAGCCCCTGGAGCCGGTGCAGGGATTCCAGATAGTCACGCAAGCTGCCGTCTTCGGTGTCGATGACGGTGGTGCCACGGCCCAGCACGGTGTCCGCCGTCAGGACCGCGCCCTGCCCGCTGTCGTCGTCGAGCACGAAGGACAATGAGTCGACGGTGTGGCCAGGTGTGGCCATCACCTTGATGCGCAGGCCGGCCGCGTCGATCACCTCGCCGTCGGTCAACGGCCCGCCCATTCCGCGCAGGAAGCCACTGCCCACGGAGCGCACGGTGGCGCCGGTGAGGTCGACGAGCTTGTCGATGCCGCCGGTGTGGTCCTCGTGCTTGTGACTGATCAGCACCAACGCGACGGTGCCCAACTCGGCGATGCGCGCGATGTGCGCCTCATCGTCAGGACCGGGGTCGACGATGACGATCTCGTCGCTACCGTGGCCGCGCAACACCCAGGTGTTGGTACCCTCCAGCGTCATCAGGCCAGGGTTGTCGCACAACAGTACGGAGGCCGACATCTTGTCTGTCTCGACGACCGGCCTCACCTGCCCGTAGGCAGGGTGCTGAAGATGCGACGCGGCTGTCACGCTGTTTCGACGATGATCTCGACCTCGACCGGCGCGTTGCGCGGCAACTCCGACACGCCCACGGCGGAACGGGCGTGGGCGCCCGCCTCGCCGAAGATCTCCCCGAAGAGCTCGGAGGCTCCGTTGACCACACCGGGCTGACCGTGGAAGCCCGCGGCCGAGGCGACGAAACCGACCACCTTGACGACCTTGACGACGGAGTCGATGCCGACGAGCGCGTGCACCGCGGCCAGGGCGTTGAGCCCGCAGATTCGGGCCAGCTCCTTGGCGTGCTCGGGGCTGACCTCGTCGCCGACCTTGCCGGTGGCCAAGAGCTCACCCGCCTGGATCGGCAGTTGACCGGCGGTGTAGACGAGATTGCCGGTGCGCACCGCGGGCACGTAGGCGGCCAGCGGGGCGACGACGTCGGGCAGTTCGATGCCGAGTTCGGCCAACCGCTGCGAGTTCGTCACTTCGGCCGCTTGAGGTAGGCGACGTGCTGCTCGCCCGTCGGGCCGGGAAGCACGGAGACCAGCTCCCAGCCGTCCTGCCCCCACTGGTCGAGAATCTGTTTGGTGGCGTGCGTCAACAACGGCACCGTGGCGTATTCCCACCGGGTTGGTTCGCTCATGCGGCTGAGCTTATCGGTCGGACAGCCGGGCTTGGTTAGCATGCAGTGGTGGCAACCACTGAGAGCGGCGCCAAACACGTCGGCTGGCCGTCGCGGCTGACCAAGGCCCGACTGCACTTCGTTTCCGGCAAGGGCGGCACCGGCAAGTCCACGGTGGCTGCGGCGTTGGCCCTGGCGCTGGCCGCCGGCGGACGCAAGGTGCTTCTGGTCGAGGTCGAGGAACGGCAAGGCATCGCGCAGTTGTTCGACGTGCCGCCGCTGCCGTACGAGGAAGTCAAGGTCGCCACCGCCGACGGCGGCGGACAGGTCAACGCCCTCGCCATCGACATCGAGGCGGCGTTCCTGGAATACCTCGACATGTTCTACAACCTCGGGCTGGCCGGCCGGGCGATGCGCCGGATCGGCGCCATCGAGTTCGCCACCACCATCGCGCCGGGCCTGCGGGACGTGTTGCTCACCGGCAAGATCAAAGAGATCGTGGTACGCACCCAGAACGACGCCAAGGCCAAGCGCGGCGTGTACGACGCAATCGTGGTGGATTCTCCTCCCACCGGCCGCATTCCGCGGTTCCTGGACGTCACCAAGGCGGTCTCGGACCTGGCCAAGGGCGGTCCCGTGCACTCGCAGGCCGAGGGCGTGGTCAAGATCCTGCATTCCGAGCAGACCGCCATCCATCTGGTCACCTTGCTGGAGGCATTACCGGTCCAGGAAACCCTGGAGGCGATCGAGGAACTCACCGAGTTGGGGCTGCCGATCGGCAGCGTCATCGTCAACCGCAACATTCCGGCGCACCTTCCGGCCGAGTCGCTGACCAAGGCCGCCGAGGGCGACATCGATGCCGACACGGTTCGCGCCGGATTGGACAAAGCCGGAATCACGTTGTCCGACAACGACTTCGCCGGCCTGCTGACGGAGTCCATCCAGCACGCGACCAGGATCGCCGCGCGTGCCGAAAGCGCCGAACTGCTCGACGCCATCGACATTCCCCGTCTCGAACTGCCCGCCCTGGCCGACGGCGTCGACCTCGGCAGCCTCTACGAGCTCGCCGAAGCACTGGAACAGCAGGGGGTCCGATAACCATGAGTGCCCACCCACCGGCATTGGACATGCACACGATCCTGTCCGACACCGCCAACCGCGTCGTAGTCTGTTGCGGCGCAGGCGGAGTCGGCAAAACCACGACAGCCGCCGCGATGGCGCTGCGGGCCGCCGAATACGGGCGCACCGTCGTGGTGCTCACGATCGACCCGGCCCGTCGGCTGGCCCAGGCGTTGGGCATCAAGGATCTCGGCAACACCCCGCAGCGCGTGCCGCTGGCTCCGGAGGTCACCGGGGAACTGCACGCGATGATGCTCGACATGCGCCGCACGTTCGACGAGATGGTGGTGCAGTATTCGGATCCCGGCCGGGCCGACGCCATTCTGGAGAACCAGTTCTACCAAACCGTGGCGACCTCGCTGGCCGGCACGCAGGAGTACATGGCGATGGAGAAGCTCGGTCAGCTGCTGGCCGAGGACAAGTGGGATCTCGTGGTCGTGGACACCCCGCCGTCGCGCAACGCCCTGGACTTCCTCGATGCACCAAAACGGTTGGGCAGCTTCATGGACAGCCGGTTGTGGCGGCTGCTGCTGGCCCCGGGGCGCGGCATCGGCAAGCTCGTCACCGGAGCCGTCGGGCTGGCCATGAAAGCGTTGTCCACCGTGCTGGGGTCGCAGATGCTTTCCGACGCAGCAGGTTTCGTGCAAGCACTGGACGCCACGTTCGACGGTTTCCGGCAGAAGGCCGACAAGACCTACGAACTGCTCAAGCGTCGCGGCACCCAGTTCGTGGTGGTGTCGGCGGCCGAACCCGACGCGTTGCGTGAGGCGTCGTTCTTCGTCGACCGGCTGTCGAGCGAGCAGATGCCGCTGGCCGGGCTGATCCTCAACCGCACTCATCCCACGCTGTGCGATCTGCACGCGGACAAGGCCGAGGAGGCTGCCGACGTGCTGGCGGCCGACGACCCGGAATCGCTGACGGCCGCAGTGCTGCGCATTCACGCCGATCGGGCCCACACCGCCAAGCGCGAGGTCCGGCTGCTGTCGCGGTTCACCGGCGCCAACCCGCACGTGGCGATCGTCGGGGTTCCGTCACTGCCGTTCGATGTGTCCGACCTGGATGCGCTGCGGGCGATCGCCGATCAGATCACCGGGGTCGGCGCGTCCGCCTAGCAACCGTTCTGCAGATACCGGCGGATGTCGATGCCCACCCGCTGCATGGCGGCCAGGACCGGGTCCCGATGGTCTTCACCGAGGGCCCAGTTGGCCAGCACGGCATAGCCGACTCGGCGGCCACTGGCCCGGCACTTGACGCTGCCGATATCGATCCTGGCATCGGAGATCGTCCCGGTCTTGTTCCACAGCTCGAAACCGTGATCAAACTCGGTGTGCGCCAGCGGATCGAGGCCGAAAGCCGGTGCCACCATCGACAGATCGGTGTTCACGCCGAGCCATTGACGTACCCGGTCGGACACCGCGGTGCTGTGGATGGTGCCGGCATCGAGGCGGGCGACGAAATCGCACAGCTCGGCGGCGCTTCCCACCGAGAGTGTGAGCGGGTCGTCGTGCGGCCGGTTCAGCCGCACCCGGTCGCGTAGGCCGCTTTCGGTGAAGCCCAGGTCCCGGGTCGCGCGTTGGACGTGTTCGAGCCCGAGCCGGCGTAGCAGCATGTTGGTGGCCATGTTGTCGCTGACCGCCCCGATCAGCAGACACAGGTCGTCGACCCGTTGGTCCCGGCGGCTCATCAGGTAGAGCACGCCCGAATCCGCCACCACGTCTTCAGTTGTGGCGCAGATGATTTCACCCGGGTCCAGCGTGGCGTCCTCGATCCGGCGCGCCACCTCCGCAAGCAGAAAAACCTTGCCTACGCTGGCGGTCTTGAGCACGCGGTGAGGATCGTGCTCCCACAACGTCTTCCCCGTGGCCAGGTCCACGACACGGACCGACCACCTCGCCGACCCGGGCAGCCGGCGCGAGTCCTGAGAGAAGACGCCGCTCATGCCAGTTCGTCGAGTTTCGCCACGTCAGCGGTGTCGGCGTCAACAGGCACCCGCCCATACCGCTTGCGCAGGACGTAGGCGAGCACCACCACGACGAGGCTCAGCACGCTCGCCAGCAGCTGGATGCGCTGATCGACGTCGAAGAGCATGGCCAGCAGAACGAGGACGAAGCACGCGATCACCACGATCGTCAGGTAGGGAAAGAACCACATCTTCAACGTCAGCTTGGATGGGTCCTCACGTTCGATCGCCCTGCGCACCCGCAGTTCCGAGGCGCCGATCATCACATACATGAAGATCGCGACCACGCCGCAGGAATTCACCAGGAACAGGAACAGGGAATCGGGGGCGAAGTAGGCGAGCACCACCGACACCCATCCCACCACCGTGCTGGCCAGGATGGCGCGCGTCGGTACGCCCCGAGTGTTGGTCCGTACCAACCACTGTGGTGCGTCACCATGTGATGCGAGGACCCGCAGCATCCGTGAGGACGTGTAGATCGACGAGTTGAGCACCGAGAGCACCGCGGTGAGGATGACGAAGTTCATGATCAGCCCGGCACCGGGGATGTGCAGTTTGTCCAGCGCGGCCACGTAGGGGCTGGACAGCACCGATGCGTCGTTCCACGGCAGCAGGCACACGACCAGGAAGATGGAGCCGACGTAGAACAGGATGATCCGCCAGATGACCCCGGTGGTGGCACGGGCCACCGACTTCGCCGGCTCGGCGCTCTCCGCGGCGGCGATCGTGACGATCTCGGCGCCACCGAAGGCGAAGATCACCACCACCACAGCGCCCAGAATGGCCCCAATTCCGTTGGGGGCGAAGCCACCGTGGGCCACCAGGTTACTCAGGCCGCCGGTGTCGCCCGGCCACAGTCCCAGGATCCAGAGCAGGCCCAGGACGATGAAGGACACGATGGCCGCGACCTTGATGCCGGAGAACCAGAACTCGAATTCGCCGAACCACCGCACCGAGATCAGGTTGGTGGCGGTCATCACGGCCATCAACAGCATCGCCATGAGCCACAGCGGCAGGCCAACCCAGACCGACAGGATCTTCGCTCCCGCAACGGCTTCCACCGCGATGATGATCACGTAGTAGTACCAGTACAACCAGCCGAGGGTGAAGCCCGCCCACGGCCCGATTCCCATCCGGGCGTAGTCGGCGAACGCGCCCGTCCTGGGCTTCGCGACCACCATCTCGCCGAGCATGCGCAAGGTACACAGCACCAGTGCACCGGCCAGGATGTAGGACAGGATCGCGGCCGGTCCGGCCGTCTTGATGACTGCACCACTACCGACGAACAGCCCGGCCCCGATGGCCCCGCCGATCGCGATCATGGTCATGTGCCGGGTCTTCAGGGACCTGGCCAGGCCGGAGCGGGGTTCGTCGGGTGAGGACAGATGGGATCTCGATTCGAGCATGGGCCGTCACAATCAGTCGGAGGTCGGGGCGGGCAGTTGGACGAAAGACGGTTCGCCGGCCTCGGTGACGATCTCCTCGATCGTCTGGGCGCGACGGGCCAGGGACCAGCATCGGTCACCGTCGGGAACGGACTCCACCGCATACACCGCAGGCCGCGGCAGCGCGTTGTACGCGAAGTGGGTGGAGAAGTAGTAGCCGCCGGTGTCGGGGATCGCAACCAGGTCACCCGGGTGGATGGTGGGCAGTTCCCGTCCGACGGCCAGCATGTCGCCGGTGAAGCAGGCCGGCCCGGCCACATCCTGTATCTGTGGCTGCTCGTCGCGACGGCTTCCCCGCGCGTCGTACACGTCGACCCGCAACGGCCACGCCGCCGGCGCGAAGACCGTGCGGGTGGCGACCTGCACACCGGCATGGGTGACGGCGATCGGCCGGCCGCCGGTGACCTTTGTGTATTCGACCCGGGCCACCAGGGTGCCCGCCTTGGCGGTCAGGGCGCGGCCGAATTCGGTCACCAGGGTGTAGGTCCCGTCGAACAACGACGGCGCCGCAGCCTCCAGCACGGCGCGATGGTCGGCGAAAGTCGGTGTGATGTCGTCGGATTCGAAGTTGACTGGCAACCCGCCGCCGATGTCGATGCGCTGGATCTGCCGGCCTCCGACCTGCTCGGTGATGTCGTCGGCCAGTTCTGCGATCAGTCGTACCCCCTCGGCCGCATGCTCGAGGCTGAGCCCTTGCGAGCCGCTGTGCACGTGTAACTGGGTCAGCCAGGGTCGCGCGGCGAATGCTGCGACGATCCGCGCGCGGGAATCGGCCAGCCCGATCCCGAACTTCGACGTGCTGGTGGCGGTGCTCATGGCGTCGATCACGCCCGCCCCGGTCTGCGGGTTGAGCCGCATACCGATCACTGACCGGTGGCTGCCCACCCGGGCGACGGCCTGGTCGACCCGGGCCAGTTCGTCGAAGTTGTCGACGTTGAAAGAGACGCCCAGGTCGAGCGCCCTGGCGATCTCCGTCTCCGTTTTCGCCGGCGAATCGAACACGATGCGCTCCGGCGGGAAGCCGGCCACCAACGCCAGTTCCAGCTCGCCGGGGCTGGCTACCTCGCACCCGAACCCGGCCTGGGCGAAGCGCGCGAGCACCGGACGCAGGGTGATGGCCTTGGCTGCGATGGTGTGAAGTGCCGGCAGGTGCGTGGGATAGGCCTGGGTCAGCGAGGACATCAGCTCGTCGAGGGTGTCCAGATCGAGAACCCCGCACAGCGGGTGCGTGTCGTCGATGAATCCCTGCCGGACCACGTCGGCGACAATCTGCTCGCGGCGCCGCAGCAGCGTGTCCGGGCTAGGCAGGAGTTGTCCGATACGCGGTGGTGCATCAATCACAGATCAACCCTATGGACCCGGACGGATGTGCAGAGAGCCATACGGGGTGAGGAATTGTGCACGAGTTTTTGTGCAATATGGAGGGACGCCCGGTCGAGTCGGCCTCAGGATCTCCGAAGTGCACTAATCGGCACCGGTCTGGTCGTGTCTTTCCCACACCAGCAGACCGAGGGCGGTCCGGAGCCGAGAGATCGAGGAGTTGAGGTCGATACCGGATGTCCCGGCGATCCGGTCCAGTCGGTACCGCAGCGAGTTGGGGTGGATGCCCAATTCACGGGCCGCTCCGCTGAGGTTGCCAGGATGCGCGAGAACCGCCGCGATGGTGTCGACGAAGGCGGTGCCGTGATCGGTGTCATGCCGGCGCAGTATCTGCAGCGGTTCGACGAGGGCGTCGGTCATCGGAGCGAGGCGGTCGGCCACCCGGATCAGGGCAAGAGCATCCGGCACGTCCGCCTCGGTGAGGACGGCGACCCGATCCGCGATCCCGGATCGCGCCGCGCCGACGGTCAGTGCGGCAGCATCGAGGATCTGCCGAGCAACGATCGCCGAATGTTGCAGGCCGCCAAGGTCATTCACCACAGGTCCGACCGCAACCGTGCCGGTCTGGGTGCCCGACACTCGCGCGACATGCCTGGACAGCGCGTCGGCGACGTGCGCCTCGGTGGCGTCTTCACCATCCATCGGCAGGACGACCAGCAGATCGCTTCCGACCTGGACCGCCCGGGTGCCTGCACGCAGCGCCTGGACGTGAAACATCAGCGATCTCGACGACGGGGTGTCGCTGCCCAGCGCCACCACGGAGTGCCTGACGTCGCGTTGCAGGCCGAGTAACGCCGCAGGCACGCCGGAGTCCACCCCGCGCGAGAGCAGGTCGGCCAGGGCCGATTCCTGAAGCCGCCGCTGATACTGGTCGCGGTGAACTTCGCGCAACAACATGGCGGCAGCGGTCTGACGCACCTGCAGCAGCAGCTGCCGTAGCTCCTCCCGGTCGGTGCCGTCGTCGAGCGCAGCCCAGATCGTTCCGAGCGTCTCGGGCCCTGACTTCAGGGAGATGACCATGCGGGCCGGGTCGTCTTCCTCGGCATTGCGCACCACCACGTCGTCGGACCGCCACACCGCGGGCAGGAACCCGGTGGACATCAGCCGCTCGATCCGCCAGGCAGGCACTTCCCCGCGCAGGATGGTCTGGTTCCGGATCGGGTCGACATCCTGGCCGACGACGGCATAGGCCAGCACCCGAGAATCCAGGTCCTCGATCGTCACCGGAGCCCCGGTGCGGCTGCTGATCCACCGGGCCAACGCCTGCAGGTTGTCCACCTGCGGGGCAGGGCTGACGATGCGGCCGGCACCGACGAGCCGGATGAGCACACGGAAAAGCTCACTCCATCCCACCCATGGGGACCGCCGGAACAACCGGGTCCGGTGGCCGGGTTGTTCCGTCAGGAGCGACAGGTCGGTCGTCGCGTCAGGTGGAAGCACAAGCGCTGCAGCGGTTCCGGCCTCGTCGAGCAGCGAACCGAGTGCGAATCGGTCGTCGATGCGGGCGCTGACCAATACGATGGCGCCGGTGTAGTCCGCCGCGGTTCCGGGCTCGTGCAAAGTGACGTCACCCAACAGCGGATCGTCGTCAGATTCGGTAGCCGCCGTCAGCGGAACCAACATCCCGGCCGCGCCAGAAACCAGCGCCGACAAGGGAACAACCACAACCGATTACATTACCGCCGCGGCAACTGCGGCGGGTCGGGCTACACCGCGCTGCGGTGTTTGCGTTGGGCGGCGAAGAACTCGGCCCAGGAGTTGACCTCGGGATGCTGCTTGAGCAGGGCACGACGCTGACGTTCGGTCATCCCACCCCAGACCCCGAACTCGACGCGGTTGTCGAGCGCGTCGGCCCCGCATTCGAGGATCACGGGGCAGTGCCGGCAGATCACCGCGGCCTTGCGTTGGGCAGCACCGCGGACGAACAACTCGTCCGGATCGGCCTGGCGGCATCGGGCCTGCGATACCCAGGCGATCCGGGCTTCACCCTCGCCGCGGTGGACCAGGTTGGCAGCGGGAGCGGAAGCGTTCATCTTGTCTGCGACAGTTCGTGTACCTGACACCAGCGATCCCTTCGTTCCAGCCATCTCCCCAGATGGCGGGCGTTGAACCTTCCGGTGTAGAACGCCCTTGCGATCTACGCCACACTGCGCCAGCGGGTGTTACCTGGATCGCACTGTGTGTCCAAGCTAGGTGGTCAGGCGGTATTTGTGCAACAGTTTGTGGCCGTCTTTTTTGGGACGGCCGTGCCGTCTAACCCGGCTCCTGGCGCGTCGGACCGTTTCCGCAGGCGAGCGGGATATGCCCGCGCCCCCGCTCGCGCACGGTGGCGGCGAGCAAGCTAGTTACTCTGTACGCATGCCGGAGCCGCCGACACGACCGCCCGCGCAACCACCTCAAGCGGTCACCGTCATCAAACTCGCCTGGTGCTGCTTGTTGGCCAGCGTGCTGGTGGCTGCGTTCATGTTCCCGGTGGTGGGCGGAATCGGCCTGATGTCCAACCGGGCTTCCGACGTGGTGGCCAACGGTTCGGCCGCGCTCGTCGAGGGTGAGGTTCCGCAGGTCTCGACGATGGTCGACGCCAAGGGCAACACCATCGCCTGGCTGTATTCCCAGCGCCGCTTCGAGGTGCCCAGCGATCAGATCGCCAACACCATGAAGCTGGCCCTGGTCTCGATCGAGGACAAACGGTTCGCCGAGCACAACGGGGTGGACTGGCAGGGCACGCTGACCGGGCTCACCGGTTATATGCGCGGCGATCTCGACACCCGTGGCGGTTCGACGATCGAGCAGCAGTACGTGAAGAACTATCAGTTGTTGGTGATCGCCCAGACCGACGCCGAGCGGCGCGCGGCAATCGAGACCACCCCGGCACGCAAGCTGCGGGAGATCCGGATGGCGCTCACCCTGGACAAGACCTTCACCAAACCCGAGATCCTGACCCGCTATCTCAACCTCGTCTCGTTCGGCAACGGCGCGTTCGGTATCCAGGATGCCGCGCAGACGTATTTCGGGATCAACGCCTCCGAGCTGAACTGGCAGCAGGCCGCCCTGCTGGCCGGCATGGTGCAGTCCACCAGCGCGTTGAATCCCTACACCAACCCCGACGGTGCCCTGGCCCGTCGGAACCTGGTGTTGGACACCATGATCGAGAACATTCCGCAGGAGGCCGAGGCGCTGCGGGCGGCCAAGCAGCAGCCACTGGGCGTCCTGCCGCAGCCCAACGAGCTGCCCCGGGGCTGCATCGCCGCCGGTGACCGCGCCTTCTTCTGCGACTACGCGCTGGAGTACCTCGCCCGCGCCGGCCTGTCCAAAGAGCAGGTGGCCAAGGGCGGTTACCTGATCAAGACCACGCTCGACCCGGACGTTCAGGGGTCGGTGAAGTCGGCGATCGACAGCATCGCCCGTCCCGACATTCCCGGTATCGCCAGCGTGATGAGCGTGATCAAGCCGGGCAAGGAATCCCATCCGGTGCTGGCGATGGCGAGCAACCGCACCTACGGCTTGAACACCGACGCCGGCGAGACGATGCAGCCGCAGCCGTTCTCGCTCGTCGGCGACGGCGCCGGCTCGATCTTCAAGATCTTCACCACGGCCGCGGCCATGGACATGGGGATGGGCATCAACACCCAACTGCCCGTGCCCGGTTTCTTCCAGGCCAAAGGGCTGGGCAGCAGCGACACCCCGGGATGCCCGAAGGAAACCTGGTGCGTGAAGAACGCCGGCGGCTACCGCGGCTCGATGAGCGTCACCGACGCCCTGGCCACCTCGCCGAACACCGCGTTCGCCAAGTTGATCTCGCAGATCGGCGTGCAACGAACGGTGGACATGGCAGTCAAGTTGGGGCTGCGGTCCTACGCGCTGCCCGGCACCGCCCGCGACTACGACCCGGACAGCAACGAGAGCCTGGCCGATTTCGTCAAACGCCAGAACATCGGCTCGTTCACCCTGGGCCCGATCGAGGTCAACGCACTCGAGCTGTCCAACGTGGCGGCCACCCTGGCTTCCGGCGGGACCTGGTGCCCGCCCAACCCGATCGCCCAGGTGTTGGACCGGCACGGTAACGAGGTATCGGTGACCACCGAGACCTGTGATCAGGCGGTTCCCGAGGGTCTGGCCAACACCCTGGCCAACGCGATGAGCAAGGACGATCAGGCCGGCGGTACCGCGTCTGGATCGGCCGGTTCGGTGGGCTGGGATCTGCCGATGTCGGGCAAGACCGGCACCACCGAGGCGCACCGCTCGTCGGGCTTCCTCGGCTTCACCAACCAATACGCGGCGGCCAACTACATCTACGACGACTCCACCTCGCCCGGTGAACTGTGCTCGTTCCCGCTGCGTCAGTGCGGCAACGGTGACCTCTACGGCGGCAACGAGCCGGCCCGCACCTGGTTCACCGCGATGAAACCGATCGCCAACAGCTTCGGGCCGGTGGCGTTGCCTCCGACCGATCCGCGGTACGTCGACGGCGGCCCCGGTTCCGTGGTGCCGACCGTGATCGGGTTGGATGAGACCGCCGCCCGCCAGCGGCTCAAGGAGTCCGGTTTCCAGGTGGCCGACGGTGCCGCCTCGGTCAACAGCAGTTCGCGCTACGGCACCGTGGTCGGCACATCGCCCAGCGGACAGACGATTCCGGGCTCGATCATCACCATCCAGATCAGCAACGGCATTCCGCCGGCCCCGCCTCCGCCGCCGATCGCGTTCCCGATGCCCGGCGGTCCGCCGCCGGAGATCGGCCAGACCGTGGTCGAGATCCCGGGGTTGCCCCCGATCACCGTGCCGGTGTTGGGACCGCCACCACCCCCGTGACCGCCGGTTCGCAGTAGGCTGGCTCCATGTCAGTGAAGAAGGCAGCTGCCGTCACCGCGGGTTCGCTGGTCGCCGGGATCGGCTACGCATCCCTCATCGAGCGCAACGCGTTTGTGCTGCGGGAAGCGACGATGCCGGTACTGGCGCCGGGCTCCTCACCCCTGCGGGTGCTGCACCTGTCCGATCTGCACATGCGTCCCAATCAGCGACGCAAGCAGGCCTGGCTGCGCGATCTGGCTCAGCTCGAGCCCGATCTGGTGGTCAACACCGGTGACAATCTGGCGCACCCGAAGGCCGTGCCCGCCGTCGTGCAGTCGCTGAGCGAACTGATGTCGGTCCCGGGCCTGTTCGTGTTCGGCAGCAACGACTACTTCGCCCCGCGGCTGAAGAACCCGCTGAACTACATCACCAACCCGCAGCACCGGACACACGGTGAACCGCTGCCGTGGCAGGACCTGCGCGCGGCGTTCACCGAACGTGGCTGGCTGGACATGACCCACGTGCGGCGCGATGTCGAAGTCGCGGGGCTGCACATCTCGGTGGCCGGCGTCGACGATCCGCATCTCAAGCGCGACCGCTACGACACCATCGCCGGGCGGGCCAACGGCGCGGCGAACCTGACGCTGGGGCTCACCCACTCCCCCGAGCCTCGGGTGCTCGACCGTTTCGCCGAGGACGGCTACCAGCTGGTGCTGGCCGGCCACACCCACGGCGGGCAGCTGTGCCTGCCGTTCTACGGGGCGATCGTGACCAACTGCGAGCTGGACCGCTCGCGCGCCAAGGGCGCCTCGAAGTGGGGCTCGCACATGCAGCTGCACGTGTCGGCGGGCATCGGCACGTCGCCGTTCGCGCCGGTGCGGTTCTGCTGCCGGCCAGAAGCGACCCTGCTGACGCTCATCGCGGCGCCCACCGGTGGCGGCCACGTCGGGACCAGGGCGGGCCAGTCCTCGCCGACCGTTTCCGCGCGCTGACCCAGATGGCGTCCAGCGCCTCCCACACCCGGCCGCGCCACTGGGTGGACAACGCGGTGCGGCTCATCGAAGCCGACGCAAAACGCAGCGCCGACACCCACCTGCTGCGGTACCCGCTGCCCACGGCGTGGGCCGGCGACTCCGACGTCGCGCTCTATCTGAAAGACGAGTCCACCCACATCACCGGCAGCCTCAAGCACCGGCTCGCCCGCTCGCTGTTCCTCTACGGGTTGTGCAACGGGTGGATCGGCGAGAACACCACGATCATCGAGGCGTCCTCGGGGTCGACGGCGGTGTCCGAGGCCTATTTCGCGGCGCTGCTGGGGCTGCCGTTCATCGCGGTGGTGCCGGCCTCGACCAGCGGCTCGAAGATCGCGTTGATCGAAGCCCAAGGCGGCCGTTGCCATTTCGTCGCCGAATCCTCGCAGGTGTATGCCGAGGCGCAGCGGTTGGCCGAGGAGACCGGCGGGCACTATCTGGACCAGTTCACCAACGCCGAGCGGGCCACCGACTGGCGCGGCAACAACAACATCGCCGAGTCGATCTACGAGCAGATGCGGCTGGAACCGTACCCGGTGCCGGAGTGGATCGTGGTGGGGGCGGGTACCGGTGGCACCAGCGCGACGATCGGCCGCTACATCCGCTACCGCAGGCATGCCACCCAATTGTGTGTCGTCGACCCCGAGAACTCGGCGTTTTTCCCCGGCTACGCGCAGGGCCGCGACGACGTCGTCACCGGCGCGTCGTCGCGCATCGAAGGCATCGGCCGCCCGCGCGTGGAGCCGTCGTTTCTGCCCGGTGTGGTCGACCGGATGATCGCGGTGCCCGACTGCGGGTCTGTCGCGGCTGCGCATCACGCCAGCCGGGTCCTGGGCCGCCGGGTCGGGCCGTCGACGGGCACCAACCTGTGGGGCGCCTTCGGGCTGCTGGCAGAGATGATCGCGAACGGGCGCAGCGGGTCGGTGGTGACCCTGTTGGCCGACAGCGGCGACCGCTACTCGGACACCTACTTCGACGCGGACTGGCTCAGCGCCCAGGGGCTGGAATTGTCGGAGTCCACGGCGGTGCTCTCGGAGTTCGAGCGGTCCGGCAGCTGGTCGTGATCGGCCGTCAGGAACAGCCACAACGCTGCCAGGGCGAAAAAGCCCAGATAGACGGCGGCACCTAAAACGGTCATGACTTGATCAACGTCATGTGTGCCCAGGTTGCTTCCCGGGCGTGCGTTGACCCTTTGCGCCGTTTTCCACACCAGGGTCGCGGTCGGCCGACTTCAACAACCCCCAGGTCGAAAACGGTGAAGCTTGTGGCTGCGTGCGTTGACCCTCTGCGCCGTTTTCCACACCAGGGTCGCGATCGGCCGACTTCAACAACCCCCACGTCGAAAACGGCGAAGCTTGTGGCTGTGTGCGTTGACCCTCTGCGCCGTTTTCCACACCAAGGTCGCGGTCGGTCGACTCCAACAACCCCCAGGTGGAAAACGGCGAAGCTTGTGGTGGTGTGACGAAGACGTAGCCGTTTGGCTTTGGCGGTGCCCGGTGCGATAGGCTGTCGAAGCTTCACGCGGGGTGTGGCGCAGCTTGGTAGCGCGCTTCGTTCGGGACGAAGAGGTCGTGGGTTCGAATCCCGCCACCCCGACAGTGCAAGCAAGGCCCAGACCAGAGAAATCCGGTCTGGGCCTTGCTCGTTAACGACCCCGAATCGGCCGCGCGTCGAGGGTTAATGGCCAAAATGTGTGTACGGCTGTCGGTGTGTCGTGGCGGTTAGGGTGTTGATCTGCCGGCCCAGCCGTG
>NZ_MBEJ01000024.1 GCF_001953975.1 Mycobacterium sp. NS-7484
TCTGTTCGGAGATCGCGGTGATGGTCTCGAACAGCGTGTTGAACTCCGTCGTCACCCCTTGGGCATGGATCGGGGTGTTGGGCGACAACCGTTCCGGCGACGGGTTTTCCGGCGACAGGAACGAGATGTACTTGTTGCCGAACACCGTGGTGGCCCGCAACTCGGCGGTGACGTTCTTCGGGATCAGCTTGAGGTAGCGGGGTTTGACGTCCAGGGTCAGCTTGGCCTCGGGGTTGTCGTCGACCGTCACGACGTCGACGGAGGCCAACCGGCCGATCGGTACGCCGTTGAAGGTGACCTTCGAGCCCGGGTCCATCGACAGACCGGCGCGTCCGGACAGCAGCGTCAGCTGCGTCGTCTTCTCGAACGTCCCGCGGAACTGCATCCAGGTCAACGCCAGGATCAGCAGGGAGACGAGCGCCAGAATGAGCCCGGCCAGCTTGTACGGCGGCGTCTTCGGCTTGTTCAGGGGTGCGTGGGGCACTGCAGGCTGGGTCATGCCGCTACACCGTGAGGTTGAAGTTGGGGTCGGTGCCGTAGAGCGCCAACGAGGCCAACAGAACCACCAACACGATTGCGATCAACGAGGTTCGCATCGACCTCCCCACTGCCTCACCCACACCGACGGCACCGCCACTGGCGTAGTAGCCGAAGTAGCAGTGGTTCAACATGACCACGATCGACATGATGATGACCTCGAGGAAGGACCACATCACGTCGTCGACGCGCAGGAACGTATGGAAGTAGTGCTCATACGTACCGACCGACTGCGAGTAGAAGATCGTCGTGACGAACTGCGCCGACAGGAACGACAGCAGGATCGCCATCGCGTACAGCGGGATGATGACGATCGAGCCGGCGATGATGCGGGTGGACACCAGGTACGAAATCGACCTGATACCCATGACTTCCAGCGCGTCGACCTCTTCGCTGATGCGCATGGCGCCGAGTTCGGCGGTGGCACCGGCACCGACCGTGGCGGCCAGAGCTTGGCCGGTGACGACCGGGGCGACGACGCGGATGTTGGCCAGGGCGGCGAAGAAGCCGGTGAAGGCCTCGACGCCGATGTTGCCCAGGGATGCGAAGCCCTGGATTGCGATCAGGGAGCCGGCCGACAAGGTGACGAAACCGATGATCGCCACGGTGCCGCCGATGACCGCCATGGCGCCGGTGCCCATGCCGATTTCGGCGACCAGCCGCAGCGACTCACGCCGGTAGTGGCGGAACGCGTGCGGGATGGATCCGATGGCCTGCACGACGAACCAGGCGACGTGGCCCATGCTGTCGAGAAACCGGGCCGGGATGCCGGCGATGTCGGAGGTGCGGGAGAACGCCCGGGGGAACCGGGACCGCAGGACGGTGACGGTACTCATGTCAACGCCCCGTTCCGAAGCGCACGCCGATCGTGGTGAGCACGACGTTGACTGCGAACAACGCCACCACGCACAACACCAGGGTCTCGTTCACCGCGGTACCCACACCCTTCGAACCGCCGGCCACGGTCAGGCCGCGGTAGCAGCCGACGAGCCCGGCGATCAGACCGAACAGCGTGGCCTTGATGACCGAGATCAACACCTCGGGGAACCCGGTGAGCAGCGTCAGCGTGGACACGTAGGCGCCGGCCGAGACGTTCTGGATGTAGACACCGAAGAAGAAGCCACCGACCAGGCCGATGGTGATCACCGCGCCGTTGAGCATGAAGGCCACGAAGGTGGACGCCACCACGCGGGGGACCACCAGCCGCTCGATGGGGTCGATACCGAGCACCTCGAGGGCGTCGATCTCCTCACGTACGGTGCGGGCGCCCAGGTCGGCGCAGATCGCGGTCGAGCCGGCACCGGCCACCACGAGCACCGTGACCAAAGGTCCGAGCTGGGTGACGGCGCCCAGCGCCGCGCCGGCACCCGAGACGTCGGCCGCGCCGAACTCCGCCAACAGGATGTTGAGCGTGAAGATGATGAGGACGGTCAGCGGGATCGACACCGCGAGTGTGGGCAGGAAGGCCACCCGGATGAGGAACCAACTCTGCAGCACGAACTCTTTCCACTGGAAAGGCCGTGTCAGAAGGGCTTTTCCGGTGAGCACGCTCATCTTGAAGAAGCCACCGACCATGGCCAGCGGCTTCTCCAGTTGACCACGTACGTATCCGACGAGCCCGTCGGCAGGCGCTGTCACCGGTGCACCCCTTGGACGTGTCGCACGCCCCCTCCTCGTCGCCTGTCAGTTTGTGTGATCCGCCTCTCCCTACTCGCGAGTAGTAAGTGAGACCACCGGACTGTACCCGATCGAAACCGGGCCGTGCACCGCATCCGGTGGATTGTGCCATCAACCGTTAGCGAAGACACCAGATAGCCGCAAACTTTCGGCGCTACCTGCAGAAAGCGTTGACGCTGAGTTGCTTTCGCTAACGTCAACGCCGTGGCGCTGCGATGGGCGAACCGAAGCGTTCCCGGAGTTCGGTCTTGAGCACCTTGCCCGACGGGTTGCGGGGCAGGGCGTCAACGATTTCGAGCGCTTTGGGGTGCTTGTAGCGGGCGAGTCGTTCGGTGAGGAAGACGTCGAGTTCGCCCAGTTGCAAACCGTCGGTTCCGGCCAACGCGATGACGGCGACCGGGACCTCACCCCACTTTTCATCGTGCCGGCCGATGACCGCGACCTCCGTGATGGACGGGTGGGCGGCCAGGACGTTTTCCACCTCGGCGCAGTAGATGTTCTCGCCGCCGGAGATGATCATGTCCTTCTTGCGGTCGACGACCCAGATGTATCCGTCCTCGTCCTGACGGACGAGATCCCCGGAGTGGAACCAGCCGCCGGCAAATGCCTCGGCGGTGGCCTTGGGGTTGTTCCAGTAGCCGGCCATCAAAGTCGGGGCGCGGTAGACGATCTCGCCGACCTCGCCGACGGGCACGTCGTTCATGTTCTCGTCGACGATCCGGGCGGAGACCGTCGGGATGACCTGGCCGACCGAACCGAGTTTGCGAATCGCGTCGTCCGCCAACAACATGCAGGTGACCGGTGACATCTCGGTCTGGCCGAACGCGGCGAGAATCTGGCTGCCCGGGAAGGTTTCGGCCATCGCCTTCAGCAGCGTGTCGGAGGCCGGTGCGGCACCCCAGGACAGCGAGCGCAGGCACAGGTCGCGCGGATTGGCCTGCTGCTCAGCGCACACCGCCTGCCACTGGGCGGGCACCAGGAAGATCGCGGTGACCTTCTCCTCTGCGAGCACGTCGAGCAGTGCACCCGGGTCGAACGCGCCCAGCGGGTAGATGACGGTGGGCAGGCCCAGCATCAGGCCGGTGTTCACGTTGCCTGCCACGCCGGCGATGTGGAACAACGGGACGCCGATGAACCCGACGTCGTTGTTGATGTCCACGCCCGAGGTGAACAGATTGGTCATGCCCTGTCCGGCGAGGTTGGCGTGCGTCAGCACCGCGCCCTTGGGACGGCCGGTGGTGCCCGAGGTGTACATGATCAGCGCGGGGGCATCGCTGGGGATGTCGACCGGTTGGGCGGATTCTCCTTCTTCGGAGATCAGGTCCTCGTAGCCCAGGACACCATCTTCGGTGGCGCTCTCGGCCACGACGATGTTCGTCAGTCGGGCGTCGAGGTCGCGGACCGCCGTGGCGACGCCGGCCAGCACGGGCTCGGTGACCAGGACGTGCGCGTCGCAGTCGCTGACGAGGTAGGCCACCTCTGGCGGGGTCATCCGGAAGTTGACCGGCACTGCGATCGCTCCCAGTTTGATGGCGGCCAGCATCGCCTCGATGAACTCCGGGCGATTGAGCATCAGGATCAGCACTCGATCGCCGAAGCCGACACCGCGACGGCTCAGGGCGTCGGCCAGCCGGGTCACCCGGTGGTCGAGCTCGCGCCACGTGGTGGTGCGCCCGAGAAACCGCAGCGCGGTCTTGTCGGGCTGCATCAGTGCATGCCGCGTCAGCTGGTTGGCCCAGTTCTGACGACGCGCCAGGTACGGCTGCTCAGTGGGGAACGGCTCGGCAGTCACCGGATCTGTACTCCATCGGTATCGAGTTGCATCAGGTTGATATTTGATCAAACATGGGGTTGCCCCGGTCACACTATGGCCTCGGCGCCTCGGCGACAAGCCCATCAGAAAGGCGACCGGTATCTCATGAACGCACCTGCCAGAGCGGCTGTGCAGCGCCGGGTCGGACGGCGCGAGCAGCTCTCCGACGAGGTGGCGGCCCAGCTTCGGGCCGAGATCATGACGGGCGTTTTGCGGCCCGGGACATTCATCCGTCTCGACGAGACCGCGGCGGCACTTGGGGTCAGCATCACCCCGGTCCGCGAGGCGCTGCGAACCCTGCGCGGTGAGGGCATGGTGCAACTGGAGCCGAACCGCGGGCACGTCGTGGTGCCGTTGACTCGTACCGACGTCGAAGACATCTTCTGGCTGCAGGCCACCATCGCCCGCGAGCTTGCCGCCACCGCCACCGTGCGCATCACCGAGGCCGAGATCGACGAGCTGGAGCAACTCAATGCAGAACTCGCGGCGGCGGTCGAGCGGCGCGACCCGGACGGCATCGCCTCCGCCGAGTTCGCTTTTCACCGGGCCTTCAACCATGCCAGCGGCCGGATCAAGCTGGCGTGGTTCCTCCTGCACGTCGCGCGGTACCTGCCCGGCCAGCTCTATTCGAGAGATCCCGGGTGGGGCACCGCAGCCGTCAAGAGCCACCGCGAGCTGATTGATGCCCTGCGCCGGCGCGACGCCCCGGCTGCGGTCGAACTCAACGCAATCCAGTTCACCGACGGCGCCCAACGGCTCATCGCGCGCTTGGATGAGATCGGGATGTGGGACTAGGCGCCGGGACGCCGTGCGGTTCGGGGCGTATCTGCATGTCGGCTCACGCGTGTGCCGGCGCACGGAATCAGTAGGCGAAGTGCCCGGCTAAGAGCGACAATTCAGCGACAATCGCCTCCTGAACACCGTAGGCACCGCTGGCCACAAGGCGGTGATCGCTCCTGCCACTTGAGCCACCAAATGCCCCATGGGCCACCGATTTTGGGGTGCCCAGCTGTCAGCGACAGAGTCGCTCGCATGCGGACGCTGGGCAGATGAGGCCCAAGAGGTCAGTGCGACGTGAGAGGCAAAACCGCTCAGCGACAATGTGTTTGGCGATGCCTGGGATGCCTATGTGGCGATTGTCGCTGAATTGTCGCTAATAGCCGGGCACATCGGATAGGCGTTCGAAAGCCGCGGCCGCGGTAGCTGTC
>NZ_MBEJ01000025.1 GCF_001953975.1 Mycobacterium sp. NS-7484
TCCATTGGGCCTACGCGCGCACTTCCGATGAGGCAACGATTCACCGTTTCACGCGCATTCCTGATGAGTCAACGCGGTCATCCTCGAGGTGTATAGTCGCACATATGTTCGAAGAATACGCAACGATCGCCGCGGACGCCGACGAGGCGACCCTGCGGGAACGCATCGCGGAACTCGAACGGCTCAAGTCGGCCGCTGCAGCCGGGCAGGCCCGCGCCACCGCCGCATTGGACGCCGCACGCAGGGCCGCCGAAGCCGCCGCGGGCGTACCCATCCGTCAGCGCGGCCGCGGGCTGGGGTCGGAAATCGGTATGGCGCGGCTGGATTCACCGACCCGCGGCAGCCATCACCTCACCGACGCCAGGATTTTGGTTCGCGACCTTCGCCATACGCTGCACGCCTTGGAAACCGGCATCCTCACCGAATCACGCGCCCGGCTGATCGTGCGCGAAGCAGCCTGCCTGTCCCCCGCCGATCGGCGGCGCTTCGACGAAGAGCTGTGTGGCGATGCCTCGACGCTCGAGGGCCTCGGTGATGCGCGAATCACATCTGAGGCCAAAAGAATTGCCTGCCAATTGGATCCACAGGCGGTCGCCAACCGGGCCGCCAGAGCACCGGAAGATCGCAACGTCACCTTCCGACCCGCGGCCGACAACATGGCGATGATGACCGTCGTGCTACCGGCCACCGACGCTGCGGCTGTCCGCGGCGCTCTCAACGCCGCAGCCGACAGCCGCACCGACGGCCGCAACCGTGGCCAGGCAATGGCGGACACTGTGGTCGCGCGGATCACCGGCCGTGAGGCGGCCGCGCCCCTCCGTGTCGGGGTCAATCTGGTGCTCTCAGACGAGACGCTCTTCGCCGGCGCCGCCCATCCGGCACGCCTGGAAGGCTACGGACCCATCCCCGCCTCCGTGGCGCGCCGTCTGATCAGTGACGCCCTGGACGCCGACGATTCCTGGGTCACCCTGCGACGGCTCTACGCGGCTCCAGACACCGGCGCCCTGGTTGCCATGGAATCGCGTTCGCGGCGGTTCCCCAAAGGCCTGGCCCGGTTCATCGCGGTGCGCGACGAAATCTGTCGCACCCCGTACTGCAACGCCCCGATCCGGCACATCGACCACGTCACCCCGTATCACCGCCACGGCCCGACCAGCGCCGATAACGGTGAAGGACTGTGTGAACGCTGCAATTACGTCAAAGAAGCACCCGGCTGGCAGGTGGTGCCAGGGGTCGATGAGTTCGGCCGGCACTGCACCGAACACATCACTCCGACCGGCGCCATCTACCGTTCGACCGCGCCACCACTACCGGGCGGAATTCGAAGACTCACCCGGGAAATCCACGTGGTGTTCAACAAGCCCGCGGCCTAGAGCAGTAACGACCATGCGGTCTATTCGAACAGCCCGGGCTGGCCTAACCCGGTGACCGGCGGTTGCATCCCCAGATGCGTCCACGCCAGCGGGGTGGCTACCCGGCCCCTCGGGGTGCGGGCCACCATCCCGGCACGCACCAGGAAGGGTTCGCAGACCTCCTCGACGGTGGTGGCTTCCTCCCCCACCGCCACTGCGAGCGTGGACACCCCGACCGGGCCACCGCCGAAACTACGGGTCAGTGCGGACAATACGGCCCGGTCCAGCCGATCGAGGCCCAGTTCGTCGACGTCGTAGACCTCAAGAGCGGCCTTGGCGATATCGCGGGTGATCACGCCGTCGGCACGCACCTCGGCGTAGTCCCGGACCCGGCGCAGCAGCCGGTTGGCGATACGTGGCGTCCCACGGGATCGGCGGGCGATCTCGGTGCCGGCCTCAGCACCGAGGTGGATGCCGAGGATGCCCGCGGACCGGGCCAGCACGCGCTCGAGCTCAACAGGTTCGTAGAAATCCATGTGTGCGGTGAACCCGAACCGGTCGCGCAGTGGGCCCGTCAATGCCCCTGACCGAGTGGTGGCGCCCACCAGCGTGAAGGGTGCTACTTCGAGCGGAATCGACGTGGCGCCAGGGCCTTTGCCCACCACCACGTCGACGCGGAAGTCCTCCATTGCCAGATACAGCATTTCCTCGGCGGGCCGGGCGATGCGGTGGATCTCGTCGATGAACAGCACATCGTGCTCGACGAGGTTGGACAGCATCGCGGCCAAGTCGCCAGCCCGCTCCAACGCCGGACCGGACGTGAGCCGCAGCGAGGATCCCAACTCGGCCGCGATGATCATCGCCAGCGACGTCTTGCCGAGCCCCGGTGGACCCGACAGCAGGATGTGATCCGGTGTGCCACCGCGGTTTTTGGCGCCTTCGATGACCAACTGCAGCTGCTCGCGCACCCGGGGCTGGCCGATGAACTCACCCAGCGAGCGCGGACGCAAGCTGGCATCGATATCGCCCTCACCGACCGTCAGCGCCGGCGAGACCTCCCGCTCGTCGGACTCCTCGGCGTCATCGAAACGGCCCATTACTTCTTACCCAACATGGACAACGCCGCACGCAGCGCCGACGACGTGGTGGCCTCGGGATCGTTGGCCAGCACCTTGTCGGTGGCCTCCTCGGCCTGCTTGACGGCAAAGCCAAGTCCGACAAGGGCTTCCACCACCGGCGCCCGCACCGCATGACCGATGGCGCCGCCGGCGGCCCCGGGGGTGACCGGACCGATCTTGTCGCGCAATTCGAGCACCATGCGCTCGGCGCCGCGTTTACCGATGCCCGGAACCCGCGTCAGCGCGGTGACGTCGCCGTCGGCCAACGCCTGCCGCAGCGCCTGCGGGTCGTACACTGCCAACGTCGCCAAGGCGATCTTCGGCCCGACCCCGGACACCCCGAGCAGCGTGAGGAACAGATCGCGGGCCTCACCGTCGGCAAACCCGTAGAGCGTCATCGAATCCTCACGCACGATCATCGCGGTGATCAGGCGGGACTCGGTGCCGCGGCGCAGGTTCGCCAGCGTCGAAGGCGTGGCCATCACCTTGTAGCCGACACCGGCAGCCTCGATCACGGCATGGTCGAGCGCGATGTCGATGACCTCGCCCCGCACCGAGGCGATCATGCCCGGGCCGCCTTGAGTTTCGCCGTGTACTTGCGCCGTTGTTCAGCGGCCATGGCCTCGGCGGCGGCCATCCGCGCGATCATCGGCGCCCGCCAGCAGTGGCAGATCGCCAGGGCCAGGGCGTCCGCGGCGTCGGCCGGTGTCGGTTTGGCTTGCAGCGCAAGAATTCTGGTGATCATCTCGGTGACCTGCGCCTTGCCGGCGCGACCGTTGCCGGTGACGGCCGCCTTGACCTCGGAGGGAGTGTGAAAGTGCACCTCGATGTCACGCCGGGCGGCGGCCAGCGCGATCACCCCGCCGGCCTGCGCCGTTCCCATCACAGTCGAGACATTTTGTTGCGCGAAGACCCGCTCGATCGCGATCACATCCGGCCGATGGGTGTCCATCCAGTACTCGGCAACGTCGCTGATCTCCAGCAGCCGCTTGTGCAGCGGTGTATCGGCCGGGGTGCGGACCACGTCCACATCCAGCGCAGTCACCTTCCGGCCCTGGCCGCTCTCGACCACCGACAGGCCGCAGCGCGTCAACCCGGGATCCACTCCCATCACCCGCACACGAACCCCTTCGTCAGAACATCTGTTCGATAGCCTAGCGGGCCACGCCGACGGGGCGACGCAGGGACACGCCAATCAGCGAGACGCGCCGATGTTGCGGCGGATCTCCTCCATCCGTCGGCGGGAGGCCCGCCATCCCCGGACGCGCTCGGTCCCGACTTCCCGGCCGGCCTGTTCGATGATGATCGTCCACGGCACTCCGAGGAATTTCGCCAGGAACCAGAACGGCCAGGCCAGCAATTGCAGCAACACCACTATGCTCAAGATCGCCCCGATCACACCGTCGGAGTCGGTCCACGTGTCGGGCCCGGACATCCATTTGCGCCGCACATTCCACACCACACCGCGCGGGTCGGTCACCGCCTCGTTCGTCATCCCCATGGCTCCCCGTTCCGGCTCATTTCGCCGTAACAGTAGACAGGCGGGCGCCGAGGGCAATCCCGCGGTAGGACGGAGCCAAAGCGCGGCCGGCGGCATGGAGCGGCTGGACGTCGCGGAGCGCTCGCGCCAGGATGAACGCACCCTCGAGGGCTGCCACGACGGCCACCGTCACGTCACGCGCCGCTGCCGGGTCCACGCCGCGTTGGGCGAAATAGTCGGCGCCGCCGTCCAGCCACGCGGTGAACACGCCGGCCGCAGCCGTTCGCAACTCCTCGACGGTGTCGGAGGTTTCGGCAGCCACGGTGCCGACCGGGCACATGTTCGCGAATCCACTGGCCGCCATGTCCTCAGCAGCCTGGTTGAAGATCCCCTCGATGGCCTGCCCGAGATCGTCGTACTCGTCGACGATGGTCGGGATGAGCAGTCCGTAGGCGGCCCCCGCGTCGATCAGTGCCTCGCGGGCGATTTGCAGTTTTCCGCCGCGGAAGTGGTGGTAGAGCGATCCGATCGGGGCTCCGGAGGCCACCACGATGTCTTTCATACCGACCGCCGCATAGCCCTTGTGCCGCATCAGCTCGACGGTGGCGGTCAGGATCTTCTCCCGGGTGGACCTTGCCATCTGAACCTCCTACAGACAGACTAGAGCACACATTCTAGAATCATTGTTCTAGCGCCTGGAGTCGATATGAAGACAGTGGAACTACCCGTCGGAACCATCGAATATCGGGAAGAAGGAGATCCGGCCGGTCCGCCCGTGGTGCTACTGCACGGACTGTTGATGAACGACACGCAGTGGGATACGACTCTGCCGCTGCTGCCCAGCGGCTTCCGCTACCTGTTGCCGGTGCTGCCCATGGGTGGACACCGCATCCCCATGCCCGACGGCACCGACCTCAGGATGGACCGGATGCTGGGCATCGTCGCCGATTTCCTCGACGCCCTGGATCTGGCCGACGTCACGCTGATTGTCAGCGACTGGGGCGGTCCGCTGTTCCTGACCGATACCGGCCGTGACAAACGCATTGCGCGACTGGTGATCTGCCCGTCGGAGGCGTTCGACAACTTCCCGCCGGCGCCCTACGCCACGGTGCTGTGGCTCGCCAGCCGCACCACCGGCACCGTCTCCTTTGCGCTGCGCCAGATGCGGATCGAGTGGCTGCGCCGGCAACCGATGCTGTGGGGCGAGATGTCGAAAAGGCCGATTCCCCAACACATTTTCGAGGGTTGGACCGATGCCGCGCTGGCCGATCGACGGATCCGCCGCGACCTGATCAGCTACTGCCGCAGCCGATTCGACAAGGCCGAGTTGATCCGGGCCACCAATGCGCTGGCCGATTTCACCGGCCCGGCGCTGGTGTTGTGGAGCGACAACACCGTGATGCCGCCCGCACACGGTCGCCGCCTGGCCGAGCTACTTCCCAACGGGCAACTGCGCCAGATCGACGACGCCAAGGTGCTGATCATGCTCGATCAACCCGAACGCACCGCCGAGGAGATCGGCCGCTTCCTGACCCAGTGAGCCACCCGGGGATACCGTGTCCCTAGGAGGTAACTATGCGCGTGGTCATCGCGGGCGGACACGGGAAGATCGCCCTCATTCTGGAACGGTTGCTGTCGGCACGGGGCGACGAGGCGATCGGCCTCATCCGAAACCCCGACCAGTCAGCCGATTTGGCGGCGGGCGGGGCAGAAGCCGTCGTGCTCGACCTGGAGCAGGCGTCGGTCACGGAGGTGGCCGACGCCGTGCGCGGCGCTGATGCCGTGGTGTTCGCCGCCGGGGCCGGGCCGGGCAGCGGGGCCGCACGCAAGCAGACCGTCGACCGGGATGCCGCGATCCTGCTGGCCGACGCCGCCGAGGCGGCGGGCGTGAGCCGCTACGTGATGGTGTCGGCGCTGTCGGCCGACGACCGCTCGCTCGATGAGAACTACGACGACGTGTTTCGGGCCTACATGCACGCCAAGTCCGAGGCTGACGCCGACGTGCGTGCGCGCGCCGGCTTACGCACCACGATCGTGCGACCGGGCGGACTCACCGACGAGCCCGGCAGCGGACACGTGACCGTCGCCGAATCGACGGGCCGGGGCAGCATCCCCCGCGAGGATGTGGCACGCGTGCTGCTCGCCGTCCTGGACAAGCCGGAGACCGCCGGCCGTACGTTCGAGGTGATCTCCGGAAAGACGCCGATCGACGCGGCGCTGCACTGAGCCCTGGTAGGCCGACTACTCCTCGTCGAGCTGCGCGGCGACGTCGTCGGGGATGTCGATGTTGGTGTAGACGTCTTGCACGTCGTCACTGTCTTCCAGTGCGTCGACCAGCTTGAGCACCTTGCGCGCGCCTTCGAGATCGACCGGCACCGTGACCGAGGGCTGGAAGCTGGCCTCGGCCGACTCGTAGTCGATGCCGGCGTCCTGCAACGCGGTGCGCACCGCGACCAGGTCCGTGGGCTCGGAGATGATCTCGAAGGAGTCACCGAGGTCGTTGACCTCCTCGGCTCCGGCTTCCAGGACGGCCATCAGCACGTCGTCCTCGGTCAGGCCGTTCTTCTCCAGCGTCACCACGCCCTTGCGGGAGAACAGGTAGGCCACCGAGCCCGGGTCGGCCATGTTGCCGCCGTTGCGGGTCATCGCGACGCGCACCTCACCGGCCGCCCGGTTGCGGTTGTCGGTCAGGCACTCGATGAGCACCGCCACACCGTTGGGGCCGTAACCCTCGTAGGTGATGTTCTGCCAGTCGGCGCCGCCGGCCTCTTCACCGCCGCCGCGCTTGCGGGCGCGCTCGATGTTGTCGTTGGGTACCGAGCTCTTCTTCGCCTTCTGGATGGCGTCGTAGAGCGTGGGGTTACCGGCCGGATCTCCCCCGCCGACACGTGCCGCGACCTCGATATTCTTGATCAACTTGGCGAACATCTTGCCGCGCTTGGCGTCGATGACGGCCTTCTTGTGCTTGGTGGTGGCCCACTTGGAATGGCCGCTCATGCAGGTACGCCCCTTTTCCGGTTAAAACTCCGGCCCTCCAGTTTACGTGGCCGGTCCTACCGCGCTCGATACGACGCCTACAAGGCCTGCAGCAGGACGAGCGTCGTGGCCGCCGAGGCCGCGCACAACACTGGCCAGTACCAGATGTGCCAACGCCGCCAATGTCCGATCGCCATGCCGATCGGGGCCAGGACGACCACCGCCACGGTGAGCGCCGCCCACCCCGCCACGGTCGCCGCGTCATCGGCCTGGTCGGGGTACGCGCCGCTGAAGCCCACGGGAAAGATCGCGGCGAACGCCAGCAACACGGCAATCAAGCCGGCGAAGGCCCATACGGCCCAACTGATCACCGACTCGACGACGCCAGGTCGACGCCGCATGGACGTTGGCGACGACGTAGACATGCCGGCAGCGTACGCCGGTGTGCGGGCGTTACCCGGCACAAATCGGCAACGCGGCGTTGGCGTTGGCGTTGGGGTTGCCGCTGAAAATATCGTCGTCGCCCATCCAGTGCACGAACCGGGCCAGCGGGTACATGGCATCGTGCGGGCCGCCCGCGACGTGACCGTTGGCGGTACCCACCCGGCACACCCGCTGGGCGCCCGCGCCGGCCAACACGTCGCGCAACTGGACCTTGCGTTCATAGGGGTAGACGCCGATGGTCTGCGTCGCGACGTTGACGTAGCGGACGGCGTGCTCGAGTGAGTCCACCATCACCACGTTGGAGATCTTGTTGGACGGATGAAAGTCGACCGGCTCATCGGACAGCAGCACCACGCCGCGGCCGTCGAATCGGCCGAACACCTCGAGTTCATCGCCCATCGCACCCATCACCTCGATCTCGTCGCGGATGTCGGTGGGCGGCAGCGGGGCCACCGCAGAACCGAACAGCCGGTCATCTCCGAGACGCGGTAGCAGCGCGGCACAGAACCCTCGCGCCTGCTCGCGGTCGGTGGTCTCCAGGAACACGAATCGGCTTGCCAGGCAAGCCTCTTGGTTGAAGACGCAGGTGTCGGCGGCCACCCGTTCGGCCACCTCGGCGAGCACCTCGTCGGAGGCGAACGCCTCACGCCCGATCATCGAGATCGACGATTTCGGGTCGAACGACACCAGCTGGATCCCGGGACCGAGGTACTTGATGACGTTGTTGATCGCCGGCCCGCCGCCCCAGGCCACGATCTTGTCGAAGTACTGCGGGCGGTACAGGGTCCGCTCGATCGCCTCATCACCACCGGCCCAGTACACCGCCGACATCGACTGCACCACCGGGTGTTCCGGATCGATCTCGGCCATCGTCCGCAGCACGGCCACCGTGGTGAACGGATCCGAGGACGGCATCTTGAACAGATTGATGGCCTTGACCAAGGCGCCCTGGGCGATCGAGGCGATACAACCCGCCGGCGCGTTTCCGGCCAGCATGTGCACCATGCGAGGCGGGAAAGCCCGGACGGCCCCGGTGTTGCCGCTGGTGTCGGTCCGACTGACCCAGCCGTCGAGCACCGCCGGTTCGGCGAAGTTGGACTCGACCTGGGCCCACAGGCTGTCGCGGCTCAACAGCGCGGGCGCGCTGCGGTAGAGGTTCTCCACCACACGCCGCGGCAGCGGGTTGGTCTCGGCCACCAGGTCCAGGCAGCGTTGCATGTGCGAATTGCCGTCGAGCGCCAGGCGTTCGCCGGTCTCGACGAGAAAGTCGATGATCTCGGCCACCGGGACATTCAGCAGTGGCGGCAATTCTTGACGGGAGGTGATCAAGGTGTCGAGATCGATTGCCGGCGTGGTGAAATCGACGCCGAGGTCACGTGACCGGTGTTGTACGGCATCCCCTTCGACCAATTTGCCGCGGATCATGAACGGGGCTGACAACGCCACCGCCGCGCTCATGCTTCACCCCGCACGTAGGCGTCGATGGTGCCCGAGCAGGTGATCTTGTCCCCACCCAGATCGGCATAGCGGGTGATGTCCGGCCCGACGGTCGGCCCCTGATGGCCACACTCGCAGACCCCGAAATCGGCGTCGACGCGGTCACCGGAAATGACGCCGCCCCAGCGGCCGTCCAGCGACAGGTCGAAGAATGCCGCGCGCGCTTGCACGGGCCCGGCGGTGGTGTCGACGAGGTTTTCCCCGGGTTCGTCCAAGGGCAGCAACAACACCCATGGCGGCACGTGGTAGCGGCCGGCCCGGCACTTCGGGAACGGGGTGTTGAGCTCCTGCATGGTGTAGAAGTGGTAGACCCGCTCATCGGCGATGTTGAAGGTGTCGAAGATGAACTCCCGGTAGCCCGGCGGCAGGGCGGCACCTTTGAGGCCGCCGGCGACCAGTAGCGCGGTGTCGTCCCGGAAGTCGGTTCCGGAGAAGCCTTTTGACCGCACCCCCTGGGCCATCTGGTAGAGCGAGGCGAACATTCCGGTGAGCAGCAGCGCACGGTCGCGGCTGTCGATCAGCTCGTCGACCGCCCCGGCGGTGGCTGCATCCATCGCGTTCTGCCGCTCGGCACTGGTGGTCTCGAAGGCAGTGATCTCCGAAGGGCTCGCGGTGCCGTCGCCGATGCGGCGACGCAGCTCGATCATCTTCATGATCGAACCGACCGAGATCGGCTCGACGGGCAGTTGGTAGCTGTCAGCTTCGCTGCAGAACGCTTCCACCAGCGCGATGCGGGTGCGCTCATTGCGCTCGACCTTGGTGCGCGGACCGAGCCCGAACAGTTTGCGGCTGCCATCGGCCGGAATGCCGGTGGCCCAGGTCAATCCGGTGACGTTGGCCCGCGCGGCGACGTCCAGGTCGCTTTCGGAGCAGGCGATCATGGCCGGCTTGCCGGTGGTGCCGCTGGAGCAGGTCAGGAAACACCCGGCGGACTCCATCCGGGCAACGAAATCATCCAGCCCCGCGATGCCGTCGACGTCAACCCCACTCGGATCGCAGGTGGAGACGGTCCCCACCCACTTGGCCATCCGGTCCCACCGGCCATCGGTCAGCCAGTTCTGGGCGTAGCTCTTGTAGGCGCCGTGCGCGAACAACAACGGCACCAGATCCTCGCGCTGCGCAACCTTGCTGATCTCTGCGGACTGTGCGCGGTTGCGCAACAACGGGATCTGGTCGACCCGATCCGTGAATCTCTCGTTCACTGCCTCGATCTGCAGTTGTTGCACGTCGGCGGGCGTGATGTCGTAGCGGTCCGGCGCGGTCTGCAGAGCGAGGAGTTGGTCGGCTGCGGTCATGGCGGCTCCTGAAATCAAATTAATAGCACCTAGAACGTTTCATTACTGATAATATGCTCCCGTGCCCCGACGTTCGTCAAGCGCCACCGCGCGGCCCCGCGCCGGCCGACCGACCCGCGAACAGGCCGAGCAGCGCCACCGTGAGCTGCTCGACTGTGCGCTGGAAGTGTTCCTGGCCAACGGGTTTGAGCGCTCGACCATCGACGGCATCGCGGCGACCGCCGGCATGGCGAAGCGCACCATCTACGGGCTCTACCCGGACAAGGCCGCACTGTTCGAAGCCGCGGTTCAGCGGGCCGTGGACCGCTGGCTGGTGCCGGTGGAGACTCTGCAGGCAGCAGAGACCGACGACCTGGAGGAGACCCTGCTCGCGATCGCCAAGATCAGGCTCGTCAGCTATACCAGCGAGGCCGGCGTCGCACTGCAACGAATTCTCAACGCGGAGGGTTACCGGTTCCCGAAGTTGTACCGGTTGGCCTACGACCAAGGCACCGTGCCGGCGCTGCACTTCATCGCCGACCTGCTGCGACGGCATGCCGCGGCCGGGGCCATCGAGGTCGAGGACCCCGAAGTGCTCGGCGGCGCATTCCTTTCCATGACCGTCGGCGGCCCGGCGACCGGGGCCCTGTGGGGCGTGGAGTGGGACCGCGACGCCCTCGACCAACGCATGCGGACCTGTGTCCGACTCTTCCTCGACGGGGTGCGTCCGCGAAACCCGTGATGGCGTAAGAACACGAACGATCGAAAGGGCACGATGGATCAGGACACGTATGACAAGGGCAGGGCGATCCGCACCGCCGTGTTGGGCGAGGACTACGTCCGCAAGGCAGCCGGGAACGCCGACAAATTCTCGAAACCCCTGCAGGATCTGGTCACCGAGTACTGCTGGGGCGCGGTCTGGGGACGCGACGGCCTGGAGCTCAAGACCCGCAGCATGCTGAACCTGGCGATGATCGCGGTGCTCAACCGCCCCAACGAATTGAGCACCCACATCCGCGGGGCACTCACCAACGGTGTCACCCGCGACGAGATCTGCGAGATCTTCCTCCAGGTCGGCATCTACGCCGGCATCCCGGCCGCGGTCGACAGCTTTCGGCTGGCCCGGGCCGTGTTCGCCGAGCTGGACGCGGAGCAGTCATGAGTTCAGAGGTCGGCTTCGTCGGGCTGGGCAACATGGGCTGGCCCATCATGAGCCGGGTGTTGGCCGCGGGCTTTCCCGTGGTCGCCTTCGATGTGCGTGAGGACGTCCTGGCCAAGGCGGTCGCGCTGGGCGCCCGGTCGGCGCAGTCGGTCCGCGACGTGGCCGATCAGACAGAGACGGTGCTGGCGAGCCTGCCCACACCGCAGGTGTCGGAGTCCGTGGTGGCCGACGTCGCGGCCGGTTCCCGAATCCGGTGCTTCGTCGATCTCTCCACGGTGGGAGGCCAAGCCGCGCAACGCAATAACACCGTCCTGGCCGCTCGCGGCATCGCGGCTCTGGACAGTCCCGTCAGTGGTGGGGTACACGGCGCGCAGGCCGGCACCCTGGCAATCATGGTGTCCGGTCCGCGTGCCGAGTTCGACCGGCTGGCACCGGTGTTCGACGCGATCGGCCGGGCGATCTTCGTCTCCGAGCACCCTGGCGCCGCGCAGACCATGAAGCTGATCAACAACCTGATGGCCGCGACCACCCTGGCCGCGACGGCCGAGGTGATGGTGATGGGTGTGAAAGCCGGACTGGACGCCGACGTGATGATCGACGTGCTCAATGCCGGCTCGGGCGGCACCCACGCCAGCCGCGACAAGTTTCCGCGTGCGGTGCTCCCCCGCACCTTCGACTACGGTTTCGCCACCGGTTTGATGGCCAAGGACGTGGGCTTGTACCTGAGTGAGGCCGCCGCACTGGGGCTGCCGTTGGAGATCGCCGAAACCGTGCAACGGGTGTGGGAGCAGACGCTGCGCGAGGAAGGCCCAGATTCCGACTTCACCTCGGTCATCAAGCCGATGGAAAAGATGGCGGGCGTGGTCGTCGAAGGCGGTGGAGCGGTTACTGCTTGTTGACGATGAGCCTCGACACCCCGTCCTAACGCTCACATCATGATGTTAATCGTCGTTAGGAGGGTGTCATGCCGGCGAATTCCGAGCTAGAGCAGTTACTCCACGACCGCTTCGACATCACCACCACCGAGTTCGTAGCTGCCTTGAAGGGCCTGCCTGCCCTACGGCCATGGGCTGCAGCGCTCACCGAGGAGGAAGCCGGACTCCTTGACGAGGCCAACTTCCCCGAGGACCGCGATGCCTACGTAGCTGCCGGCACTGAAATCGTCGGACACACCGCGCATCTCGCCGTTACCGCCTTCACTGCCGACGACGTCGCCAAAGGCCTCAGTGTCAGCGCCTCCCGCGTGCGGCAGAAGCGGCTCGCCGGCGAACTATGGGCCATCCCGGACGGTCAGAGCTGGGTCTTCCCGACACTGCAGTTCGAAACCGGCGCCGACGGCGGCCCGACCCGGCAAGTCCGCGGCCTCGACCAGGTCCTCAAGGCACTGCCCGAAGGCCTGCATCCCGTCGCCATCGCAGGTTTTCTGCGCACCCCTTAACCCCACCTGGTCCATGGCCGGCCGATGACCCCGGTGGAGTGGCTGCGCGCCGGCGGAGACGTCGACCACGCTGTTGCGGCGGCCGCGACCACCGACTGGTACGCCACGTGAGCACACGGCTTCCCGTCCCCGCCACCTCTGGCAGAACTGCGCACAATCGGCATCCGGGACTCGGAATACCGCACCGTATCGACCGACGAGTTGTGGTGGCGTGTGCACCGCACCACCGGTGATCACGTGCTGGCATGGAATGCCTTTCGGGAACACGGCCCGCACTTGAGGTTCGACCCACGTCCACCTCCAGCACGCGACCATCCGGGGGTCGGCGTCTGGTACGGCGCATCCGAACCCACACCCGCCCTCGCCGAGGCCTTCCAAGCGACCCGCACCATCGACCGCGTCCGCGACAACCCATACCTGACCGGCCTGCGACTCACCCGCGAACTCCGACTTCTCGATCTGGCCACCGACAGCACAGGCGCGTGGCCCACCCGAGCTGGCGGCACGTTCGCACTCTCGACGGGCCCACATTCCATCACCCAACGCTGGGCCCGCCGTATCACCGAGGCGTTCCCCAACCTCGACGGCGTGCACTACAACAGCCGCTTCGCCGGCCAACCCTGCATCGCCTTATTCGCCCCCGCCGAAACGGCCATGCCGAAACGGCCCGCGATGTCCTTGCCGCTCACCCATCCCGGCCTCTCGCGGCGGATCGCCGCCGCAGCACAACGACTCGGCTACCTCGTTATCTGACGGCGGGCCTGGCTATGTGACTGCCGTGGGTTTGCTGCGGCTACAACGAGTCGACGAACAACTTGTGGATGCGCCGGTCCCCCGTCATCTCGGGATGAAATGACGTAGCCAGCATCGAGCCCTGCCGGACCGCGACGATGTGGTCGGCCGCACGGGCCAGCACCTGCACCTCTGGCCCGACCCGCTCCACCCACGGTGCCCGGATGAACACCGCGTGCACGGGTGTGTCGAGGCCCTCGAAATCGATGTTCCCCTCGAAGGAATCGACCTGACGACCGAAAGCATTGCGACGCACCGTCATATCGATGCCCTTCAACGGCACCGCGGCCCGGCCCTGGGCACCGGCATCGGCGATCTCGCTGGCCAGCAGGATCATTCCGGCACACGAGCCGTAGCACGGCAAGCCCTCGGCGATCCGCGCCCGCAGCGGTTCGAGCAGGTCGAATTCCCGTAGCAAATGGCTCATCGCGGTGGATTCGCCGCCGGGAATCACCAAGGCATCGACCGCGTCGAGTTCCGAAAGCCGACGCACGGTAGCAGCCTCGGCACCCGCCTCGCGCAGAGCAGCCAGATGTTCGCGGGTGTCGCCCTGCATCGCGAGCACCCCGACGTGACGGGTCATGAGTTCTCCGCCGGCGCGAAGTTGCGCTGGTAGCGGGTCAAGCCTTCTTGCATCACCGCGGCCACCATCTCGCCGTAGCGGTTGAAGATCTTGCCCTGGGTCAGGGAACGCCCCCCGCAGGCCGAGGGCGAGGACTGGTCGTAGAGCAGCCACTCGTCGGCCCGGAACGGGCGCATGAACCACATGGCGTGGTCCAGCGACGCCACCATCAAGTGCTTGCGGACATCGAGATGGTTGACCTGGGCCGAACCCAGCAGCGTGAGATCGCTCATGTAGGCCAGTGCACAGATGTGCAGCACGTGGTCGTCGGGGAGCGGATCCCGATGCCGGAACCACACCTGCTGCTGTGACGCCTTGGCCGGCAGCCGCGCCACCCGGTCACGCGGCACGATCCGGACATCCCATTCGGCGAACTGGGCGAACCCGGCGTCGTCGAACGCGCCGCCGGAGCGGAACCCGGGCAGATCATCAGGCCCGGGAGCCTCGGGCATGGCGTCCTGATGTTCGATGCCGGTCTGGTCGGTCTGGAACGACGCGGACATCGTGAAGATCGTCTCGCCGTGCTGGATCGCGCTCACCCGACGGGTGCAGAACGAACCGCCGTCGCGGATGCGCTCGACGGTGTAGACCGACGGCGCACGGGCATCACCCGGCCGCAGGAAGTAGCCGTGCAGCGAGTGCACCTGGAACGCCGGGTCGACCGTACGAACCGCCGACACGAGCGACTGGCCGGCCACGTGGCCGCCGAAAGTTCGCTGTAGGAAACCGCTTTCAGGGCTGAACACCCCGCCGCGATAGATGTTGACCTCGAGCTGCTCCAGATCGAGGATCTCTTCAATCGCCATGCAGTTACTTCTGCTCTTCGCGCAAGCGGCTCATCACCAACCGCGCTCGGCGAGCCGGTGCGGCTGGGCGATCTCCTCGACGTTGATGCCGACCATGGCCTCACCCAGACCGCGCGACACCTTGGCCAACACATCGGGATCGTCGTAGAACGTCGTGGCCTTCACGATCGCTGCCGCCCGCTGCTCGGGGTTGCCCGACTTGAAGATCCCCGAGCCGACGAACACACCCTCAGCACCGAGCTGCATCATCATCGCCGCATCCGCCGGGGTGGCGATCCCACCGGCGGTGAACAACGTCACCGGCAACTTGCCGGCCCGGGCCACCTCGGCCACCAACTCATACGGGGCCTGCAGTTCCTTGGCCGCCACATACAGCTCGTCCTCGCTCATCGAGGTGAGCCGGCGGATCTCCCCGCCGATCTTGCGCATGTGAGTGGTGGCATTGGAGACATCACCGGTGCCGGCCTCACCCTTGGACCGGATCATCGCCGCGCCCTCGGTGATGCGGCGCAGCGCCTCACCCAGATTGGTCGCCCCACACACGAACGGCACGGTGAAGCGCCACTTGTCGATGTGGTTCGTGTAGTCGGCCGGAGTCAGCACCTCGGACTCGTCGATGTAATCCACACCCAGGCTTTGCAAGATCTGCGCCTCGACGAAATGCCCGATGCGGGCCTTGGCCATCACCGGGATGGTGACCGCCGAGATGATCCCGTCGATCATGTCCGGATCGCTCATGCGCGACACCCCGCCCTGCGCGCGGATGTCAGCCGGCACCCGCTCCAGGGCCATCACGGCCACCGCTCCCGCAGCCTCGGCGATCTTGGCCTGCTCGGGGGTAACGACGTCCATGATCACGCCACCCTTGAGCATCTCAGCCATCCCGCGCTTCACGCGCGCGGTCCCGGTCTGGTTACTCGAACCGTTCTGCGCCGCGCCAGCGATTCCCCGGTCGCTGCGCTCCTGCCCGCCGATATCCACTGCCATGTCCTCCAAGTTCTACTGATTCAGTCTAGTGCGGCCGCCAAATCCATTAAATCCGCAGTTACCGGATGGCTTGCAGCTCGCGATGCGCGGTCCCACGCGTATTCGCCAGCGGCGACGCTGCCGGCTGTTCGGCCAGTTCATTGGCCTGAGCCAGCAGCTCACCCAGTTGAAGCGGATACACGGCCTCCCCACCGGCAACCAACTCGGCAATCATTGTCTCATCGCACCACCGGTGGCCGTGAATGTAGTGCCGCTCCAGCGTCGTGCGCCCGGTTGCCGACGGCTCGAACCGGGCGGTCCGGTGGATGAAGAAGTACTCCTCGCTACGGACCACCGACGCGTTGAAGTCGATGACGGCGTCGCGCCGCCACACCGGGCCGACGAGCTCTGCCGGGCTGGCCTGCAGACCGGTCTCCTCGGCGAGTTCGCGCGCCGCTGCCGCGGCCAGGTCCTCGCCCGGCTGGACCGCCCCACCGACGGTGAACCACCACCGCGGCGCGGGCTTGTCCGGATCGTCGATCGCCGGATCGCTGCCGCGCAACAGCAACACCGCGCCCGTCTCGTCGAGCAGCACCACCCGCGCCGAGGTCCGGCGGCTCACCGGGTTGACCTCATCCTGGGATTCCGGACGTTCGACGATCTCGAAATAGCTTGGCAAGGCGGCAGTTCCGCCGAGACGCAGCGCGCGAACCGCGGGCCGTTCCCGCAACGCCAAGGTGTCGCGGACGGCGTCGTTGTGGAACCGGCGGGCCAACAGCACCCGGGCTTCGGCGTCGGCCAGCTCGGCGACCAACCGCACCGGGAGGTCAGCCGGGTCGACCGCGGCAAGTGCGGCCGACAAATCGTTCTCGGCGGCTTCACGTCCTGATCGCGGCGCCCGTTCGGCTGCATCGGCCAGCGCCGTCAACCGCTTGCCCTGCGCAGCACCGGCGTAGGCGTCGATCGCCACCGCTCGGGCGACCACGGCCCGGCGCGCCAGCGCACCGTCGAGCGCCTGCCAGGACAGGTCATAGCGCACGTGCAACCGGTCGAGACGATTGGCGGTCTGATAGGCCCAGCCCGCGGCCAACAGCAGCACCACGAGCACCACCAGCGCCGCGATCACCATCCAGGTCGCCATGCCTAGTCACCCACCTGCACTTTGCCCCCGGTACTGGCCACCGTCTCGTACACCCGAAGAATCTGGCCGGCCACCACCGACCAGTCGTATCGGGCCACGCGCTCGGTGGCCGCCTCGATGTAGCGCTCGCGCAGCGCGTCGTCCGCGAGCACCTCGATCAGAGCGTCGGCCAGCGCCTCGGCGTCACCGACGGGCACCAGCCGGCCGGCCTGGCCCTGATCAAGCACGCGGCTGAAAGCATCCAGTTCACTGGCCACCACCGCGGTACCGGCCGCCATCGCCTCCACCAACACGATGCCGAAACTCTCTCCGCCGAGATTCGGGGCGCAATACACGTCGGCGCTGCGCATGGCAGCCGCCTTGGCGTCGTCGTCAACTTGTCCCAGAAAGCGCAGATGCCCGGCGAGGTCACCGGCTTCCTCACGCAACGCGTCCTCGTCCCCGCGGCCCACGATCAGGATCTCGATGTCGGTGAAACGCCGCACCAGTTTCGGGAGCGCTCCCAGCAGTACCGCCATGCCCTTGCGTGATTCGTCGAACCGTCCCAGAAACAGCACGCTGCGACCGGGCCGCGGATACCCCTCCAGGCGAGGCGCATTGGCGAACGACGGCACGTCGACCCCGTTGGGAATCTCGACCGCGTCCGAGCCCAGAGCCTCCATCTGCCAGCGCCGGGCCAGATCGGACACCGCGATGCGGCCGACGATCTTCTCGTGATAGGGCCGCAGAATGCCCTGGAACACACTGAGCGTCAACGATTTTGTCGTCGAGGTGTGAAAGGTGGCCACGATCGGACCCTCGGCGGCCTGCAGCGCGAGCATGGACAGGCTGGGCGCATTGGGCTCGTGCAGGTGCAGCACATCAAAGTCGCCCTCGGCGATCCACTTCTTGACCTTGCGGTGCGTGGCCGGGCCGAACCGCAGCCGGGCCACCGAGCCGTTGTACGGAATCGGGACGGCCTTGCCGCCCGAGACCACGTACTCGGGCAGTTTCACATGCGGCGAGGACGGGGCCAGAACGCTGACGTAGTGTCCGCCGGCGCGCATCACCTCGGCCAGTTGCAGCACATGGGATTGCACGCCGCCCGGGACGTCGAACGAGTACGGGCAGACCATTCCGATACGCATGGCTAGCTCCGTCGCCTCTTCGCACAAGCGCTCATCAGGTGGTACCCAGTCGGGCGCGACGTTCATCGGACAGATCGGCCAGCCACTGTGGTTGCAGCATGTGCCAGTCGGCCGGATGGGCGGCGATGTTCGCCGCGAACCGGTCGGCAAGTTGCTGGATCACCACCGAGACATCCCCCGAGGAGGTGTCGAGCGCGTCGAAAACCTCGACGACACAATCGTCCCCGTCGTAGTGGACATGCGCCGGGTGCAGCGGTGCCCCGGTTTCGATCGCCAGCTTGGCCGGGCCGGCGGGCATTCGGGTCGGCTCGCCGAAGAAGTCGACCTGCACCCCGTTACGGGTGAGGTCGCGATCTGCCATCAGACAGACGAACATGTTGTCCCGCAGCCGTTCCGAGAGCACCTCGAACGGCGGGCGCTCGCCGCCGGACAACGGGAACACCTCGAATCCGAGGCTCTCGCGGTAATCGATGAAGCGCCGGTACAGCGATTCGGGCTTGAGGCGTTCGGCCACCGTGGCGAAGGTGCCGTAGTGCTGGGCCAGCCACACTCCGGCCATGTCCCAGTTGCCGCTGTGCGGCAGCGCCAGCACAGCGCCGCGGCCGGCCTGGTGCGCGGCGGCCAACTTGTCCGCGCCGACGAACACTTCGTCGAGACGCTTTGCCACAGCGGTCAGATCCATCGACGGCAATCGGAACGCCTCCCGCCAATACCGAGCGTAGGAGGCCAGTGAAGCACGCATCAGCGCATCGGGCACCTCGTCCGGGGCGACCCCGGTCACTCGGGCCAGGTTCTTGCGCAGTTGCTGCGGCCCACCACCGCGTGCGGCGTAACAAGCGCCCGCGTCGAACACGTTGCGCGCCACGAACTCCGGCATCGACCGGACGAGCTGCCAGCCTGCCGCATAACCCAGATCGGTCACCTGCCCCGACATCGGAATGATCACGGTGCTCCCGGTTCCGGTGTGTCGCCGCCGTCGGCCTGCGTACGGTGCAGCAGGTCCATGGCACCCGGCGAGGTGCGCACCGCATGGATCCGCTGTGCCACCGTGATCACGCTGGCCAGCGCCAGCAGCCATGCGGCCCCGTGCAACAGCCACGGTGCATGCAGGAACGGCACACCGGAGAGCCCGGCGCCGACCAGCACGATCACCAGGCGCTCCGGGCGCTCGATGATGCCGCCGTCGCCACGGAGCCCGCTCGCCTCGGCGCGGGCTTTGATGTACGAGATCACCTGCGAGGTGACGAGGCAGATCAGGAGCGCGACCACCAGCGTCGGATCGTCCAGGCCAAACGCCGCCCACCACAGCAGGCCGGCGAAAATGGCGCCGTCGGCTATCCGGTCACACGCTGCGTCGAGCACGGCGCCGAATCGGGTACCTCCGCCGCGTTCCCGGGCCATCGCTCCGTCGAGCATGTCGGCGAGCACGAAGAGGAACACCGCGAACGCGCCCCAGAACAGCTGGCCCATCGGAAACAACGTCAGCGCCGCGGTGACCGACCCGGCGGTACCGACGATGGTGACGATGTCGGGTGTCAGGCCCGCGTGCAGCGCCGCCTTGGCCACCGGCCTCGACAGCTTGGCGTAGGCCGCCCGGCTCATCAGGAACAGGTTGCTCACGGCTGACGGGCCCATTCCGTGGCAAGTAGTTCCCTGGTCTGGCTCAGCAGCTGCGGAATGACCTTGGCCCCGCCGATGATCGTGATGAAATTCGCGTCGCCACCCCAGCGCGGCACCACGTGCATGTGCAGGTGCTCGGCCAGCGATCCCCCGGCCGAGACGCCCAGGTTCAGACCGACGTTGAATCCGTGCGGCCGGGAGACGGCCTTGATGACGCGAATCGCCTTCTGCGTGAACGCCATCAGCTCGGCGCTCTCGGCCTCGTCGAGATCCTCGAGCTCCGACACCCGCCGGTAGGGCACCACCATCAGGTGACCCGGGTTGTAGGGGTAGAGGTTGAGCACGGCATACACCAGCTCACCGCGGGCGACCATGAGCCCGTCCTCGTCGGACATCGCGGGGATGTCGGTGAACGGCTGTGACGAGCCGGCCGAGCCGACCTTGGCGTCGCCCTTGACCGCCTCGGTGATGTAGCTCATCCGGTGCGGCGTCCACAGCCGCTGGAGATGGTCGGGGGCACCCACGCCGTGGTCGATGATGGCGTCTCCGCCGCCGTGGTCGATGATGGCGTCTCCGCCGCCGTGGTCCGTCATCGCGCCTGCACCAGCTCCGCCGTCGGCACCGCGTTGTTGCGATCGGCGATCCACTTCACGATGGCCTCGACGGCCTCGTCGCGGGGCACGCCGTTGATCTGGGTGCGGTCACCGAAGCGGAACGACACGGCGCCGGCTTCTATGTCCTTGTCGCCCGCGAGCAGCATGAACGGCACCTTCTGGTTGGTGTGGTTGACGATCTTCTTCGCCATGCGGTCGTCACTGCCGTCTACCTCGACCCGCACACCACGCGACTTCAGCTGGGCGGCAACGTCATACAGGTAATCGAGGTGTGCGTCGGCGACCGGGATGCCGACCACCTGCACCGGCGCCAGCCAAGCCGGGAACGCCCCGGCGTAATGCTCGGTGAGCACCCCGAAGAACCGTTCGATCGAGCCGAACAGCGCGCGGTGGATCAGCACGGGCCGCTGCCGGCTGCCATCTGCCGCGGTGTATTCCAACTCGAAGCGGTCGGGCATGTTGAAGTCCAGCTGGATCGTCGACATCTGCCAGTTGCGGCCCAGCGCATCCTTGACCTGGACCGAGATCTTGGGTCCGTAGAACGCGGCACCGCCCGGATCTGGCACCAGGTCCAGACCCGAGGCCTCGGCGACCGAGCGCAGGGTCTCGGTGGCCTCTTCCCACATCTCGTCGGAGCCGACGTACTTGTCCGGGTCCTTGGTGGACAGCTCCAGGTAGTAGTCGTCGAGGCCGTAATCCGAGAGCAGGTCGAGCACGAACTGCAGCAGCGAGGTCAGCTCGTCCCGCATCTGCTCACGCGTGGTGTAGATGTGCGCGTCGTCCTGCGTCATACCGCGCACGCGGGTGAGCCCATGCACCACGCCCGACTTCTCGTAGCGGTACACCGAACCGAACTCGAAGAGCCGCAACGGAAGTTCGCGGTATGAGCGGCCCCGCGCCCGGTAGATCAGGTGGTGCATGGGGCAGTTCATCGGCTTGAGGTAGTAGTCCTGCCCGGGCTTGCGCACCGTGCCGTCCTCGTTGTACTCCGCATCGATGTGCATCGGCGGGTACATGCCGTCGGCGTACCACTCCAGGTGCCCCGAGGTGATGTAGAGGTGTTCTTTGGTGATGTGCGGGGTGTTGACGAACTCGTAACCCGCCTCGGCGTGTTTGCGCCGCGAGTAGTCCTCCAGCTCCTTGCGGATCACACCACCCTTGGGGTGGAACACCGGCAGCCCCGAACCCAGCTCGTCGGGGAAGCTGAACAGGTCGAGCTCGACACCGAGCTTGCGGTGGTCGCGGCGCTGCGCCTCTTCGATCAGCTCGAGGTGGCGGTCCAGGGCCTCCTGCGACTCCCAGGCCGTGCCGTACACCCGCTGCAGGCTGGCGTTGCGCTGGTCGCCGCGCCAGTACGCGGCACTGCTGCGGGTCAGCTTGAACGCCGGGATGTACTTGGTGGTCGGGATGTGCGGGCCCCGGCACAGATCCCCCCAGACCCGTTCCTTGGTGCGGGCGTTGAGGTTGTCGTAGGCGGTGAGCTCGTCGCCACCGACTTCCATGATCTCCGGGTCGTCGGCACCCGACTTGTCGTCGACCAGCTCGAGCTTGTACGGCTCGCCCGCCAGCTCCTCGCGCGCCTGGTCCTTGGAGTCGTAGACGCGGCGGGAGAACAGCTGACCATCTTTGATGATCTTCTGCATGCGCTTCTCGAGCTTCTGCAGGTCCTCGGGCGTGAACGGCTCGGCGACGTCGAAGTCGTAGTAGAAGCCGTCGGCGATCGGCGGGCCGATACCCAACTTGGCCTGCGGAAACAGGTCCTGCACGGCTTGGGCCAGCACGTGGGCGCACGAGTGCCGGATCACGCTGCGGCCGTCCTCGGTGTCGGCGGCGACCGGCGTCACCTCGACGTCGGTGTCCGGCGCCCACGACAGATCGCGCAGCCGTCCATCGGCGTCACGCACCACCACGATCGCGTCGGCGGCCCCGCGGCTGGGCAGACCCGCCTCGCGCACCGCCGCACCGGCGGTCGTCCCGGCCGCAACCCGGATCGGGGCAGCGGGGGCTGGGCTGAGGGCGGCGCTCATCGGGGAGTCTCCTACCATGCGAGGGCTGATGCGAACGCGACCATGCTATCGGGGTGGGCAGCCGGTGTTGCTGATCAGGACCCCAACCCGAGCGGGCTCTTGAGCCACGGCTGCTCCAACCCCACCAAGCCCGCCACGAGGCCGACCGCGCCGAAGAGCCACAGCGTGGCCACCACGACCAGTCCGGTGAACGCCGCGCTGAGTCCTTTGACCGCGATGTGCTGGCGATCGAACCAGGCCATCACGGCGTCGTAGCGGACCCGCACGTAGTGCAATGCCCGCTTGGCGAAGGCGAACTCGCTGGCCAGAATTGCCAGCCCGAGAAACACGATGGCCCAGCCGGGGCCCGGATACGGAATGGCGATGATGCCGACCGCAAGCACGATCGTGCCGACGACGCCGATGGCGATCCGGTAGGCGAAGTCGGCGGCCGGGCGCGCGCGAAGCTTGTCGCGCCATGCCGTCCAGCGACGCTTCACCTCGGCGAGGTTTTCCGCGAGGCTCATGGCTGCCCCGGCTTGAGCCGCACGAACAGCGCATTGCCCTCGGTGAGCACCTCGCCGTCGTCGAGCACCCGCCCGGCGACGAAGATCTTGCGGCCCTCGATGCGGTCGATCCCGGCATCCACCTGCAGCTGCGTGCCGATCGGCACGATCTTGCGGTAGTCGATACCCAGGTGTGCGGTGCGCTGGTAAGGACTCTGGGTCAGGCTCGCCGCGGTGTACCCGAGCAGCGAGTCGAACATCAGCCCGAGCACACCGCCGTGCACCGCACCGTTGCGACCGAGGTGGTACCGGCGAAACCGGACGGTGCCGGTGACCCGGCCGTCGGTGACCGACACCCGCAGCGGCACAGAGGTGATGTTGCCGCGGTTGGGTAGGTCCAGCCGCCGCCCCGACGGCGAGTGCCATTCGTCGGCCTCGTACGGGGCGAGTAGCGCCGACACTTTCTCGACCAGGTCGGCGGCCTCGGCGATCACCTCATCGGGTGCGTCCGCGCCGCGGGCATGGTCTTGCAGGGTGCGCACTGCCTCGATGAACCGGCCATAATCGGGCCCGCCACGATCGGTCGGGTTCGGCGGGTTGAAGCCGCCGCCAGGGTGCGTTCTGGCGGTGTCGATTTCTGGGGCCACGAAGCCACCGTATTGGTGCCATGGTGGTGACGTGAAACTGCACGAGTTGGCCAGGCTGTCGTTGACCTATCCGGAGACGGGTGCCACGGCGGGAAACCTGCCCGACGGCTACCGCCACACCCGGGCTTCAGCGGTCATCGGCACCGGGCGCGACCGCTTCGAACAGGCGGGCGCCGCGGTGCTGCGCTGGGGCATGCAGCGCGGCGCGGGGCTGCGGGTGCAGGCCGGCACCGAGTCTGCTGTTGTCGGCACCGATCTGCTGGTCCGGCTCGGTCCCGTTCCGGCGCCGTGCCGGGTGGTCTATGTACTCTCCGAACCCGACCGCCGCGGCTTCGCCTACGGCACGCTGGCCGGGCATCCCGAATCGGGTGAGGAGTTGTTCTCGGTCCGCTACGACGCGTCGACGGATCTGGTGCATGCCGAAGTGGTGGCGTTCTCCCGGCCGGCGACCTGGTGGAGCCGGTTGGGCGGGCCGGTGACCCGGCTACTGCAGCGGGTCGTGACCCGCCGCTATCTCACCGGGATCTGACTATCTGACGACTGCCGAGCTGGGCTCCCTCGGTGCGCCCAGCATGTCCCGGTGCGACGGCGGCACCCGGCCGCCTTCGTCGGTGATGCCGTAGCGGGTGGCGAGTTCGGCGCCGATCACGGTGTGCCCGGACAACGCGGCCAGGTCCGGGTCGCGGTACAGCGCGTCGATGAGATAGCCGGTGAATTCGGGGGTCTCGGCATGCTCGGCTGTCTTGGCGAGGGCGTCGGGATGTCCGGCGAAGGCGGCCTTGAGCTTCTCGGTGAGCAGGATGCCCATCCAGATCGACACCGTCGAGACCCCGGTGCCGCCAAAGTCGACGGCCATGTCGGCGGCCAGTTTGTCCACGCCCGCCTTCTGGGCACCGTAGGCGGGGCCATGCATGTAGCAGACCGATCCGGGTGACGACGTGAACGCGATCAGGCCCTTGTCGGCGGCCAGCAACAGCGGAGCCGCGTACCAGGACGCCACATAGGCCGAACGCAACCCGACGTCGAGCACATCGGCCAACTCGATCGGCTTCTCCCAGAACGGTTTCGGGTTGACCAGATCGTCGTGGACCGCGGCGGCGTTGTTGACCAACAGATCCAGCCGGCCCTCGTGTTCAGCGATCCGCTCGAACAGTGCGCCCACCGCGGCATCATCGGAGTGGTCGAGGCGGACCGCGACTCCGCCCTCCCCCGGATCCGTCACCGTCCGCCCGGTGACATACACCCGCCACCCCTTGGCGAGCAGGGCTGCGGCGATCCCGCGGCCCGCGCCGCGACTCGCCCCGGTGACGACAGCGATCGGGGTATCCACGGGTATCAACCTACGGCTACGCCGGCTGGGCCTTGACCAGGGTGGGTACCCCACCGGAATGGGCACGGCCGGTGAATCGCTCGCGCAGCGTCGTCTCGGCATACTCGGTGCGGAACACGCCGCGGGCCTGCAGCAGCGGCACCACCTCGTCGACGAAGATCTCCAGACCGTCCGGAAATACGTCGGGCATCAGGTTGAATCCGTCGGCAGCCCCGGCCAAGAACCATCGCTCGATGGTGTCGGCCACCTCAACCGGAGTGCCGACCACCACCCGGTGACCGGCCCCGCTGAACTCTCGCACCGCCTCCCCCAGCGTGAGTTCTCGACTCTCGATCAACCGCACCACTGATTCCCGGAAGCCCAGGGAGGCACCGAATTTCGCCGGATCGGCCACCTCACCGAGCAGATGCGCCGGTACCGGGCCGTCCAGCGGATAGTCCGACATGTCCTCACCAAGCACTTGGGACAGCCGGTCGAGATCGTGCCCGGGCGGAAGCAGCGCGTTCTGCTCGGCGAACCGGCGCTCGGCCTCGGCCCGGGTGCTGCCGATGGTGGTGATCAGCCCGGGCAGGATCTTGACGTCGTTGCGCACACGGCCGTAAGCCACCGCGACATCCTTGACGTAGCGGTAGTGTTCGATGCCGGCGCCCAGGTCGAGTTCGGCGCTGAACACCGCATCGGCGACGCGGCCGGCCAGTTCGCGGCCCTGCGGGGAGCCGCCGGCCTGCACCAACAGCGGATATCCCTGCGGCGACGGTCCCTGCGGCAGGGCACCGACCACCGTGAAAGCCTCACCGTGGTGGTCGATTCCGCGTCCACCGGGGTCGGCGGCATCGCGCCACAGCGCGCGCACCACATCGACGAATTCCGCGGCGCGACGGTAGCGGACGTGCCGGTCCGGATAGTCGGCCACCCCGAAATTTCCCCCGGCCCCAACCGAATAGGTGGTGACGATGTTCCAGGCCAGCCGGCCACCGGAGAGCTGGTCGAGGGTGAGCAGGCGGTGCGCCAACTCGACCGGGTCGTTGAAGGTGGACGACAACGTCGCGATCAGGCCGAGGTGCTCGGTTTCGGCGGCCACCGAGGCCAGGATGACGCTCGGCTCGAGTGCCTGCGACGGACGCAGCGCCGGATGCTCGCGCAACGCCGGGCCGTCGGCCAGAAACAGCGCGTCGAGCTTTCCGCGCTCGGCGATCTCGGCCATCCGCACGTAATAGCCCGGATCGGCGAACGATGTCGGGGGCTCACTGGTGCGCCGCCAGGCACCGGTGTGGATACCGACGTTGAGCACATTGACGTTCAGGATCAACCGGTTTGGTTGTGTCACAGTCGTCCTCCGGGGTTGGGTACGGTGTCGAACACCGTCGGATTGCCGCTTAGGTCGGGTCTTTCGGGCAAGGCAAGGCCGAGCCGTTCCCGCAGCGTGCCCGCTGCGGGATCCCCCGGCAGTCCTTTTTCGCGCGCTGCCGGCAGCACCTGCTGCAGCACGTGGTCGAGCTCAGCCGGGGCAAGTCGCAGCAGGATCCCGGCCACCGGGGGCCACTCGGAGGACCCGGTGAGCACCGCCTCGACCCGGTCAGGTGATCTCAACCGGATCACGACGCCGACGCCCGTCGGGATCGGATCGCCATCTTCGACGATCAACAGATCGGCGCCACCGCCGTCCGCGTCGGGTCCGGCCTGCCGCCACACCGGCAGGTCGCCCTGCACCGAGCCGGGCACATTGAGCGGACCGGTGATCTGATACCGGTTGCGCACGTTGGCCCGCCGGATCCTGGTCACATCGGCGAACACACCTGAGTCCAGGTCTCCCACGACGGAATCCAATGGCCACGTCCGCCACAGTGCGCGCACCGCGGCGATCGCATCGGCGGTGTGGTCGGCATCCAGATCGGTGCCCGTCCAGGTGTCGGTGGCGGCGTTGAGAGCGATGCTGTGGTCGAAATCCAGGGCCAGCCAACCGACCCGGCCTCGGGCGGCGTGATCCGCCGAAACCAGCCTGCGGGCAAGGTTGTACGGATGGTCGCGGTGTGGGGCGGCGGCGATCACCAGACCCAGCCGGGTGCTGTGCCGCGCGGCGATGGTGGCCAACAGGGATGGCTCCAAGCTCACGCTGGCGACTTCGTTGACCTCTCCCCGGCCGGCACCGATCACCCAGTAGGAGACTCCGGCGTCCTCCAGCCGAGCGGCCAGCCGTCCCACAGCGGCGGCCTTGCCACCGTCGTCGGCGAGACCGTCACCGATGACCTCCACCCCGACCGAAAACGTTGACCCCATGCGATCCACGGTGGTTCCACGATCCGGGCCGGGCAACAATTGCGATCACCGCAACTCCAATTGCGCTGAGGGTTAAGCACAACTGAACGTTGGACTTAAAGTTCCTAAAGGTGCGAATGATTGTCGCTGCCGCGGCGCGACTCTAGCGTTCGCCCGGTGTTGAACTTCACCCTGCGGCGCGTCGGGCAATCGATCATCGTGATCGTATTGGCATACACCGCGGTGTTTTTCGTGCTCAACGTGTTGCCGGGCGATCCGATCGAACAACAGATCTCCAATCCGGAGAACCCGATCTCCGATCAGGACGCTCAGGTGTTACGCGACTACTACCGGCTCAGCGATCCGGCGATCGTGCAGTTCGGCGTCTCGGTGCAGCGGTTGTTCACCGGTGACCTCGGATATTCGCTCAACAGTGGGCAATCCGTCGCCCGGTTGATGGCCCATGCGCTGCCCTCGACGCTGGCGCTGGCCGGCGTCGCGTTCCTGATCGCAGCAGTGCTCGGCTTCGCCATCGCGCTGGCCGCGGTGTTCGCGCCGTGGTCCGCGGTGCGTGAAGTCGCGCGGGTGCTGCCGCCGACTTTTCTGTCCATCCCGGTGTTCGTCACCGGACTGGTGGCGCTGCAATGGTTGTCGTTCGACCTGGGCTGGGTTTCGGCGGTGCGCGACGAGGGCTTGCGATCGACGGTGCTGGCTGCGCTGCCACTGGCCCTGCCGGTCGCCGCGCCCATTGCACAGGTTCTGATCCAGGGCCTGAGCAACGCCGCGGCCCAACCCTATGTGGAAGTGTTGCGCGCCAAAGGACTTGACGACAGCCGGATCATCTTCGGGCATCTGGTGAAGAACGGGTCCATTCCGACGGTAACGATCGTGGCCATCACGGTCGGCGAGCTGCTGGCCGGTTCGGTGATCACCGAGACCATCTTCAACCGCACCGGCATCGGTTATCTCACCGAGACCGCGGTTCGCAACCAGGACACTCCGATCATCCAGGCGGTGGTCATCACCGTGTCGGTGACGTTCGTCGTCGTCAATCTGCTGGTGGACGTGATCTACCCGCTGATCGATCCGCGGATCGCGAGATCGGCGGTACCCACCGGATCGGCGGTGCCGGCATGATCGTCACCGATACGGCGTCCACGGTGGCCGTAACCCGGCCGGCCCGCCGGATCTCCGTGCGAGCCTGGGACATCCCGCCGGTGTTGTTGCTGCTGGCGGTGGCGGCGATGATCGTCGCACCCGGGGTCATCGCACCCTACGACCCGCTGCAGGAGAACCCCGGGCTGCCGTTGGCCGGCCCCAGCCTGTCGCATCCGTTCGGTACCGATTACATCGGCCGCGATCTGCTCAGCCGAGTGGTCGCCGGCACTGCGGCCACCATCGCCGGATCGTTCATCGCCGTGGTGATCGGCCTGCTGGTCGGCACCTTCCTGGGCCTGCTGGCCGCCTACTTCGGTCGGATCACCGACAGCGTCATCGGTCGGATCATCGATGTGCTGCTGTCGATTCCGACACTGCTGCTGTCGATCACCATCATCGTGGCCCTGGGTTTCGGCACCGTGAACGCGGCCATCGCGGTGGGCATCTCCTCCATCGCGGTGTTCGCCCGACTAGCCCGCTCCGAGGTTCTGGCCGTGCGCAACTTTCCGTTCGTCGAGGCCAGCGCCCATCTGGGGGCCGGGCATCTCACCCTGTTGTTCCGGCACGTGCTACCGAACTCCTACTCCTCGGTGCTGTCCCTGGCGGCACTGCAGTTCGGTGCCGCGATCCTGGCGATCGCCTCGCTGAGCTTCCTCGGTTACGGGGCACAACCACCGGAACCCGAATGGGGACTGCTCATCTCGGAGGGCCGCAACTACATCAACTCCGCTCCCGGGCTGGTGTTCTTCCCGGCACTGGCCATCGTGTTGACCGTGATGAGCCTGTCGCGGCTTGCCCACATCATTCGAGAAAAGGTCGGTTGAAATGAATTCTCCTGCACTACTGTCGCTTTCCGGGCTGACCATCGAGTACGCCAACCGAGGCGAGGTGGTCCGTGACGTCTCGTTCCACGTCGGCGCCGGTGAGGTGGTGGCCCTGGTCGGCCAGTCCGGGTCAGGAAAATCCACGATTGCCCGTGCCGTGCAAGGCCTGTTGCCCGCCAACGGCCGGATCACCACCGGAGACATCCGCGTCGAGGATCGCGTCGTCACGGCGCTGTCACAACGCCGGTGGCGAGAACTTCGCGGCAGCACCGTCGGTTTCGTCCCCCAGGACCCACTCGGGTCCCTGGATCCGCTCAAACCGGTCGGCCACCAGATCGCCGAAGTATTGCGGGTACACCGGATCGCCGATCGCCCCGAGGCCCGCCGACGGGCCGTGGAACTGCTCGACCACGTCGGGATCGCCGACGCCGCACGCCGGGCGGGCGATTACCCGCACCAGCTCTCCGGTGGTCAACTGCAGCGGGTGCTGATCGCGATCGCCATCGCCGGTCAGCCCCGGCTGCTGATCGCCGACGAGCCCACCTCCGCCCTGGATGTCACCGTGCAGCGCCGCATCCTGCAATTGATCGACCAGTTACGCATCGAACACCGGCTCGGCGTCCTGTTCATCACCCACGACCTGGCGCTGGCCGAACAGCACAGCGACACCGTGGTGGTGCTGAGCGACGGCCGGGTACGCGAATCCGGGCCCACCGCAGGCGTGCTCACCAGTCCCGCACATGACTACACCCGGGCGCTGATCGCCGCGGCACCCGCGCTGTCGCCGGACAAGTACGCCGACCGGCCGATCGCGACCGCCTCGGCCCCGTCGATCCTGCGGGTGAAGCGGCTGGTGAAACGCTACGGGGAGCACCGGGCGCTGGATGACGTCACGTTCGACGTCCGGACCGGTTCGATCCACGCCCTGGTCGGGGAATCCGGCTCCGGAAAGACCACCGTGGCCCGGGTGCTCGCCGGGCTCACCGACTTCGACGCCGGCGAGGTGCAGGTGGACGGGTCCGTGCGGGCCGCACACACCCCGTTTCCCGCCGGCCGGCAGCGTCAGCAGGCAGGGACGTTGCAGTTGGTACACCAGAACCCGCTGGCCGCCCTTGATCCCAGGTTCACCATCGGTGAGGCGATCGCCGAACCGTTGCGCATCAGCCGGATCGGGTCGCGGGCGCAGCGGCGCCGGGAGGTGGCCGAGGCACTGGACCGGGTCGGGCTACCGGCTGCGCTGGCCGGCCGCAAACCGAACGAGATCTCCGGCGGTCAACGGCAGCGGGCCGGATTGGCCCGCGCCTTGGTGCTCCACCCACCGGTTTTGGCGCTCGACGAGCCGACGTCGGCACTGGACGTTCATGTGCAGGCACAGGTGGTCGACCTGTTGATCGAGCTGCAGCAGGAACTGGCGTTGACCTACCTGTTCATCTCCCACGACCTGAGTCTGATCCGGCAGATCGCCGACCAGGTCAGCGTGCTCGAGCGCGGCCGCTTGGTGGAAAGCGGTTCTGCAGCTGACGTTTTCACCGCGCCGGTGGAGGATTACACCCGTCGGTTGCTCGATGCCGTCCCCGGCGCCCCGGCCCGGGCCGCATGAGTATTCGGCGGGTCCTGGCCGCGGGGTTGCTGGTCGTCGCCGCGGTGAGCGCATGCGGCAGCGTCGACGATGCCCCGGCGCGACCGGCCGACGCTCGCGGTGGGGACCTGACATATCTGGATGCCGAGGCGCCGGCTTCGCTGCAGATCCAGGTCAGCTACTGGCAGAACAGCCTGTTGAAAGACCAGATGCTGGACCGCCTGATCTACCAGGACCCCAAGACCTTCGAGTTCGTGCCGTGGATCGCCGAGAAGTGGACGGTCGATCCGTCCAAGCTGGTGTACGAGTTCACCATCCGCGAGGGCGTGTCCTACAGCAACGGGCAACCGCTGGACGCCGAGTCCGTGCGCCGCAACCTGGAATGGGAAGCCAAGGGAGACAAAGACAAAGGCATCACCCGCAACACCTACTTCCCCGAGGTCGACTCGATCACGGCCGACCCCGCGCGCCGGACGGTCCGGGTCACCCTGCGCAAGCCGTATGCGCCGTTCATCGCGGTGCTGTCGCTGAACACCTCGGGTCTGGTCGCCGACGCGACGATCGATGCCACCAAGGAGCAGCAATCCGTCGTCACCAACCTGATCGGCTCCGGGCCGTTCGTCGCCACCTCGGAGATCCCGGACAAGCAGATCGTGCTGTCCAAACGCCGGGGCTACAACTGGGCGCCGGCGACCGCGCCGCACCAGGGTGAGGCATACCTGGACACCATCACCGTCATCCCGGTCACCGAGGACAGCGTCCGGGTCGGCGCGCTGCGTGCCGGTCAGGCCGACGCCATCCGCTACTCACAACCGCCCGACGAACGCCTGTTGGCCCGGGAGGGCTTCGACGTCCGCGGGCTGCGTACCCCCGGGCTGGCCAACACCCTCGATGTCCGGCAGAGCGCGCCGTTCATGCGGGACATCAACGTGCGCAAGGCGATCGGCTTCGGCATCGACCGCAATGAAATCCTGCACACCCTCTACACCGACAACTGGAAGCCGGCCCAGAACATCGTCACGAAGAACTTTCCCGGCTACACCGACCGCAGCGACGCCGTCCGCTACGACCCGGACGAAGCGGTACGGCGGCTGGAAGCCTCCGGGTGGACCCACGTCGACGCCGACGGTTACCGGGTCAAAGACGGGCACGAGTTGGCCGTGAAGATCTATGTGGACGTCTACGACCACACCGCCAAACCGATGTACGAACTGATCCAGCGCCAACTGCGGCGCATCGGCATCCGGCTGGTGATCCGCCAGACCGACTTCGCCAACTACCCCACCGCCAGCATCGAGGACTCGGTTGGCCTGCGGCGCAACGGCTGGCCCACCGCCGACCCGGTGCGGCTCTGGCAGAACTACGACAGCAAAGGCGGTGACCTGTACGCCCTCGACGGCGCGGACCCGACCATCGACCGGTTGCTGCACGCCCAGATCGAAGCCACCGATCCGGCGCAGCGGCTGAAAGTGCTGCAGGAATACAACAATTACGTCATCGACAACGCGTACTCGATTCCGCTGCTCGAAGACACCCAGATTTTCGCCGTCGCCCCTCGGGTGCGGGGATTCGCCAACGCGGCCAACTCGGTGCCCTGGTTCTACGACACCTGGATCGACGAGTCAACGACCGCAATCACCGGAAAGGATTGACCCACATGACCACCGACTCGGTGCTGACGGCTGTGCCCGTTCCGCGCGGACCACAGCTGCAGGATGTGCTTGACGAGATTGCCGCCGACTATCGGCGCCGCCTCGACGAGGGTGGACACGAACCGCCCGGGCTGGGATTGCAGCTGGTACGGGAGCACCGGCTGGGCGCGGTCCGACTGGCCGGTGACCTCGGCGGTGGCGACTACACCGTGCCGGAATTCTTCGGGCTGCTGATCAGCCTGGCGCAGGCCGACCCGGACCTGACCCACATCCTGCGCGTGCACTACGCGACCGTCGAAGAGCTACAACGTGTCCCGGGCAGTCCGGCCAAGGATCGATGGCTGTCGGTGGTGGCCGAGGGCCGACTGATCGGTGGAGTGAGTTCTGAGCTCAGCACCGCCCGCGTCGGTGGCCAGACTTACGACACCAAATTGGTGCGCACGACCGATGGGCTGCGCCTGACCGGCCGAAAGTTCTACAGCACCGGAGCCCAGTTCTCCGATTACGTGCGCGCGACGGCCGAGGACGAAAGCGGTTCCCCGGTGGCCGCGGTGGTCCCGGCCGACCGGGCCGGGATCACCCATGCCGACGACTGGGATGGCATCGGGCAGCGCCACACCGGCAGTGGTACCACCATATTCGACAACGTGGCGGTGCACGACGACGAGGTGCTGCGGCTCGGCATCCGGGTCGGCGTGGACCGGGCGCGCGGGGCGTTGGTGCAGCTGTATCTGCACGCGATCGCCGCGGGGATTCTGCGCACGCTGACCGCCGAGGCCGCCGCGCTGGTCCGCGACCGCCGGCGTACCTACACCTTCGCCACCGCCGACGCTCCGGCGTCAGATCCGCAACTGCTCGAGATCGTCGGCGAGATCGACGCCGTCGCCTACACCGCCGAGGCGCTGGTGTTGCGGGCGGCAACCGAATTGGCCCCGGCGCTCGACACCGCCCGGATCAGCGGCATCGACGCCGAGCTGGAAGACCGCGGCGCGGTGGCCGCCGCACGGGTCAAGGTGGCGATCGAGCAGCCTGCCCTGCGGGCCGCGTCGCGCATCTTCGACGCCGGCGGTGCGTCCTCGATCCGCGCCTCCGCGCAGCTGGACCGGCATTGGCGCAATCTGCGGACCCTGTTCTCCCATAACCCGACGGTCTACAAGGCGCGGGTGCTCGGGGATCTCGCGGTCAACGGCGCGGCGCTGCCCGATTCCGGGTTCTTCTGAGCAGCTTTCCGCCCAACGTGAAGAGGATGGCGAGGTTTTTCGAAAATTTCGCCATCCTCTTCACATTCGGCTGGTCTCCTCAGCGCGACGGCAAGCCGAGGCGTTCCAGTTGCTCGCGCAGCTTGTGCCGCCCGGACAGCGAATGCGGGCCGGCCAGCCGACTCAGCACGCGCTCACTCCACGTGCCGGACAAGCCGTAGCGGTTGTTGTAGACCGCGATCCGTTCGTCGTACCCGGGCACATGCGAGTCGGCGGCATGCGCGTCGTACCGCTCGCGGTGCAGCACCGCGGCTTGCGGTAGCCGCGGTTTAATCCCGGCGTTCTCCGTCGGGTCCGGGTAGCCCACCGCCAGACCGAACGTCGCCACCGCGTGCGGCGGCAATTCCAACTCGGTTGCCACCTCCTCGGGGTGATTGCGGATCGCTCCGACGAAAACGGTTCCCAGGCCCAGTGATTCGGCCGCAATCACGGCGTTCTGGGCGGCAAGTGCGGTGTCCACGAACCCGATGATCGTCGATTCCAGATAGTCGGCGCCGTCGAGTCCGGCGCCCGACCGCTGTGCCAGCCGCCGGGCCCGGCCGAGGTCGGCCACCCAGACCAGGAACAGTGGGGCCTCGTTGATGAACTGCTGGTTGTTCGCCATCGCTGCCAGCCGGGACTTGCGCTGCGGATCACGAACCGCGATCACACTCCACGGCTGCAGATTCGACGAGGTGGCCGCCGACTGGGCGGCGGCCACCAAGGCCGAAAGGTGTTCATCGGTCACAGGTTGATCGGTGAACTTCCGCACTGACCGGTGTGCCAGTTGCAGCGCCAACGTGTCGTTGTGTACGGCCAGCGCCGCGTCGATGTCGCCGTAGCGGGCGATGACGGTCATGACGCGGCCGTCGCCGGAGCCTCGACTCCGAGATGCTCGGGACGGATGGACCGGTGTCCCCCGACCTGGTCGGCGATGACCTCCAACTGATCCAGATGTTCCGCACCGAGATCCACGGTGAGCGCACCGAGGTTCTCCCGCAGGTACTCAGGGTGACGGGTGCCCGGGATCGGCACCACGTCCTGACCGCGCGAGAGAACCCACGCCAGGGCTACCTGACTGGGTTGCGCGCCGATCTGAGTTGCGATCTCGACCACGGTGTCGGCCAGGGCCCGGTTGTGGTCGAACACGTCGGCGCCGAAACGCGGATGACGGCTCTGCACCCCCTTGACGTCCTCGGTGCTGCGCACGCGGCCCGTCAACCACCCGCGGCCCAAGGGCGAGTACGGCACGATGCCGATGCCGAGTTCGCGGGCGACCGGCACGGTATCGGCCTCGATGTCCCGGGTGAACAACGACCACTCGTTCTGGATCGCGGCGATGGGGTGTACCGCGTGCGCACGGCGCAGCGTCTGCGGACCGGGTTCGGACAGCCCGATATGGCGAACCTTGCCCGCCTCGACCAGGTCGGCCAGCGCACCGACGGTGTCCTCGATGGGCACCTCCGGGTCGACGCGATGCTGGTAGTACAGGTCGATGTGGTCCACCCCGAGGCGGCGCAACGAGCCCTCGATCGCGGTGCGGACGTACTCGGGTCTGCCGTCCAGCGCCCGGGCATCGGGGTTGGTGTCGCGATCCAGCGCATTGCCAAATTTCGTGGCGATGGTCAGCGAATCCCGCCGGCCCCGGATCGCCTTACCGAGCAGAATCTCACTGAACTCCGGGCCGTATACGTCGGCGGTGTCGAACAGCGTGACGCCCAGGTCGACAGCCTCGGCGACCAGTTCGGTGGCCTGCTTCTCGTCCTCGGGCCCGGCTCCGGTGCGAAAGCTCATGAACCCCAGTCCGATTGCCGAAACCTCCGGTCCGTCGGCGCCCAACCGGCGCTGCTCGATGCGCGTCGGTGTCTCTGTCATATGTGCCTGCTTTCTCTTGTCTTCGAGCTCGGTCAGGATCCGTAGAACGGCTCACCCGAGACCGACTCGGACACACGGCCGTCCACGCCCCTGGGCACATCGCCTTCAAGCGTGACGCGGTAGAGCACCCGGTCGTAGTCGAGGTGACCGGCGTCAGGGATCGCCAGATGTGCGGTGGCCCGGTTGTCCCAGAACGCGATGCTGCCCGGCGCCCAGCGGAACCGCACGGTGTATTCGGTACGAGTGGCCTCGTCCCACAACAGCTTCAGGATCGCCTCACTCTGCGTCGGTGAGTAGCCCCGGATCTCCCGGGCACCGCGGGTGAACCCGGGGCTGACGAACAGGGCGCGCTCCCCCGTGACGGGATGCACCCGAACCGCAGGGTGATAACTCACCAGGTTGGCCTCACGCACCTTACGATCGCGCTGGCTGCCGGCCACCGCCCGGGCATTGAACTGATGCCTGATGTCGAGCTTGTCGGCGAAGTCACGCAAATCCTTGGGCAGATTCTCATATGCCGCAACGAGATTGGTCCACGCCGTGTCACCACCGTAGGGCGGCAGGATGTGTGCCCGCAGGATCGACGCCGCCGGCGGGTTCACCAGCGCGGTGACGTCGGTGTGCCAACTGCTGTCATACGAGGTGCGCTTACGGCCTAGATGCCGTTCGTAGCGCCGGCTGTCGATCGGCAGGATTTCCGGGAAACCCTCCGGGGGTTCCTCCTCGTGCGGATGCGCCGGGGTCACCTTGCCGAACCGCCGCGCGAACGCGACCTGTTCGGCATGTCCGATTTCCTGATCGCGGAAGAAGATCACCTTGTAGGTGTGCAGCGCAGTCCGGATCTCCTCGACGACGCCGGCTTCCAAATCGTCGCGCAGATCGACACCGTGGATCTCGGCGCCGATGTAGCCGGCCACCGGCACGATGTCCAGCCCGGTGTCGGTGAGTCTGCTGCTTTCCCTGGTCTTTTCGCGGACGTCGGTCATCTGCTTACTCCTTGTCTCGTGACGGCTGAGCGAGTCCTCTCGCACCGGCCAGAGTCGATGCCGCCCGGGGCACGAACAACAGTCTTCGACTACCGGATCCCTTCAGCTCGGCTTAATCTCACGTGAAGCCCGGATGACACCGGAATTACAATTGCGATGATTTCTGTCGCACCGAAGCCTGAAAGCCCTGCTCACCGCCATTGGGGTGGCTACCGCGGCGTATCTTGAGCTGCGCGCGACCGGCACTTCTGTCATTCTGACGACCGTGAATCCGACGGACTTCACCACTGGGCTCAACGCCGATGCCGCATGCGTCGATGGCTTGCTCGCCCGGCACCGCGCCGGCGGTGCGTGATGCAGGACCTTCGTCGGATGATGCTGCTGGCAGACCTTGCTGACCTCGGCTCGGTCAGTGCCGTGGCATCGCACCGCCATATCACGAGTTCTGCGGTATCCCAACAGCTTCGCGTACTGGAAGAAGAAGCGGGCGCAGTCTTGTTCCGTCGGGACGGGCGCACACTCGGGCTGACCCGCAGCGGCCAGGTACTCGCCGAGCACGTGCGCCGGATCTTGATCGCCGTCGACGAGGCCATGACCGCAGTGGCGCAAACCCGTGACCGAGTGGCCGGGCAGGTCGCCATCGCCACGTTCAACATGGGCATTCCGACGCTCGCGGTTCCGCTGATGCAACGGCTCAACAGCGACACACCGGATCTCCGAGTGCAGGTTCAGCAGGATACGAGCACCGGCGCAGTGCGGTTGCTGCGTCAGGGCGAGGTCGACGTCGCGATCACCTGCCGGTACGACTTCCTCGGCCCGGAGCCCACCGGCGGGTTGGCCACCACGCCGTTGTTGTTCGAGCCGCTCGTGCTGCTGGCCCCTACCGACGCGCGTTTGCGAATCCAAAAGCATGGCCTGTGCGCACTGGCCGACGGTTTCTGGGTCACCGGCCCACCGAATTCCGGGTTGGAGCTGGCCGCGCTCCGGGCATGTGAGCGCGCCGGTTTCGTCCCTCAGGTGAAGCACCGGCTGATCGGGGCGCAGAACCTGTGCGAGCTGGCGGCCACCGAGGTCGCGTCGGCCATCGTGCCGCGGCTCTCGGTGCCCGCCCACCTGGAAAGCCTGCTTGTCCCGGGCCTCGATCTCGGCGGCCGCGCCATCAGTGCGGTCGTCCGCGCCGGCCGACAGCGCGATCCGAACATCGACCTCGTCCTGCGTACATTGCGGGCGATCGCAGACCAAGCACTACCGACACCGCCCGCTGAACCACTCGGCGTCGCATCGTGAGGTACCACCGTCGTCCTGCGCACACCGAAGAATCGAGGCAACCTGCGATGGCGAGAACTTTGACCCGCCCGTTCGTGGTGTACGGCGTCGGGGCGATCGGTGGGGTGATCGCCGGCCAGCTGCGGTTGGCCGGATACGACGTGACGGCTGTGGCCCGCGGTGCACACCTCAACGCGATCCGCACCTGTGGGCTCACCCTGGTGACGCAAGCCGGCACCGACGTCGTCGACCTGCCGGCCGCTGCCGACGCCGGTGAGGTCGACTGGTCCACACGTCCGGTGGTGATATTGGCGGTCAAGAGCCACCAAACCGCCGCGGCACTCGACGATCTCAGTGCCCACGCCCCGGCCGACACACCGGTGTTCGTCGCTCAGAACGGCATTGCCAACGAAGCAGCCGCACTGCGCAGGTTCGCCAATGTCTACGGCGTCACGGTGATGCTGCCGGCGGCTCACCTCGATCCCGGCGTGGTCATCCAGCAGAGCCACCCGGTGGCGGGCATCCTCGATCTCGGCCGCTACCCCACGGGCCGGGACGCACTGGCCGAACAGATCTGCAGCGCCCTACGAGTGGCCCGGTTCGAATCACAGGTCCGTGACGACGTCATGGCGTGGAAATACCGCAAGCTGATCGCCAACCTCGGCAACGGGGTGATCGCGGCCTACCGGCCGGGGCCTCAGGCCGACACACTGATCGCCCGGGCCCGCGAAGAAGCCGAACGCGTGCTCGCCGCTGCCGGCATTTCCTTCGTCACCGCGGAACAGGACGCGCAGCGGCGCGGGGATCTCTTGCAGGGCCGGGTCCACGACGACTACTTCAGTTCCACGTGGCAGAGCGTGGCCCGGGGGCACACTCAGGTGGAAACCGACTGGTTCAACGGCGAAATCGTGTTGCAGGCCCGCCTGCACGGCCAGAGCGCTCCGGTCAACGAGTTGATCCAGCGGGTCACCGCCGAACACGCGCGGGTGGGCCGCCCGGTACGTTCACTCGACGCCGCCGCCGCGCTGAAGAAGCTAGGGCCCGAACCCGATGGGCAGTTTCGACACGACATCGTGGTGACAACAAGCGCTTAGCGGCGGACCCACGGATCACCTCGTGGGGAAGAATCGTGTTCGCCATGACTGATCACGATGACTCGTCCGCCACCAACCGGTGGCCGCACATCCTGCGGCTCATCGTTTTCGTGGCGTTCCTGTTCGGCTTGTTCTACCTGGTGGCCATCGCCCGCGTCATCGACATCGACGACGTTCGTGGCGCGGTGGCCGCCGCCGGTCCGGCCGCACCACTCGTCTACGTCGTGGTCTCGGCGGGGCTGGGCGCGCTGTTCGTGCCCGGTCCGATCCTCGCTGCCGGCAGCGGCGTCTTGTTCGGACCCGTCCTGGGCACCTTCGTGACGCTGGGCGCGACCGTGGGTACCGCCGTGGTCGCGAGCCTGATCGGCCGACGTGCGGGACGCGACAGCGCCCGGGCCCTGCTCGGAACCCGACGGGCCGACCGGCTCGACAGCCAAATCGCCCGGGGCGGCCTGTGGGCCGTGGTCGGACAGCGCTTCGTCCCCGGCGTATCCGATGCGCTCGCGTCCTACGCCTTCGGCGCGTTCGGGGTTCCGTTGTGGCAGATGGCCGCCGGGGCATTCATCGGATCAGTGCCGCGCGCATTCGTCTACACCGCACTGGGCGCGTCGATCGGCGACCTGTCCGCGCCGTTGGCCTACACCGCGATCGGCGTCTGGTGCGTCACAGCCATCATCGGGGCATTCGCCGCGCACCGCGGATTCCGCTCGTGGCGGCGCCATCACTCCGGGGCCGATCCGGCCCCGGAGCAGACGTAGCCGCTAGCGGCCGAAGCCGGCGTTGCGTAGCGCCTCGGCCATCGAGCCCATCGGCTGGTTCGAGTCCCGGCGCCCGGAATTCTTGCCGCGGTTCTGGTTCTGGTTCTGGCCGCGCCGGTCACCGCCGCGGCCCTGGTTGCCGCCGTCACGACGGTTCTGACCGCCCTGGCCGGGCCGCTTGCCCGCCTCACGCTGCGGAGTGTCGTTGAGCCGCAACGTGAGTCCGATGCGCTGGCGCTCCACGTCGACGTCGACGACCTTGACCTTGACCACCTGACCCGACTTCACCACCTCGTGCGGGTCGGAGACGAACCGGTCGGCCATCGCCGAGACGTGGACCAGGCCGTCCTGGTGCACGCCCACGTCGACGAAGGCACCGAAGGCCGCCACATTGGTCACCACGCCCTCCAGCACCATGCCCGGCTTGAGGTCGGCCACCTTTTCCACGCCGGCGGCGAACGTGGCGGTGGAGAACGCCGGGCGCGGGTCACGGCCAGGCTTCTCCAGTTCGGCCAGGATGTCGGTGACCGTCGGCACCCCGAACCGTTCGTCGGCGAAGTCAGCAGGCTTGAGCCCGCGCAGGGTGCGCTCGTCACCGATCAGCTCGGCCAGGGTGACGCTCGAGCGGTCCAGGATCCGGCGGACCACCGGGTAGGCCTCCGGGTGCACCCCCGAGGCATCCAGCGGGTCCTCCCCGTCACGGATCCGCAAGAAGCCGGCGCATTGCTCGAAGGCCTTGGGCCCCAGGCGCGGAACATCCAGCAGCGCCTTGCGGCTGCGGAAGGCGCCGGCGCTCTCCCGGTACGCCACGATCGCCTCGGCCAGGGATTCGGTGACACCCGACACCCGGGCCAGCAGCGGCACCGAGGCGGTGTTGAGATCCACCCCGACCGCGTTCACCGCGTCTTCGACCACCGCGTTGAGGCTGCGGGCCAGCGAGCCAGGTGTGACGTCGTGTTGGTACTGACCGACACCGATCGATTTCGGGTCGATCTTCACCAGCTCGGCCAGCGGATCCTGCAGCCGCCGGGCGATGGACACGGCGCCGCGCAATGTGACGTCCAGGCTGGGCAGCTCGCGGGCCGCGTATTCCGACGCCGAGTACACCGAGGCGCCGGCCTCGCTGACCATGGCCTTCACCGGCGCTTTCGCTCCGGCCGCACGGATATCGGCGATCAGCTCACTGGCCAGCGCGTCGGTCTCCCGTGAGGCGGTGCCGTTGCCCACGGCGATCAACTCGACGTTGTGCCGGGCGATCAGGGCCGCCAGCGTGGCCTTGGACTGGTCCCACTGCTTCTGCGGCTGATGCGGGAAGATCGCGCAGGTGTCGACGACCTTGCCGGTGGCGTCCACCACGGCGACCTTGACCCCGGTGCGGAAGCCCGGGTCCAGTCCGAGGGTGGCCCGGGTGCCGGCCGGCGCGGCCAGCAGCAGGTCTTTGAGGTTGCGGGCGAACACCGCGACCGCCTCTTCCTCGGCGCGCTGACGCAGCCGGATCCGCGCATCCACGGCGGCCGAGATCATCAGCTTGGCGCGCCACGCCAGCCGCACCGTGGTGGCCAGCCACGGGGTGGCCGGAGTCTTGGCGGTCATGTCGATGCCGAGCGCCTGAGCGATCATCGCCTGGTACTGCTCATCCTCGCCGCCGTCGAAGTTCAGTGACAGCGCCTGCTCTTTCTCACCGCGCAACACGGCCAGCACTCGGTGCGACGGCATGTTCTCCAGCGGTTCGGAGAACTCGAAGTAGTCGCGGAATTTCTGTGCCGCAGGGCTTTTCGCAGCCTCCTCCGACCACGGTCCGGTACGCAGGGAGCCGTCGGCCCAGAATTTCTCGCGGGTGGCGCCCACCAGCTCGGCGTCCTCGGAGGCCCGCTCGATGATGATGTGGCGGGCGCCCTCCAGGGCCGCGGCCGCGTCGGCGACATCGTCGTTGAGGAACTCGCCGGCCGCCTCGTCAGGCACCAGGGACGGGTCGGCCAGCAGCCGGTCGGCCAGTGGCTCCAGCCCGGCTTCCTTGGCGATCTGGGCCTTGGTGCGCCGTTTGGGCTTGTAGGGCAGGTAGATGTCTTCCACCCGGGCCTTGGTATCGGCCGCCATCAGGGCGGCGCGGAGTTCGTCGGTGAGCTTGCCCTGCTCCTCGATCGAGGCCAGCACGGCCTCCCGGCGCTGGTCGAGCTCACGCAGGTAACCGAGCCGCTCCTCCAGGGTGCGCAGCTGACCGTCGTCGAGGCTGCCGGTGACCTCTTTGCGGTAGCGGGCGATGAACGGGACCGTGGCGCCCTCGTCCAGCAGCGCCACCGTGGCGGCGACCTGCCGCTCGCTCACGGCGAGTTCCTCGGCCAGACGGGCGGTTACGGACTTGATGGTTCCCACGGTCACGCTCTGAGTCACGTCGGAGGACCCTACCGAATCGAACCGACAACACCCGGGCACGGGGAACTGTGTGTCCGGCCACGAAAAAACGGCCCCGGATTTCTCCGAAGCCGTGGGTGGTGATGGTGGTCCCGGCTGGGTTCGAACCAGCGACCTTCCGCGTGTGAGGCGGACGCTCTCCCACTGAGCTACGAGACCGTGGGAACGACGTCGAACACTAGCACGCATCTGGAGCCATCCCCGAATCGGTATCCACCCGATCGACTTGTTTGATTTGCCAAATATGCACCACGATGCGGGCGTATGGTCACCCGTCATGGTTCACCTGCGCATTCGGCTGACTACTGTCGGCGGCGCTGTTTTTGCTGCTAGCGCCCTATTTAGCGGCTGCGGCAGCGATCGGGTCACCGTGACAGATTCCGCTCCGGGCGTAACCCCGCGCATTGTCGGCGCGTCCGTCCTGACGAACCGGCAGGTCAACGAACCCACCAGCTTCAGCTCACCGTCGGGCAGCGTGCGGTGCCGCCTCGATGCCGAGCTGGCCCGGTGCGACGTCACCGACCGTAGCTGGGCCCCGCCGATGCGGCCGGCCAGCTGTGAGTTCGATTACGGCCGCGGCATCTCGGTGCGGCCCGGCCGGCCCGCCGCATTCGTCTGCGCCACCGACACCACACCACAGGCGAATGCCCAACTGAGCGAGCGGGAGTCGATCACCGCCGGAACCCTGCGCTGCGAGAGCGCCGGAACCGGCATCACATGTCGGGACATGAAATCCCGTCATGGTTTCGCCATCTCACGCCAGGGGTACCAACTGTTCTGAAACACCGTTTTAAGCCCCACTTCGCCCTCGCGTAATGGGGATTTGTGTCTGCGCGCGTCCGTGGACTAATGTTCTGCATCGCGACGGGCGACGATCTCGCTCGTGGCGCGCGGATGTAGCGCAGTTGGTAGCGCATCACCTTGCCAAGGTGAGGGTCGCGGGTTCGAATCCCGTCATCCGCTCGAAGGTGCGATCGTGGCATCAACCCCAGTGGTGGAGTGGCCGAGTGGTGAGGCAACGGCCTGCAAAGCCGTGCACACGGGTTCGATTCCCGTCTCCACCTCCAAGAAAGAGTTTCAACCCGCGCGATTAGCTCAGCGGGAGAGCGCTTCCCTGACACGGAAGAGGTCACTGGTTCAATCCCAGTATCGCGCACCACAGTTCTTCAAGGTCAGGCCCGGTTTCGACCGGGCCTTTCTGTTGTGAGCGGAAAGCTCACACAACGGTGCACCTGCGGGTTAATGGCCAAAATGTGTGTACGGCTGTCGGTGTGTCGTGGCGGTTAGGGTGTTGATCTGCCGGCCCAGCCGT
>NZ_MBEJ01000026.1 GCF_001953975.1 Mycobacterium sp. NS-7484
CAGACAGGGGAATTGCGTGGACCTGACACCGAACATGCTTTCAAAGCATGTTCGGACCCCTATCAGGGGAGGTCAACAGTCATAAATCAGCGATTCTGTACACACATTTTGGCCATTAACCCTCGGGTCCATGCAACGAACCATGCAACAGCGGTAACAGGGTACTTCCGTTTGGAGCCCGGCCGAATCGTCAGAATGGTCGGCGTGACCATGACCATCACCGACATGCTCCACCGGCGGAATGACCTGAGCACCTTTCTAGTGCACTACACCAAGATGACCGCTGACGATGCCACCGGTTTCGAGGCATTGAAATCCATCGTGACAAGTTCCAAGATCGAAGCCCGGACCGCGTACGGTGCTGCCGCCCAGAGCCCCGATCCGGAGGTCAGAAAGAGCCAACGGGTCGTGTGCTTTACGGAGACACCGTTGGAGCATTCGTGGACCATGACGCGCGAACTTGCCGAGCGGAGAGCCTTTAAGTTCGCGCCTTACGGCGTCGTCATCACCAAGACTTTCGCTCGCCGTAACCGCTGTAACCCCGTGTGGTACGTGAACTGCACTCCCGGATACACGTGGCCGATGAAAGCGATCAACGCCGCGGTGGCGGCAGAAACCAGGCCGTTCTCGGACGAGGAATCCATGCTGCGCGTCGCGCCGTACATCGAGCAGATGGGTGACTGGACCACAGGCCAGTACATCAACCGGAAAGAATTCTGGTGGGAACGCGAATGGCGACGGGTCGGCGATTTCTTCGTTCCCCCGAGAAACACCGTTGCGTTGCTCGCCCCATCGCAGCATCACGGGGAACTCCGGCAGGTGCTCGAAGATGCCGGTCAATGGTCATCACGAAACGTACCGATACTTGATCCGAACTGGGGCCTTGAACGCATGATCGCCTGCATGTCCGGTGTGGCGGCTGAGGATGTAGGCCCATTTCCCTGACCTAGAGGGGCAGTCGTCGTCAATCAGACCCGCTGACCGCCGCGGCGAACCGGTCGACCGCGGCCCGTTGCATGGTCGGCGTGACGTGCGAGTAGACATCCATGGTCGTCGTGATCGTGGTGTGGCCGAGGCGCTCCTGGACGATCTTCGGGTTCTCCCCCGCTTCGAGCAGCACGGTCGCGTGGGTGTGGCGGAGGCCGTGCAGCGTGATCTCCGGCAGCGCGTCGGACCCAAGGGCCTTCCGCGCCTTGGCGACCCGTCGCGTGAACATCTGAGACAACGCGTTCGGGTTGCGCGGCGTCCCGTCGAGCGAGCCGAACACGTACGCGTCACCGCGGGCGAGATCCAACGACAACGCCGCCCGGCCGGTCCGCCACTGCCGGAGAACCTTGACCGTCGCGGCGTCGATGTCGACGTCCGCGGTCCGGTCTGGCCTCATCACGCCCGCAGTGTCGTGACGAGCCGGGTGGGTCGGAGGCGCGGAACTCTCGCCATCGCCTCCGACCCACCCTTCACCACGCCGGATCGAGGGCTCGCCGCCCTCCGACCGAGCCGGTGGGTCGCGTGGCGCGGAAGGTCCGCAGTCCACACCGGTCGGTTGCGATCCACCGGCTCGCCGCCCTTGTCGTCCGTGGCCGATGCAACGAACCATGCAACGCCGACGTTGCATCGCACTCCATCAGGGCGGACCCAGATCCACAACAGCCCGGCACGCGATGCAGGTCAGACGGTGTTTCTCGGACGTGGACGGGTCCAGATCCCGACCGGCAACGGGTGTTCGAGTCCCGTCAGCCACCCCGCAGGTGGGGGACCGTTTCGGTCCCCCACCATTTGCGTTATACAAGCGGATTGCACCCTTATCGCAACCCCCGCGTCCGTAATCGGCGACTCGCCATGGAGGTGTCGCGCCTCCCCGCCTCTATCACCGATAGTTAGGGGATGGATCCAGCTACCGCACTCACCGGAGTCAAGACGGCAGCCGGGGTCTGCTGCAAGATTAGGTGACGGTTCATGCTTGTTTATAAATCGAGCTGGAAAGCTGCGACTGATAAAGATCCACAAAGGGTCGATCCCTGGACGCACTGTCCAGCTCGAAGCATCAACGTGCCGCCGATGAACCTCAGCACGTACCACCAGGAGAGGGACCAATCCGAGTCGTTGTCAGTCCACGCGGCATAGGTGCGGGTCAATCTCGGTGTGGAACCCCACCTACCGAGTGCGGCAGCTGCGCACCGCGACTTGAGGACGAGCTTCGCGAAAACTTCTTAGCGTTTCCTTAATCACCGGTACGTTGTCCACGGTGGAACCTTGCTCAGGAGGCGGAATGAAAGTGCTTGCCGCTACGCGTCCCCCACGGCCGCTGGCCAAAGCCGACCATTGGTCCGCCACCGAGGGCGAAATCATGGTTGCGCCATACGTTTGCGACGACACCGCGTGCGGTTGCGATGTCGTTCACCAAGGAATCACGTCGCACGGTTACTCAACCCTCGCCGTGGTCGGTGAAGTCACAGCCACACCGGACCGCCTGATCGCGGCGTGCCGAATCCACCTTGCAGCCAGTCCGTGGGCCGAGGTTGCCGACAGCTCCGCCGAACTGGACATCCTCGCCGAAGACCTCATCGTGGACATGTACGACGCGGCGGCGAAGCACCCGGTCGGCACACAATTGCGCATGATGTTCGACCGAGGCCGCCGCAGCTGGGCCTACGAGCCACTGGGAAGTTCCGGAGGCTGACCCCTCAATCCTTGCGATCGGCATCCCACGTCGATGGCAAGAGCGGCCCCGTCGGACCGTCGCCGAACTCCGCACTGCCCAGCGTCGTCAACCCCGTCGACGTCGCGTCCGTCTTGTCGAGCACGCCGGAAAACCCCAAGGGTCCGGCGCCCTGACCCGACGCGGTCGGCCCGGTGGTCATTTGCGGATCAGCGTCCAGGTCCATGAATTCGTTGCCATGTCCCTTCTCCCGCAGCGCGGCACGGCGGCGGCGCGCCCTGGTCTCGCGAGCCGATTCACCGGTGGCGGCCGCAGTGGCAACAGGTGCGGCCGCCTTCTTCTTGGCGACGGCCGCGGCACCGGGCGTCGCCGCGGCGGGGACGCCGACGCCGGGAGCGCCGATCAGGTACGGCGGGAAGAATCCCGGTCCTCCACCTGGGGCGGCCGATGGTGCCGGCCCGGCAGTCGCGGTTGCGGACGCCGAGGCACCGGTCGCCGGGGCCGCGGGCGCCGAAGACGACAGAGCTGGTGACGGACCGGCCGACACCGTCGCCGTGGCCCCGGCAGCCGGCCAGGCCCCGGGTTCGGTCCCCGCCGGGATCTCCGCAAGGCCGGGGACCGCCGGCTGGATGGCGGCCAGACCGGCGATCGCCCAACCCACGTTGGCGATCACCAGGCTCAGCGCGGGCTGAATCAGGGCCGGAGACAATTGAATTACCACCTGCAGCAGCTGCGACGCGTGGAAAGCCATGTCGGCGAGCACCATCGGCAGATTGGTCAACAGAGCAGCGGGGTCGTTGAGCAGGTTGTCGATCAGGAGGTGAATGTTCTCGATCTGTTCCTGGCCCACTTCCAGCCACCAGCGCGGGTCGAGTGGACTGAGATCTCCGTGCGAGCCGTGATCGTGGTCCCCATCGTGGTCATGATCGTGGTCGCCGTCATGGTCATGATCATGTTCGTCATCGTGGTCGTGATCGTCATGCTCGTCATGACCGTGCTCGTTGTGCAGGATCTGCGGGGCCGCAGGCGTGGCCGGGCTGGAGGTCACGGTGGCCTCAGCCACCCCGTGATAAGCCTCCATCGTGACGGCGGCCAGGATCCACATCCGCACGTAGTCGGCCTCGTTCAATGCGATCGGGATCGTATTGACACCAAAGAAGTTGGTAGCCAACAGTATCGCGTTGCGAGCATGGTTGGCGGCCAGCTCGGCCAGGGTGGGCATCGCCGCCAATGCAGTGGTATACGACGCGGCTGCGGTCTCGTGCCGCACAGCCATCGCCGCGCTGTCTGCACTCACCTGGTACAGCCACGCAATGTAGGGAAGGTGGGCAAGGACATATTGCTCGGCGCTGACCCCCTGCCAAGCTCCGGCCCGCACGCCGCCCAGCACGACCGCGAGTTCGTCTGCCACCGCGGCATATTCGACGCTCAACGATGACCACCCGCCGGCGGCGGCCAGCAGCGGACCGGGGCCTGGCCCGCTGCTCAGCAATGAGGAATGCACCTCCGGTGGCGAGGCCATCCAGATTGCGGCCATGAGACAACCCCCTCGCTGATGTGCACCCGCCAAGCTATCGACAATGATTATCGTTATCAAACATCGGACCGGATCACAACCACGGAGGGCCGTTATGCCGGCCGATCACCCCCTGCGTCGTCAGCGAAGGACCGGCCGTTTGCCATTACTGCGGGCAGCCCATGAAGTCCCGTGGCCGCACCGCCTTTGACGGCGGGCCAATTGCTTGCTCGCAATCGAAAGATTAATTCGTTGACTTAATGCGACCATTTGCCACATCTTTGTTCTGCTCGCGCATATCGCTGCCTCACCGCTCCCGATCGCAGAACTGCCGATCCGGTCTTGCGTCGAAGAATTGAAAATCACCCACCGGCGTAGTAGATCGTTTGCCACATATGTGCAGCCCGCACAAGTTTCCCGGCGTCGAACTTGCTGTCCTGACCTTTTACCGACCCCGTACATCGCTCAAATCAACCCTGACGTCAACGTTCGACACCGCAAACTACGACGTGTTCAGGCTTACTAGTCGATCTAGAAATCCGCGCGGGTCGGCAAAGATCAGTTCGTTGCTGCCCTGCCGGCGTCCATTTCCCGGCAGCCTTGCTGCAAATGAAGATCAATGCGAATAGCCGATAGATTTTGCTGGGCAGGAATGGCACAACAGTCGGCGTCGTGATACGAAGTAAACCTTCAGCTTCATCTCACAAGGGGACGACTTGAGCGAAATCCGTGTTGTTCCGGTTGCCGTCGTCGGAATGGCGTGCAGGCTTCCGGGCCATATCAACTCGCCTCAGCAGTTGTGGGAGTCGTTAACCAGAGGCGAAGACTTCGTCACCGAGATCCCGATGGATCGGTGGGATGCCGAGGAGTATTACGACCCGGAGCCGGGCGTGCCGGGACGGTCGGTGTCCAAGTGGGGCGCCTTCCTGGACGATCCCGCGGCGTTCGACCCCGACTTCTTCGGCATCACCGCCCGTGAGGCTGCCGCGATCGACCCACAACACCGTCTGCTCTTGGAAACGGCGTGGGAATCCGTCGAACACGCCGGTGTCAACCCGACTTCCCTGGCCGGTTCGGCGACGGGTGTGTTCATGGGGCTGACGCACAACGACTATGCCCACCTGGCCGCGGATGCCCGAGCGCTGGAGGGGCCGTACGGCTTCACCGGCACGAGTTTCAGCCTGGCCTCGGGCCGTATCGCCTACGCGCTCGGGGTTCACGGCCCTGCGGTGACAGTGGACACCGCATGCTCGTCGAGCTTGAGCGCCATCCACATGGCGTGCCGTAGTCTGCACCTCGGCGAAAGCGACTTCGCCCTCGCCGGTGGAGTTTCGGTGCTGCTGGAGCCGCGCAAGGCGGCGGGGGGCTCGGCCGCGGGCATGCTCTCACCGACCGGGCGCTGCCGGGCCTTCGACGCCTCTGCCGATGGGTTCGTCTCCGCCGAGGGTTGTGTAGTGATCGCCTTGAAGCGATTGGATGACGCTGTCGCACAAGGTGATCGCATCCTCGCCGTGATCCGTGGCACGGCATCCAATCAGGACGGGCGGACGGTCAATATCGCCACCCCGTCGGCACAGGCCCAGGCCTCGGTGTACCGGGCGGCGTTGGCAGCGGCGGGCGTGGATGCCGACACCGTCGGTTTGGTGGAAGCACACGGCACCGGAACCCCGGTCGGTGATCCGCTGGAGTACTCGAGCCTGGCCGAGGTCTACGGAACGGCCGGCCCGTGCGCACTCGGTTCGATCAAGACCAACTTTGGCCATACCCAGTCGGCGGCCGGCGCCCTCGGTGTCCTCAAGGCAGTGCTTGCGTTGCAGCACGGTGTGATCCCGCAGAACCTGCACTTCACCCGACTGCCCGACGATCTGGCGCGTATCGACACCGGCCTGTTCATCCCCGAGTCGAAAACTCCGTGGCCCCAGAACGGTCCAGGCCCCCGGCGTGCCGTCGTGTCGGCCTACGGACTGTCCGGGACGAATGTGCACGCGGTTTTGGAGCAGGCCCCCCAGACTCCGGTCACCGCGGGCACCGCTGCGGCGCCGCCGGCGGCGCGCCCGCTGCTGTTTCCGATATCGGCCAGCTGCCCCGATGGCCTGCGGACGACTGCGGATCGCCTGGCGAGCTGGTTGAGTACCACCGGAGACGGCAACGGGCGGGGGCCGGCGATCAACTTGGCCGACCTGGCCTACACCCTGACGCGTCGCCGCGGGTTCCGGTCCACCCGCACTTGGGTGGCCGCCACCGCGCGCGACGAACTGATCACGTCGCTCCGGCAGGTCGCCGATGGGGAGGGCGTCCATCAGGAGGCAGTGGCCAACGACGACCGCGGGCCGGTCTGGGTGTTCTCCGGTCAGGGGTCGCAGTGGGCCGGGATGGGCGCCCAATTGTTGGTCACCGAACCGGCCTTCGCCGCCACGGTCGCCGAGCTCGAGCCACTGATTGCGGCGGAATCGAACTTCTCGGTGACCGAAGCGATGTCGGCGCCGCAGACGGTCACCGGCATCGACCGGGTGCAACCCACGGTTTTCGCGGTCCAGGTGGCATTGGCCGCGACGATGAGGTCCTACGGCGTGACGCCGGGTGCGGTCATCGGTCATTCGATGGGCGAGGTGGCCGCTGCGGTGGTCGCCGGAGCGTTGACGCTCTCAGACGGGGTGAAAGTCGTCTGCCGCCGTTCCCGGCTGATGTCGAGGATTTCCGGATCCGGGGCGATGGCAATGGTGGAATTGCCGGCCCACCAGGTCCTTTCGGAGCTTGCCGGACACGGTGTAGAGGATGTCGCGCTGGCGGTGGTCGCCTCACCGCAGTCCACCGTGGTGGGAGGCGCCACGCAGTCGGTCCGCGATCTGGTGGCGGCCTGGGAAGCGCGCGGCGTGATGGCCCGCGAGATCGCTGTGGACGTCGCCTCCCACTCACCGCAGGTGGACTCGATCCTCGACGAACTCGCCGATGTCCTTGACGACCTCACTCCCACCGAGCCTCACGTGCCCTTCTACTCGGCCACCTTGTACGACCCGCGCGAGCCTGCTGAGTTCGACAATTACTACTGGGTGGACAACCTTCGTCACACCGTGCGCTTTTCGGCGGCAGTACAGACGGCGTTGGAGGACGGTCACCGGGTCTTTGCCGAACTGTCGCCGCATCCCCTGCTGACCCACGCCGTCGAGCAGACCGCGCGCAGCCTCGACGTCCCATCGGCCGTCTTCGCGGCCATGCGGCGCGAGCAGGAGTTGCCGCACGGATTGCTCGGCTTCACCGCTGATTTGCACAGTGCCGGTGCGGCCGTGGACTTTTCGGTGCTCAATCCCCGCGGGCGCCTCATCGACGCCCCACTGCCGGCCTGGACCCATTCCACACTGCTGTTGGACCGTGACGTCAGCGATTCGTCGCATGGCGCGCATTCCATTTCGGCTCATCCGCTGTTGGGAGCACACGTCATGCTGCCGCAGGAGCCGGCCGAACACCTGTGGCAGGGTGATGTCGGCACCGACGGCCATCCGTGGTTGGCCGATCACCGGGTGCATCAGGTCGCGGTGTTACCTGGCGCGGCCTATTGCGAAATGGCGCTGGCTGCAGTGCTTCCGGCGCTGGGAGGGGCGGGCGAAGTCCGTGACCTCTCGTTCCAAGAGATGTTGCTGCTCGACGAGACCACACCGGTGTGGGTGAGCGCGACGGTAACCTCACCCGGGGCCGCCGAGTTCACGGTCGAGACCCACCAGGGCGGTGAACGAATCCGACGAGCTGCAGCAACCCTGTCCGCCGATGCCGACGCCTGCCAACCGGCGCCACACCCGGTCGAGGCCCTGCTCGCCTCCCATCCGCTCCGCATCGACGGCGAACAGTTGCGGGCCGGGTTCCGCGCCGTGGGCATCGGCCACGGCCCGGCCTTCGCGGGTCTGTCCGAGGCTCACGTTGCCGACTCCCCCGGCACCACCGTGGTTGCCGCCGTGTCGTTGCCGGGTCCGCTGCGCTCGCGGCAACGTGGTTATGAAGTACACCCGGCGCTGTTGGACGCGTGCTTCCAGTCGGTGGTCGCCCATCCCGACGTACAGAACGTCGCCGACGGCATGCTGTTGCCGCTGGGGGTACGACGGCTGCGCGCCTTTGGATCCACCCGAAACACCCGTTACTGCTACAGCCGGATCAACCGGGCCGACGCCGCCGGCGTGGAGGCCGACCTGGAGTTGCTCGACGACCGGGGCGCAGTTCTGTTGAGCATCAGCGGTTTACAGCTGGGCACGGGCGGCACCGCGCAGGCGCAGGCCGACCGGCTGCTTGACGAACGACTTCTCACCATCGAATGGCACCCGCGCGAGCTGCCCCGACCCGAGAACACCGAGGCCGGGACATGGCTGCTGATCACCGCCGGTGGGGACGCCGACGACGCCGCCCACCGGCTGACCGCCGGAGTGGCCACCGCGCTGAGATCAGCGGGTGCCCAGCCTCTGACGATGGCCTGGGACCCGCACGACGATCACACGGCCCACACACGGGAGCTCACCTCCCACGTGCATGAGCGGGCCTTGTCCGGCGTGCTGGTCGTGATGGCTGACGAGGACAGTGCGGGCGAGGCCGCCGGCCGACGCGGTGCCGACCACGTGCGGCATCTGGTGCGCATCGCCGGCGCACTCGCCGAGGCCACCGATGACGCGCGAACCGGCGAGCCGCCACGCCTGTACGTCGTGAGTCGCCGTAGTCAACGGGTGCTGGAAACCGACGCGGTGAGACTGGAACATTCGGGCCTACGGGGACTGATGCGGGTGATCGGCATGGAGCACCCGCGATTGACCGCCACCCAGATCGACATCGACGACGCGAGCGATGGCGCGCAGTTGGCAGGTCAACTCCTGTCGCGGTCACCGGAGGACGAGACCGCGTGGCGACTCGGGCAGTGGTACGCGGCGCGATTGACCCCGGCCCCACTTCGCGGTGCCGAGCGGCGTACCGCCTCGGCTGACAACCACAGTGACGGCATGCGGCTTCAGGTACGGACCCCAGGAGACCTGGAATCGCTGAAACTCGTTGCCTTCGACCGGGTTCCACCGGGGCCCGGACAGATCGAGGTCGCCGTCAAGGCGTCCAGCATCAATTTCGCCGACGTCCTCGTCGCATTCGGCCGCTGCCCCAGCTATGACGGCCGCCTACCCGAACTCGGTTCTGAGTTCGGCGGCGTCGTCACCGCCGTCGGCCCTGATGTCACCACACACCGCATCGGTGACCGGGTCGGCGGTGTGTCGGCCAACGGCTGCTGGGGCAACTTCGTCACCTGTGAGGCCGACCTGGCCACCACACTGCCGGCCGGACTCGGTGAACACGAGGCGGCCGCGGTGGGACTCGCCTACAGCACGGCATGGCTCGGGCTGCAGGAGCTGGCCCGGATCTCGTCCGGCGACAAGGTGTTGATCCACTCCGCCACCGGTGGTGTGGGCCAGGCGGCGATTGCCGTCGCACGCGCGGCCGGGGCCGAGATCTTTGCCACCGCCGGCAGCCCGGAACGACGACAACTGTTGCGCGATTGGGGTATCGAACACGTCTACGATTCGCGCAGCACCGCCTTTGCCGACCAGATCCGTGCCGACACAGGCGGTTACGGAGTGGACATCGTGCTCAACTCCGTCACCGGACCGGCCCAGCGCGCAGGCTTGGAACTGCTGGCCTTCGGCGGTCGGTTCGTCGAGATCGGCAAGCGCGACATCTACGCCGACACCCGGATGGGCTTGTTCCCGTTCCGCCGCAACCTATCTTTCTACGCGGTAGATCTGGCGTTGATGACCGTCACCCACCCCGACAAGATCCGTGACCTGCTGGCCACGGTCTACCAGCAGGTCGCCGACGGCTCGCTGCCGCTGCCCGACATCACGCACTTCCCCTTGGCGGAGGCGGCTACCGCCATCCGAATGGTGGGCGGGGCACGGCACACCGGCAAGTTGGTGCTCGACGTGCCCGATACCGGCCTCAGTCAGGTGATCCTGCCGCCCGAACAGGTTCGGGTGTTCCGCGACGACGGCGCCTACATCATCACCGGTGGGCTCGGAGGTCTCGGGCTCTTTCTGGCCGAGCGGATGGCCGCTGCCGGGTGCGGGCGCATCGTGGTCAACTCACGCAGCGCACCGTCGAACAGATCACGCGAGATCATCGAGCTGATCCGTGCCACCGGCGCCGACATCGTCGTCGAATGCGGTGACATTGCCGACCCGGACACCGCGCACCGCCTCGTGGCGGCAGCGACCCAGACCGGGCTGCCGGTTCGCGGCGTACTGCACGCGGCCGCCGTGGTGGAGGACGCCACCCTGACCAACATCACCGACGATCTCGTCGAGCGCGACTGGGCACCGAAGGTGTACGGCGCGTGGAATCTGCACGAGGCGTTGCGGTCCCAGCCCTCACAGACTTCGGCGGCGCTGGACTGGTTCTGCTCGTTCTCCTCCGCCGCCGCGCTGGTGGGCTCACCCGGTCAGGGCGCCTACGCCGCAGCCAACAGCTGGCTCGATGCCTTCATGCAGTGGCGTCGCGCCCAGGGGCTGCCGGCGACCTCGATCGCTTGGGGCGCATGGTCCGACATCGGCCGGGGCACGGCCATGGCCGAGGACGACAACGCCATTGCACCGGACGAGGGCGCGTACGCGTTCGAAGCCATCCTGCGCCATGCCCGGGTCTACAACGGCTACGCACCGGTCCTCGGCACCCCGTGGCTCACCGCGTTCGCCCACCGCAGCCCGTTCGCCGAGATGTTCCTGACCGATGGCCAAGGTCCTTCGGAGACAAGAAAACTGAAGGCAGAACTGGCCGCGTTGCCGCGTGAAGAGTGGCCGACCCACCTGCGCCGCCTGATCGGCCAACAGGTCGGTTTGCTTCTGCGTCGCACAGTCGACCCCGACCGCCCGTTGTCCGAGTACGGTCTCGACTCGCTCGGGCATCTCGAGCTGCGCACCCGGATCGAGACCGAGACCGGTGTCCGCGTCAGCTCGATGGACATGACGACGATCCGAGCGCTGGCCCAACACCTGTGCCAGGCGCTCGCCGACGACGAAGCGATATCGGCCCTGTCCACCTAGGGAGGAGAAGAACACCGTGTTCGAGTTGACCGCAATACAGGACTGGGTTGACGCTCCCGGTACCCACATCTCGTGGGGTCCGTCGCGGACAACGCTGAGGAAAGTCGCCGAGGCACCCGTGCATGATGTGCCCGCCAGCTATCAGCAGGCCCAACATCTGCGCAGCTACCGCGAGCACACCGCCAAGGGCGCGCAGATGGCTCGGCTGACCATTCCCGCGTGGAATATCGCCGGCCAGTGCGACATCCGCGCGATGACCTACGTGATCAACGCCTATCTGCGCAGGCATGACACCTACCGCAGCTGGTTCGAATTCACCGTCGACGACCGCATCCGTCGGCGCAAGATCCAAAATCCCAGGGACATCAACTTCGTCCCGACCGACCACGGGGTACACAGCTCGCCGGAATGGCGCGAGCACATCCTGGCCACGCCAGGCCCCTTGCAATGGGACTGTTTTCGCTTCGGCATCATCCAGCGCCCCGACCACTTCACCGCGTATATGTGTGTGGATCACCTGCATGTCGATGCCACTTTCATGGGTCTGATGCTGGTCGAGATCCATCTGATGTACGCCGCACTCGTCGGTGGTGGCGCGCCCATCGCGCTGCCCCCGGCAGGCAGCTACGACGAGTACTGCATCCGACAGCGGCGTTTCACCTCGGCACTGAACGTCGACTCCCCCCAGATCCGGGACTGGGTCGCATTCGCCGAGGACAATGACGGCACGCTGCCCCGGTTCCCCTTGCCGCTCGGTGACCTCTCGACACCGTGCGCAGGAGATCTCCTCAGCATCCAACTCCTCGACGAGAAACAAACCCAACGGTTCGAATCCGCCTGTGTCGCCGCGGGTGCGCGGTTCATCGGTGGGGTTTTCGCCTGCGCCGCTCTGGCCCAGTACCAACTGACCGGGGCCGGCACCTACCACGTGATCACACCCACCTCCACCCGGGCCACCGAGGCCGAGACGATGACGACGGGCTGGTTCACCGGGACGGTGCCGGTGACCGTGCCGATCGGAACGTCCTTCGCCGACACCGCGCGAGCCGCGCAGGCATCGTTCGATTCGGGCCTTCACCTCGCACATGTGCCTTTCGACCGGGTGCTGGAGTTGTCGGCGTCGACGAACGGACTGCGTAGGCCCGACCCGGGGGTGCCGATGGTGTCCTACCTGGACGCCACCGCCGCACCGTTGTCCCCCGCCGTCGTCGCCGAATGGAATGCGTTGCGGGGCCGTATCTACAGCGAAATGGGTGCCGCGAATCAAATCGGCATGTGGGTGAACCAGTTCGGCAGCGGTACCTCGATCACCGTCGCCTTTCCGAATAACGCGGTCGCACGTGAATCCGTCGAGCGCTATGTCGAGGTGATGAAGAGTGTCTATCTCAACGTTGCCGAGGGCCGTTGCCGGCAGCTACCCGTGAACGAATTCACAGGCCTCGGCGTGAGATCGGCCTGACCCAGATGGACGACACACTTTCGTTCACCGATCAGCTGCTGTTTCTGGGCCAGCGGGCCACCGGCCAGGAACTTGTCGCCCAGGTCGTGTGGCTGTATGAACGCCCCGTCGACTTCACCGGGCTCAACCGATTCCACCGGAATTTCGGTCACGGGTTGCTCGGACGGCGGATCGAACGGTCCCCGTTGCCCTTTGGACGTCACCGGTGGGTCGCCTCGCCCGGCGCACCCGCAGGCCTTGACGTCGTCGAGGTGGCCCGTCCTCGAACGGAATACACCGACTGGGCCGATGAACGGGCACAACTTCCCGTCGACCCGGAATACGGTCCTGGCTGGCACCTCGGGGTGCTGCCGATGACCGACGGGTCGACCGCGGTCAGCCTCGTGATGTCTCACTGTCTGGTCGACGGTCTCGGGGCGCTGCTCTCGATCGCCAATGCCGTCAAAGGCGAGACGGACGATTTCGGTTATGCCTCACCGAATGCGCGGAGTCGACGCAATGCGGTGGCTGCCGATGTCGCCACCACGGTACGCGACCTGCCGCAGACCTGCTCCACGATTCTGCAGGCAGGTCGGCTGGCCTTCCGACGCCGGCGAGAAGTATCCCTTTCGGCAAAGCCCCGGCACCGCAGGCATTTCGGCAGCGACGACGGGGGCACCGTGGTTGCGCCGGCCATCGCCTGCTACGTGAACCTCGACGACTGGGACGAACGCGCGAATGCGCTCGGCGGCAACAGCCACTCACTGGTCGCCGGGTTCGCCGCCAAATTCGGCGAGCTGATGGGGCGGCGACGCGGTGACAACGGCTCGGTCTGCCTACACCTGCCGATCAGTGACCGGACACCCGGAGACACCCGCGCGAATGCCGCGTTCATCGTCAACGCCGACCTCGACCCCAACCAGGTCACCACCGATCTGTCCGGTGCGCGACGGGCGATCCGCGAAGCGCTGGAGCGGAACCGGAAAACCCCGGATGAGACGCTGCGCCTCCTGCCCCTGACGCCCTACATCCCCAAGCGGGTGGTGGCCCGCGGCTCGCAGGTGGTGCTGGGTCTCACCGAATTACCGGTGTCCTGTTCCAACCTGGGCGATATCGACCCTCTGGTGGCCCAAGTTGACGGGTCACCGGCCGACTACCTGATCCTGCGCGGCGTGGATCGCCGCGTCAGCAGGGAGTTTCTGGAGAACAGAAACGGGCTGCTGACCGTGTTGGCCGGGCGCGTCGGTGACAAGATGTCGATTTCCGTCGTCGCCTATCAACCTGGCGGGCCGAATTCCAAGGCCGCGTTGCGGGAACTGGCCGCCAAGGCACTGGCTGAATTCACCCTGACCGGCGTGATCGTCTGATCGGTTGGCATGGTGGACGTTTCAACATTGGCAAGTCACACTTGCGTCGACAACCGGCTGACCTTCATGGACCAGGCCGGCTTCGAGATCTTGCGTGCGACCGGTCGTCACCAGCTCATGCAGATCACCTGGATCTACGAGCATGCCGTGGACCTCGACGAATTGCGGCGGTTTCACCGGGATTTCGGCTATGGCGCGGCCGGTCGCAGGATCGAGCGGTCACCGCTGCCGTTCGGACGCCATCGGTGGGTGGCCTGCTTAGGCCCCCAATCGGACCTCGACTTCGCCCCGCACCCGCGGCCACGGGCAGAACTCGGCGATTGGGCTGACGAACGAGCACAACTGCCGGTCGATCCGGAACACGGGCCGGGTTGGCACATCGGTGTGCTGCCGATGACCGACGGATCGACGGCGATCAGCCTGGTGGCATCACACAATCTGGGCGACGGCATTGCCGGGATGCTGACGATCTTCGACGGTGTCATAGGCACCAAGCGCCAGTTCGGCTTCCCGCCACCTCGATCCCGCAGCCTCCGGCGCGCGGTCACCGCCGACCTGCGCGAGACGCTCCAAGGCCTGCCGGAGATCGGCCGAACTCTGGGTCGTGCGACGAAACTGCTGTCGCGCCGTGGATTTCCGCGCGCCGGTGACGGCCGACCACCCACGGTCGTGGGTGCGCAGACCGATGCCCCGGTCGTGGTGCCGGCAATCTCGGTCTACGTCGACCTCGCTGACTGGGATGCCCGAGCCTCGGCACTCGGTGGGACGAGCTACTCGCTGTTGGCCGGCTTCGCGGCCAGACTCGGTGAACGGTTGGGCCGCAGCCGACCCGACGATGGCACCGTGACGCTGTCGATCGCCCTCAACGAGCGTCACAGCGCAGACGACACCCGCGCCCTGGCAATGTCATTCGCCGGCGCCCGAATCGACCCAACGCTCGCTGTGCACGATCTGTCGGGCACCCGGACGGCCATCCGACAGGCGATCGAGACGACACGGGCAGCTTCCGACGAGACCCTCGAGCTGCTGCCGCTGATCCCCCTGGTACCCAGAAGCGCGCTCCGCGGCCTGGGTGGTCTGTTCTACGGAGCGTCGACCGACCTGCCCGTCCATTGTTCAAATCTCGGCGATATCGACCCGGCGGTCGGCTGCCCGGACGGCACCCCCGCCGAATACGTCCTGCTGCGCGGAGTGGACCAGAACGTGTCTCGCCGGGACATCGAACAGCGGGGCGGCCAGCTGGTACTGGTGTCTGCCCGCATCAACGGCAAGATCTCGATCGGCATCGTCGCCTATCAACTCGATGCCGAGAACTCCAAGTCCCGATTGCGGGGCCTGGCGGCGCAGACGCTGGACGACTTCGGTCTCGGTGGACTGATCGACTAAGGAAAGGTGACACTTCATGATCCGCTCGTCGATCACTGACGTACTGCGCGAACGTGCCAGCCTGCAACCGGATGCCGTCGCGTTCACCTTCCTCGATTACGACGTTGCCCAGGACGGGGTCGCGCACACCCTGACGTGGTCGCAACTGAGCCGTCGCGTGCTCAGCCTCGCCTACGAGCTGAGACTGCGAGGCTCGGTCGGCGACCGGGCGGTGATCCTGGCCCCTCAGGGTCTCGACTACATCGTCGCCTTTCTCGGCTCGCTGCACGCCGGGCTGATCGGTGTGCCCCTGTCGCTTCCGGCACCCGGTGTGCACGACGAACGCGTCACCACCGTGCTGCGAGACACCACGCCGACGATCATCCTCACCACCTCTTCGGTGTCGCCACAGCTCGTCGAATACGCCACGGCGACAGGGGATCACCCTGTGCCGACGTTGCTCGAGATCGACACGCTCGACCTCGATGCGAGACGGAGCCCCCTCAAGCGACAGACGTCGCCCGAGACCGCTTATTTGCAGTACACCTCAGGGTCCACCCGAAGCCCCGCCGGGGTTATGGTCTCGCACCGCAATCTGACCGCAAACTTCGAGCAGGTGATGGCGGGGTTCTTCCGGGACAAGATCGCGCCACCTGAAACCACCGCTGTCTCATGGCTTCCGCTGTACCACGACATGGGGCTGATGCTCGGCCTCTGCGCGCCCCTGCTGGGCGGCTGGCACACGGTGTTCACCACTCCGATGTCCTTCCTGGCCCGCCCGGCGCGCTGGCTGCAGCTGCTGGCATCCCACCCAGCCGCGGTGACTGCCGCCCCCAATTTCGCGTTCGACCTGGCGGCCAAGCGGACCTCCAATGAGGACCTGGCCGGTCTGACCCTCGACGACGTACGTTGCGTGCTCAGCGGCAGCGAACGGGTACACGAGGGCACGCTGAGGCGGTTCGCCGAGCGTTTCGCCGGCCACGGCTTCCGCCCGGAGGCGTTACGTCCCTGCTATGGATTGGCGGAGGCAACGCTGTTCGTGGCCACCCGCGAGCCCGGAGTGCCGCCGCACGTCGTCCGGTTCGAGTCCGAAAAGCTGGCCGAGGGACGGGCCGAGCCGTGCGAAAGCGCAACGGGCACTGCGTTGGTCAGCTACGGCAGGCCTACGTCGCCCACCGTGCGGATCGTCGACCCGCAGACCAGATCGGAATGCCCGTCCGGAACGGTCGGTGAAATCTGGGTCCTCGGTGAGAACGTCTGCGCAGGCTATTGGCGGCAGCCGGAACGCACCACGGCCACATTCGACGCTGAGATCGTAAATGCGCCTGCGGACACCCCCACCGGATCATGGTTGCGCACCGGCGATCTCGGCTTCATCTCCGAAAGTGAGCTGTTCATCGTCGGGCGCATCAAAGACGTCGTGATCATTCGTGGGCGCAACCACTATCCGGATGACATCGAGGCCACCATTCAGGAGATCACCGGCGCCCGGGCGGCCGCGATTTCGGTCGAGGACGGCGGCGCCGAGCAACTTGTGGTGATCGCCGAGGTCAAAACGTCTACCGACGACCACGCCGTCGAAGCGCTGGCCAGCGTAGAGCGTGAAGTCCGGTCCGCGATCGCCCAGTCCCACGGGCTCAATGCCACGGAGCTGCTCTTGGTCCCGCGCGGTTCGATTCCGATCACCACCAGCGGAAAGGTTCGGCGCACCTCATGCGCCGAGCAGTTTCGCAACAATGAGTTCAGCCAGCTGGTAAACAAGTAGAGAACCGGACGAACGTGGGGAACAAGCTACCGGTCGTCGCGGCCATACCGAACTACAACATGGGAGACAACCTTCACCGGTTGCTTCCGCAGGTGCTGGCGCAGGGCTACGACGGTGTCTACGTACTCGACGATGCCTCGACCGATCACAGCGCCGACGTGGTCCGCCAATTCGGCGACGACGTCACGTTCGTCCGCAGCCCCAGGAACCAGGGAGCCGGCGCCAACCGCAACCAGATCATCGACCAAGTCGCCGACCGGTCACTCATTCACTTCGTCGACGCGGACATGGAGCTGCAGACCGAAGGGATACCCACCACGGCCAGAGAGCTTTTCGCCCGGTATGCCGGCGACGGAGTCGGCCTGGTCGGCGGATTGGTGTGCAAACAAGACGGCAGCCAGGAACCACATAACTACGGTGCGGTGTTCTCCGCGTGGGGTGGCCTCAGCTCCGGATTCCCTCTGATGATCGACCGGTTGCGGTCGCATCCCCAGCTGGCCCGGGCTGCGCAACGATTGGTCGGACCGATCATGAAGGGCTGGCCCAACATTCTCACCACGCCCACACCGGCGCCCGCGTACTGGCTGCACGAAGGCAACATGCTGGTCGATTCCGATGTGCTCAGATCACTGGGCGGATACGATCCGGTGCTGCGATGCCACGAGACGCAGGATCTCGCCATCCGGATGGAAAAGCGTGGCATCAAAAGGCAATTCGATCCCGCGATCAAAGTGCTTCACCTGCACATCGACGTCAGGGGCAAGAACCGCAACAAGTGGGCAAATCGGGCCGTCCTGCAACTGATCCACAAACACGGCTTTCTTCGCTGGCTCTGCGACACCTGATCACACACAGCGCAGGTTGAGTCCACCGTCCGAATCAGATGGTGGACATTCCGCTGGCCACCATCAACACGCCGAACAGCCCGAGAATGCACGCGAAGATCGGCCGGCGGTAGGCGCAGATCCAGTCATGCATCTTCGCCACGGCCGCGGTGGTCTTCTGTGGTGACGCCAAGTACCCCACCAACGGAATCTCGGCGATCGCAAACGCCACGAGGGAGAACACGATCGCCGCGCTGACCTGGGTGCTCAACGCGGCCCCGGAAGCCGCGATGGCCAGAATCGCAAAGCAATACTCCAGCGGGGGCGTCGCGGACAACAAGCCTGCGGCAAAAGCCAACCCGATCGAATCGCCCCATCTGCCGGCGAACAGAGCCGGCCATGAGAAGCGGGCCCACCGCGATGTCGTCTTCGAGGCCTGCGCGTCCACAAGATCAGCGGAATCGGCCGCCATGACGGGGCTGCGGCGTCGTGCCCGCACCGCGATGACCGCCGCGAGCGGCAGCGCGACCATCCCCAGGGCGATCTGCAAGGGGGGCACCACCGGCTCTTCCGAGGCCGACACCACGAACCTGGTCACGGGAAAGACCAGGCCCGGCAACAACAACAGCGCAGCGAGTGCGAGCCCCACCCCGGTGGCCATCAGGCCGAGCCAGTAGGCCAACAGATTCGCCACCGGACGCCGACGCCCGATCAGCAGCATCGTGATACCGATTCGAACCGGATCTACTGCCGACACGAGTGCGAGCACCAAGACCGCGCTCCACATATCAAGCCGCGCTACCCGGCATCTCGGTCACCGCGCTTGGTGGACGAATGCTTCGGTCCGGTTGCCTTTTTGGCGTTGGTGGGCGACTTGGCCGGCCGCTGCGAGGTGTTCCCCGTCGTCGACTTCGCTTGCGCCTTCGTCTTCGCCTCCGTCGTCGACTTCGCTTGCGTGTCTTTGTGCTCAGAGCGATCCGTCACCGAGTCTTTGGTGGCGGCGGCAGCCTTACGCGACGCGGGCCTGGCTGACGCTTCGTCAGAGATCGCCCCCTCAGACGCAGCCTCTGCCGACGCGTCCGGTTCGTTTGTCGGCTTCTTCGGTTGCGCCTCATCCGCATCGGTTTTGAGTGCTTCGCGGTCTTCCGTGGCCGTTGGCCGTTTCGTCGCCAGGGCATCGGCTTCGGGAGACTTCGGCAATGTCGGCAGCTTCGTGGCAGCCACGTCCGATGAGTCGGTGGCGCTCTGTGCGGGCAGCTTCTCCACCGAAACTTTCAGTTTCTGCGGCCGGCTGGAAACAACGTCGGTATCGCTTGAGGTAGCAGCCAGTTTGGCGTCCGCGTCGACGGGTACCGACCGGGTTTTCCGCGACACCAACGTGGTGGGCGAGGTGGATTCGGTGGTGGCTTCTGCTGGCTTGGTGGTCTCTTCCGAAGGATCGAGGTAATCGACGCTTGGCCCACCGACGCCATACGGGCCGGGTCGTTGAGTGCCGAACGGCCGGGTGCCGTTCACGCGTTCAATGGCGTCGTCCCATCCGGTCGGAATGGCGACCACGAAATCAACCGCTGTCTTGAGCGGATTCTTCGCCGGGAACAGACTCCAGGTCGTCGGCTTTCCCGGGCTCGTCGTTCGGTCGTACCCGGACTCCACGAGCACGCGCAGCGGCGCGTCCAACACGTCGGCCAAGAATCGTCCGACCCCCGGAATGTTGGCGACGTCATGGAGCAGCGGCAGGGTGTCGGTGGCGACCATCAGATACCGGGTGTCGCCGTACTGGCCCTGGTCGATGATTCCGGGACCGTCGAGGCTCTGGTCGGCGTAATGCGGGTGCAGCAAGCGTTGCCCAGCATTGGCATTGGCGACGGCGATCAGGTTGAACGGATTGACCGGCTGGTCTGCCCAACCGTCGTACTGGATGGCGATGTCGACGGTCGCGTACTGGGTATCGGTTCGGGTAGGCCCGCTGAAGGTCACCCCGCCGCCGGGGAGCGGCAGCGGGATAGACAGGCCTTTCGGGCCACGGGCCAGAAAGCCCCCGTTGGGCCGGTTTCCGTTGGCGGTCAAGATGAACGAGACCTGCGGGCCCTCACCGGGCTGGTACCGGTCGGCCAGCGCGGCCTTCTCGAACGACGCGATTGTGGCGCTCTGCGAGTACCCGAACACGACCAACGAGTCCCCCACGCTGGGAGCGTCGGAACCGATGTCCTCGTTGTACTGGCACTGTGCCGTCGAGCTGATGCAGGTGTCGAGATCCTGCGTGCCTTCGGCCACGGATAGATCGAAGGTCATCGAATGGTCAGCCGGGTCACCGGTGTTGAACTGCGCCGGCGTAATCACGGCCACCGCGTTGTACGGGCCGACGGGAATGCCCAGATCGGGCCGTGTGGAGGACGGGGCGACGAAGTTGTCCACCACGTTGGTCGTGTATTGCCTGACGAAGGGTATGCCGTCCTTCTCCGTGGTGAGCGGATCGCCCGAGCCGCCCATGATCAACACGCTGGTAACCGCTGCGGAGGCGACGGATGCCACCGTCGACACCAATGCCAGCGACACCAGACCCACCAGGGCCATGACTGTCACCCCGATGGCGTGAACCGCTGTGCGCATCGACTATCCCTTCCCGCGGCGTCCGTCTGTGTTACGGAGCTATCGGATTCACTGGTGGACGGTAGTTTTCGAGATATGACTTGGGCTGACGCAAGCGCACCGCCGGCCAGCGCGACAGTGAGGCCGGCCCGACGGCGCTCCACAACGTGACTGCCGGTCCCTTCGACGGGCGCAGCCCGTAGTCCCGATAGAGATGTGAACGGTACGGCAGGGCAGGCCCGAACAGGATGTTCCCGGAATGGTTTTCGCCGGTGTCGACGTGGTACACGGCGCCCGGGAATGGAAGAGGTTCGAGGATGCGTCCGTGTTCTCGCCACCAGTCGTAGGCGAAACCGTGCTCGAGCACCTTTTCCAGCCGTAGCCCGAAGGCTTCGAAGATCTCGTCCTGAGTGGAAGAAACGGTGAGACCGCGGGGAACCCGATAGGCCTCCCACGGAATGATGAACGAGGTTCCGCAGTGCCGGTAGAACTTCCGCCGCAGCGCATACGCGTTCCGGCGACGCGAGTAGATCCACCCGCGGGTGCTCACCCATCCGGCGGCCCCGGGGTGGGCGCGGACGAAGGCGGCGATGTCGCGGTGCACGAAATCATCGGCGTCGAAGAGCATGACGTAGTCCGGCCGGTATTCACGCGCGGCGATCAGACCGATGGCGTTCTTGGTGCCCTTGTCCCAGATCACCGAGGCAGGTCCGGTGCGCGGGCCCTGGTGCAGCGAAGGCGGCGGGAAATCGACTTCGACGAACACGGCACGCTCCGGGAGCGGGAACGACGGCGGTCGATTGCCGACGATGATGATCAGATATTCATCGCAGGTCTGCCGACCCACCGAGGCAAGGGTGTCCTGCAGCAACGCCTCCACGCGGCGATAGTCCGCTGCGTTCTGCGGATGCCGCAAAGTGGTTATGAATACCAACATTTGGGGTGCACTCTACCCACTGAGAACGGCTACAACGAGTCGAAAAGATGACCCGGAATTACGCCGGACACGACCATTACGCGTGGTGCAGTTATAGCAATGTGATCACGTTTTGCGATCTTTGCAGCAAGTCAGGTGGCATCCAGTCCCAACGCCGCGCCCACAGCGGCGTATTGGGTGTGCAGGCGTCGGCGTAGCTCGTCCACCGCAGCCCCGGTCCTGGCCCGGATCACCTCCGAATCAGCCAACCCCGCCAACACCCGATCCACCACCACCGACCTGCGCACCTCATCGGTACGCAACAACGACCGCTCATCATCGACCGACAACGCAAAATCACGACACTTCGGCTGATACTCCAACGAAATCACCGGCGTGGCAGACAACGCCGCCAAAATCCCCGCGTGCAACCGACTCACGATCACTGCCGAACAACGAGCAAACTCCCCCGCCGCAGCAACCGCATCCACCGGCCGCACAATCTGCGCACCCGTACCAGCCAACGCCAACTCAGTCCACCGCCGATCAGCACCATTCATCAAGATCCCGACGAACTCAAAACCCCGCCCCGACAACTCCCGCACCTCTCGGCATCGCACTGGTGGGTCTGGGTGCTGGCCATCGTGCTGGCCGATCTGGCCTACTACCTGCAACCGC
>NZ_MBEJ01000027.1 GCF_001953975.1 Mycobacterium sp. NS-7484
GGCCCACCCCGGGCGCCCGGATGTGCTGACCGCGTGGATGGACGCCTCGGTGATCGACGAGTGCACGCCATCGCCATCCTTTTCGCGCGCGACGCGGAGGAACATGCGCGCTGCATCGGCGAACACGACAAGCACCTGGCCCGGTTCCCCGGTGTCCGCAGCCTGTCGTATCTCGATCTCAACGCGAACCCACCCTTCAACTACGCTCACGACCACTTCGGCTTCCGGGATCGGTTGTCGCAGCCGGCGGTCAAGGGCGCCGGCGAGGAGCCGACACCGGGCTCCGGCCCGGCGCTGGAACCGGGGGAGTTCATCCTGGGTTATCCCGACGAGAACGGTCCGCCGGCCGGTCTCCCGGAACCACAGGTGTTGTCGCGCAACGGCAGTTACCTGGCTTACCGCCGGTTACGTGAGCATGTCGGGGTCTTCCGCGACTTCCTGCGCGCAGGCGCCGACACACCCGACGCGCAGGAGTTGCTGGCCGCCAAACTCATGGGTCGCTGGCGCAGCGGGGCCCCGCTGGTGCTGGCTCCGGACCGGGATGACCCGGAGCTGGGGGCAGATCCGATGCGCAACAACGACTTCAACTACAAGGAGATGGATCCGCACGGTTATGCCGTGCCACTGGGATCCCACGCACGACGGTTGAACCCGCGGGATACCGCCCACAACATGAACCGGCGACGGATGATCCGCCGGGGCGCCACCTATGGTCCGGCCCTACCGGAAGATGCGCCTGACGACGGCCTGGACCGTGGCATCGCCGCATTCATCATCTGCGCCAGCCTGGTCCGCCAGTTCGAGTTCGCCCAGAACGTCTGGATCAACGACCCGTCGTTCCACGAGCTCGGCAACGAGCACGACCCGATCTGCGGAACACAAGACGGCACGCTTGATTTCACCGTGCCGCGCCGGCCGATCCGCAAGGTGTTCAAGGGTCTGCCGGCATTCACCACCGTGTTGGGCGGCGCCTACTTCTTTCTCCCCGGAATCAATGCGCTGCGGTACCTCGCGGAGGGTCAGGCATGAGCACCCTCAGGCGCGCGCGCACGTACAACCAGAGCCATGTGGCGCGACCACCTTCGGGCGGGCGGCGGATCAGCATCTACTGGACGTGGAGCTACCCCTGGGAATCGCAACGCAGCCCCGCCGAGATGGACAACCGGTTCTCCACGATGACCGAGGTGCGCAACGCGCTGTGGCCGGCCTACGAGACGCCCGAGTATGACGCAGCCAACTTCCTGCAGGGCGTGGCGGGAACGTTGGAACTGTTCCACCGGTCCACCCTGGCTTTCCAGCAACTCGCCGAGGAGGTCACCGGCCACCCCGTCGCGGTCTTTCAACGCATCGACCAGGCGGGCTATCAGCTCGGAATCGACGAACGGATCTTGGACGACACCGACACGCTGATGGTGTTCGGCCTCGACCACCTGCCGTCCGGGCAGGAGGCCACGGCCGACGAGATCGCCGCATTGCAAGTCTGGCTGCAGCGGGAGGGCACCTGTCTGGTGCTGGCGCCACATCACGACGTCGGCTTCACCGAGGATCTCGGCCAGCGGCAAGTCGAACATGAGCATCACGGTGACCCGCTCGTGCCCCGCCGGCAACGGTTCGGCCGCTACACCCGGTCCCTCATGGCGGCGCTCGACGTACCGGTACGCAACATCTGGGGCCTGCGACCGGCGGTGGTGCCCGGCACCGGCGAGATTGCGCCGCTGACCATGGCGCGGGATCTCGACCGGCTGCGACTGCTGGACAACGTCACCACCTTCAATTTCCACCCACACCTGCCGCACTATGAGCTGACCGCGCCGGAAAGTGACGGGTTGCATGTCCTCGGCCGCCAGCGCGTCGACCCCGATCGGCCGCATCCGTTCACCGCGGCCGGCGAGACCGAACTCAATGCCTTGATCTGGTTGCCGCCGACCGGGCGTCGGGCCGGGAACATCGTCCTGGTCGACTCGACCAACTTCACCACGCTTTTCGGTGGCACGGAAAGCCTCAGGAACTTCTGGCACAACCTGGCCACGATGGTGTGAGGCCAGGCCGTCGGTGCGCCATGACTAGCATGTGACTCCATGGCAGCGCCTCATCGGACATTCGGTGGCCCGTTCTTCGACGACCTCACCGTCGGTCAGGTGTTCGACACGGCCCCGTCGATGACGCTGACCGCCGGTGCCGCCGCCGCGCATCAGGCGATCCTCGGTGACCGGTTGCGGTTGGCGCTGGACGCCGAACTCGCGACCGCGGTGACCGGTGAGCCCGGCCCGCTGGCGCATCCGGCGTTGGTCTGCGATGTGGCGATCGGTCAGAGCACGCTGGTCACCCAGCGGGTCAAGGCCAACCTGTTCTACCGGGGGCTGGCGTTTCACCGCTGCCCGATGATCGGGGACACCCTTTATACCCGGACGGAAGTGGTTGGTCTGAAACAGAATTCGGCCAAGCCGGGGCGTGCGGCCACGGGTCTGGCCGCGCTGCGGATGACCACCGTGGATCAGAAGGATCGCAAGGTTCTGGACTTCTACCGCTGCGCGATGCTGCCGCTGTCCGACGATTCCGTCGACACCGGCCATGCCGACGACCTGTCCACCATCGGGGCCGACGTGCCGACCCCGGATCCAACCGCCGGCTGGGACGGTGACGCCTTCCGAACCCGGGTACCGGGGCCGCATTTCGACGCGGACGTGGCCGGCGCGGTGCTGCACAGCACCGCCGACGTCGTCAGCAGCGCCCCGGAATTGGCCCGGCTGACCTTGAACATCGCTGCCACCCACCACGATTGGCGGGCCGGTGGGCAGCGTCTGGTGTACGGCGGGCACACGATCGGGCTGGCGTTGGCCCAGGCCGGCCGGTTGCTGCCGAACCTGGTCACCGTGCTGGGCTGGGAGTCGTGCGACCACACCGGTCCGGTGCACGAGGGCGACACGTTGTTCAGCGAGCTGCACGTCGAATCGGCCGAGGCCGGGGTGCTGCGGCTGCGGTCACTGGTGTACGCGGCAAGTGGACCCGACGGCGGTGAGGATCGCCAGGTGCTGGACTGGCGGTTCAGCGCGCTGCAGTTCTGATGACACCGTTGGCGATCCCGCGGGCCGTGCTGAGGCAGGCCCAGGCGATCGCCGACGACTTCGCCGCGCACACCGGCGTCGCGGTGGATGCCGCCGAACTGATCACCGGCCGCGCCGCGTTACTCGATATCGCCCCTGCCGGACAGGTTTCGGCCGGCGGGGCGACGCGATTGCTCGGCGCCCGCGACGGTTGGATTGCCCTGACCCTGTCACGTACTGACGACATCGCCACGGTTCCCGCCTTGCTGCAGGCCGATTCGATTGACGACGACCCGTGGCCGGAGATCGGGACGTGGACGGCGGCCATCACGGCGGCCGAAGCGGTTGAACGGGCGCGACTGCTCGGACTGCCGGTGGCCGTGCTCGGTGAGACATCGGCGACGCCCCCGGTGGTGACGCCACTGGGCTCCGGCAAACCGGGCCCGCTCGACGGAATGTTGGTGGCCGACCTGTCGTCGATGTGGGCCGGCCCGTTGTGCGGCCAGCTGCTGGCCCGGGCCGGGGCCACCGTGGTGAAAGTGGAGAGCACCGGCCGGCCCGACGGTACCCGCGCCGGGTCCCCGGAGTTCTTCGACTGGATGAACGGTGGAAAGCTTTCGTATGTCGTCGATTTCGACGCTCCGCAGGAGCTGGCCGCCCTGCTGTGTGCCGCCGACGTGGTGATCGAGTCGTCGCGTCCGGCGGCGTTGGCCCGGCGCGAGCTGGGACCGGTCACCGTCGCGGCCCGGCCGGGCCGGATCTGGCTGCGCATCACCGGACACGGCGCCGAAGGTGAGCGGGCGGACTGGGTGGCGTTCGGTGATGACGCCGCGGTATCCGGTGGGCTGGTCGGATATCGCGATGGCACACCGGTGTTCCTCGGGGACGCCCTGGCCGACCCGCTGACCGGATTGCAGGCCGCCGCCGCCATCGCGGCCTCGCGGGGACGTGGCGGCGGTGAACTCATCGAGTTGTCGATGGCGGCAGTGGCTGCCGGTTACCGGTGCCAAACCGCAGATCAGATCGAGGTGACGCCCTCACGCCCGGCCATCGCCTCAACCGGCCGCGAACTCGGGGTCGACAACGCCGCCGTGCGGGCGCTGGTGGCGCAAAGGAACACGGCCCCATGCTGATTCGCCGCGCGACCCTGCTGGACGGCCGCGTCACCGACATCCTCGTCGGCGAGACCATCGAAGCGGTCGCCGAATCACTGCCGGCCGAGCCCCAAGAGCAGGTGATCGACGCCGCGTTCGCCACGGTGATCCCGGGACTGCACGACCACCATCTGCACGTGCACTCCGCTGCGGCCGAACAGGATTCGGTTCGCGTCGGCCCCGCCGAGGTGGCCGACGAGGCCGCGTTGGCCTCGGTGTTGGCGGCCGCAGCGCCCGGCAGTGACGGCTGGATCCGCGCCGTCGGCTACCACGAGGCGGTGGCCGGTCCGCTGGACCGCCGCCGGCTCGACCGGCTGTCCGCGGACGTTCCGGTACGGGTGCAACACCGCAGCGGAGTGTTGTGGACGGTGAACTCGGCGGGGTTGGCCGCCCTCGGTCTGACCGAGCACCCCGACGGGATCTTGCGCAGCGCCGACCACACCTGGTCGGACACGCTGCAACGCCGGCCCGCCGCGGTTGCCGAGTTCAGCGACACCCTCGCCGGCTACGGCGTCACCGGCGTCACCGATGCCACGCCGGACCTACGACCCGAGGACCGTCCGGTCGGTCTGCGTCAGCGCGCGCACTACCTGGCACCCGGTAAGCGCATCCTGCACGACGACAGCCTCGACCTGGAGGCGCTGACGGCGTGGATCGCCGAGCGGCACCGGGCCGGCGCTCCGGTGGCCGTGCATTGCGTGACCTCGGCACAACTCGTCGTCACCATCGCCGCGCTACGGGCGGCGGGCAGCCACCCCGGTGATCGGATCGAACACGCCGCGATGGTGCCCGCCGACGTCGTCGACGATCTCGTCGCCCTGGGCGCCACCGTCGTGACCCAGCCCAACTTCGTCGCCGAGCGCGGCGACCAGTACCGCACCGACGTGCCGGCCGATGAGCAGGATCAGCTGTGGCGGGTGGCGACGCTGCTGGACGCCGGCGTCCCGGTGGCGCTGTCCACCGACGCGCCGTTCGGTGCTGCCGACCCATGGGCCGCCATGCGCGCGGCCGTGCATCGCCGTACCCCGGCCGGTGTGGTGCTGAACCCGGCCGAGCGCATCACCGCAGTTCGCGCGCTGACGCTGTTTTTCGGCAGTACCGAGCATCCGGCCGTCCCACGCCGCATCGCCGCCGGCGAGCCCGGTGACCTGTGCCTGTTGGCTGCCGCGCCGCAGCGGGTACTCGATGAGCTCGACGCCGCCCTGGTGGCCACCACCATCATCGGCGGTGAAGTGGTGTTCCAGCGCTGATCTCTGTGTTGACTTTGAACTGACGCCGCAGTTGTGCGGGTGGCGGTGTGCGTGGTTTCAAAGTCAACGCAAAGTCAACGCAACCGGACCGGCGGTGACCAGGGGTGTGGGGGTCGGGTCGATGTGGGTATTCCACCGCCATGAGCGGTATGGACCAGGCCGAAGCGCCGCTGCTTGACGCGCTGAACAAGTACCACAATTCGAACCATTACGGGTTTTCGCCGCCGGGGCATCGGCAGGGTCGCGGTGTCGACCAGCGGACGCTGCAGGTGCTGGGTCGCGAACCGTTCCTCAGCGACATCCTGGCCAGCGGAGGGCTCGATGACCGCAAGATGAGCAACGGGTACCTCAAGCGGGCCGAGGACCTGATGGCCGACGCTGTCGGCGCAAAAGTGGCGTGGTTTTCCACCTGCGGCAGCTCGCTGTCGGTCAAGGCCGCGATGATGGCCGTCGCCGGGCAGGACGGCAGCTTGCTGCTCAGCCGGGACAGCCACAAGTCGGTGGTGGCCGGCCTGATCTTCTCCGGTTTGGTGCCGCGCTGGATCACGCCGCAGTGGGACACCGAACGGCACCTGTCGCACCCGCCGTCCCCGCAGCAGGTCGAAGAGGCCTGGCAGCGTCATCCCGACGCCGCCGCCGCGTTGATCGTCAGCCCGAGCCCGTATGGCACCTGCGCCGACATCGAAGGCATCGCCGAGGTCTGCCATGCGCGGGGCAAGCCGTTGATCGTCGACGAGGCATGGGGAGCGCACCTGCCGTTCCACGAGGACCTGCCGACGTGGGCGATGAATGCCGGTGCCGACGTGTGCGTGGTGAGTGTGCACAAGATGGGTGCGGGCTTCGAGCAGTTATCTGGGGTCAGATTCTGATGTTCACTGTTGTTCCCGTTGAGGCGAGTTGGCCTGGCTTGGCGTGATGGGTAACAGGCTGGGCTGCCGGTGTTTCCGGTTAGGGGTTGGTTGGTGCGGTCTGGCTGGCGCGATGGTTCGGGAGCCCATCGCTTCGTCGCCGCCATCATGGCGGGCTGCCGTCGGTGACGGGTGCGGTGACTTGTTGGGGGTGGGTGCGGGTGTTGGTTCTTAGTGGCGGGTGGCTAGTTGTGGTGGTGGAGTGGCTGGTGGTTGTTGGGCGGTGGGTGGCGCGTTGGGGCCACCAGCTGGCTTCGCGTAGGAGTGTGGCGATGGCGGGGACGGTGAGGGTGCGCACGAGGAAGGTGTCGAGTAGGAGTCCGCAGCCGATGATGAGGCCGGCTTGGATCATGATGGCCACTGAGCCGACCATGAGGCCGAACATGCTGGCGGCGAAGATGAGGCCGGCTGAGGTGATGACGGAGCCGGTGTTGGCGACGGTGCGCAGGACGCCGACGCGGATGTTGTGTCCTGATTCTTCGCGTAGTCGTGAGACGAGCAGCATGTTGTAGTCGGCGCCGACTGCGACCAGGATGATGAACGCGAGTAGTGGTACTGGCCAGGCGATTTCGTGTCCGAGTCCCCATTGGAAGATGAGGACGCCGATGCCCAGTGAGGCCAGGTAGTTGAGCACGACGGTGCCGAGCAGGTAGAGCGGGGCGAGCAGGGCGCGCAGTAGTAGTACCAGGATGAGTCCGACGATGAGCAGTGTGGCGAGGGCGAGTTGGGTGAAGTCGGCTCGCAGCAGTCGTTGGATGTCGGAGTTGACGGCGGGGAACCCGGCAACGGAGACGGTGGCTTGGTGCAGTGAGGTGTTGGGGCGTGCAGCGTTGGCGACGTCGGTGATTTCGTGTGCGAGGCGGGTTGCTTCGGCGCTGTAGGGGTCGTGGCTGGTTTCGATGGCAAAGCGTGCTGTTTTTCCGTCTGGGGAGAGGAATTGTTTTGCCATATCGGTGAATTGGCGGTTTTGGAAGGTGTTGGCGGGCAGGTAGAAGCCGCTGGAGGAGTCCGAGTTGGCGGTGGCGCGGGCGGCGTTTTGGAGTTGGGTGGCGATCCGGCTCATCCCGGACAGCATTTCGATGTTGCTGTCGGCCAGTGCGTGGACGCCGGTGGCCAGTGCTTGGGCGCCTGAGGCGAGTTGGCTGATGCCGTCTTGGAGGCGTCGGATGTTGCCGGCGAGGTCGGCGGGGTCTCCGAGGGTTGCGAAGGCTTTGTCGAGGGTGGTGACCGCGGTGTGGACGGTGGCCAGGGTGCCGGCGACGGTGGCGTTGGTGTCGGGGTTGTAGCGATCGCCGAGTTCGGCGATCTGGGTGAACAATCCGCTGTCGCGCAAGCTCACCAGTGTCTGGACTTGGTCGCGGATCTGGGCGCATTGGGGTGTGGTGGCACACCACGGGGAGGTGTTGAGGGCGCCGGTGAGGGGGTCGAGGACGGCGATGGCGTGTTGGGCTTGTTCGGCCAGGGGTCGCAGTCCGGGACCGGATTGGATGGCGCGGTCGATGCCGGGGGCGGTGGCCGAAAGTTGTTGCAGCAGGGGTCGGAACTGTTGAATCTGGGTGCCGGCGGACTGGGCTTGGGTGAGTGTCGCGGTGAGGGGGGTCAGGGCGGTGCGCAGGGTGGTGTCGAGTTGGGCCAGGCCGCCGGCGAGTTGGTCGGCGCCGGCGGTGAGCTTGGTGAGGTCGTCTTTTCTGGCGTTGCCGTCGGCGACGGCGCCGGCCATCTTGTCGCCGATCTGGCCGTTCTGCCAGGAGAGTTGGGCTTGTTCGAGGCGGGCTCCGGTGGGGCGGGTGACGCCGGACACTGTGGTGACGCCGGGGATCTGGGAGACGCGGGAGGCCATTTCGTCGAGGTCGGCGAGCCCTTTTGCGGTGCGCATGTCTGTGGGGTTTTCCACGACGAGGAATTCGGTGATGACGATGTCTTTGGGGAAGTGGCGGTCGAGGAGTTGGTAGCCCTGGTTGCTGGCGGTGGTGGCGGGCTGGCCTTTGCGGTCGTCGTAGCTGATCTTCATCGTGGTGGTGGCCGCGGCCAGGGTCAGCAGGATGACCAGGCTGGCGATCAGCAGGGGCACGGGTCGGCGGACCACCGCGACCGCGACGCGGTTCCAGTAGCGGCGGGTGCGGTCGGGTTTGGGGTCGCCGATGCCGCGTCGGGCGGCCAGCGCCAGCACCGGTGGCAGCAGCGTTACGGTGGCCAGGAATCCGAACATGACCGCGACCGCGCAGGCCGGGCCGAGGGCGGCGAACACGCTGAGTTGAGCGAACACCATGGCCAGGAAGGCGAAGGCGACGGTGGCCGCCGAGGCCAGGATGACCCGGCCGATGCTGGCGGTGGCGTGCACGATGGCCTGTTCGGGCGGCACCTGTGCGCGGCGCTGCTCGTGGTAGCGGCTGATCAGAAACACCGTGTAGTCGGTGCCGGCTCCCAGCAGGATCGCGGTCATGAACGCCACGGTGAATTGCGAGACCGGCATTCCCAGCTGGCCCAGGGCCGAGAGCACACCGCGCCCGACGACCAGGCTCACCGCGATCACCAGCAGCGGCAGCAGCGCGGTGAACACCGAGCGGTACACGATGAGCAGGATCACCGCGATCAGGCCGGCGGTGGCGATCGAAATCAGCACCAGGTCGTGTTCGGCGGCGGCGATCTGGTCGCTGAACGTGGCGGGCGGGCCGGTGACGTACGCGGTGGTCGACGTGCCGGCGAACACCTCGGCGGCGATGTCGCGCACCGCTTGCACGGATTCGGCGGCGGCGGGATCGCCCAGGGTGCCGGCCACCCCGACCGGCAGAAACCAGGCCTTGCGGTCGGCGCTGACCGCCTGCGCCGCGGTGATCGGGTCGGCCAGCAGATCCTGAACCAGCAAGACGTGGGCGGTGTCGCCGCGTAGCCGCGCCACCAGGTCCTCGTAGCGCTCCCGCGTCGCGGGGGTCAGCCCGGCGGGGTCTTCCATCGCGACGAACACCATGGTCTTGGAACCTTGTTCGCCGAACGCCGCGCTCATCCGGTCCACCGTCTGAAACGACGGCACATCATGGGGGAGCAGCTCCGCCGATTGCTGGCGCACCACGGTTTCCAATTGGGGAAACAGCAGTGCCAGCACCACCGCGACGCCGAGCCAGGCGCCGATCACCAGCGCCTTGTGCCTCACCGTGAACCTCGCCAGCGCCGCCAACCGCGCGCTGTACTCGCTGGAATCCGCCGGTTCGGCCACACGGCGGTATCGCCGCCGAGCATTCATCGCGGTGCCCGAACCATCCGGATCGCTGTCGGTCACTACCCCTCCACCCAAGCAAAGGAACTATCGGTATCGCTACGCTACTAGCAGTACCACCGTGGTTGGCGCTGCGCGTCCGCGGGTGCCGCGCGGCGCGTATGGGGGCCGCTAGTGACCTGCGCCGATGCCGGCGTCGGTGTCGTCGGCGTCGGGGATGTCGTGGCGGACCACCCGGACCCGGCCACGCGGCAGGCAGGCCATGTATCCGTGGCGTTTGCCGTAGAGCTCCCAGGCGGTGGCGTGCGCGTCGGCCTCCACATCGATGCGGTGCCCGCGGGAAAAACCCAGGTGCAACGCGCCGTCATCGCCGTACCGGGCGTGCGTGCACACCGCGCCGGCCAGGTCGAGCAGCGGGCGTTCGTGCACCGCGACCCGGTTGGGATCGATGAGCACTTGTTCGGCCGGAAAGTCCCCGACGGGCGGCAGCGTCAGCCGCAGGGGACGCGAAATCACCAGCTCGCTGTAGCCATCGAGGTCCAACACCAACCCGTCGCGCAGCGACACGCGTTGCACGACGCAGTCTTCGATCCATTGGGTGAACATGGCGCCTCCTTCGACACGTCTTCGGGCCGCATCTGAAGGGTACGGTAAGTATCGCTGCGATACTATTAGTATCGTTAACTGTTGGGGGTGAGCGAGGCCAGGCGATCCACGATGCGCCGGCTGGCCCGATCGATGCGGTCACGGGTCTGGGCCGCCGAGGCCCGCCGGCCGATGAACGCGGTCAGGTTCGCCAGCCAGATGTCGGCGAGGAGCTCGGCGACCGGCTGATCGAGCGGCCCGGGCGTGCCGCCGCCCAGGGTGTGGGCGAGCAGGCGCTCGATGACCGCGGCGGCCTCGTCGAGGGCGGCCGCCGCGGTGCTGTCGGCGGCCACGAATGCCCGCGTCATGGCCTCGGTGAGATGGATGTCGTGCTGCCAGCGGTCGTGCAGATACCCGGTCAGCCGATCCAGGCGCTGCTGAGGTGTCGTGCCGGTGGCGGCCCAGTCCTGGGCGGCTTGCAGCCGCCCGAATTCTCGGGCCAGCGCCGAGACCAGCAGGTGGGTCTTGGACGGGAAGTAGCGGTAGAGCGTGCCGACCGCGATACCGGCCCGCTCGGCTACCGTGCGCATCCGCACCGCCTCATACCCGCCCGCGGCGGCCACTACCAGCGCCGCATCCAGAATCGCCTCTCGGTGTCGCGTCGGCGTGCGCGGACGCGGCGGCGCGGTCGGATGTGGCGCCACCGGCGGCGAATCTGCCTGGGCGTGTTGGCGTTTGGGGTGGACGCCGGTGTCGGTCGCGGTCACGGTGACGGGTCGTGCGGGTCGGCGCGGGCCCGGCTGCTGCGGGTGAACCGTTCCAGCAGGCCATCGAACGCCGCCAGATCACCGTGGGCGGCGAAGTGCTCGGTGCTCACCACGACGAACACCGCGCTCGCGGTGAACCGGGTGACGCCGTCGGCGTCGGTGCCCGTCGCGCGGACATGCAGGGCGCGGCCGTTGCGCTCGGCGATGTGCGCGGTGATCCGGTGCGGTTGGTGCAGTGGCACCGGCAGCAGATACTCGACGGTCAGACTGCGTGTCACCGCCGGGGTGCCGGCGATCCACAACGTGAAGCCCAGCACGTCATCGCAGGCGGCCGCCACCGCGCCGCCGTGCGTCAATCCCGGCGCCCCGATGTGGCGTTCGTCGAAGGTCGCATCGGCATACACCTGCTCGCCGCAGCGATACACCACCAGCTGCAGGCCGTGGGGGTTGTCCGGGCCGCAGCCCATACAGTTCGGGGTGTGGGCGGGCAACCGTTCCGCGGGTGACCCCACCCCACGGTCACCGTCGGGTACCTCATCCCGACACGGCACATGCTCGGACACCCGATACCTCCAGTACGACCAGTTTCGCAACGCTACTGTTGGTACCATAAGTGTCGGGCGGGCGGGAACCGTTGGCCATAAAGGGGGAAGCGGCGAGGAGAGTGAGTGTGAGCAGCAGCCAGCCGGATCGAGTCCACGACGAAGACGACGACGAAATCGACCCCCGCCGCACCCGGTCCCGCAATCGCTTACTGGACGCCGCGGCCGCGCTGCTCAGCACCGGTGGTGTCGAGGCCGTCACCGTCGAGGCGGTCACCAAAGCCTCCAAGGTGGCCCGAACCACCCTCTACCGCCACTTCGGCAGTTCATCGCACCTGCTGGCGGCCACCTTCGAACGGCTGCTACCCCAAGTCACCCCGCCGGCACCGGCCAGCGGGACGGTGCGCGAACGCCTCATCGAACTGCTCACCCGTCAGGCGGCGCTGTTCGCCGACGCCCCGCTACACGTCACCATGCTGGCCTGGCTGTCCCTCGGGCCGACCGCAACCACCGACCACGCCGGCGGTGAACACGCGGCCGGCACGCTGCGCGCACGCGTCGTCGACCAATACCGACAACCCTTCGACGCCATCCTGCAAAGCGCCGACGCCCGCGCCGAACTCGACGACTTCGACGTGAACCTCGCGTTGTGCCAACTCATCGGGCCGCTCGCCTTCGCCCGCATGACCGGACTGCACACCATGACCCCCGCCGACACCGCCCGCATCGTCGACGACTTCCTCACCACGCATCAACGCAAAACCACCCCCACCGCACCCACACCGCCCGGCGACAACGGTGTGCCGGTCACCGCCGACTAACGCCGGTCCGCCGCCGGTTCAGCGACCAACCGATCGGCAGACACCGACACGCCCTGGAAAGATCTCCCCACCACAGCCCGCCGGGCCAAATCTTGTCGATGACCTGGCAATCGGGCCGACGGGCACGGGCGGGCACTCACGAGTTGGCCAGGAGGCCGGGAAGGCCTCCGTCACGGCGGGCCAGGCCGTGACCGCAGCACACCTCGGGGGGCGTACTGGGCTCAGGGGGTCTGTTCGTGCAGGGTGTCGAGGTGGCCGTAGAGCAGCTCGATGGTTGATTGTTGTTCTGCGACGGTGGCTTTGAGTGCGGCGATCTCTTTGTCTTTGGCGGCGAGTTTGTGGCGCAGCGCGGCGTGGATGCTGGTTTCGCGGCCAGTCGATGCCGGTTGTCGGTCGGTATGCCGGCCGCGGTATTGCTCGATGACGGTCACCAGGTCGTCGTGTTTGTAGATGGTTTTGCGGGACACCTTGGCGCGGCGGGACACGGTGGAGAAGTTGATGGTGGCGTTGGTCTTGCGCAGGTGGGCGATCGCCTTCTCGATGTCGCGGCGCTTCTCATCGCTGCGGGCCCGGCGGTATTGGTCCAGCGCATCGAGTGCTTTCTGGGTGGGCGGTGGCGGCTTGGGGCGGCTCATCGCGGCGGGTCCGGGTCGGCCTTGCGCAGCACGGATTCGTGGCTTCCCCGGGTCGCGGTGCGCATGGTGGGTGCCCGGTTGGCGGTACCGGCTCCCGCGACACTGCTCGCGCTGCCATCGGTCACGTCGTCGCGGCGGAGCCGGTCGAGGATGGCATCCAGCGAGGCGATTTCGCGGCGACGTTCGTGGATCCACACGTTGTCGTCGGTGAGTTCGCGCCCGGTGCGGGCACGGTACTGCTTGCGGCGGATGTCGATCAGCTTCAGGGTCTTGGCGCGTTGGTCGACCAGTTCGTCGAGGTGGGTGGCGTCGGTGGCGAAATGCCCGCATGACAAGCAGGCGTTGCCCTTGTCGCAGGTGGCCACCGGCGGCAGCAGACATACCCCGTTGGGCAGCACCCGGTCGGTACGGGCCGAGAGTTGGGTCATGTCGTAGATGTCAGACGGGCTGATGGCGATGTCGGTGCCATGAGCGCCGATCTTTTTGTGTCGCAGGAACTCCGCTTCGGCCGTCGCTTGCAGGGTCGCCGCGTAACGCAGGGTCATCGCCGGCGAGGCGTGCCCGAGGTAGCGCTGCACCACATGGATGGGCACCCCGTCGTTGAGCAGTTCGGTGGCGCGGGTGTGGCGCAGCCGGTGGGTCTGGGAGAACCGCAGCGGGTGGCCGGCGGTGTCGGTGAGGCCGTGGATGGTGTCGAGCCGATTGAGGATCCGGCTGTAGGAGTCATAGCTGCGTGGTCGTTGGCCCTGGTGCTGGTAGCGCACCCCGAGGAACAGGTATTTCGGCTCGAAATACGGGTAGCGCCGCCGGATCCAGTCTTGCTGTTCGCTGATCACGTTGACCACGGCCTGCTCGACCAGGATGGTGGGCACCACCCCGTCGACTTTGGTCTGTTGGTAGCGCAGTTTGGCCACGAATCCGTCGGGATCGTCGGTGGCTCCGGCGGGGCGGTCGTGGCCCGGGATCGGTTGCAGTGGACTGTAATCGAGCATCAGAATCTCTGAGGCCCGGCGCCCGGTCAACGCTTGCAGCAGCCAGATGCGGGCCGCTTGCGGATCGCCGAGACCGGACACGACCGAGATGGTGGAATCGGGGTGGGTGATGACTACCGGTTTGCCCGTGTTGGCGGCCAGCACGTCGAGATAGCACAGCATCCGCTGTAGCTCGGAGGTCGAAAACCAGGTCAGCTCCCGGCCGCCGGTAGGGCGTCGGTTGCGAAACGCCGCACCCCACAACCGGGTATGGGTGTCGGTCAATCGGCTCCAGCGAGGATCTCCGGTCGCTGCCGCGGCTTCCTCAGCATGGTCCACCATGAACGTGTAGAACATCTGGATCTTGGACTGGACGACCGCGATCGTCGCCGCCGACAGTGGACGCTCCGGTTTGGCCCGCGCGGCAGGGGATTTGAGGTATTCGGTGAATTCGGTGAACAACAGCCGCAGCGCCGCCCGGTCGGTGCTGATCACCGGATCTTCGATCCCGCGTTCAGTCAAGAACGGGCCCAAGTGGCGGGTGATGCCGCGGGTGCGGCCGATCACCGACGACCAGCGCAGCAGTTCAGCCGTCAAGCAGGTGCGAAGCCAGAACCGTACCCCGTCGCGCAGCCAGGCCGGTTCGATCCCTCCGAGGCGTGCGACCTGGTCGTGGCAGGGTTCGTGCTCACGTTGCGGGATGCGGGGATCAGCGTCAAGATCCCAGATGTCATGCGCCCACCATGGGCGGTCAGTGCAGCGGACCGACACATACAGGTGCAGGTGCTCGATGAAACTGGTCACGTTGCGCCGAAACCCGGCCGAGGGCAGCCGGCCGGTGCGGCGCTCGAACTCGCGCACTCCGTGACGCACGATGGCCTCGGCGCTCAGATCAGCGATACTGACCGGGTGACGCCGGTGCTGGCGGTGGTAGTCGGCGGTGGCGATGCTCATTGCGCCGCTGGTCCATTTCAGCAGTGACGGTTCGATCTTGCGGCGTTGTTCGTGTCCACACACCCACACCCACCACGCGAGCTCGTCGCAGAACCGTTGCGGCACACCCTGTGGGGTGAAGTCGTGGCCGTCCGGGGTGGGCCGGTAGCGCGGGTTGTGCTGAAAGACCGTATTGGCCGGGGCGGTATCCAGGTGATAGACCAGGTTGCGCCACTGCGCGGGTACCTGTTGCCACTGCTGCGTCCACCGATCCTCGCCGCCACGATGGGTGGGCGCTGTGTGTGCCGGTGCAGGACTGTCATTGGCCGTCACGGTTCACCTTCCACCCGGCGACATAGTTCTTCCATTCGGCCAGCGTGCGCATCTGCGCGTCGGCGGTCACCCAGCCGTAGGTCGACAACGTGGTCTGCACGTCGGCGTGCCCGAGACGGCGCATCACCACATGCACATCCACCCCGGCCAGCAGCAGCGCGGTGGCGTGGGTGTGGCGCAGCCAGTGCGGCGTCCACTGCTCAGGCAGCACATCGGCGCGGCGGGCGGTGATCAGATCGACCTTGTCGTAGAGGGTTTCCGGTCGCAGCGGGGCGTAGCGCACGCCGCGCACCAGGTTGACGAACACGAAACACGACGCCAGGTCGCCGACCGCGATATCCGCGCCGGCGGCCACCAGCTGCCACACATACTCGGTGTAGAGGGCGACCAGATCGTCGCCGATGTAGATCCGGCGCGGGCCCGATTTCGCGCGCACCCCGTGCGGATGATCATCACGGCCCGCCACCAGTATCGACGGGGTACCACCACCGGCGATATCAAAGTCATGGTGGCGCAACGACAACGCTTCACCGATGCGCATGCCGGTTTCGGCCAGCACCGCAAAAAACAACCGATCACGCAGCCCCGCCCCGCCGCCCGACCATTCACCCGAGACTGTCTGGACACTGCACGCATCCAAGATCGCGTTGACCTGCACGGGCAGCAGCACCGGTGTTTCAGCGCGCTGCAGCCCGCGCAGCCGGTGAATCGGCCCATCGTGTTCGCGTCTCGGGCCGACCCCGGCCAGAAACGGTGCATAGCGGCCCCGCCGGGACGTCCGAGCATGACTGGCGTACAACCGCCGGTAGGGGCGCACCAGGTCATGGGCATCGGCGAAATACCGGTACATCGACAACACCGCCGCACTGCGCGGCAGCAGCGACGACTCGGCCAATCTCTGCTTTGGTTCACCGATACGGGCCACCCCGGGCAGATCCCCGGTACGCAGATAGGCCAGGAACTGGCCGAACAGACTGGTGGGGAAATCATCCCACGCCGTACCGGTACCTTCCAGCACCGTCCACCACGCCGCCAGCCCATAGGCATAGGCGCGCAACGTGTTCGGCGAGCTCCCTTGGTTACGCAGAAACGTCAGGTACTCGCGCGCCGGGGCCACGGGCAATTTGTCGGCGCCGACCACCGTGTAGGTGGGTGGTCGGTCCACAAAACGCACCCGCTGCACCTGTGCCACAGTCAGTAGCACCCCATCATATTCACGATGGCCTGCCGTTGCGGAAATCGTCCAACCGGATCACCTGGGAGCCACCGGCAGCGGGTGGGGCCGGGGTGCGGCCATGGCCGACACTGGCCGCGACCGGCCTATGCTCGGCCGCCGGCGCCGGTCGCTGCGTGGCCAAAAACCAATCCAGCACATCAGCGGGATAGATCATCGATTCCCGGGCGCTCAGCATCCGCACCGACGCGCCGCCGTAACAGCGCTCCACCCACTTGCGCAGCAGCCGCGGCCGCTCCGGGACGCGGTCGGCCCACCCCGGTTCCGTCATACCCCACGTATGCCCGGTGGCCGGGTTGATCCGCGAATGCAGCTGGGTGGTCAACATTTTCGCCCGGTCCGGCGCGATCAGCCCCGAATCCCGCAGATGCATGATCAACGACCCCAACGACAGGCCCCACTTGTCTTTGAGCGGACGCAGATTCAACAGCGACAACACCCGCGGCAACTCACCGGCGATAACCCCTGCCGGGGCCAACAACTCGGTCGCGAACCGGTTGGCCTCCAACTCATCGGCGGCACTGACCGAGCAATAGGCGTGACTGTGCAACACCAAATGACCGAGCTCATGGGCGACCGTGAACCGGGTCCGCTCCCACGAGTCGCTATCCCGTAGCACCAACAATGGGCGGTCCCGCAACCGGCCCACCCAACTGGAATACCCCAAATGCCGCTCATCACGAGAGCGCCCACCGGTCGCGGCGAACTCGCTTTCCCAATCACCGGCGACCCGGCGCCGGACAATCACCGGAGCGCCCAGCCGCTCGGCCTCATACATCAAATCATCAAGCGGCTCATCGTGTTCCAGGCCCATCGCCTCACGCAGACGCGCCGCGGCCACCGGAATCGAACTGTGCGCCAACTCATCCGGACTGACCGTCGGAACCTTCACCGGAGGCAGCTTCGATCGGCCGTCGAGCTCACCGAGGAAATCGCCAGCCAACGACGCGAACGTCGCCAAAAACTCCTGCTCACCCACCGTCATCGACTTCGGCGCCCGAAACAACAACTCGTTCGCGCTGATCCGTGTCTGCGGCTCCGAGCTGAAAAACGCTGCAGGAAACCGGAACAACCCCGCCATCCGTGCAACATCGCCGTCGTTGAGCCGCACCGTCGGCGACTTCTCAATCTGGGACTGTCGCGACGTACTCCAGCCTGTGGCCGCCACCACCGACCGCGCCGTCATCCGCCTCAACAACCGGGCCTGCCGGACCCGTGCACCAAAAACCTCAATCATCGTGCGCTCAATTCAACGTCACCGGGTTGGGAAACCCACATGCACCCAACACTGTGCACGACGGCTACGACGATTTCGGCGGACCGCCCTCCTCGTCCTGCTCGCTCGCAGCGTCCTCGTCGACGTCGACGAAGTCGTCGTCGCGGCGCCGAGTCCCCAACGACCCATCCCGACCGACCTCGCCGAGACCAACGTTGAACGAGCGGTCCTCCATGATCGGCGGGGGCAACGGCGTCCGGCCGTACAAAACCTCCACATTGTCGAGCAGCAGCCCCGCCGCCAGCACCGCACCACCGAAAAACCCGCGACCGTCCGGCCACCACAACAGATATTCCCGATACGCCTGGGGCTCGGCGATACCCTCCTGCCCGCCGATCGGGTGACCCAACACCTCCTCGATGCTGTACTGCTCCCCACCCGGCACAAACGGCACAGTGTCGATCAGCTGACCAGTCCGCCGGTTTCGCGGATGCTTGCGCACATAAATCCGTGAGCCCTTCTCGTCGACAAGAAGAACCCCCATCCCGTTGCCCGCCTTGACTTTTAGAGTCGAGTTGGGAGTCTGCCGCCGCAACCGCGACATCAGAAACGTTTCCAAAACCGAGCACGACACCGTGATCGGTCGGACATGGCTGCCCTGATCGATAAAACGATCCGGGACTTCCGGATGTCGCGCAGCCAGATCGCCGTGCGCCTCGCCCAAAACCTGGGCGTGCTGGCGAACGAGTTCCTCCACGAGCCGCTGAGGATCGTCGTGTAGCTCCATGGGGTAAACATTTACCCCGGTTTCCCACACTCCACGTCGCGCCACGCCGCCGGCAGTCGGCGAAATTTTGGCTGCCCATGGCCTAATAGGTTACATGTGTGCGCAGGTTAAATAGCAGTTCAACACACCTTTATGACCACATTTGAGAGTTTAACCCCTGATAACTTCCGGGATCGGTCTTTCACCTGCAGGGCGATCTGGTGGACCAGAACCGCCTGTCGGCGTGCGCCGATCTGCTCATGACAACGAGTCCGAATGTGCTGGTGTACTCCGCGATTGACGGCTGGCGCCGGCACATGGTGCAGCATGGCCACGAATTGATGGGCGCGGCACTGGAATTGGCGAACGAGACCCGTCGTGAGATCGAGGACATCGACGGCATCGAGGTGCTCGACAAGGAGTTGCTGGGCAAAGAGGCCTCGCACGATCTGGACCGGTTGCAGGTACTGATCGACGTGTCGGGCACGGGCACGTCGGGCTACCAGGCGGCGGACTGGTTACGCGAGTACTGCCAGCTCGACATGGGAATGACCGACCATCGGCGGATCCTGGCCACCATGTCCCTGGCCGACGGAGCCGATACCACCGGTCGGCTGGTCGAGGCTCTCAAGCTGTGGCGCAAGGCCGCCCACGATTTCGACCCGCCGGCCCGGGTGGACCTGCCCTCGCCCGACGAACTCCAACTCGAGACGGTCATCGCGCCGCGCGACGCGTTCTTCGCCGAGGTCGAGGACGTCCCGGTGGACAAGGCGGCAGGCCGCATCTCCGCCGAACAGATCACCCCGTATCCGCCGGGTATCCCCGCCGTGGTCCCCGGCGAGCGGATCAACCAGCCGGTACTGGATTATCTGCGGACCGGGCTCACCGCAGGGATGAATCTGCCCGACCCGGCGGATCCTCAGCTGCGTACGGTTCGGGTGGTCGCGTAGGCGGTCCGGAGATCGGCCACCAGGCCGTCGAACGCCTCGTCGCGAGTATCTGACGGTCCGCGCAGCACCGCCGACGGGTGGATCGTCGCCACCAGGGCCGGATCGCCCTCCGATACCAGTCCGGTCACGTGCAGGATCTCACCCCGATGACGCGTCAGCCGGAAGTCGTTGCCCAACAACGACTTGGCCGCGGTGGCGCCGAGGAGGACGACGGCATCCGGTGATACCGCGTCCAATTCGGCCAGCAGCCACGGCCGACATGCCACCACCTCGGTGCGGCTCGGCGTTTTGTGGATACGTCTCTTGCCGCGCTCGTTGGTGGTGAACTTGAAGTGCTTGACGGCGTTGGTCAGATAGAGCTGCGCGCGGTCGATCTCGGCGGCGGCAAGGGCATTGTCCAGAACACGCCCGGCCGGGCCGACAAACGGTTCACCGGCACGGTCTTCACGGTCGCCGGGTTGCTCACCGATCAAGACCACCCGGGCGTTCGACGGGCCGGCGCCGAACACGGTCTGGGTGGCGTCGCGGAACAGCGGACAGCCCTCACAGTGCCGAGCCGCCTGAGCGAGTTCGGCGAGATCATCTGTAGCAGGTACGAATTCCTCGGCACCACTCATGCCGACGGGATACCCCGCGGGGCGTTTCACCAAGCCTTTTACGGGTATTCGGTCGTTCCTTACAACAGGAGATGGTGCACATGACCGGGGAACAGGGCGCGGGCAAGCGGGTGCTTCACCGCAGCCGAAGCCTGGAGGCGAGGGCGCTGGGCGCCGGCTGTCGCGTGGCTGTGAAGAATGCCGTCCGCGCGTGGGCGTTACAGCCGAATCTGGCCTGGCCATTGGGCTCGATCGACCGGATCATCGGCCTGGTCCCGGGCCGGTTGACCGCGTCGGTGCGCCCGGTGTCGTTGCCGGGCTGCCCCGCCGAAGTGGTCCGGGCACGAGGTGCATCGACCCGCAACGCGATCCTGTACCTGCACGGCGGCGCCTTCCTCACCTGTGGGCTCAACACGCATCGCGCGCTGGCGGCCCGGCTGTCTGCGGCCGCCGACGCGATGGTGCTCAACGTCGGCTACCGGATGCTGCCGACCTGCGGGCTCACCGACGCCGTCGATGACGCGCTGTCGGGGTTGGCCTGGTTGGAGCGCAGTGGATACGACCCGAAACGCGTGGTGATCGCCGGTGATTCGGCCGGCGGCTATCTGGCGTTCGCCGCGATGCTCACATCACTGGCCCGCGGCGTGGTTCCGGCAGCGGGGCTGGTCGCCCTGTCACCGTTGATCGATCTCGATCCGGCGCGAAAGCTGGCTCACCACAACATCGGTCGCTGCTCGATGTTCACCGGGCCGGCCTTGTCGGCGTTCGCCCGGCTGTTACGAAAGAGCCAGTGCGAGGGAAAGCTGATCGATCCCACCACGGCCGATCTGTCGGGCATGCCGCCGGTGATGATCCACGTCAGCGAGGACGAATCGCTTCTGGTGGACTCGGAGTTGGTGGCCGAACGGCTTGCCGACGCTGACACCCCGTGCGAACTGCATGTCTGGCGGGGACAGATACACGACTTCCCGCTGGCGGCCGAGATCCTGCCCGAGGGGCGGCGGGCGATCCGCTATGTGGGCGACTTCGTCAAGGGCGTCACGTCGGGGGCCGCGGCGCCGGCAACTGGGCGTTTGCGTGCCGGTCGCCTCGGGTACCCGGCGGCAGACGCCAGTTGACCTGGCGTGCCCGGAACGTGCCGGGACTTCGTGTGCAATGAGGAGGCGTGGTGGCCGACAAGCCAGACCCCAAGCATGAGCAGCTCGATCAGTTCCGCTTCACGCGGGCCGAGGGATACCTGACCACCCAGCAGGGTGTGCGTGTCGACGACACCGATGACGCGCTGACCGTCGGTGAGCGTGGGCCGACCCTTCTTGAGGATTTCCATGCCCGGGAGAAGATCACCCACTTCGACCATGAGCGGATACCCGAGCGTGTCGTGCATGCCCGCGGCGCCGGGGCGTACGGCTATTTCGAGCCGTATGACGATTCGCTGAGCGAATACACCGCGGCCAAGTTCCTGACCAGTCCGGGCACCCGCACCCCGGTCTTCGTGCGGTTCTCGACGGTGGCCGGCTCACGTGGCTCGGCCGACACCGTGCGCGACGTACGTGGCTTCGCCACCAAGTTCTACACCGAGCAGGGCAATTACGATTTGGTCGGCAACAACTTCCCGGTGTTCTTCATCCAGGACGGCATCAAGTTCCCCGACTTCGTCCACGCCGTGAAACCCGAGCCGCACAACGAGATTCCGCAAGCGCAGTCCGCGCACGACACCCTGTGGGATTTCGTCGGTCTGCAGCCGGAGACGCTGCACACGATCATGTGGCTGATGTCGGACCGCGCCCTGCCGCGCAGCTACCGGATGATGCAGGGCTTCGGCGTGCACACGTTCCGCTTCGTCAACGCCGCGGGTGAGGGCACGTTCGTGAAGTTCCACTGGAAGCCCAAGTTGGGTGTGCATTCACTGATCTGGGACGAATGCCAGAAGGTGGCCGGCGCCGACCCCGACTTCAACCGCCGCGACCTGTGGGAGGCAATCGAATCCGGGCAGTATCCCGAGTGGGAACTGGGAGTCCAGCTGGTGCCCGAGTCCGACGAGTTCAACTTCCCGTTCGACCTGCTCGACGCCACCAAGATCATCCCCGAGGAGACGGTCCCGGTGCGGCCGGTGGGCAAGATGGTGCTCAACCGCAACCCGGACAACTTCTTCGCCGAGACCGAGCAGGTGGCCTTCCACACCGCCAACCTGGTTCCCGGCATCGATTTCACGAACGATCCGCTGCTGCAGTTCCGCAACTTCTCCTACCTGGACACACAGCTGATCCGGTTGGGCGGACCGAACTTCGCCCACCTCCCGGTCAACCGGCCGATCGCCGAGGTGCACACCAACCAGCACGACGGCTACTCCCAGCACCGGATTCCCCAGGGCAAGACCAGCTACTTCAAGAACACCCTCGGCGGTGGCTGCCCGGCGCTGGCCGATGAAGATGTGTTCCGGCACTACACCCAGCGCATCGAGGGGCAGGCCATGCGCAAGCGGGCCGAGACCTTCAAAGACCATTACAGCCAGGCCCGGGTGTTCTGGAAGAGCATGACCGCGGTGGAGGCCAAGCACATCGTGGCGGCCTTCGGCTTCGAACTCGGAAAGGTCAACGCCGAGACGGGGATTCGAGAACGTGTGGTCGATCAGCTCAACTTGATCGACAACGCCTTGGCCGCCCAGGTGGCTGCCAAGCTCGGTCTGCCCGCCCCGGCGGCCGTCCCGATCGAACGAGACGAACCGGCGTCCCCGGCGCTGTCCCAGCTCAACACCGCCACCGACAGCATCGAATCCCGCAAGATCGCCCTGCTCGCGGCCGACGGTGTCGATGCCGACACCGCAGAGCAATTCAAGAGGGCGATGACCGAACGTGGCGCGATCGTCGAGGTGCTCGCGCCCAGCGGCGGCGGCACGCTGCGGGGCGCCTCGGGCGGCGAGCTCAAGGTGGACAAGGGCATGACGACCATGGCGTCGGTCCTCTATGACGCCGTCGCGGTGGCCGGCGGGGCCGAATCGGTCCAAAGCCTCGTGCAAGACGGCTACGCCGTGCATTTCGTCACCGAGGCATACAAACACCTCAAGGCCGTGCTGGCTCTCGGAGAGGGCGGCGAAATGTTGCGCGCCGCAGGCGTCGTCGCAACGCTGCCCGACAAGGTGAGCTCGGTAGGCGGCGTGATCACCGCGCCGAGTGGCAATCTACCGGCGGAGTTCGTCGAGGCCGCGGCGGCGGTCATGGCCCAACACCGGGTCTGGGACCGTGATACCGACGCGGTGCCGGCCTGACGGGTACGCCGAAGCGGGTCAGCCGGCCTGACGCTGCAGGGTGACCGAGGCGGTGTTGGCATCGGCGTGGGTGGCGATACCGCTACCTTTGGCCGTCACCGCCAACGCCGTACGGTCCCCGCGGAACAGGTCGCGGGAGAACTCGCACGGGGTGCCGTTCTGGTCGTAGGTGATCCGGGTGATCAGCAGCAGTGCCGCTTTGGGTTTGATGCCCAGCAGGGTGGCCTCGTTGCTGGTGGCGTTGACGGCTTCGATGCGTTCGTCGGCCCGGCCGGTGACCAGACCGTAACGGGATTCCAGGATCTCGTAGAGCGATCCGCCGAGTTGTTGGTCGAGCAGTCCGGGGAACGCGTCGGCGGGGAACTGGGCGTGCTCCAACGAGATCGGGAAGCCGTCGGCCAGCCGCACCCGCTGGATCTCGATGACGTAGTCGCCCGGGCCGAGCCGCAGCGCGGCCCGGGTGGCGTCGTCGGGCGTGGTGATGCGCGTCGAAAGCACGCGGGTACCCGCGACGTAACCCTGGTTGGCCAGGAACGCGGGTACTCCGACCACGTCCGACAGCTGACGCTCCACCTGGCCGTGGCTGATGAAGATGCCGCCGGCCCGGCCGATCACCCGGTGCACCAGCCCGGCTTCCTCCAACGCAGCCAACACCTGGCGCAGGCTGGAGCGGCTGGTGCCGTACTGCTCGGCCAGGTCGCGTTCACTGCCCAGTTTGGTGCCGGGGGTGCCGGCGTTGATGTCGGCGACGATGCGCCTGCGCAGCTCCTCGCTGTGAAGTGCCACCCCGGCCCCCTTAACCGTGTATTGGTACAGCCAATTCTATCCGGGCCGGACTACAGTTCGGCGATCGCCATGTGCGATTCGGGCAGAATCTGTCCGCCGTCCACGACCAGCGACTGTCCGGTGATGTAGGCAGCTTCGTCGGTGGCGAAGAACAGTGCCGCGTTGCCGATGTCGGCGACCGATCCGAGCCGGCCCGAGGGCACCGCCGAGGTCATCTGGTCGAGGTAGTCCTGGCCCATGCCGTCCAGCCCCTCGGTGACGATGTTGCCGGGCAACACGGCGTTGACCGTGATCTTCTTGGGCGCCAGTTCCATTGCGGCGGTGCGCAGGAAGCCCAACTGGGCGGCCTTGGACGCGCCGTAGTGCGACCAGCCGGGGTAACCGGTGATCGGCCCGGTGATCGACGACGTGATGACGACGCGACCGTGCCCGCTTGCCGTCAGCGCCTCAAGGGCGGCCTGCACGATGTAGACGGTGCCTTTGAAGTTCACCGCCAGCACCTGTTCGATGTCGTCGGGGGTGAGCTCCTCGAGACGCCCGGACGGAAAGATGCCGGCGTTGGCGCAGACGATGTCGAGTCCGCCGTGTCGTTTGACCGCCTCGTCGACCACCTGAATAGCGGCCTCGGGGCTGGTCACGTCGGCGCGAAGACCGCTCACCCGGCCCGGGGCGCCAGAGAGCGCGGTGACCGTCTTGTCGAGGTCGTCCTGGTTGCGGCCCGTGATCAGGACATCCACGCCGGCGTTGGCGAAGGTTTCGGCGATGCCGCGGCCGATGCCCTTGCTGCCGCCGGTGACGATGGCCGAACGGCCCTGAAGCGATGTGAACATGGGTGGGGTCCTTTGGAAGTCAGGTCAGGGAATGGCCGTTGGAACGCAGGTAGCGCTCGGCCAGTTCGCAGCTGCCGGCGGCGTAGCTGATCGCCTTGGTAGCCGATTCCTTGGAGTGGCTGTGGCTGCCCATCCAGGCCAGCAACAGCAGCCGGCGCAGCAGTACGAACGAGGCCAGCATGTCCTCGTCCGAGGCGGGCAGGTCGCGGCGGGTGCGGTAACCGCTCACCCAGGCGTCCTGCCAGTCCGGCAGCGCGGGGTCGTCTTCGATGAACGACACCGCCGTGCCGAAATCGTAGAAGTACCAGCCGAATCCACAGTCGTCGAAGTCGATGACGGTGATCTGCGGACCGGACGAGCCTGCGTCGGGATTGACGAGCAGGTTCGCCAGCCGAAGATCGGCGTGGATCAGGCCGTAGACGTCGGGGCCGGTGCCGTAGGCCCCGAGCCGCTCATGGAGCAGCTTCTGGGCCCGCTCCAACACCTGCCGCTCGGCCCCGCCGACCCCCGAGGCGTCGTGCCAACGCCCCCAGCGCGGTGTCGCGCCCAGGCTGTGGTCCCAGTCCCAGGCGAAGCGGCCGAAACCGGCTGGGCGCTGCCACCGCTGCGAATGGTCGTGCAGGGAGGCGGTGATACGGCCCAGGGTGTGGAAATCGTCGAGGGTCAAGGACCCTTCGTCGGGCTCGGCTCCAGCCACCATGCCGAAGTGCACGACATGGCGGGGCACCCCGGCGGTCTCCTCACCGGTGACGGTCACCAGCCGCCGGCCATCACGCGTCGGCAGCACCGCGGGCACCGTGACGTCGCTGTCGGTCCGCAATGCCTGCAGCCAATCCAGTTCCGACTCGATCTCGTGGGGCCGGTGATAGTCCTGCCGATGCACCCGCAGGATCGATTGGGTGCCGGCATCTTCGACGAGATAGGTGGCATTCTCGGACAGGTTGAGCAGTCGCAGCGTCGCGTCGGCTCCGATGTCGTACTGGCGCAGCGCCAGTCGGGCGACATCGATCTCGTCGGTGATAACCATCAGTACCGTCTCTTCTTCACGCTGGCGACCATCTAGTGGTCGCGTCCCTCAATACCATCCAACACCGTCGTGATCCGGTCCCGGGCCACGGTCACATCGGCGGTGCTGCCGCCGATGTACAGCCTGCCCGCGGCGCCGATCATCTGCACGTCGACGACGGTGAGCCCGGGGGCCGCCCGCTCCGCCTCGTTGGCCGCGACCGCGGCGAACAACGCCGGGGTCATCTCGTAGACCAACAGCGACTGGCCAGGCAGGATCATCGAGGCCTGCCGGTTGCGGTTGAGGATCACCGCGTGCTGATCGGTGATGTTCTCGATGATGTCGTGGTAGAGCACCCGCGGCCGCAGTTGATCGGAGGCCTTGTTTCCGGTGCCGGCCAGGATCGCCTCGCCGGCCCGCTTGACGTCCTCCAGATCGGCCGAGTGGATCTCCAGCACGCCGAATTGTCGCTCCACATACAGGATTCCGGGCTGGATGCCGGGCACCTCACGCAGGGCCAGGTCGATCACCCGCTCGATGGCCAGAGCGGGGGACACCTCGACGATCAGGGCGTGTTCGCCCTCGTACGGCGGGTATCCCCGCGCCCGGGTCGGTGTTCCGAGGTACGCGGCGAACTGGCGCTGCAGGTCCTCCACCAACAGGTAGACGCGGATCTGGGTGTGAATCCGCGTGCTGTCCTCAGCTGTGGTCGGCATGGCTACTTGCTGGCGACCGCGAAGTGCGCGCCCAACTCACCGTGCGGGCGGGGGATGACGTGCACGCTGACCAGTTCACCGACCTGCGAGGCGGTCTCGGCGCCGGCCTCGGTGGCGGCCTTGACGGCACCGACCTCACCGGTGACGATCACGGCGACCAGTCCGTCGCCGACCTGCTGACGGTCGGTGATGGTGACGTTGGCAGCCTTCACCATGGCGTCGGCGGCGGCCAGCGCAGCGACGTAGCCCTTGGTCTCGATCAGTCCGATTGCGTTGCTGGACATGGGTTTTTCTCCTTATTTGTTGGGATTGGAATCGATGGAACCGATGATGAGGGCGTCGACCGGGGGCGGGGTGCCGGTGAACCAGTTCGCGGCCACCGAGCCCTGGGCGATCAGGACGCGTTCGCCGACGCCGGTGCCGAGTACGTCGAACGCGATCATCCGGGAGGTGCCCCCGTCGACCTCTACCTCGAGGAACGCGCCGGCCGGGATGCCGTCGATCCGACGGGTGGACCACACGTTGCCGGTGACAGTCGCTGCTAGCACTTTCGCTCCTTCTCAATCGTGATCCCCAAAGTGCGCGCCTTCTCGCGAGCCAGTGGGGTGAGCACCGCCTTGCGGCCGAGCACCAAGGTGCCGCCGGCCAGATCGGCGATCTGCCGTTCGGTCACCGCACCCGCCTCGATGCGATGCACGGTGCCGCGACCGCCGGCCGACGCCGTACCGGCCAACCGGAAGCTGAGCCGCCCGGCCTTGAGGTCAGCGCGGGTCTTCGGGCTTTCGAAGAGCCGCAACAACTTCCGGACAAAGCTGTCCAGGTCCTTGTCATTGGTCAGCTGCACGGTCTCGGTGCGGTTCTTGCCGTCGGCGGCGCGGGGACCGGTGGGGTCCAGGCCCATCTGCTCGGCGGCCAGCTCCTCGGCATGGGCGCGAGCTTGCCCCTTGGGCACGACGCGGTTGGCCAGACCGATCGCCTGGGC